>NZ_LQXO02000048.1 GCF_001639065.2 Vibrio barjaei
GTCAGTGAGGACGCATTATAGAGATCCGGATCACATTGGCAAGCGTTTTTTAGGAAAAAATACAAAAATAACGACTAAGCGTTTCTTTTTCATTCAAAGCTTTATTTATCCCACTTTATCCTTATTTTAATTACAAGTTATCCACAGAGTTATTAAAAAAGGAGGGTTTCCCCTCCTTTTTTAATAACCGATTTACTCTAGATTCCTGAACCATCTTGTTCGACGTCATCTTCATGTAAACCACATTCTCGTTTTAAGCCGCTAAAGCGAGTTTCTTCTATCTTCATTCCTGGCTTCCACTTTTCCGTCGAATGGGTATCACCAATAGAAAGATACCCTTGGTCTTTCAACGGATGGTAACTCAAGCCATGTTCCGATAAATAAGTATCAATCTGGTCGTCACTCCAATCTATAATAGGAAGAAACTTAAATCTGCCATTTTGAATAGCTAGTACGGGCAAGTTAGCTCGACTCTCCGACTGCTCTCTTCTCAATCCTGAAAACCAAGTCTGAACACCCAAATCCTCTAAAGCCCTCCTCATCGGCTCCACTTTATTCATTTGGTTGTAACGTTTGATTCCCTCAAGACCTTGTTCCCACAGTTTTCCGTATCTTACCTCTTGCCATTGCGGTGACAACTCTGCTCTATATATATGTAGGTTTAAGTTTAACTTCTCCTTAAGCGCATCAATAAATTGATAGGTTTCAGGAAATAAGTAACCCGTATCTGTTAACACGATAGGAGTTTCCGAACGAACCAGACTAACCACATGAAGCATAACCGCAGCTTGCATACCAAAACTCGAGCTTAAGATATGCTGTCCAGGTAGATTTTCAAACGCCCAGCGAACTCTTTGCTCTGCATTGAGCTGTTCCAGTTCTGCATTAAGCTCCGCCAGTTTTAGGATCTGTTCGGTTTTGGTGAGCGAAAGTAAATCTTTTAATGTTGAGTGCTCTTGGAGTTTAAGCATAGAAGTCCCTTTTCGATACTTTCACTTCTTGAATGATGCCCGCTCGAATGACAAAGTCTCCGAAGGCCTCACCACTTTCTCGTTGTTCTGCCCACTGACCAACTAACGAATCGATATCTTCTAGGATTTGCGCTTCGGTGATGTTCTCTTTATACATCTTAGGAACACGAGTCCCTGCTTTGTTACCACCTAAATGCAGGTTATAACGACCCGGAGCCTTACCCACCAGCCCTATTTCAGCCAACATTGCTCGTCCGCAACCATTAGGGCATCCAGTGACTCGTAAGATAATGCTCTCTTCCTTATCGATCTGATGTTTATCCAAGATAGTTTCCACATCAGTAACAAAGCTTGGTAAAAAACGTTCAGCTTCTGCCATCGCAAGAGGACACGTAGGGAAAGCAACACAAGCCATCGAGTTTTTGCGCTGCTCTGATACTGTGTCATCCATCAAGCCATGTTCACGCGCTATCTTTTCTATCTTGGCTTTGTTGGATTTGGATACTTTAGCCACAATAAGATTTTGATTGGCCGTCATTCGAAAATCGCCTTTATGAATTTCAGCGATCTTTGCGATGCCGCTCTTTAACGGTTTATCCGGAAAATCTAGTAGACGTCCATTTTCAATAAATAGCGTTAGATGGTGCTTACCATCAATACCTTCAACCCAACCAATCCTATCGCCACGCTCTGTGAACTCATAAGGTTTACTTTGCTCAAACTTGATGCCAGCGCGCTTTTCTACTTCTGCTTTAAAGACATCAATACCTACACGATCCAATGTATATTTGGTTTTGGCATTTTTACGGTTAGAACGGTTACCCCAGTCTCTTTGTGTCGTCACCACTGAAGCAGCCACTTCAAGAGTTTTATCAAGTGGTACAAAACCGAAATCATCTGCTCTTCTTGGATAAGTACTGATGTCACCATGTGTCATCGCTAAGCCGCCACCCACCAGCACATTAAAGCCGACAAGCTTGCCCTCTTCTGCGATAGCAACAAAGTTCAAGTCATTAGCGTGAACGTCTACATCATTTTGCGGTGGTATCACGACGGTGGTTTTGAACTTACGAGGCAAATAGTTCTTACCTAGAATCGGTTCATCTTCTTGCGTTGTTTCTACTTTTTCACCGTTCAACCAGATCTCAGCATAGGCTTTAGTCTTGGGTAGTAAATGTTCACTGATTTTAGTCGCCCACTCATACGCTTCTTGATGTAACTCAGACTCAACAGGGTTAGTCGTACACAAGACATTTCGGTTTACATCTCCGGCTGTAGCAATTGAGTCAATACCAATAGAGTTCAGGGTTTGGTGCATCAACTTAATGTTCGGCTTCAATACACCATGGAACTGGAACGTTTGACGAGTAGTCAGACGAATGCTGCCATAAAGAGAATGCTCTGTTGCAAATTTATCAATGGCAAGCCACTGTATTGGCGTTATAACACCACCCGGCATTCTTGCTCGTAGCATGACGTTATGCAGAGGTTCGAGCTTTTGCTTAGCTCGCTCATTTCGAATATCACGGTCATCTTGCTGATACATACCGTGGAATCGTATCAACTGGAAATTATCCGCTGTAAAGCCGCCCGTTATTTGATCTTGCAGATCCGTTTCGATCGTACCGCGAAGCAGGTTACTTTCGCGTTTCAGGCGTTCGTTATCAGATAGCGGTCCTAATTCTTGACCTAATACTTCTTGAATAGTCGCTGATTGCTTGCTCATTAGTACACATCCTTCTGATAACGTTTTGCTTTTCTTAGTTCGCTGACAAATTCTTCGGCTTGCTCCAGTGATTTTCCACCATGCACCTTAGTAATCTCTAGCAGTGCGTTGTGTACATCCTTAGCCATATAGTTCGCATCACCACATACATAGATATGTGCCCCCTCTTCAAGCCATTGCCACACTTGTTCACCTTGCTCTAATAGGCGGTGTTGCACATAGACTTTCTCATGTTGATCTCGGCTAAACGCCACATCTAAACGACTTAAGACACCCGACTTAAGGTATTTTTGCCATTCGACTTGATAAAGGAAATCTTGTGTGAAGGTACGATCTCCAAAAAACAGCCAGTTTTTACCACTATCACCCTGATTATCACGCTGTTGAATAAAACTTCTGAATGGCGCAATACCTGTGCCTGGGCCGATCATAATAACTGGGGTATTTCCATTTTCTGGCAACTTAAAGTTGTTGTTGTGTTCAACAAATACTTTTACTTCTGCGCCTTCTTCTAGATCACGAGACAAGAAGTACGAAGCACCACCGTAGCGATTCTCCTCACCAGCAGAATACTCCACCAGCCCAACTGTTAGATGCACTTCTTCATCCACTTCTTCTTGACTAGAAGCAATAGAGTAAAGGCGAGGAGTTAGACGACGTAGCAATGACAGTAACTGTGATGCTTCAAGTTTGGTTTTCTTCTCTTTAAATACGTCTAATACCTGAGTACGTCCCGCGTACTCTCGCAGCTTATCTTTGTCTTCGACTAACTTAAGCAGCTTTTTGCTGCTGGAAAGCTCAGCGTACTGGCTAACCAATTGAGGGTTCGCAGCAGTAATTTCATAATGGCGAATCAGCGCAGAACGAAGGGACAGACTTTCACCGTCAACATCGACACTTTCAATGCCTGACAAACCAGCTTGTGCTAGCAGCGCATCAACCAATTGACTGTTATTTTCAAACCATACACCTAGAGCATCGCCTGGTTGATACGTGAGACCTGAGCCTTCTAAATCTATTTCGATATGACGAACATCCTTGCCAGAATCGCGTCCGGTGATTTTTTGACTAGTAAGTAACGTAGCTGTGTATGGGTTCTTTTTGGTGTAGGTTACCGCAGCGGTATTATTAGCAACCGGCAGCGTTACAACCTCTGCTGCTTGAGATGCGAGGTCAGCTTTTATTTTTTCTAAAGCATTCGCACGCCACTCTCCAGCTGGCGCATCATAGTCGACATCACAGTCAATTCGGTCAATAAATGAGGTTGCCCCCAGCTTCGCTAAGAAAGAATCAAAGTCTTTACCTGTTTGGCAGAAGAACTCGTAACTTGAATCACCTAAACCAATCACACCATATTTTAAGTTTGGAAGCTTTGGTGCTTTTTTGGACTGTAGAAATTCATGCAGCTCAATAGCATTGTCAGGCGCTTCACCCTCTCCATTAGTCGAAGCAACGATAATAACGTGCGTTTCTTTTGCTAGGTTTTTACCTTTGTAGTCACTCGCATCAAACAGCTCGACATCAATACCTAAAGTGCTCGCTTCTTGTTTCAACTCTTCCGCAACACCTTTCGCATTACCAGTTTGTGAAGCAAAGATAATTGACAGTTTTCCAGCGGGTACGGAAGCTGTTGCTGTATTCACTGCATTTGCTACAGGGGTCAGCTGAGTAGGAGCTTGCGCTTGACTCAACCCCCAAAAGTATCCACTCACCCAAGCAAGTTGGTTGGAAGATAAATTACTCGAAGCTTGTTGAAGTTGTGAGATCTGTTGGTCATTTAATGGTGCAGCTACATTAGGTAGCTCTTGTGGTTGTGTATTGCCATTTGATGACTGTTTTACATTTGAAGACATTGTCACGACATCCCTAATCATTGCGTGACGATAGATTAACCAACCACCTTAATAACAAGAAAGAATAGATATGAATGTTTTATAACTTTTTGGAAGAAGAGAAAGGATTACTTAGCTTCAATTCGAACTTCAGTAAAGCCAACGGCCAAGGCAGACTTAGACGCTTTATCAAGATCGTTATACTGACATTCAGCACCATGAATATCAGTTAACATAAGAAAACCGCCCTGCTTGTGGCGAAACTCAACAATCCAACCTTCATCAGAAGAAGACGGTTCTATGATCGCCTCGGCTAACAAGTTCTGATGGTATAGGTGCTTTAACTCAGTCATTGTCATGGTTCCCTCCAGAAATCTCGGCGTAGCTACTGTACCTAGTTGCCATACACTAACTATAGCAATTACGCCTTAATCCGTAGGGATATTTGTTGCTATTTTGTTAACTTAATGGTGCTGCCACTTTCTTATACAACCAAATCGCAATAAGGAACGCGATAATATACGGAAGTAAATTGAAGACGATGCCGACCATTCCCAACATAAACATCACACCGAACGAAACAACCACAGCCAGTGTTACTGTCATCACTGTTACACCTGTCATTACCAGTGTAGCCAAAAATACCAATACGAAAATCAGTTCAAACATAACACCTCCTACGTGCTTGTGACTTCTTTAACGACCTAACTTTGGTATAGCAGGAACTGTTCCAACTATTATAAGTATTTAAAATCAAAAACTTATAAAAACAAAAAACTCCTATTGGCACTGAGCACAATAGGAGTTGGTATTATTGACCAATAAGTTGGTATTTTACACGTCAAGTTCCGCAGGTATTTTCGCTAGTGCAGTTTCGAGCACCTCAATACCAGCACCCTTCTTGTGAGCATTTTCACTAATGTAACGACGCCACTGCCTCGCACCAGGCATCGCCTGAAATAAACCAATCATATGACGAGAAATATGACCAAGATACGAGCCGTTCGCTAACTGTCTCTCAATGTATGGATACATCTCTTCAACAATCTGCTTGCGCTTTTTCACTGGAGCATCAAGCCCAAAGATTAGTTGGTCAACTTGCGCAAGAATATAAGGGTTTTGATACGCTTCACGGCCTATCATGACACCATCTAAATGCTTCAGATGTTCAAGAGACTCTTCAAGGGTCTTCACTCCACCATTCACTGCGATCTGTAAGTGAGGGAAATCTTTCTTAATTTGATAAGCACGTGGGTAATCCAGTGGTGGAATCTCTCGATTTTCTTTTGGACTCAAACCGCTTAACCAAGCTTTACGCGCGTGAATAGTAAATTGTTCACACCCTGCCTTTTCTGAGACAAGAGAGACGAATCGCGTCAGGAACTCATAAGAGTCCTGATCGTCAATGCCAATACGTGTTTTCACCGTTACTGGAACATCAACTACTTCTTTCATCGCCGCAACACACTCTGCCACCAGCTCTGGCTCCGCCATTAAACAAGCACCAAAACGACCGTTTTGAACTCGATCCGAAGGGCAGCCCACATTGAGGTTGATTTCATCATACCCACGTTCCGCTGCAAGCTTCGCGCACGTCGCTAAGTCCGCAGGATTAGACCCACCTAACTGTAACGCCACCGGATGCTCTTCTTCGTTATACGCAAGAAAGTCACCTTTACCGTGGATAATCGCACCTGTTGTTACCATTTCGGTATACAACAGCGTTTGCGATGACAATAGACGATGGAAGTAACGGCAATGTCTATCTGTCCAATCGAGCATCGGTGCCACGGATAAACGGTTTGATTGGAATTTACTTGTGTTATCTGGCTTGGTCATTGTTTTACCTAATAATTTTACCCATCAAATCCGCTTTGAATATCGTGGAATTTTCCATGCTTCCTTGATAAAGCGGTTATCGTCATCAAGAAAAAGCAGCCAATCATACACAGAGAGCGAAGGAGTTTCAAAAAGAAAGCGAAGTAGCTAATCATCGAACCAACGCAGATACCGTCATGTCTAACGACCAACAACTGCGCTTTAAAAACCGCCAGCCAATTCGAACTAGCTTGCGGGTTTTATTTCAAACTAACGACTGTTGTCCTTATCACTACAACGAAACGATTTTGTTATTGTGTTTCTATTTGATTGAGTGATTTGGATACAAATATGCAAATCACGGTTATTTCGTATCGGTGTACGTTCACTTTCCCCTTGTTGATTTAGCACTCTAAAATGCTGCGTCTTACGATATTTATCTAAGTTGCTGAGTGATATTTGAGTCTCGCAGTACACTGATATCGAATGTTTACTAAGTCTTTTGGCAACAGAGATACTCTCCGCTTTTTGCAAACACAGCTTAGATGATGTTTTATGCGGGCTTAATTGAGACTGCATCCGAGTTTTTCGCTTGCCAATGATTCGAAAACTTCCAGGTCGAATTAATTTATATCTTCGGTAGAAATTAAATTTGTTAAGTTGCTTGGTGATCTTTACTTTGAGAACTTCTTTGACAACATCACGTCCACCATAAAGCAAGCAGATCAATATCAGTAGACTCAAAGTCAAATGTTCATCCAGTTTCATCAGATGAACATTGAACATTAACACGACTGACATAGCGAGCATGCTGCTTAAAGCAATGGTTATTAGGTGGTTTACGGATGCACGGCGCTGAGTGCACAAGTGCTCATGCCGATATGCAGGCCAACTGGAGGCAAACTCCTCGAGTTCATCATGGTAGCCCATTCCACGATATGCTTTCTTTCTCTGTTCGTATGGACGCCAGCCTGCAATATGGTTGCGTTCAAACAAAAGTCGAGAAAGACAGTTCAACACAGATTGCGATGACAGCTCTGCGTGATTTTCTCTCAACCTTTCATAGAGTTTTAACAGCTCTTGGCATGCGATGACTAACAAGCGTTGATGTAATGAGCGCGCCGATGGGCAACGCTCAAACAGAAGAGCAAACTTATAATTTACTCGCTCCACCTGCCAACACAAAGATGGCACGCCAGGGTATCCAGACTCACAACAAACCGAAAGACACCGTGCACGTATCGCAGTATGGAACGACGTTAGCCATTCCACTAGTTTACTTTCAGTTACAGGACACCAGTGACCCATTTCCAGAGCAATGAACTCCAATCGAGCTTCTTCAGTTAATAGACTATCAGTGTTGTGATAGAGGAATATTGAACGGTACAGATCATCCATTGCCTCCTCACTGAAATCTGCAACTGAATAACGTTGGCCATCCATATAGATCTTGATATCTATGGTTCCAACCTCACCACCTCGTAGCATCTGGGACACCACTATATCGTTGCTCGCTCTCCATTCTATATTCATGATGACAACTCCTACTCTGAGGTTAAGACAAACCGAGTAATCGAGTAGTACAGAAGAAATAGATTAGCAGTCCACCAATATCAACGATGGTGGTTATCGCTGGGCTAGCGACAACGGCAGGGTCAAGGTTGAGTCGTTTAGTCATCATAGGCAGCATAGCGCCAATAACGGTAGAAGAGACTATTTGGAAGAAGAGTGCTAAGCCAATTGCACAGCCCAACATGGTTAATGTCAGATTCGCCGGCAACTCAACGCCATAAGACAGTAAACTCACTTTCCCTAAAGTAATAACAGCCAGTGCACCACCAATAACAATGGCAATGCGTGTCTCCTTCCACAACACTGACAGCCAGTCACGCAGCTTGACGCTTCCTAACGCCAGAGAGCGCACCATCACAGTCGCAGACTGCGTACCAGCATTACCACCAGAGTCCGCTATCATTGGCATGTACAAGGCCAAAACCGTAAACGCTTCAATTGCATCTTCATAACTATGGATCACCATACCGGATAACAAACCCAATATGGCTAAGCCTATTACCCAGACAATACGCTTACTCACATGCTCCATAACAGACAGGCTCATATAGTCGCCGACATGACCATCTTGCTGAATGCCCATCAATCGTTCCATGTCTTCAGTTTGCTCTTCTGTAACGATATCTATCGCCGATTTAGCCGATAGCAAACCGACAGGAAGCCCCTGACTATTTAAGATTGGTACAACATCAAAACGACTTTGTTTGAGTAGCGCCACAGCATGTTCTTGTGATGCGCTGAAATGACAGCTGATGGCTTGCTGTACAATCTCATACAGTTTTAAATTGGGTTGAGACTTAAACAGAATATCCAGTTTAATTAAGCCCATAAAGCGTCCCATATCATCGACGATGGTAAGACAGGCAAACTCAACATACAGGCTGTTCAATGCTTTTTTCGCCTGCTTTACTGACATATCATGATAGAGCACTATCATTGCTGCGGAGTTAACGGCATGGATAACTGGATGCCGTGCTTGAAGAAACTGCTCTACATCTTGCTGATAGTCGAACCCCTCAAGGGAATAAAGACGTTGAAGCGACTCTGCCGATAACTGCTGAGTAAAACAGAGCATTTGCTGAATGTATTCAGCGTTAAAATGTTGGTTAAGCTTTTGTATCTCATGCATTTCAATCCAATGATTAAAAAGAGTGAAATCTACTTGAGTCGCACCAGACTCGAAGCTAACAGTTTGGTGATAGTTGTATTCGTTTACTGTGTTAGTAATGGTCATGATAACGCACCTTTTTATTAGATATGACGGTCCCTTGCTCCATTCGAGCAATAGACAAAACAATTCATTTTCAGGTGGTTACTAACAAGATAACGTTTGAGTTTCAGAGAAAGAAACCAACGTCATTTTAGGAGGGCGGGAAAAGGTGAAGGGGGTGGCAATGTTTAGTCCATATTACTCCAATAAGATCCGCGCTCTTGAGCTAGTAATCCACCTTCGACTGTCGTTTTCCATAATATTTCTCCTGTGAAAATATGGGCGCATGGTAGGTATCTACCCCCTCATAGTCAATAGTGTGAATATGCAACTTGGCAACTTTGATGTTGCAAAATATTTCACCCTATTGTTCAGAGCCACCAGCAGAATAAAGTGATGAATCAGTCAATACGATAATTCGAGTCAGCCTACTAACGATCTACGTGGGGAATTAGTATAAAATAGTCGGACTTCGCTAAGACAGGTGACCATGTGAATCAAAAGCTAATACAACAATTGGAAGATATCTGTTCCGCAAGAGGTGTGCGACTCACTCCTCAGCGTCGAACTGTTTATGAGCTTATTTGCGAAAATAAGAAGGCCTCTAGTGCTTATGAATTATTAGAACAGCTTAAAGTCAGTGAGCCAAAAGCAAAGCCGCCTACCGTGTATCGCGCTCTAGACTTTCTTTTAGAACAAGGTTTTATTCACAGAGTTGAATCAACTAATAGCTTTATCTCATGCTGTTCATTTGGTGAGCATAAGCACTACTCTCATTTATTGATTTGTGATAAGTGCGGCAATGTCGTTGAACTACAAGATGATATTCTGATAGCCTTGTTGAATAGTAACGTTGAAAAACATGGCTTCCAGTTCTCCAATCACGTTATTGAATCTCATGGCATTTGTCAGACGTGTTCATCATTGGAAGTTGAAAATAAATAGAAGAAGTTATGCGCGCTGAATTTGTAAACCCGTTTTTAGCCTCCTTAATAAATGTGCTAAAAACCATGGCGACGATGGAAATCAAACCATTAAAACCAAGAATTAAGAAAGATGAGATTGCTCGCGGGGATGTATCTGGTCTTATAGGGATGGTAGGCAACCAAACTCGTGGTTCAATGTCGATCACATTTGAAGAGGGTCTTGCTCTCGAAATCATGCAAAACATGCTCGGCGAGAGACCACACGGTCTCAATGAAGAAGTGACCGATATGGTCGGTGAAATCACCAATATGGTCACAGGTGGTGCAAAACGAATTCTCGCTGAGAGTGGTTTCGACTTTGATATGGCAACTCCAGTGGTTGTCTCGGGTAAAGGACATACCATCAGACATAAATGCGATGGAGCGATCATCATCATGCCTTTTACCTCTGAATGGGGTAATGCATTTATCGAGATTTGCTTCGAGTAAACTCGCTTTCACTTAGACAAAATAAAAGAGGCTCCAGTTGGAGCCTCTTTTATTATAGTTTTCTGCGCAGGAGCAACATGGCTATGGTTAAAAACACCAAGCTAGGCCCTAAGGCGCCAAACAACGGCGACATCCCATAAACAAGGCTAACAGGCCCAAAGAATTCACTCGAAATGTAAAACGTAAAGCCTGCGATTACACCAGACAGAATACGCGCACCCATAGTTACACTTCTTAAAGGACCAAACACAAAAGACAGTGCCATTAGCATCATTACCGCGACCGAAATTGGCTGTGTCGCTTTACGCCAAAATGCCAGTTCATAGCGAGATGCATCCTGTTCAGAGTCTTTCAAGTATTGGGTATAATCCCACAATCCACTTAACGGCAACTCATTAAGATCCACAGTAACAATCGCTAGCTTGTCAGGCACCAGTGAAGTTTCCCAAACTTGCTTATCGAGCGTCTCTTTTGATAATGCCTCATCGTTTTTCATGTCTGTAATTTGAATTCGGTGCATCTCCCAACGATTATCGCCTAGATAATCTGCAGATTCCGCAAACACCGTTTCTTTGAGCTGTTTATTCTCACCGAAGCGCCAAATATTCAATCCTTCAACAGACTCGCCGTTGACCTTAGAGATAAAAATGAAGTCATTCGCATCACGAGCCCAGACGCCGTTCCTAACCGATACAATGCTACCTCCGGATGTCGCTTGAAGGCGCAAATCGCGAGCCATTTGCTGAGTAGTTGGTGCCCCCCACTCCCCTAATGCCATCACTACCACCATCAAAGGCACTGCCGTCTTAAGTACTGAAAGACCAATACGTAGCTTCGAAATCCCGGCAGCTTGCATAACAACAAGCTCGGAGCTGCTCGCTAACATACCTAAGCCGACTAAGGAGCCAAGTAGCGCAGCCATAGAGAAGAACAGCTCAATATCACGCG
The DNA here is from genome assembly GCF_001639065.2 of Vibrio barjaei. Classification (GTDB taxonomy): domain Bacteria; phylum Pseudomonadota; class Gammaproteobacteria; order Enterobacterales; family Vibrionaceae; genus Vibrio; species Vibrio barjaei. Next base: position 11,493 of record NZ_LQXO02000048.1, read on the forward strand.
GCATCCCTAATATCACAAAGTACAATGCCGACAGCATGGTGTAGCTCCCCTCGCCAACTGAGCGAAGCTGTTCGACAAATTTGATCACCGCAGATAAGCCAACGAAAACCGAGAGCACTAATATGATAGTGGTAATGATTGTCTTACCCACGTAAACGTCTAGTATTCTAAACACGCTCTAAGCTACCTCTCGTCTTTGCATGCGCTTACGACGCAGTTTCTCTCTGAATTTTCTCACACCGACCGTATCCCAAGTATTGACACCGATCGCGGCAAGCAGCAATGCAAAGTTTACTGGCCATAATCCAATGTACGACGGAAAAGCTCCATCTTCTAGCGCCGATTTCATTGCACTGATCGCCATAAAATAAGCGAAGTAAGCCAAGATTGCTGGCCCCATTTTGGCAAACTTGCTTTGCCTTGGGTTTACCGCCGACAAAGGCACCACCAGCATGGTTAATAATGGAATACATACCACCAAGGAGATTCGCCAATGGAGCTCGGCTTGCGCTTTAGGATCAGGGTTACCCAATAACTCCATAGTGGGTATGGCCATCCAAGAACGCCCACGCTGTTGGACTTCGCGCTGCCCAATGACCCCTTCATAATCGGTAAACTCTGTAACCATATACTCAAGACGAGTCGGCACACCCTCATAACGAACACCGTCATAGAGCGCAATCACCTGTCGACCATCACTTAACTCTTTTACATCACCAGATTTCGCCGATATCACACTAGGTAACACCGAATCTCTTGGATTTAACTGAGCAACGAAGACATTGGTTAGCTTTTTATCTTTTATGCTGTCAATAAAGACAACCGAAGAACCGTCAGGGGTTCGTTGGAAGCTACCCGTTTGCAAAAGCTCCACCGAGTTTTCCGATGCAAGCCGTTCACGAATCTGCACTTCTTGTTCTTGAGTCCAAGGGGCTAACCAGAACGCATTAAACGCCGCTAGAGAAGTGGTCAGTACCGCTAAATACATAGCCGCACGAATAAGAAACTTATTACCTATCCCGGTCGCATTCATTACCGTGATTTCACTTTCTGCGTATAAACGCCCGAAAGTAACTAGGATTCCGATATAAATACTCAATGGGAACATCAATAGTCCCATTGTTGGCATACTAATACCCGCCAAAGTCATAATCAGACCAGCAGGAATATCTCCATCGGAAGCATCAGCAAGCACTTGGATAAATTGACGACTGAAAAACACTAAAAAGAGCACTAAAAAGATGGCTAATTGGCTCTTAACTGTTTCTCTGATCAAATATCTAACAATAATCACAGTGAAAACACCTATACAAAACTTGTTTTTTTGATTGAATCGCTATAGTTTTCGGGTAAACCTTTTATTTTTTACTTTTTTGATCGATTCTTATCTTTAGATTATAGGCCGAAATGGCTCATAGGATTCAAGCATTAAGAATCGATTATCCAACATTTAGTTCTATTTGTCTTTAGGATGTAGGAGTACGCATGGAGTTTAGTGTTAAAAGTGGCAGTCCAGAGAAGCAGCGCAGTGCATGCATCGTCGTTGGCGTATTTGAGCCACGTCGTCTCTCTCCGGTTGCAGAGCAGCTTGATAAAATCAGCGATGGCTATATTAGCTCTTTGCTACGTCGTGGCGACCTAGAAGGTAAGCCAGGTCAAATGCTGCTACTGCATCAAGTACCTGGAGTGCTTTCAGAGCGCGTTCTGTTAGTTGGCTGTGGCAAAGAGCGAGAGCTTGGTGAGCGCCAATATAAAGAGATCATTCAAAAAACCATCAGCACGTTGAACGAGACTGGTTCTATGGAAGCCGTATGTTTCCTAACAGAGCTGCACGTTAAAGGCCGCGACACATACTGGAAAGTACGTCAAGCTGTTGAAGCAACGAAAGATGGTCTATATACCTTTGATCAGTTCAAGAGTAGTAAACCAGAAACACGTCGTCCACTGCGTAAGCTAGTATTCAACGTCCCTACTCGTCGTGAGTTAAATCTTGGTGAAAAAGCGATTGCTCATGGTCTAGCGATTGCTTCAGGTGTGAAAGCGTCGAAAGATCTTGGCAACATGCCACCAAATATCGCAAACCCAGCTTATCTTGCTTCTCAAGCTCGTCGCTTGGCTGACGATTACGACACCATTTCAACCAAGATCATTGGTGAGCAAGAAATGGAAAAACTAGGTATGACGTCTTACCTAGCTGTCGGTCGTGGATCAAAGAATGAATCTATGATGTCTATCATGGAGTACAAGGGCAACCCGGATCCAGATGCGAAGCCAATTGTTCTAGTTGGTAAAGGCCTAACGTTCGATTCAGGCGGTATCTCACTAAAACCTGGCGAAGCCATGGATGAGATGAAATACGACATGTGTGGCGCAGCATCGGTATTCGGTACCATGAAAGCGCTAGCTAAGCTGAACCTACCAATCAACGTGGTTGCAGTACTAGCAGGCTGTGAAAACATGCCTGGCAGTAATGCCTATCGCCCAGGTGATATCCTCACAACGATGTCTGGCCTTACAGTTGAAGTATTAAATACGGACGCAGAAGGTCGCTTGGTTCTGTGTGACGCATTAACTTATGTCGAACGCTATGAGCCGGAATGTGTTGTTGATGTTGCCACTCTTACGGGTGCATGTGTGATTGCGCTAGGTCATCATATCAGTGGTGTGATTTCAAACCACAACCCACTTTCACATGAACTTGTTAATGCCTCTGAGCAAGCTGGCGATCGCGCTTGGCGTCTACCAATGGCAGACGAGTACCAAGAGCAACTAGCAAGCCCATTTGCTGATATGGCAAACATTGGTGGCCGCCCTGGCGGTACGATTACAGCTGGTTGCTTCTTATCTCGATTTGCTAAGAAGTATCACTGGGCACACTTAGATATTGCTGGTACGGCATGGAAATCAGGCAAAGCGAAAGGCTCAACGGGCCGTCCTGTCTCGCTACTTGTCCAATTCTTGCTAAACCGCAGTGGCCAAGAGACTGAAGAGTAAACAGAAGGGCCGAAAGGCCCTTTTTTATTGCTTACCAATAACCAGAGCAAAGCGATATTTCACATGAATACGGCAACCTTCTACATCATTAATGAAGACTCTGAACAAGCCTCTCAACAGGGGTGGTTTGCCTATGTGCATTTTCTCTGTCGCCATTTTACTGCGCAAGGTGCCAAGCTCTATATTAACTGCAGTGACAAAACCGAAGCTGAGTCGCTGGCTGAATATTTCTGGCAGGTGATACCTGAGCAATTTATTGCCCACAATCTCATTGGCGAAGGACCTAAAAATGGTACACCGGTAGAGATTGGTCACGAGGGCCTTAAACCCAGTTGGAATCGGCAACTAGCAATAAATTTGGCGAATAGTCACGCAACCTTTGCGCAGTCCTTTGGTCAAGTGGTAGACTTCGTCCCTTGCGAAGAAAAAGCTAAGCAAACTGCGCGAGAAAGGTATAAAATTTACCGTCAAGCGGGCTATCAGCTTCAAACCATTGAGATTCAACATTCAGAATCCTAATCAAGGTCAATCCTTATAAGTAAGCGTTAATTTCCCTGCGTTTATTTATAAGGTTTGGCAAATTTCTTTCACAGATTAAAGTAAGTATCCAGAAAGCTATGGAAAAGACATATAACCCACAATCTATCGAACAAGCTCTGTATAAGACTTGGGAAGAGAAAGGCTACTTTAAGCCTCACGGTGACACGACTAAAGAATCATACAGCATCATGATCCCGCCACCGAACGTCACTGGTAGCCTACACATGGGTCATGCATTCCAAGACACCATCATGGATACGCTAATCCGTGCCGAGCGTATGAAGGGTAAAAACACTCTTTGGCAAGTAGGTACTGACCATGCTGGTATCGCAACTCAAATGGTTGTTGAGCGCAAGATTGCCGCTGAAGAGGGCAAGACTAAGCACGATTATGGTCGTGAAGCTTTCATCGACAAGATCTGGGAATGGAAAGGCGAGTCTGGCGGCACGATTACTAAACAGCTTCGTCGTCTAGGCGCATCTGTCGACTGGGATCGTGAGCGATTCACTATGGATGACGGCCTATCTAATGCCGTTCAAGAAGTCTTTGTTCGTCTATACGAAGATGATCTTATCTATCGTGGTAAGCGCCTGGTTAACTGGGATCCAAAGCTACACACAGCGATTTCTGACCTAGAAGTTGAAAACAAAGACAAGAAAGGCCACATGTGGCATTTCCGCTACCCTCTAGCTGATGGCGTAAAAACAGCAGAAGGTAAAGACTACATTGTTGTCGCAACTACTCGTCCAGAAACTATGCTGGGCGATACTGGTGTTGCAGTAAACCCTGAAGATCCTCGCTATAAAGATCTTATCGGCAAAGAAATCCTGCTTCCTATCGTAGACCGTCGTATTCCAATTGTAGGTGACGAGCACGCTGATATGGAAAAAGGCACAGGTTGTGTGAAGATCACACCTGCACACGACTTTAACGACTATGAAGTTGGTAAACGTCACCAATTGCCAATGATCAACATCCTAACGTTCAATGCAGATATTCGTGACACAGCAGAAGTATTCACCACAAATGGTGAAGCAAGCGATGCGTATTCAACGGAGCTTCCAGCTAAATATCATGGCATGGAGCGTTTCGCTGCTCGTAAAGCTATCGTTGCCGAGTTCGAAGAGCTTGGTCTTCTGGACGAAATCAAAGATCACGATCTGACCGTACCTTATGGCGACCGTGGTGGCGTGATAATTGAGCCAATGCTAACTGACCAATGGTATGTTCGTACTGCACCTCTAGCAGAGACAGCAACCAAAGCAGTTGAAGATGGCGAAATCCAATTCGTGCCTAAGCAGTACGAAAACATGTACTTCTCTTGGATGCGTGATATTCAAGACTGGTGTATCTCTCGCCAGCTATGGTGGGGTCACCGCATTCCAGCATGGTATGACAACGACGGTAACGTTTATGTAGGTCGTACCGAAGAGGAAGTGCGAGAGAACAATGGTCTAGCGCCAGTTGTTGTTCTGCGTCAAGACGACGACGTTCTTGATACTTGGTTCTCATCTGCACTGTGGACATTCGGTACTCAAGGCTGGCCAGAAAACACTGATGACCTGAAAACTTTCCACCCATCAGATGTACTGGTTACAGGTTTCGACATCATCTTCTTCTGGGTTGCTCGCATGATCATGATGACCATGCACTTCTGTAAAGATGAAAACGGTAAACCACAGGTACCATTCAAGACGGTATACGTTACGGGTCTAATCCGTGACGAGAACGGCGACAAGATGTCGAAGTCTAAAGGTAACGTTCTTGACCCAATCGATATGATTGATGGTATCGATCTTGAGTCTCTAGTAGAGAAGCGCACAGGCAACATGATGCAACCTCAACTAGCGAAGAAGATTGAAAAGAACACTCGTAAGACATTCGAAAATGGTATCGAACCTTATGGTACTGATGCACTTCGTTTCACTCTTGCAGCAATGGCATCTACTGGTCGTGATATCAACTGGGATATGAAGCGTCTAGAAGGTTACCGTAACTTCTGTAACAAGCTATGGAACGCAAGCCGTTACGTACTTATGAACACAGAAGATCAAGATTGTGGTTTCAACGGTGGTGAGATTGAATATTCACTTGCAGACAAGTGGATCGAGTCTCAGTTTGAACTTGCTGCAAAAGAGTTCAACGGTCACATCGACAACTACCGTCTAGATATGGCTGCAAACACCATTTATGAGTTCATCTGGAACCAATTCTGTGACTGGTACTTAGAGCTGACTAAACCAGTTCTATGGAAAGGTAACGAAGCTCAGCAACGTGGTACACGTCGCACGCTGATCACAGTATTAGAGAAGACACTGCGTCTAGCTCACCCAGTACTACCATACATCACTGAAACTATCTGGCAGAGCGTCAAACCTCTTGTTGATGGTGTTGAAGGTGATACGATCATGCTTCAAGCTCTTCCTCAGTTTGAAGAAGCAAACTTCAATCAAGAAGCACTTGACGATATTGAGTGGGTGAAAGCATTCATCACTAGCATCCGTAACCTACGTGCTGAGTACGATATTGCTCCAAGCAAAGCGCTAGACGTCATGCTTAAAGTTGCTGACGATAAAGACGCAGCTCGCCTAGAAGCGAACAAAGCGGTTCTTGTGTCTCTTGCTAAGCTTGAAGACATCAAAGTACTGACAGCTGGCGAAGAGACTCCAGCATGTGCCACAGCACTGGTTGGTAAATCTGAGCTTATGATTCCTATGGCTGGTCTAATCGATAAAGATGCAGAACTGGATCGACTAGCGAAAGAAATCGCTAAGACACAAGGTGAAGTAAAACGTATCGAAGGCAAGCTTGGTAACGAAGGTTTTGTCGCCAAAGCACCTGAAGCCGTTGTTGCAAAAGAACGTGAGAAACTTGAAGGTTACAAAGAGATGTTAGTTAAACTGGAAGAGCAAAAGCAAACTATTGCCGCGCTTTAAGCTTAGCTAAATCCATATAATAAAAAACCGAGACCCTAGCTCTCGGTTTTTTATTAGCTAACAACTATTATTTCAAGAATTACTTCAAGACCGTTTCAAGTGCTTTAAGGCATAGGGCAACGTTCTCTCTTCTGGCCCCATACCCCATCAAACCAATTCGCCATGCTTTACCAGCTAATACACCTAAACCCGCACCAATTTCTAAGTTGTACTGTTCTAAAAGCTGAGAGCGTACTGCTGCATCGTCAACACCTTCCGGCAAGTAAACAGCATTAAGCTGAGGTAATCGGCTATCTTCTTCAACGACGAAGCTCAACCCTAGCTGTTCTAACCCTTCTTTGAGCAACAAGTGCATGTCTTTATGGCGCTGCCACGCATTCTCTAGTCCTTCATTTTTGAGCAAGACTAGCGACTCATGCAATGCGTACAAACTGTTCACTGGCGCGGTATGGTGATAGCTGCGCTTCCCTTTTCCACTCCAATAGCCCAAAACCAAGCTCTGATCGAGGAACCAACTTTGAACGGTCGTTTTGCGAGATTTGATTACCTCGATGGCCGCTGGAGAAAGCGTGACTGGTGATAATCCCGGCACACAGGATAAGCACTTCTGACTTCCGGAATAAACTGCATCTAGTTGCCATTCATCCACCAATAAAGGCACCCCACCTAGAGATGTCACAGCATCAACAATAGTCAGCATATCGTTTTGCTTAGCAAGCGAACCTAGAGCCTGCGCATCACTTACAGCTCCAGTGGATGTCTCAGCATGAACAAACGCTACTATTTTTGCATCTGGATGCTCGGCGATTGCTTGTTCTACTTTAGCCACAGAAACAGGCGCACCCCATTCATCTTCTACGACAATGGCTTCACCGCCACAACGAACCACATTCTCTCGCATACGTTCGCCAAACACACCATTGCGACAGACAATAACTTTATCGCCTGGCTCAACGAGGTTTACGAAGCATGTTTCCATACCAGCACTACCGGGCGCTGAAACGGCGATCGTGAAGTCATTTTGTGTCTGAAATGCATACTTGAGCAGCACTTTAAGTTCATCCATCATACCGATGAAGAGCGGATCTAGGTGTCCAATCGTTGGACGACTCAAGGCTTGCAATACTTGTGGGTAAATATCTGATGGGCCAGGCCCCATTAACGTACGGTGAGGGGGCACAAAGCTAGAAATAGTCATGGGCAATCCTTTAATGATTTATTGTAGTAATAAGTAAAATATCCTAAGGAAATTCAGTCTGTTCCACAACGGAATAAAAATCAACATTTTTGCAACATCCAACCACTCAGTTTTTTATGGTTAAATTGTGAATCTTCATTGACTTTTCACGCTCAAAAACGTTGAATAAACACACTATCTGTAGCAACCACTAAAAAGCTACAGCGGAAGAGGAGCACTGCCCAGGCAGGTAATCATGTGAAGCCGCAACTTCTATACATGTTACTGATGGGGAGCAGTGCCGAGATGAACTCAATTTGCAGGATTAAGTTTGTCGGTTGAACGGGCTGAATCCCTTTAACTGTCACCAAGTGATTGGTGAAGAGCTTCTGAGGTCCATTCTTTATTCGGATTCCTCCGCTCTATTTTTCTCTTCAAACATCGGATGTTGGGTTACCAACCTTATTATTACTACTGGAAGTCCTGGAGAATTACTGTGAGCGCATTCAATGTAGCTAAATTTGGCGGAACAAGCGTCGCCAACTTCGAAGCCATGAGCCGTTGTGCTGAGATTATCGAAAACAACCCACAAACGAAACTGGTTGTAAGCAGCGCATGTTCTGGAGTCACCAACATTTTGGTTGAGCTGGCGAATGGAGTAAAAGACGAAACACACCGAGCAGAGCTCATCATTAAACTTAGAACTATCCATACTGACATTATGTCGCAGCTCAAAGACACCTCTTCTATCGAGGATCGTGTTGAAGCACTAATTGAAAAAGTTGCGACTTTATCCGAAGCGGCTTCTATTGCAACATCGGCAAAGCTTACTGATCACCTAGTGGCGTGTGGCGAGAGAATGTCGACTCATATTCTGACTCGATTAATGCAAGAGCGCGGAGTCGACGCTGTACGTTTTGATATTCGCGATGTACTAAAAACAGACAGCGACTACGGCAAAGCTGAACCAAACCTAGAAGCGACTAAACAATTAGCCGATGAGAAGCTTATTCCTTTGTGTCAGCAACACGTTGTCGTCACCCAAGGTTTTATTGGTTCCGATGATGATAGCGAAACAACAACACTTGGTCGAGGTGGTAGTGACTACAGTGCCGCACTTATTGCAGAAGCAGTAGAGGCTGCGGGATTAGAGATCTGGACAGATGTCCCGGGAATTTATACAACGGACCCTCGTATCGCTCCGAATGCACGCCCTATTCCAGAAATCAGCTTTAGTGAAGCCTCCGAGATGGCGAACTTTGGCGCGAAGATCCTGCATCCTTCAACACTTTTACCAGCATTACGTCACCAAATCCCTGTGTTTGTCGGCTCATCAAAAGCGCCGCAAGAAGGTGGTACTTGGGTACGACAATCCGTAGAAAGCGCGCCGCTATTTAGGGCATTGGCGCTACGTAACAATCAAACTATGGTGACACTGCGTAACCCTAAAATGTTCCAAGCGTATGGTTTCTTAGCGGACGTCTTTACCGTATTGGCAAAACACCAAATCTCTGTTGATTTGGTCACTACCTCAGAAGTCAGTGTTTCACTTACACTTGATCAAACTGATACGTGTGGCGGTGCACCAGAACTTCCTGTTCAAGCTCAACAAGAACTAGAGCAACTCTGTACAGTCGAGGTCAAACAAGGATTAAGCCTCGTTGCGCTGATTGGTAACAACATGAGTGAGACAAAAGGCTCTGCAGCTGAAGTATTCGATACTCTGGATGAGTTTAATATTCGTATGATCTGCTACGGTGCTAGTCCACATAACTTATGCTTCCTATTAGATGAAGACGAAGCAAAGCAAGCCGTTAAAGCACTTCATGAAGAGCTGTTTGAATGATAGCAATGGTCGAATGAAATGGCCTCGTCGTTAGACGGGGCTTTTTTATATCAGATTGAACAGTATAGAGAGTTAGATAGGATATCATCAGGCAATAAAAAACCCGACGCTTTCGCATCGGGTTTTCTAATAAGTGGCGGAGTGG
>NZ_LQXO02000049.1 GCF_001639065.2 Vibrio barjaei
AACTCGCTAATGCAATCCGCGCGCTAAGCATGGATGGTGTTCAACAAGCTAACTCAGGTCACCCAGGTGCACCAATGGGTATGGCAGATATCGCTGAAGTTCTTTGGCGTTCTCACCTAAATCACAACCCGTCAAACCCAGAGTGGGCTGACCGCGACCGTTTTGTTCTTTCTAACGGCCACGGCTCTATGCTGATTTATTCTCTGCTTCACCTAAGCGGTTACGAGCTATCCATTGACGATTTGAAAAACTTCCGTCAACTACACTCAAAAACACCAGGCCACCCAGAGTATGGTTATGCACCAGGTATCGAGACCACAACGGGTCCTCTAGGCCAAGGTATTACTAACGCGGTTGGTATGGCGATTGCTGAGAAATCTCTTGCAGCGCAATTCAACAAAGAAGGTCACGACATCGTCGACCACTTCACTTATGTATTCATGGGTGATGGCTGTCTGATGGAAGGTATTTCTCACGAAGCGTGTTCTCTAGCAGGTACATTAGGTCTTGGTAAGCTGATTGCTTTCTGGGATGACAATGGTATCTCTATTGACGGTGAAGTGGAAGGTTGGTTCTCTGACGATACACCTAAGCG
>NZ_LQXO02000050.1 GCF_001639065.2 Vibrio barjaei
GGCGGACTGTTAATCCGTATGTCGCAGGTTCGAGTCCCGCAGGGGGAGCCACATTATAAAGGCTGCATCTTACGATGCAGCCTTTTTTGTTGTCTTGAATTTGTCTTCTCTTTCCTGGTCTGTAAAAAAGACCGTATTGAAGTATACAGTCTTTTCGAAGTGTTCTTTCACGCTGGTTAGAGCCGGTGATTAGCTCATATCAATCTTAATTTCGCTAAGAGTTGATGAGCTGTTATTGTCGTTACTTTGAAGCTTTAACATTAATCTGAGATCATTTTGCGAATCGGCACTGTGCAAAGCGTCCTCTTGATTTATCTTACCTGCAGAAACCAAATCAAATAAGGCCTGATCAAAGGTTTGCATTCCGACTTCTTTACCTTTCGCAATCGCAGCTTTGATTTCGTGTAAACCACCCTTACGGATTAGTTCGGAAATGCGAGGGCTATTTAGAAGCACCTCGAAAACACCATGGCGACCCTGTCCATTCTTATCTCTAATGAGCTGTTGACCTACGATACCTTTTAAATTCGAAGATAAGTCAAAAAGGAACTGTTCCCGTCTATCCTCCGGTGTAAGGTGTAGTATTCGCTCTAAAGCTTGGCTAGCATTATTCGCGTGCAATGTCGCGATACAAAGATGCCCAGTTTCAGCAAAGGACATGGCGTATTCCATTGTTTCCCTAGAACGTATCTCACCAATTAAAATCATATCAGGAGCTTGTCGGAGTGAATTCTTGAGAGCGATTTCATAGCTTTCAGTATCCAACCCAACCTCACGTTGTGTAACGATACATTTCGCGTGCTCATGAACGAATTCGATAGGATCTTCGACGGTAAGAATATGGCCGCTGCGGTGTTGATTTCGATAACCTGTCATCGCTGCCATGGTGGTAGACTTACCAGAGCCCGTAGCACCTACCATTAAGACTAAGCCTCGTTTGGCTATCGCTAGATCTTGCAATACTTCTGGTAACGAAAGTTGTTCGAAGGTCGGTATCTGAGTTTCAATTCTTCTGATGACTGCGCCAGGCAGTTCTCGTTGATAGAATGCACTTACTCTGAAACGTCCGTAGGGCTTCACTATCGCAAAATTAGCTTCTTTTGTTGTCTGATACTCCGAGTACTTAGAACGCTCCATGACGCTGCTTAAAAGCGCTTGAATCGCCTCTGTGGTGAGTTTGTCGTCTTTTGCTTGCAGTTCGCCATCTACGCGATATAACAGTGGCGCATCGACTGTTAAGTAAAGATCAGAGGCTTTTTCGTCGAGCATGTGATTTAGAATGGTATCAATGTTGTGCATTATCTCGTCCTATTGAAACATTGAACCAGGTTGTTCAATCTTCTTATTCACTTCTTCTAGTTCAACCAGTCCTTGCGACAACAGCCGTTTAGAGTGCTGTTCCATGGTCTGCATACCACTTGCCGCACCGGTTTGTATAATTGAGTACATCTGAGCAACTTTATCTTCTCGAATTAGGTTTCTGATAGCGGGTGTCGCTAGCATAATTTCATGACAAGCGATGCGCCCACCTCCCACGCGCTTTAACAGAGTTTGTGCAATAACAGCTCGTAACGATTCGGAGAGCATAGAGCGAACCATTTCTTTGTCTTGGCCTGGAAAGACATCAATGATTCGGTCAATGGTTTTAGCCGCAGAACTTGTGTGTAGGGTACCAAATACTAAGTGGCCTGTTTCGGCAGCGGTAAGAGCTAAACTGATGGTCTCTTGATCTCGAAGCTCACCGACCAAAATAATGTCCGGATCTTCACGCAGCGCAGAACGGAGCGCAGATTTAAAACTATGGGTGTCGCGATGAACCTCCCGTTGGTTAACCAAACATTTTTTATTCTGATGAACAAACTCAATAGGATCCTCAATGGTCAGAATATGTTTGTTTTGATGTTGGTTAATGTGGTCGACCATGGCAGCTAGTGTCGTCGATTTACCTGAACCAGTCGGCCCTGTCACTAATACCAAGCCGCGTTCTAAGTTGGCTATCTCGGAAAATTTGTCGGGTGCATCTATTTGCGCCAGTGTTGGGACTTGACTGGGGATGGTACGAAAAACGGCAGAGCAGCCTCGAGATTGATTAAACGCATTGACACGAAAACGACCAATATCGGGAACATCAAAGGAGAAATCGATTTCGAGATGCTCTTCGTATTCGCTGCGCTGTTTATCATTCATAATGTCAAAAACTAATTTATGGACCTCAGAATGCTCAAGAGTAGGGATACCAAGCTTTCTTACTTCACCATCAATACGTACCATAGGTGGGACACCAGCAGAAAGGTGTAGATCTGAAGCGTTATGCTTTACACTAAAGTCTAGTAACTCGGTGATATCCATTCATTTTCCTTATAATTTGTAAGCTATGACTAGTATTCAACAAAATATCGAACTAATCACCTCCCAAATTGCACAGGCTGAGCAAAAGTGCGGGAGAGCGCAAGGTGATGTGCAATTGCTCGCGGTCAGTAAAACTAAGCCTATTGAGGCAATTTTAGACGCATGTCAGGCAGGTCAACGTCGTTTTGGCGAAAACTATGTTCAAGAAGGCGTTTCTAAAGTTGCTCATTTCAATGAACAACATGGTGATATAGATATTGAATGGCACTTTATTGGACCTATTCAGTCGAATAAAACACGACCAGTCGCAGAGCATTTTGACTGGGTTCATACTGTAGATCGTGCCAAAATCGCCCAACGACTTAATGATCAGCGTCCTGAGGGTATGCAGCCTATTCAAGTACTGATTCAGGTGAACACCAGCAGTGAAGCAAGTAAGTCTGGTGTCGATAGCGAGCAAGTTTTAGAACTTGCCCAATTGATTTCTTCATTACCAAACCTCACGTTAAGAGGAGTAATGTCAATTCCAGAGAATGTTAGTGACTATCAATCTCAGTTTATTGCGTTTAAGGCACTGGCAGAGGTCAAAATCTTGCTGGCAGAAAAGTACCCTCAAGTCGATACGCTATCAATGGGTATGAGTGGTGATATGGAAGCGGCGATAGAAGCTGGAAGTACCATAGTTCGAATTGGAACGGCTATCTTTGGTGCGAGAGATTACAGCAACAAAGCGTAACACATAAGAGAGTGACGCAAAGCACCTCTAATTTAGGATAGGGTTAATGGAACAAAGAAAGATCGCATTCATTGGTGCGGGTAATATGACTCGCTCCATCGTCGCAGGATTGGTGGCAAGTGGCTACCGTCCAGATTGTATTACTGCGACAAATCCTAGCGAAGCAAAGTTAGTTGCTTTGCAGCAGGCTTATGATATTCAAGTGACGACGAACAATGCTGAGGCAGCACAACAAGCTGATGTGATTGTGTTGGCAGTGAAACCTCAACTGATGGAGCAAGTGGCGAAACCACTTCAGTCGATTGATTTTCATGGCAAACTTGTTATTTCCATTGCAGCTGGGATCTCAATAGAACGTCTACAACAAATGTTTGCCAGTCCACTAAATCTGATTCGAGTGATGCCGAATACACCTTCTTTATTGGGTGAGGGTATGAGTGGTCTATTTGCTTCCCCAATAACACCAGTTAGTGATAAAACCTATGCAGGTGAGTTGATGCAGGCTGTTGGTAAAGTCTGTTGGGTTGAGCAAGAGTCCAGCATCAATGACATTATCGCTGCCGCTGGTAGTGCTCCCGCGTACTTCTTCCTCTTCATGGAAGCGATTCAGCAACAAGCGATAGCAAGTGGCTTTGATGAGGAAACGGCTCGATTGCTGGTGCAACAAACCGCATTAGGCGCAGCTAAAATGGTTGATGAGAACCCAGAGACCGATTTAGCTACCTTGCGCCAACAGGTTACCTCTAAAGGAGGAACAACGGCAGAAGCGGTTCGTACGCTTGAAGAAAATGATATTCGAGGCATTGTTGCTAAAGCGATGCAAGCGGCTGTGACCCGTGCTGAAGAAATGGAAAAACTGTTTTAATCCCAACAATGATAACTCGTAAGGGCTAGTTATGAATTCAATGAGTTTCTTGGTTTCGACCTTGTTTGATCTCTACATTATGGTCGTGATTTTGCGCATTTGGCTACAGGCGGCACGCGCGGATTTCTACAACCCGTTTTCACAGTTTATTGTGAAAGCAACCCAACCTGTAGTTGCGCCATTAAGACGAATGATTCCGTCTATCGGGGCAATTGATATGGCGACTTTACTGTTTGCCTATATTCTTTGTGTCGGTAAATACGTTGCCTTGGTACTGATTGCTTCTGGTGGCAATTTTAGCTTTGGTGTTGACTTCTTGTTCTTAGGTTTGCTTTCTCTGATTAAAGCAGCAGGTGGTCTACTGTTCTGGGTTCTACTAATTCGTGCAATTTTAAGCTGGGTTAGCCAAGGTCGCAGCCCGATCGAGTACGTATTTCATCAATTGACAGAGCCTATGCTGGCACCAATTCGTCGAATCATTCCTGCGATGGGTGGGTTTGATTTAAGTGTGTTAGTGCTATTTATTGTGTTGCAGTTTGCTAACTTCCTAATGGGCGATCTTATTGGTCCAATTTGGTATCGACTTTAATGTCATCCGTAAAACGGGATGGAGAAGACCTCATTCTTCGTATTTATGTTCAACCTAAAGCCAGTCGAGACAAGCTAGTGGGAGAACACGGAGAAGAGTTTAAGGTGGCGATTACCGCCCCTCCTGTTGACGGAAAGGCCAATGCGCATTTGAGCAAGTATCTTGCTAAACAATTTAAAGTCGCAAAGGGACAAGTGTTGATTGAGAAAGGTGAGCTTGGAAGGCACAAACAACTTCGAATAGTGTCACCAGCACTGATTCCCAAGGAATTTATGGCCCTCTTATGAGGGCTTTTTTAAAGGAGAAGAACAATGAAAAAGTGGTTATTGTTGATTTCGGCATTGCTGGTGACTGGATTCACTCAAGCGGAACAGTTCAAAACAATCAAAGATGCAGAAGTGCATTATGTGGTGTTTAACTCGACATTTATGACGCCACAAGTGGCGCGTAGCTATGGTTTGAAGCGTAATGAGTTTGTTGCAACGGTGAATATCAGTGTCCTTGACCGCTCAAGCGCAGGGAAGCCTGCCATGCCAGTATCGATAAAAGGCAATGCAAAAAACCTGATTGGACAAACCAAAACGCTCGAGTTTAAAGAAATTAAGGAAGGAGATGCGATATACTATCTGGCTCAATTTCCTATTGTGAACGAAGAGCAATACCGATTCACGATTGATATTGATGCTGGAAACAAAGGTCGTGGTCCTATCACCTTTAGCCAGAAACTGTATGTAGAACCTTAAGTATCAATAGATACTCACGCTTAAGCTTACAAACTCGAGAGAAACTCATGAGCAAAAAAATCGTACTTGCAACCGGCAATCAGGGCAAAGTGAAGGAGATGGCTGATTTGCTGTCTGATTTTGGTTTTGAAGTCTATGCCCAAAGTGAATTCAATGTCTCAGAAGTGGCTGAAACCGGTACGACATTCATCGAGAATGCCATCATTAAGGCCAGACATGCCGCTCAAGAAACAGGATTAGCTGCGATTGCAGATGACTCTGGGTTAGAAGTTGACTATTTAAAAGGCGCCCCGGGTATCTACTCTGCTCGTTACTCTGGAGAAGGGGCGACGGACAAGCGTAACCTAGATAAAGTACTAGAAGAGTTGAAAGGGGTGCCAGAAGCACAGAGAACAGCACGTTTTCACTGCGTGTTGGTGCTAATGCGTCATGCTGCAGATCCTACGCCGATCGTTTGCCATGGAAAATGGGAAGGTCGTATTCTAGCGGAGCCAAGTGGTGACAATGGTTTTGGTTATGATCCTATTTTCTTTGTGCCTGAAGACAACTGTGCGTCTGCTGACCTAGAGCCAGCACGTAAGAAACAACTGTCACACCGTGGTAAGGCGTTAAAAGAGCTTTTCGCAACGATTAAGGCGCAAGGTCTTTAACATGGAGCAAACACCTGTGCTGGTACCGCCGCCGCTGAGTCTCTATATCCATATTCCTTGGTGTGTTCAAAAATGTCCATACTGCGACTTTAACTCGCATGCCCAAAAGGGAGATATTCCCCAACAAGCATACATAACGGCGTTACTTGAGGATTTAGATACTGATATTCGTCAATACGGATTGGCTTCAGATTCTCGCGCGTTGCACTCAATTTTCATTGGGGGTGGTACGCCAAGTTTAATCGCTCCAGAATACATTAAGCAGTTGCTTGATGGAGTCAGGGAGCGTATTCCATTTCGTGATGACATAGAAATCACGATGGAGGCCAATCCAGGAACGATCGAAGCTGCACGATTTGAGCAGTACCGATTAGCAGGAGTTACGCGCATTTCTATTGGTGTGCAGAGTTTTCAGCAAACCAAACTGGAGCGTTTGGGACGAATTCATGGCGAAAGTGAAGCGGTCAATGCAGCAAAGCTGGCTCATGAAATTGGCTTAAACAGCTTTAACTTGGATCTTATGCACGGATTACCAGGTCAATCCATTGATGATGCATTAAGTGACCTTAAACAGGCGATCGAATTGGCGCCGCCGCACCTTTCGTGGTACCAACTCACAATCGAGCCGAATACCTTGTTCTACTCTAAACCACCTACATTGCCAGATGATGATGATCTTTGGGATATCTTCGATCAAGGACATCAAATGCTGGTGGATGCTGGTTATCAGCAATATGAAATTTCGGGCTATAGCAAACCGGATTTCCAATGTCAGCATAACTTAAACTACTGGCGTTTTGGCGATTACCTAGGTATTGGCTGCGGTGCCCATGGTAAGTTGAGTTTTGCCGATGGTCGTATTGTTCGAACGACTAAAGTGAAGCATCCACGCGGCTATCTCAATATGTTAAAGCCATATCTTGATAGTGAAACCGATGTAGATATGAAAGACCGACCTTTTGAATTCTTTATTAATCGATTTAGGCTGTTGGAACCGTGCCCAAAAGTACAGTTTACTCTAAGAACGGGACTCAATCTCGATATTATTCAAGAGCCTATCAAGCGCTGTCTTGAACAAGGTTATATAGAGGAGACGGAAGAGCACTGGCTCGTGACAGAGAAAGGCAAGTTGTTTTTAAATGATGTTCTTGAGCAGTTTGAACTAATTTAAATACAGTATCTTACTTTGTATTTTTTATTATTTTGATTACACTTCATGCCTAGGATGTATATATCTGTAGATCTGCAATAACTAATTGAATTATCTAGGCGTGTTATGCTTTTATCGATAGCAAAACTTCTTCTAACTTTCGTTACATTATGTGTAATCTCGAAAGTTACTTTCCTTGGTTGGTACGAACTTCACTTTTCTGACACCTCATTATTTGAGTTTATTAAGGCTGTTTTTTGGGGAACTCGGTTTGACTTGACCGTATCTTTCTTACTAACAGGGTTAAGCTTCTTATTCTTTATACCATTGGTAAAATTTAAAAAGCTTTATAAGATCTTGTTTTTGAACTGGGTTCTCTTATGTGGAGCTTGGATCATCTTTTCTACCATGGGGGATGCGGTTTATCTAAGCCAGGCTAATCGCCATGTTACTGTTGACATGCACCTTGGCAAAGGAATGGAGCTAGAGCTGCTAAGTACGGTTGTTACTCAATACTCTGGTTTAGTATTTACTGCGGTTGCTCTGTTTGTTGTTTTTTCAGTTGTTGCTGTGAAGTATCCACAGCAAATATCAGTCTCGGACAAATGGTATAAAACAGTAGTGATTGGCTTAGCTCTTATTGTTGCTACCGTAACGGCTGTGCGCGGTGGTTATTCGGATAAGCCACAAAGTCCGATGTATGCTTATAAGATAGGTGACATAAAGCTAGCCAGAATTGCTTGGAGTGCTCCTTATGCGATTACGTATTACTCTATTATTGGTGAAGATAAATCTGGTCATCGATGGACACCTGTACAATCGATAGAACAAATGGAAAGGCTTCGAACGGTCGTTAACCCTGCTGCTGAGACGAAGCTAGATGATTTGCAAAAGTATGATTTGGTGTTTGTTTTGTTAGAGAGTTGGACGGCATTCGATATGAAGGGCTATGGTTCAGAATTTGACTCAACACCCAATTTCGATGCTTTGCGTGAAAAATCATTATCGACGACATCCTTTTATTCTAATGGCTTTAGAACAGTAGAAGGTGTCTTTACAACAATGTGCTCTATGCCTAACCCTGTAGGCGGTAGTGTAGCTGGAACACGACTTGAGAGTATGCCTTACCACTGCTTACCACAAATTTTGAAAGAGCGAGGTTGGAACACCTCGTTTGTTCAAGGTAGTGGTCAAGGGATGGTTGGGGCGTTCGCTCAGTCGTTAGGCTTTGCTCATTCATATGGCAAATTTGATTACTTAGATACTAATCAAGATACTAATTATTGGGGATACATGGATGATGGAATTTATGATTTTGCTCTTGGCAAGTTAGCTAAGGCGGGCGAGCAACCTCAATTTATCGCCATCAACACAGGCACGACACATGATAGCTACCTACCAAATGAATCAGATTATGTTTTTGGCAGAGCAAATACGGATGAAACAAGGCGTAGTGTTTTGCATCATGCAGATAGAGCTTTGGGTCGATTTGTCACAAAATTAGAGGCACAAGCACGCCGTCCCACGCTTTTAGTGCTTGTTGCTGACCATACAATGGTAAGTTCGAATAACGACTTGCGACATGTGTTTATTCCATTTCTTATTCATGGGATAAACCTGAAAATTCCTACTGGAATAATGCCTGTAGCTGCATCGCACAAGGATGTGGCACCTACTGTTATCGATATGTTAGGGGGGGCTGTTAGCTGGTTCTCTGGAAATAGCTTGTTATCGAATAATTATCGAGAAGGGGCGGATTTTACTGTTAACAACCGGTTTTATTGGTTGACAAGAAACAAGTTGGTGCAGATAAATGCTGAAACGGGAAAACGAGAAAAGTGTTTCAGTGTTGCAAGTAACTCTAATGGCTTACAACCAACTGCATGTGAAGAGCTTTTGGGGGCGGATGAGCTTTATCGGAAAGGATTGAACTACCTTTTTTATAGTCAGCAACATTTGTTTGAAGGGACAACGACAAGCTATTGATCATAAAAAGAAGCTGGTATTTACCAGCTTCTTTTTTGCTTAAAATATAGAACGCCCAATTCGCTCCGAAAGCATCTCCAACGCTCTCGTCCCAGCGAGAGAGTTACCAGATTTATCCAGTTCTGGAGACCAAACCGCGATAGTCATTTCACCCGGAACAATCGCAATAATACCACCGCCCACACCTGACTTACCTGGCATGCCGACACGGTAAGCAAACTCTCCGGCGCCATCATAGAGGCCGCATGTCGCCAATAACGCATTGAGCTGCTTGGTTTGTGTCGGTGTGATGATCTGCTTCTTAGTATTTACGGATTGCCCTTGATTGGCTAAATAACTGAAGGTTTTGGCAAGATCAACACAGCTCATCTTTAAAGCGCAGGCATGGAAATAGTTATTGAGAACAGGAATAACATCGTTATTAAAGTTACCAAACGAGCGCATTAGATAAGCGATAGCTGCATTGCGGTCACTGTGCATCATTTCTGAAGCTGCCACGATCTTATCGTAGACAATGTGGTTGTCACCTGAAAGTGTTCTAACAAACTCCAATAGACGCTGCCTAGGCGCCGATAAGCGACTTTGCAGTAGGTCGGCTACCACAATCGCGCCAGCGTTAATAAACGGATTTCTCGGTATTCCTTGTTCCATCTCAAGCTGGATTAGTGAGTTAAAAGCTTGCCCTGAGGGTTCCTTGCCGACACGCTGCCAGATTTCCTCTGGTTTATACAGCATCATTGCCAAAGTTAGGCTCAGGGCTTTGGAAATTGACTGTATAGAAAAGGACTCTTCGGCGTCTCCAGCGGTAATTACTTCACCTTCGTTGGTGTACACTGCTATGCCTAGTTTGTTGTTAGGTACTCTTGCAAGAGCAGGGATGTAGTCCGCGACTTTTCCTTGTCCAATCAGTGGTTTTACTTCACTGAGGATAGTAGAAAGAATCTGTTTAGTTGGTTTCATATTTGTTGTTCTCCCAACGTAAGCGCCAAAAAAAGCCAACGGGAGGTTGGCTTTTCAGGATTAGAATTCGATTAGCAATCGAAACTTAAGCTGTGCGGCGATATTTGATATCCCAAACACCATGACCAAGTCTGTGACCGCGAGCTTCAAACTTTGTTAAAGGACGATCATCTGGACGTGGTACAAAGTCACCATCAGTAGCAATATTCTCATAGCCAGGTGCTTGGTTCATTACCTCGACCATATGCTCTGCATAGTTTTCCCAGTCTGTAGCCATGTGGAATACGCCAGTTTCTGGAATAAGCTTAGTTCTTACCATTTCAGCAAAATCTAACTGCACAATACGACGTTTGTGGTGACGCTTTTTATGCCATGGGTCAGGGAAGAACAACTGCATTGTACTTAGGCTGCTGTCCGGAATCATGTTGGCAAAGACTTCAACCGCATCGTGACACATAACACGCAGGTTAGTAATACCAGCATCGCGCGCTGATGATAGACATGCACCTACGCCTGGGCTGTGTACTTCAATGCCAATAAAGTTCTTTTCTGGTGCGTTCTTTGCCATTTCGACCAAAGAGGCACCCATGCCAAAACCAACTTCAAGAACAACAGGGTTATTGTTACCAAATACCTGTTCCCAGTTGAGTAGTGACTCTTGGTAATCAATACCCATTGTAGGCCAGCACTCTTCCATCGCCGATTCTTGGCCTTTGGTTAGGCGTCCTTCACGACGAACAAAACTGCGAACTTTGCGAATCAGTTTGCCATCTTCTGTGTATTCGTTAGTAGTCACTTCACTCATTGGTTTAGCCTGTTCATTCAATAATCAGAGCGGGAATTATCCAAAGAATTTGCTCGCAAGCAAGCATTATCGGATCAGAATTTCACGCAGTTTTACTTCTGTTACTAAGTGTGGTGCAATTTCTAGCAAATTATAAGAGAGATGAGAGTAATTGTGACGCCTTTTGCACGCTCAATATTAGATTGGTATGAGAAATACGGTCGCAAAGAGCTACCGTGGCAACAACAAAAGACCGCCTATAAGGTTTGGTTGTCGGAAATCATGCTACAACAGACACAAGTAACCACCGTCATTCCATACTATGAACGGTTTTTGGAGCACTTCCCCACAGTAGAGTCTTTGGCTAAAGCGCCACAAGATGAAGTGTTGCACTTGTGGACGGGTTTGGGATATTACGCCCGAGCTCGTAACCTTCATAAGGCCGCTCAAGTAGTTGTCGAACAGCATGGTGGTGAATTTCCTTTGTCACTCGAAGCAATGAATGCATTGCCAGGAGTGGGACGTTCGACCGCAGCTGCTGTTTTATCATCAGTTCACAAACTGCCTCATGCAATTCTCGATGGTAATGTAAAACGAACACTTGCTCGCAGCTTTGCTGTGGAAGGGTGGCCCGGGCAGAAAAAAGTAGAAAACCAGCTATGGCAAATCGCAGAGCAGCATACTCCCGCGGAAGATACGGATAAGTACAATCAAGCAATGATGGATATGGGGGCCATGGTTTGTACCAGAAGTCGACCCAAATGCACATTGTGTCCCGTAGAAAGCTTCTGTGTTGCTAACAAGCAGGGGAATCCTCTTGATTACCCGGGAAAGAAACCCAAGAAAACCAAACCTGAAAAAGAGACTTGGTTTGTGATCTTAAAACACCAAGATGAACTCTGGCTGGCTCAAAGGCCTCAAACGGGGATTTGGGGTGGTTTGTTTTGCTTCCCTGAGAGTCCTAGCGCGGATATTGATGAGGTGTTGGAGCAATACGGTATCCAACAGCGAAATATCCAATCCAGAGAGGTTGAAATCGCGTTTCGACATACATTCAGCCACTATCACCTCGATATAACGCCAATCGTCGTGACGCTTAACCAGCTTCCAACAATGGTGATGGAAGAGTCGAAAGGTCTTTGGTATAACATAACTAATCCAGAAAAGGTTGGATTAGCGGCACCAGTTAAGTCGCTAATTGAAACCTTACAACGACATTAATTGAGGATAACAATATGAGCCGTATGGTTTTTTGTGCTCACCTACAGAAAGATGCTGAAGGTCTCGACTTCCAATTATACCCAGGTGAATTGGGTAAACGTATCTTCGATAACATTTCGAAAGAAGCGTGGGCTTTATGGCAGTCTAAGCAGACCATGCTGATCAATGAGAAGAAACTCAACATGATGGATCCCGAGCATCGTAAGTTGATTGAAACTGAAATGGTGAACTTCTTATTTGAAGGAAAGGATGTCGTCATCGACGGCTACACGCCGCCGTCAGAGTAATCTACAAGGAATAAATCAAACACCACCTTTTGGGTGGTGTTTTTAATGTTGTCTATGAAGAAGTTAATTTACTTTCTGGTTCCCCTGTTGCTGGTGGGCTGTAGTCGCGAATTTATCGAGAAGATATACGATGTTAATTACGAGCCAACCAACCGCTTTGCTAAGAACTTAGCCGAACTCCCAGGCCAATACGTAAAAGACACAAAGGCGTTGGATGCGCTGATCAATAGCTTTAACGGTAATATCCAGAAGCGCTGGGGTAGCCGCGAAGTTAAGGTTGCTGGCAAAAGCAATTATGTGAAATACATTGATAATTACTTGAGCCGCGCCGAAGTTAACTTTAGTAAAGGTCTTATCACGATTGAAACCGTGTCTCCAACCGAGCCGGAGAAGCATCTTAAGGCCGCTATCGTGACAACGCTGTTGACGCCTGATGATCCATCAAGCGTTGACTTGTTCTCGTCTAAAGCCATCAAGTTAGAAGGTCAGCCGTTCCTTTATAACCAAGTTGTCGACCAAGAGAAAAAACCGATCCAATGGACATGGCGTGCTAACCGTTTTGCTGATTATCTCATTGCGAATAAGTTAAAGACCAAAGACGTAGATTTCAAGAAGGCATACTACGTTGAGATCCCCATGGTAGCGGATCACTTTAAACAGCGTAGTTACCAGTACGCAGATATCGTGCGCCGGGCTTCTAAGCGCTATGACATTCCGGAAGATCTTATCTACGCGATTATAAAAACAGAAAGTAGTTTTAACCCTTATGCAGTGAGCTGGGCTAATGCCTATGGTTTGATGCAGGTGGTACCAAAGACTGCGGGTCGAGATGTGTTTAATCTTGTCAAAAACAAACCGGGAGAACCGACGCCAGAGTATTTGTTCAACCCTGAACAGAATATTGATACCGGGACGGCGTATTTCTACATTCTTAAAAATCGCTACTTGAAAGATGTTAGGCATCCACTGTCGTTGGAGTACAGTATGATTTCTGCATATAACGGCGGGACGGGAGGAGTGCTGAAAACATTCCATAGTGACAGAAGGCGAGCGATGAACGACCTCAATTCGTTGCAACCGAATCAAGTTTATTGGGCGTTGACTAAAAAACACCCGAATGCCGAAGCGCGACGTTATTTGGAGAAAGTAACTAAATTCAAAAAAGATTTTAATGCTGGAAAAGGCTAATTTGTCCCGATCTGCACAAAACGAATACGATTCGATGAAAAATGCAGCGCTTGAACGCTTTTTTGAAGTTTTTTTCAAAAAAGCGTTGACGGGAGACCGGAAAATCCGTTTAATAGCGCTCCGTTGCCCGGATAGCTCAGTCGGTAGAGCAGAGGATTGAAAATCCTCGTGTCGGTGGTTCGATTCCGCCTCCGGGCACCACAATTTGATATTGTTGGTGTTGATAGAAATTAGCACGAGCAACGCAAAATAAAGTGTCGCCGACTTAGCTCAGTAGGTAGAGCAACTGACTTGTAATCAGTAGGTCACCAGTTCGATTCCGGTAGTCGGCACCACTTTATTGCGAAAAGCAATTCCCCCTTAGTTCAGTTGGTAGAACGGCGGACTGTTAATCCGTATGTCGCAGGTTCGAGTCCCGCAGGGGGAGCCACTTTTAAAAGTAAGCAAAAGCTTGCTTTAAGTGCCGACTTAGCTCAGTAGGTAGAGCAACTGACTTGTAATCAGTAGGTCACCA
>NZ_LQXO02000051.1 GCF_001639065.2 Vibrio barjaei
AAGAATTAAAGGACACACACCAAAAAGTATGAAATTGGTATGATTTTTCACAAACTGATGGACCCGCGCCTTTTTAATCAAAGGTTGCCTGCTAAAGTCTCTTTAAGTTCATGGAGGACTGATTGATGACTACCGCCAGAAAGCAACTCATATCTGTTGATGCCACATCCTATTATCACTGTGTTTCTCGTTGTGTAAGACGAAGTTATTTATGTGGAAAAGACGCTCAAACAGGGACTTGCTATGAGCATCGACGCTTATGGATCGAGCAAAGAATCTACGCACTGACCCATGTCTACTGTATCGATATCTGTGCCTACGCCATTATGAGCAACCACTACCATTTGGTGGCCAATATCAATAAGGTTCAAGCTACGGCGCTCTCTCAACATGAAGTGGTCGAGCGCTGGGGCAGGACACATAAGTTACCTGTACTGATTCAGCGCTGGTTAAGCAATCAGTTGTCAGACAAAGCAGAGCAAGAAAAATGTGTCGAGATAATCGAAACTTGGCGCGAGCGACTGTGGAACTTGAGCTGGTTTATGAAAGAGTTAAACTTCGATATCGCTTGTAAAGCCAACCAAGAAGATAACTGCACAGGTCATTTTTGGGAAAGTCGATTCAAAAGTCAGGCTCTGCTGGATGAAAAAGCACTTGCCGCAGCCATGGCCTATGTGGACTTAAATCCCATCCGAGCTGGCATCGCCACAACCCTAGAAACATCTGACTACACATCGATTAAGGCGAGGCTAAATGCATTGAAGAACCAGCAGCCTACCGCTCCTTGCTTGCATCCATTTATTGGCAACCCAACCAATAAGATGTCGAATGGTATCCCTTTAAGGCTTATCGATTACATCGAGCTTGTCGACTGGACGGCTCGGCAGTTTCGTGAAGATAAGGCGCAAATGAATCAACATTTACCAGCAATACTTGCTCGATTGGACGTCACTCAAACCAATTGGCTCAAAGTGTGTACACACATGGAAAAGACAAGAGCCACAGCGATAGGAACACGAACTTTAGCGCTGAAAACGAAAGCTGTGTTAAACAAAGAGAGGCTGCACGTTTATCATTTAGAGTAGTTTTTGACTCTGACATTCTCCCCAAAAATCAACAGCACCTCTGCTGAAATAGTGCATTTCGAAAAACCTTTAGACTCTAACGTCTAGCACTTCACTTGACGAAAATGACATTCCGAGAAGACTTAACACTCATCATTTATTGTGCTTGTGAGAGT
>NZ_LQXO02000052.1 GCF_001639065.2 Vibrio barjaei
AATTTTCGTATTTTGTCAGACACCGCCACTCACAACTGTTTATTTATACAGTTTAATTATACGACGAGTTTCCGGCTAATCAAAACAAAAAGACCAGAGCATTACTCTGGTCTTTCATCAAGTATTAAGGTTGTCGCGATTATCAAAACCGCAGCAAACCGGATTGCACGTTTAAGCAATACGATCCTTTTCCCACGCTGCTAGCTTCTCAGCACGCGCTTGCTCACGTGCTTCACGCTTCTTACGTGCATCACATGGCTCTGGGCAGTTACAAACTTTATCAATACCTACAGCGCCTAATCCACCGCAGCTACCTTTTACCACTTTCTTCTGGATAATATAGCCAATCGACATGGCAGCAATAACCGCTAAGAAAACACCAAACGTAATTAAAAATGTATTCATGTGATTGACCTATTACTTGTTCAGATAAGGTTTAAACGCTTCTGACGCGAACTCTTCAAAACCGTCTTCTGTTTTAACTATGATAAAGGCTGGGATATCGTTTTGATCAGCGATCTCTAGTGCTTTCTCTTCACCCAAAACCATCAGTCCTGTTGCAAGTCCATCCGCTGTCATGGATGACTTATCCAAAATCGTCACCGACACCACTTTATTATGAATCGGCTTACCTGTCGAAGGATCAATGATGTGAGAGTAGCGTACACCATCTTTCTCAAAGTAGTTACGATAGTCACCTGACGTGGCAATTGCCATATCGCCAGGCTCAATAATTTCCTGTACATTGCGTTCGTCTACGGTTGGCTTTTCAATCGCGATACGCCACTTCACGCTGTCACGATTAATGCCTTTTAGACGCATTTCACCGCCTACTTCAACCATGTAATCTTGAATACCGATACTTTCAAGGTAGTTTGCTAGTACATCAACGCCCCAACCTTTTGCAATAGTAGACAGATCCACATACAAGCTACGAAGGTCTTTTCTTAGCGTTGTATCGGTTGCAGACAAATGCTTAATGCCAGTTTGCGCTTTACGAGCCGCCAGTTCTTCGTCACTAGGCACTACTTCCGGACGAGCTTCTGGTCCAAAGCCCCACAAGTTAACCAAAGGACCAACTGTCACATCAAGTGCGCCTTGCGTCAGTTCATTCAATCGAATGGCTTCATTGACTACTATGGCTGTTTGACGGGACACCGGGAACGGTTCAGTACCATAGTAACGATTAAAGCGGCTCAATTCTGAGTCTTGACGATACGTCGACATTTGATCGTTTACTTCTTCAAGTAATCGATTGATTTCAGCTTGAATGACTTCCGGTTTAGGAGACGTATCAGTCACAATGTACTTAACATTGTAGATTGTACCCATCGTTGGTCCACTCAAATGAACCTGCTCGCGCTGGTTACCGCAGCCCGATAAAATGACAGTCGCAAACAATGCAACCAAAATTAGCTTAAGATGTTTAGCTAGATGAAACATACTTTTACTCACCTACTTTCAAAAGTATTTACGTTTGCCTAAAAAGATTAAGGTTTCGACAAACGTAAATAGTTTCAGAGACTTAGAAACAGGAATTATGCTATCCCTGAAAAACAAATGGCTGACTCACATGAGCCAGCCATGTCGATACTTCAATGAAGATTAACCACCGAAGTCATCTAGAAGAATGTTCTCATCTTCTACACCAAGATCCTTCAGCATGCCGATAACAGCCGCGTTCATCATTGGTGGACCACACATGTAGTATTCACAATCTTCTGGTGCTTCGTGATCTTTGAGGTAGTTCTCATAGATTACGTTGTGGATGAAGCCTGTGTAACCATCCCAGTTATCTTCTGGCATTGGGTCAGATAGAGCAACGTGCCACTGGAAGTTATCGTTCTCAGCCTGTAGGCCGTCGAAATCTTCTACATAGAACATTTCACGTACAGAACGAGCACCGTACCAGAAAGACATCTTACGCTTAGACTTCAGACGCTTAAGTTGGTCAAAGATGTGCGAGCGCATTGGAGCCATACCAGCACCGCCACCGATGAATACCATTTCATTGTCTGTTTCTTTCGCGAAGAACTCACCAAACGGTCCTGAAATCGTACACTTGTCACCTTCTTTAAGCGACCAGATGAACGATGACATGATACCCGGTGGTACATCAGGATTATTAGGCGGCGGCGTAGCGATACGCACGTTTAGCATAATAATGCCTTCTTCTTCTGGGTAGTTAGCCATTGAGTATGCACGAATGCATTCTTCATTAACCACTGACTCGTAGCGGAACAGGTTAAACTTGTCCCAGTCTTCACGATACTCATCAGGTACGTCGAAGTCAGAGTACTTAACATGGTGAGCAGGTGCTTCGATCTGGATGTAACCACCAGCACGGAAAGGTACTGATTCGCCATCTGGAATCTGAAGCTTAAGCTCTTTGATGAAGGTTGCTTTGTTATCGTTAGAGATAACGCTACATTCCCACTTCTTAACACCGAAGATTTCTTCTGGAAGCTCGATGTCCATGTCAGTCTTCATGTTAACTTGACACGCTAGACGCTCACCTTCACGTGCTTCACCTTTAGTAATATGGTCAAGCTCAGTAGGTAGAATATCGCCACCACCAGTTTTCACTTTCACGCGGCACTGGCCACAAGAGCCACCACCACCACAAGCAGAAGATACGAATACGCCAGCACCAGCTAGAGCACCCAGAAGCTTACCGCCTGGTTGAGTTACGATTGCCTTCTCAGGATCGCCGTTTACAGAGATCGTGATGTCGCCTGTTGGTACTAGCTTAGATTTAGCGAACAAAATCACTAAAACTAGGGCTAGAACAATCAGCGTAAACATCACTACACCAAGAATAATGTCCATTGACTATTCCTTATACCTTACAGTTGAACACCAGAGAAAGACATGAAGCCTAGTGCCATCAGACCTACTGTGATGAACGTGATACCAAGACCACGAAGACCAGGAGGTACATCAGAGTACTTCATCTTCTCACGGATACCCGCTAGCGCAACGATAGCTAGCATCCAACCCACACCAGAACCAAAGCCGTATACGACTGATTCAGCAAAGTTGTAATCACGCTGTACCATGAATGATACACCACCGAAGATCGCACAGTTAACCGTGATTAGCGGTAGGAAGATACCCAGTGCGTTATACAAAGGTGGGAAGAAGCGGTCCAGTACCATCTCTAGGATTTGTACTAGTGCTGCGATTACACCGATAAAGGTAATAAAATTCAAGAAGCTAAGGTCGACACCTGCAACTAGCGCATTTTCTTTTAGAACTAGGTTATACAGTAGGTTGTTTACAGGTACTGCGACTGTAAGTACAACGATTACTGCGACACCAAGACCGAAAGAAGTTTTAACTTTCTTTGAAACCGCTAGGAATGTACACATACCCAAGAAGAAAGAAAGCGCCAAGTTTTCGATGAAAATCGACTTAACTAATAAGCTAATATAATGTTCCATGACGCCGTTACTCCTTCGCTTCTACTTGTTCTGGCTTAATAATACGAATTACCCAGATCAGGAAGCCGATAAGGAAGAACGCTGAAGGCGCTAGAAGCATCATACCGTTAGGCTGATACCAACCACCGTTGCTTACCAACGGTAGAACTTCCATACCGAACAGCTTGCCTGAACCAAATAGTTCACGGAAGAAGCCAACA
This sequence comes from Vibrio barjaei, assembly GCF_001639065.2. GTDB lineage: Bacteria > Pseudomonadota > Gammaproteobacteria > Enterobacterales > Vibrionaceae > Vibrio > Vibrio barjaei. The sequence goes on from NZ_LQXO02000052.1 coordinate 3,644, forward strand.
GTGATTAGAACGAAGCCATAGCCAAGACCGTTACCAATACCGTCGATTAATGATGGGATTGGCTCAGACTTCATAGCGAATGCTTCCGCACGACCCATTACAATACAGTTGGTAATGATAAGGCCAACGAAAACTGAAAGCTGTTTAGATATATCGTAAAGATACGCTTTCAAAATTTGGTCTACCACGATTACCAATGATGCGATGATCGCCATCTGAACGATGATACGTACGCTATTTGGAATATGGTTTCGAATCAGAGATACAAAGAAGTTAGACAGTGCAGTAACGAAAATTACTGCTAAAGTCATTACAAATGCTGTCTCTAACTTAGTGGTTACTGCTAGAGCAGAACACACACCTAGAACTTGAAGTGCAATCGGGTTGTTATCCAACACCGGTGCCATCAGGCTCTTTTTCACATCTTTAGCACTAGACATTAGTTCAGACCTCCGTCACGAACTTTTGCTAGGAATGGACCAAAGCCCATATCACCCAACCAGAAATCAAACGTACCTTGAACGCCGTTACCTGTCAGTGTTGCACCAGATAGACCGTCAACACCGTGTTCAGAACCTTCAGGTGCGCCACCTTTTACGATTTCGATCGCTGGCTTGAAGTTTTCATCAAACAGTTTCTTACCAACAAACTGTGCACGCCAAGATGGGTTCTCAATCTCACCACCCAATCCAGGAGTTTCACCTTGCTCGTAATATGTAATACCGTTCACAGTATTACCATCTGTCTGAACTGCCACGAACGCGTACATCATAGACCATAAACCCGTACCATGTACTGGTAGGATAACGCTGCTCACTTTGCCATTTTGCTTAACTAGATAAACAGTACCTACGTTAGCACGACGAATGATTTTTGCTTGGTCTTGTTCAGCTGTTAGGCGAATTGACTCCGAAGGGTCTTTTGCCGCTTTACGCTGATCGTAGTTGTTTGCATCGCTACCATCTGGAGCTGTATCAACAAACTCACCAGTATCAAAGTTCACAAGACGAGGTTCGATGTACTGACTATAAAGTTCAGCGACTGTGCCATTCTCTTTAATGCCAGCGACTTCGATAATTTTTGACTGTTTGTCTAGTAACGCGTTCGCTCTTTGCTTGTCACGCAGACCAACTGCTGCAAGCGATACAACGATTGAGCACACTAAGCTCAACGCGATAACAACAAACAGCGTCTTTTTAATGCTATCGTTATTACTTGCCATAGCGTGCTTCTCTCCGTTTAACGTTCTTCTCGATCACAAAGTGGTCGAATAGCGGTGCGAACAAGTTAGCAAATAGAATTGCTAGCATCATACCTTCTGGGTATGCAGGGTTCACAACACGGATCATGACACACATAGCGCCAATCAAAATACCGTATGCCCACTTACCTTTATTAGTGAACGAAGCCGATACTGGATCCGTTGCCATAAAGAACATACCGAATGCGAAGCCACCTAACACTAGGTGCCAATGCCAAGGCATTGCAAACATTGCATTGGTGTCTGAGCCAACAACGTTGAATAGCGTTGCGACAGCAACCATACCAACCATTACACCTGCGATAATGCGCCATGAAGCAATGCCCATGTAAACAATCATCGCTGCACCGATCATAAGTGCAAGTGTTGATACTTCACCAATTGAACCTGGGATGTTACCAATGAACGCGTCCATCCAAGTGATCGTTTGACCAGTAATGTTGTTGATAAGTGCGCCTTCGCCACCTTGTGCCCATTGGCTTAGAGCCGTAGCGCCAGAGAAACCATCAGCAGCAACCCATACCACATCACCCGAGATTTGTGCTGGGTACGCGAAGAATAAGAAAGCACGGCCAGCTAGTGCTGGGTTAAGGAAGTTACGACCTGTACCACCAAAGATCTCTTTTGCTACAACAACACCAAAGGTAATACCTAGTGCTGCTTGCCAAAGAGGGAGTGTTGGCGGAACAATCAGTGCGAACAAAATAGAAGTTACAAAGAAACCTTCGTTAACTTCATGCTTACGCACCATACAGAACAAGACTTCCCAGAAACCACCAACAATAAATACTGTCGCGTAGATTGGTAGGAAGTAAGTCGCACCAAGTAGCATCTTACTGCCCCAACCCGCATCAGTCCCTAGCGTTCCGCCAAGACCTTGAGTTAGCCAGTAATGCCAGTTGCCATCGATAACACCTGCAAGCTCAGCGCCAGTGTAAAGATGGTTAAGTGCCATAATTGCTTGGTTACCCGCATTGTACATACCCCAGAACATTGCTGGGAATACCGCGAACCAAACCATGATCATGATGCGCTTTAGGTCGACGCTATCACGGACATGCGAGCTGCGCTTCGTAACCAGACCCGGAGTGTAGAATAGCGTTGCCGCTGCTTCGTACAATGCAAACCATTTTTCATGTTTGCCACCTGGTTCGAAATGATGCTCGATATCCTCAATGAATTTCTTAAGCATGGATTACCCTTCCTTCTCAATATTGTCTAGGCACTCACGTAGGAGCTGACCGTATTCGTACTTACCTGGACAAACAAAGGTGCATAGCGCTAAATCTTCTTCATCTAGTTCAAGCGCACCAAGACGCTGTGCACTGTCTAAATCACCAGCGCAAAGATCACGAAGTAATAGCGTTGGCTCCATATCTAGAGGCAATACTTTCTCGTAGTTGCCGATTGGAACCATTGCACGATCACTACCATTGGTCGTAGTTGTCATGTTGAACAACTGACCTTTGAATAGGTGACCTAGGAACGAACGAGTAATCGAGAACTTGTTCTTACCTGGTGTTGCCCAACCAAACAGTTCTTTATCACGACCTTCGCGCAATACAGACACTTGTTGATGGTAACGACCTAGATAAGCGTGTGGACCAGAAGCTTGAGTACCAGATAGTACTGAACCAGAAATGATTCGTACTTCACCAGGCATCAACTCGTTGTTAGTGACATCTTCTAGGCTTGCACCTAGTTGAGTTCTGACTAAACGAGGGTTATTAACTACTGGACCAGCAAGTGAAATCACACGATCTGTATAGATTTCGCCAGTTGTGAAGAGCTTACCGAATGCAATCACATCTTGATAATTAATGCTCCAAGCAACGTTATTCACGCTAACTGGATATAGGAAATGCATGTGAGTGCCAACAAGACCAGCAGGGTGTGGACCATTGAAAACATGCTCTTCGACATTGGATTGATTTGAGCGAGGTAGACTCGTTCCTTTTTTGCAGACGTAAACTTTGCCTTCTGTCAATTTAGACAGAATATCAAGACCTGCAACGAACGCTTCTTTTTGCTCATTGATAACCAATTCAGGCTCAGCCGCAAGTGGATTAGTATCCATTGCAGTTACGAAAATCGCTTGAGTCGTTGAATCGATCGCCGGTACCTTGCTAAACGGACGAGTACGCAACGCAGTCCACATACCTGATTCAACCAGTTGAGTTTTGATCACTTCGCGATCAAGACCTGCTAGTTGGTCAGCTGTGTAGCTATCGAAAGTAACTTGCTCGTCACCTGCCACTTCAATCACAACAGATTGTAGGACACGCTTCGCGCCACGGTTAACTTCAATAACCTTACCGCTTGCTGGAGAAGTGAACTTAACGCCTGGGTTCTTTTTATCTTCAAAAAGAACCTGACCTTTTTTCACTTCATCACCCACGCGAGCATGCATTGTTGGACGCATACCCACGTACTCTTCGCCAAGCAAGGCGACTTTAGTGATGGACTTACCATCATTAATCACCTGGGATGGAGTTCCTGCGATAGGAAGATCCAAGCCCTTCTTTATTGTAATCATACGCACTTGCACTACTTTTATCGGGAAAAAGATTCTTTAAAATTGCGTAACATATAGACACGACATTGAGTGTCTAACCTTGGTTTTATTAGCACCAAGGCAGCAACATCATTTTAACAATCTCGTCATAGAATCACTGCGAGATTTTTCTGGTGCGGTAGTTTAGCATCATTTGCAAAGGGGATGCCATGATGAATCCCTGCAAAGGGGTCATTATTTCGAAACTTTTGCTATATCTAGGGTTGCGAATATGTATAACTTTGACCAATCGCACAAAGTCTTATTAACCCTTTTAAAAATAAGCAATTGCCCCATTCATATCCTGAAACATTCCTCATTAACAAAAACACATAACATTATATGTTGATACGCTGTTAATGAATTACCACCAAAGTGGTAGCAACTCCATCAACCACTTACGTAAAAATAACCAAGGTTTATTGTTGACGCGTGTGATTGTTACCGAGACGCTATGACCTGCACCAAAACTAGAAAGAGTATAGAGCTATTTACCGCCGCCTGCGCAATTAGGGCTGTCTGGGGCGAGTTGATTCTCTTTTGTCCACTCTTCTGGTGTATAAGTATGGATTGCTAAGGCATGAACAGGACCTGCCAATTCATCTGCTAAGACCGTGTTTACTTTGCGGTGCCTTGCAATAAGACGCTCACCATTAAAGCTATCGCTGACAACAATCACTTTAAAATGACTCTCTGAACCTGGAGGGACATTGTGCATATTGCTTTCGTTGCGAACGTCTAAAAATGTGGGGTTGAAAGTCTGATGGAGCTTTTGCTCGATGGTTTGTTGAATCATCTTACTTCCTTGGGCTGTAACTATTTATTTTTATTTAGGCGGTAAAGTATATACTTTACTTAATCAAGAATCTTCCCTTAAATCATATTCGCCTTGGCGAAAGTTCCGAGATTTTGTCAAAATACAACCATTGTCACCAAATCACAGCATTATGAAGACTGAATTAAACCTATTTGAGCACTCGTATTCACTATTTCGTTTCCCTAAACTCAACAATGAACAACTTCAAGCTTGGGATGCTGGAGACGAGTACCTGATTCAACATTTTGAAGAGCTGAAGCTGCCTGCTGGCTCTAGAATTTTGATTCTGAACGACAGTTTTGGTGCCTTGAGTTGCTGGTTTTCAGAACAACATCAGGTGACTACAATCAGTGATTCTTTTATTTCTCATCAGGGTATTAAGCATAATTTAGCGCTTAACCATTGCAAGCCCATCGATCTTCGTACCTCAACCGACGAATGGCCGCAACAGGTAGATATCGTGCTGATGCAGATTCCCCGCAACAATCGTTACTTAACGTGGCAGCTCAACCAAATCGCCTTAAAGTACAGAGATAACTGCTCGCTCATTGCCGTGAACAAAGCAAAAGAGATCCATAGTTCTACTCTTAAAATTTTTGAAAAATATGCGGGACACACCACAACTTCACTCGCTTGGAAAAAGCATCGTTTGGTGTTTTCAGAGCTGAACAGCGCGTATCAAGAGACTCTTGACCCTTATACCACCTGGCCAGTAGCAGAACATAAATTGGTACTTTCCAACTTACCAAATGTGTATTCAGGAGAAAGTCTTGATTTGGGTGCTAGGTTTATCCTAGAACATCTTAAGAGCAACACCAAATATCAAGATATCGTGGATTTGGGCTGCGGTAATGGCGTATTGACACTTAAGTTAAAGCAGCTCAATCCTCAAGCAAATATCACTGCTATCGACGAAAGCTTTATGGCCGTGAAGTCAGCTCATCACAACCTAACTTTAAACAACATAGCGCTCGATGGTTGTGAGTTTGTGGCGAATAATTGCTTAGACGGCTTCCTAGCAAATAGTCAAGATTTGGTGATTTGCAACCCTCCTTTTCATCAACAACAAGCGGTGACCGATCACATTGCGTGGCAGATGTTCTGTGATGCCAAGCAAGTTCTTCGAGATACAGGGGAGTTAATGGTTATCGGCAATCGCCATCTAGGCTACGATAAAAAACTGGCGCGACTCTTTGGCAAACACAATGTAAAACTTGTCGCATCTAACGCCAAATTTGTTATTTTACAGGCAACTAAGTAAAGTTTGAGTCATTGTTGCTGCTAATAGTCATGTAGTCTAACAATTATCGGATAGTATTCATCATGAAGTCCAGGCGGGCTTCATTACTTTACTCGTCATTTTGAAGAGTGTGAAAAGGAATAATCAATGAAAAAGCTCGTTTTGGCTGCTTCAGTCGTATTACTTGCTGCATGTGCAAGTCCTCAAAAAGAACAGATTAATTTTGCGCCTACGGCAGCAACCAGCGCTGCCAAGCTCGTTGAAGGTAAGGCGATGTCCATCTCCAGCCAAGATGTACGTACTGCCCAATACGTAGCTTTACTGGATAACGGTCGAGCAAACATCACCCCAGTACATACACGACAAAATGTTCGCATCGGTATCGAGAACGCCTTAGTTAATCAGTTCTCTTCAGAGGGTTACCAGGTTACCGTAAACAGTAAGAACACACTAAAAGTTGAAATCCAAGAAGCATTAGTTTCGGTCAAGCATACCGTGATGGAAAATGACATGAACGCGACGGTCATTCTTGAACTAACTGCAGAAAATGAACAAGGTAAATTGGTTAAAACCTACACAGGCACGGCAAAGCGTTCTGGCTTAATGAGTGCTTCTAACGAAGAGATCGAAACCGTACTTAACGACACCGTAAACCTTGTTTTAAAAGAAATTGCTAACGATACTGAGCTACAAGATTACATGAAGGAACGTTTCTAATGATGAAAACACTTGTCGCTTCCCTAGCACTGATCGCTACTAGCGTTTTTGCGGGACCAAAAGTAGAAGTCGAAACTAATTTGGGTTCATTTATCGTCGAATTGAATCAAGAGAAAGCACCTCTTACGGTAGAAAACTTCTTAACCTATGTCGAAGATGGCAGTTACGTAAACAGTCAATTTCACCGCGTAATTCCGGGGTTTATGGCACAAGGTGGTGGTTTTGACAGCAAATTTAACCGCTTACCAGTTAATGCCCCAATCAAAAATGAAGCCTTTAACGGACTGGATAATGACGCTGCGACCATTGCCATGGCGAGAACTCAAGATCCAAACTCTGCGACACGTCAGTTCTTTATTAACTTCGTTGATAATGACTTCTTGAATTATAGTGTGACGAACCCAGGTTACGCAGTATTTGGCCAAGTCATCGAAGGCTTTGACGTCGTTCAGAAAATGGCACAGAAACCAACACGTAGCGTTCATGGAATGCGAGATGTTCCACTGGAGCCGATCGTCATTACTAAAATGGAAATTATTCAGTAACTTAGCATTGAAAAGTTGATTCAATATTGATAGTCAACTAAACCCATAGCTTGATAGCATAGTTCGATATTTGTACTGGCTAGCTATATTGTGGGATAAAGGGAGCGCAACTGTGGAACAAAAAATGACGTGGTTAGACACGGTCAAAAGCTATTGGGACAAACGACTGCTTTGGGTCTTTATGCTGGGATGCTCAAGTGGCTTTCCATGGGTCCTGATTGGCTCGAATATGTCAGGATGGCTTAAAGATGCAGGTTTAACTCGTGCTGCTATCGGATATTTTGGTTCTGTTTTTGCGGTCTATGCAATCAACTTTTTATGGGCCCCATTAGTCGATAGGGTAAAATTACCTGTCCTGCACTCAGCTCTCGGTCAACGTCGTAGTTGGATATTCTTGTGTCAGAGCTTCATTCTGGTTGCTACCTTACTCATTGCAGGTGTTAACCCCGCCAATGATTTGATGTTTACATCAATGCTCGCTTTGTGCATCGCTATTTCATCAGCGACACAAGATATTGCTATCGATGCATTTCGTATCGACACCTTCCCGAAATCTGAGTCGAACAAGCTACCCCAAGCATCAGCTATGGCTGTGATTGGTTGGTGGACAGGCTACTCTTTACCTGGCTACCTCGCGTTTATCAATGCCGACTCAATGGGATGGAATGGCGTCTACTACGGCATGGCCGGTATCGTTGCTATTTTGATGCTATTTACCCTTCTCGTAGGAGAACCAACAACCGCACGGGATAAACTGCAAGCTGAAGCGGAGAAGCGCCATGAGAAAGTGGTTGGCAACCCAGTAATTAGCTGGCTCTCAGTTACTGTTATTGAACCTTTTCTCGACTTCTTCCGCCGTAATGGTGTTCAGGTCGCGATTACCCTACTGTTGTTTGTTTTCTTGTTTAAGATCGGCGAAGCCTTCTTAGGTAGAATGTCAATTCCGTTCTACAAAGAGGTCGGTTTTAGTAACGAGCAAATCGGCTACTATTCCAAACTCATTGGCTGGGGCGCAACCATCTTATTTACGCTATTAGGCAGCATGTTCAACGTCCGCTTTGGTATTGTAAAAGGATTAATGATTGGTGGTATCGCGATGAGTGCTAGTAACTTGATGTTTGCATGGATCGCGAAAGTTGGCCCGAGTGAGCACCTGTTCTTAGCAACCATTTTAGTGGATAACTTTACCACAGCCTTCTCCACAGTCGCTTTCGTTTCGTTCCTTACCGTGCTTACGGGACAGGCTTTCTCAGCGACACAATACGCACTATTAGCCTCTTTGGGTAACTTCGGTAGAACTACCTTGGCTTCATTTAGTGGAGAATTAGTTGATGCGCTAAACGACTGGGCTCTATTCTTTGTCATTACTTCGCTAATGGTCATTCCAAGTCTTATTATGCTCTATTCATTAAGGCACTATTTCACCGACCTCTTGGATAAAGCACGCGAAAGAGACCGACAAGACATCAAAGAAGATAAGTTAGTTGAATAGCTGAAATACAAAAGAGCCTCAATAGTATATTGAGGCTCTTTCCTTTACGGTATTACCTTACCTGCACTCTATGGATACATTCCCTTTCCAAACATGTTGAACACTCTTGCTACGCCCTGAGTGAAGATCATTGGCTCGGTTAGGATCGATAGGCACAAACAATCTTGTCCCTCAACGGTCTGAGGCGCATGCTTGGTTTCGCCGTCTTCACGAATGAAATCTCCAACATGATATTCGCCGTTTTCGTCTTTAAAACTACCGTGTAACACAAGTGTCGATTCGAACCCTTTATGGGTGTGCTGGGGCACCTGAACGCCTTGGTTGATGTAGAGGAGACTTACTCTGCATTCCTCGTCCACATCAATTGTCGACGTAAACACCTTGCCGCCATAACTGCGCCATTCACTCATCCTTTCTACGAGAGGTGCTATCGTCGCCGGAACAATAAATTCTTTGCCATCTACTTGCACCCTGCCGGGTTTTCTCACCTTGGGTTTAGAGTAATCAGCATCAAGAGTCATTATATCGTCAAGCATGTTAGAAAAAACCAGCTCTAGATCTTTTGAAGATTTTTCTTCCTTCGAGCTTAACGACATCATAGCTTCGCCAGCTTCTGCTTCAAATTTCATAACTTCAGCTCGACATTCTGAGCAAGACTCAATGTGTGAGGCGATTGCTGCGCCGTGCGCAGAATCTATCTCACCCGTCGCATAAAGCTTTAATAATTCTGAATTAGGGTGGTGACTCATATCAAATTGCCTCCATTGAATGTCGAAGTTTCTCCACTGCTAATCTCAACCTCGATTTAACAGTCCCCAGCGGAATATTGAACATCTCAGCAACTTGTTGGTGAGGTAGCTCTTCCAGATAAACCGCTCGCACCACTTCCCTTTGAGCCTTGGGCAACTCATCCAAGAACTTAATTATTTGTTCTTTCAACCGATCAGTTTCAGGTGAGTAGTGCTCAACAAAATCAGGTGGGCAATAATCTGTAGGCCAGATGTCATCAGCGTGAACATGCAACTCTTTACCCTTTTGCTTGCGGAGCATATCAAAACATAAGTTACGAGCAATCGTATAAATCCAAGTCGACAATGAACTTTTTGAGCCGTCAAATAAGTGTGCTTTTTGCCATACCGTCGCCATGGTTTCTTGAACCATTTCAATGGCTACCTGCTCATTACCCATGTGCTTGTACGTGAATTGTTTCAATCGCGGAGTGAAATAGTTAAATAGGTTAGCGAAGGCACTTTTGTCCCTTTGCTTGACCCGTTCCATACATTCTGCCCATTCTTGCTTACTAAGGGCTTGGGGACTATCTAATGTCATGCCTGTATCCCTAGTGTTCCAGATGATCTAATTTTCTACCTAGTTTATTACGACGAACTCAGAATAACGATCAACGCGACTACTCAAATATTTAGTGTCGGGTCACATTGTCTGCATCGTCACTGTGAAACGCTTCCCCCAAAAATGACAACGTAGCTGAACAGTCTTGCTGAGTTACAAGGTATTCAAAATGATGACATTCGAGTGGCAGTACTTCCAACCACCTCTGACTAACCCAAGTCGCATCATCAAAAAATCGATGAAGGTACAGATCGCCAATTTGAGGAAACTTTTCGTAGACGTGTTGAAGTCGCTCTCCAAGAAATTGGTCTTCATCACTTAGATCGGTTGGAGGCCAACTCTCTATCCAACTGACCTGAGCTTGGCGCAAACCATCTTCCTCAGATTCAACATGATGAATCTGGAACTTGCGTATTCCAGACACGGTGACGCCGAGCATCCCATCTTCAAGGCTCTCGAAGTCCACGATGCTGACGTAAGTCCCTATAGATGACACGTTACTTGGGATGGCTCCCGCAGATGCACTGATCAAACAGACGCCGAAACCTGATTCGTTTTTAAGACACTCCGTTACCATGCGTTTATAACGAGGTTCAAATATCCTAAGCCTCATTTTTCCCTCGGGTAACACCACAGAGCGCAACGGAAACAACTTTATCTGCGTCATCATAGTTCCTTTTTGTTTTCGATACCCTTTCTACGCTAACTCACTCAATACGATCAGAACCGACATGTGTTAACAACTATCGAGATTTTGTTATCACACAGATCGACAATATTGATTAAATTGTAGGCTATTTATAAAAGTTCCCATCCACCGTTAGTATTTGTGATTCCTCTCACAAACTTTAGTAAACGTTTGCGATGTTGCACATTTACTTTGAGATATAAATCGCTATCATGCCCACCCATCGGATGAGTTCGCATGGATTCGCGGCTAATTTCAGTACAACTTAAAGAGTAGTTAACACTATGCGTAAATCACTTTTAGCTCTTGGCGTTGTTGCAGCGGTAGCTTCTGTACCAGCTTCAGCAGAATATCTATACGGTTTTGGTGGCGTTTATCTTGATCATCAGAGCTGGGATCACGGTCCTAACTCTATCCAAGATGGTAACAACGGTAACGGTCGTAACCAGTTTGTTCTTGGTATTGAGGGTGGCGCAGGCTTCACTTGGGGTGAACTATACGGTTTCTACGATCGCGAAAGTGTTGAAAAAAGTGCCTCTGAGCAAAAGAACTCATTCAAAGGTACTGCGCACGTTTACCTAGGTGATACTGGCGTATCGCTATACGGTCAGGTATACCACCACGACAACCCATCACAAAGTGAAACCAACCGTGTTCTAGGTCTTGGTTATACGGCTCTACAAGGTGATAACTGGTTCTTCAAACCGTGGATTGGTGTTCATGACATCACATCATGGGATGATTTTGGAGCCAACAAAAATGTTAACGGTCGAAATGGCTACATGGCAGGTTGGACAGCACGCTACGGTTTCGAAGCGTTTGGTCAAAACTTCTCATTCGTTAACTGGAACGAAATCGAATTTGACCGTAACGATGCGTATGCAGAAAACCAAGGCGGTAAAAACGGCCTTAACGGTGCATTGCTATTCAACTGGCACGCAACAGAGCACCTAACTGCAGCTATCCAATACCGTTACTTCAACAACAAGCTTGGTGTTTACGGTTCTTCTGGTGCAAATCAACAGCACTACGGTGATGCAATCATCTACCGTCTACAATACAACTTCTAATTCTTCGAAGTTAGATAAAATGGCGCTGCGGCGCCATTTTTTGTATCGCCCACTCTGTAACATAGCTTTCGAAAACCACAGCTAAATTTGCTATTCTTCTAGCCTCTCTTTCCACGATTACATAGCTATTGTGAATATTACTATTTTGGGCCCCGGCGCCATTGGCTCTTTATACGCTTATAAGCTTCATCAGGCAGGGCATCGAGTTTCGGTTTGGGGGCGTTCTCCTCAAGATATCGTAGTCATCGAGCTAGATGGTGGCAGTGCTATCCAATTCCCCAATTGCGATGTCACCTCATTTAAAGCGAGTGATCTTGTTATCGTTACATTGAAAGCATGGCAAGTGGAATTGGCTTTAAAGCCACTACTTGAACATTTAAATAGCGATACCATCTTGCTCTTTCTTCACAATGGTATGGGCACCGTTGAGCACCTAGAAACCGCCATTAATCACCATCCAGTGTTACTTGGTACTTCTACTCACGGCGCGCTTAAACTATCAAGCTCACAAATACGCCATACCGGCCTTGGACAGACCTTTATTGGGGCCTGGAATGACAAAGGTTCACGTTGTTCCTTTGTCACCGACGTTCTCGACCATGCTTTCAAGCCAGTAGCTTGGAATTCTGAAATTCAAACTGCGCTATGGAGCAAACTTGTTATTAACTGTGCCATAAACCCATTAACAGCTATCAATAACTGTCAAAATGGTGGACTAGCTCATAAAGATTATCAGCAACAGATCGCCATGATTGTGTGCGAAGCAACTGAGTGTGCGAACCAAGTGGGAGTGGATCTTAAAGTAGAAGAGATGTTGGACACCGTCTACAAAGTCATCCATGCCACTGCGCAAAACTACTCATCCATGCATCAAGACATTTATAATAAAAGACAAAGCGAAATTGATTTTATTACCGGCTATGTGGTCTCTATTTCCAAGCGATACGGTATTGCTGTTCCCACCAACCTAGCCTTGTATCATCAAATTAAACAGATCGAATCAAGTTGGAATCAACATGACTAAGAAAATCCTTGTTCCCATAGCGCCAGGCACCGAAGAGATGGAAGCGATTACCATCATCGACATTATGGTACGTGCAGGTTTCAACGTGACCGTCGCCAGCGCTGCATTTGATGGCGCGCTGACGATGAAAGCGTCACGTGGTGTCACCTTGACTGCAGATTGCAGGCTAGTCGATGTTGCCGATGAAGAGTTCGATGTTATCGCCTTACCTGGCGGTGTAGGCGGCGCCGAAACATTTCGAGACAGCACATTATTAGTTGAAATGGTTCGCCAACATCAATACGACGGCAAGCTGGTTGGCGCTATCTGCGCTGCTCCAGCCTTGGTACTGCAACATCATCAGCTTTACCCGAATGCGCTGATGACAGGTCACCCGAGTTTTCAATCACATATCCCAGAAAACCGCTGGCGCAGTAAACGAGTGACGATTGACGTCAACCACAACCTTATCACAAGCCAAGGCCCAGGAACCGCCCTCGAATTTGCGATTGAAATTATCATCGCCTTATGTGGTAAAGAAAAAGCCTGGCAAGTGGCTGAACCTATGATCACCAACCCAACCCTTCACTACCATAAAATGGGTAAATACGATGAGTGAGCTACTCAACATTCGGGCCCAGTTCCCAGCTATTGATGGCGATTTGGTTTATCTGGACAGTGCGGCAACGACACAAAAACCGCAAGCCGTAATCGACTGCATCACTCAGTATTATGGTAACCAAAACGCCAATGTCCATCGTGGTTCCCATTCACTCACGGCGGTTGCAACCGAGCGCTTTGAAGCGGCTCGAGAAACCGTGGCACGCTTTATTAATGCAGCTTCCAGTAAAGAGATCATCTGGACACGAGGGGCAACCGAAGCACTGAACCTTATCGCGCAAACTTATGCTCGAAACACCCTACAACCTGGTGACGAGATCCTGGTTTCCGAAATGGAGCATCATGCGAATATTGTCCCCTGGCAAATCGTTGCTGAGCAAACCGGCGCAAAGGTCGTTAAGATCCCAATCACGGCAGGGTGCCATTTTGATTTGGAAGCATTTGAGGCGCTACTTAGCCCCAAAACAAAAATTGTCGCTACAACTCAAGTCACCAATGTAACTGGAACTGTCCTACCTTTAGATAAGATTGGGGCACTGACTCGCACTCATACCGATGCTATTTTAGTGGTCGATGGTGCGCAAGGTATTGTTCATCTGCCAACTGATGTTCAAGCGTTGGATGCTGATTTTTATGTCTTTTCAGGCCATAAACTGTATGCTCCGGCTGGCATTGGAGTGCTGTATGGCAAGCTAGACTTGCTGGAGTTTATGCCACCTTGGCATGGCGGAGGCAAAATGGTGGAGAAAGTCTCTTTTGAAGGCACCACATTTAGCCAACTACCCGGAAAGTTTGAAGCCGGGACTCCGAACGTGGCTGGGGCCTTAGCACTAGCTTGTGCCATAGACTGGCTATCAAGCTATGACCGCCAACTAATGGAGAGTCACATCAGTGACCTACAACACCTAGCTTTTCAGGGGTTGAGCGCTATAGAGGATATTCGCATCATCGGTTATCAACCGCATGCAAGCGTCATCACTTTTGTGATGGATGGCGTTCACCATCAAGATATCGCCACGCTGTTAGATCAACAGAACATTGCAGTAAGAGCAGGTCACCACTGTGCTCACCCATTAATGGATGCGCTTGGTGTGAAGGGAACAGTTCGAGCATCTTTTGCTATTTACAACACAAAAGAAGATGTAGAGAAATTTCTTACCGCACTAACCAAAGCGGTGGATATGCTGTAGCGATAACGCCCTAAGCTCTAATAACATAGCTTCAATAACAAAGTCGACTAACGAATGTGAGTCGACCTTATTTATAATCAATTACTCTGACGCTTTAGACTTAATGACGTCAACAATGGCTTTCAAGCCATTACCGCGAGACGGACTAAGATGATTGATAAGATTTAACTGTGCGAAATACTCATCCAAGTCAAACGCCAATATTTGCTCCGATGTCTTACCATTGAAGGCGGCCAAAACGATGGCGATCAAGCCACGAACGATTCGCGCATCAGAATCTGCCTGAATCTGCCATTTACCTTCTTGCTGGCTCAGTACTAACCATACTGAGCTTTCGCAGCCAGCAACTAGAACCTGATCCTGCTTGAGGGATTCATCCAATGCTGGCAACTTCTTGCCCCACTGAATGACCTGTCGATAGCGGTCTTCCCAACCTTTAAATTGAGCCATAGCGTCAACAACATCTTGTGCGTTGATTTCCAATCCAAATGGGTTGTTGTTATCTAATGACATAAGCCGCCTCTATTTCTGCGCGTATTTCTGAATAAGTTTCTCAACGATGCGAGACACAGCAACAAAGCCAAATGTCGCAGTCACTACCGTAGCCGCGCCAAAACCACTTGCACAATCCATACGCTTTGGACCTTCCGCCGTGGACTTCACTCCACAGACAGAACCATCAGCTTGAGGGTATTTAAGCTGCTCTGTAGAGAATACGCAGTCAATGCCAAACTTACGTGCAGGGTTCTTGCTGAAGTTGTGATGGCGACGCAAAGTGTCTTTTAGTTTCTTAGCTAATGGGTCTTGAATCGTTTTTGTCAGGTCCGCCACCATAATTTGTGTTGGATCGGTCTGCCCACCAGCCCCACCAGTGGTCACCACTTTGATTTTGTTGCTACGACAGTAAGCCAACAGCGCTGCCTTAGGTTTAATGCTGTCAATGGCATCCAGCACATAGTCAAAATCTTTACTGATGTATTCCGAGACATTATCTGCTGTAATGAAGTCATCAATTAAATTCACTTTGCACTCGGGGTTAATCAATTTTACCCGCTCAGCCATGACTTCAATTTTGCTCTGACCTACAGTGCCTGACATCGCATGGATTTGACGATTAATGTTAGTCACACATACGTCATCCATATCGATAAGAGTAAGCTCACCCACGCCAGTTCTTGCAAGCGCTTCAACCGCCCATGAACCCACGCCACCAATTCCTACCACACAAACATGCGCCGCACGTAAGATCTCGACCTCACTGTTGCCGTATAGTCTGCGCGTGCCGCCAAATCTTTGATTGTAGCTATCAGAAGCTGGTTGGTTAAGTTCTCGCATGGGTTACCTAACTTGTCTCGGAGAAAAAAGAAAGAGTGCGATTTATACGCACTCTTAGTAAAAAGGTCAACTATGTACGAAACGCGCTCGTACTATTTTCTCGGTGTTACTTTTTCTCAGGTGGCAATGCCCAGGGACTCTCTGTCGCTGAGTTCTCTAGACCAAGCTTCCAAACTCGACCAAAGTGTTTATAGTGGCCAGCCTGTGTACCCGCAAAGTCACCCATCCCATGATATAGGTCGAAGTGGTTTCCTTTTACTGCACCACCGGTATCAAGCACAATCAATAGACGCAATTCGTGGGCACCACTCCACGTACCATCCGCATTCAACAGTGGTACCTCTGCTAAGATTGGTGTTCCCATTGGAAATGCAGAGCGATCACCCGCCACCGACGCCATTGGTAATAATGGAATGCCAGCCGTACCCGTCACCGGTGCCGCATCTTGAGGCTGGAAGAAGACATACGACGTATTTTGCTCCAGTAGCTCTTGCACTGTTTGCTCATCTTGCTGCATCACCCAATCTTTGATGGCTTTAAGCGACATCTTTTCTTTTGGTACTTCACCGCGTTCAATAAGCACACGTCCGATGCTCACGTACGCCTTGTTGTTTTTGCCCGCGTAGGCGAAATATTCAAGCGTGTCATCATCTTCAAAATGAACAAAACCACTGCCCTGCACTTCCATAATGAATGGATCAATCAGGTTGCTTGCATAACCAAGCTCTAAACCTTGACCGTTAAGCGCACCACCGTAGATTTCAGCACGAGTTGGGCAGTCTTGCGAACAATCGGGTAAGGCATAAACAGGATAACGGAAAGTTTCATCTGGCTTGTGACGCAGTTCCATCACTGGTGAAAAATAGCCAGTAAATAACACATTACCTTTGTTATCGCCGCCACCTAATTGGGCCGCTTGCACACCAAAATTTGCCAGTTGCGCTGGATCGCCACTTTGGATCGCCCAGGCCTCTAGTTGTTCATACAAAGGCTGATAGACTTTGGCCATCGACGGTGACTTCTTAATCACCTCATCCGCCTGATTTGCAAAAGAGTTGAAGTTTCTAGGTTGGTTCGACTCGATAACTTCGGTCTTGTTAAGCAGTTTGGTAAATTCGCCATCTTGATATTGCTGAGCGCGGTCAGTTTGTGCGCAGCCAAATACGAGCAATACAGAGGCGAGAGGCAGAATACGTTTGATCAAGTTAGTCATCCCTTATTTGTGGTGCATTCAGGATGGCAAACTCTTTAAAAAAGCGCAATAAAACCGAACGTTATAGTAGGTTGTTTTTGTGTTTTCCTGACAAAACAAAGATGGGATTGTAATGAGTCGGTGATAATTGCCTCAATTCCGTTTTAGCTTCATTAAGAATGTGATAACGATACAAGGTAGGACCAACATAGAATGACAATTCATCACGAGTAAGCTCAAAATCTGTCGCAACTACTCGGTTATCGATAACCACTTTATCAGGAGTGAGTTCGAACGAGTCTCTAGCAAAAGGGGCCGCATCTCTTTCATACCAAACACCGTACACGGCCTGTTTCGGATTAGCATGAGATTGATAACGGTCATACAAGTCTTGATATAATCCCAATACGGCTAAGCTGCCGACTAACGCCAGCACGATTAAGGTTCGTTCCAACCACTTATTGGGTTTTAGTCTTGCTGCCGGCTTTACTTTGATTCCGACTGCACCGCTTTGCTTACCACTACTCATACCAAGCCTTACCACTTATCGACAGCGACATATTGTCACCGCAAATCCAATCATGCAACTCATCACCTAAACTGCGCAAATTAAACCTTGCGCAACACTGAATAAAAAGTCATTATTTCAACATAAATAAACCAAGAGTAAGCCGCGTGAAGATTCGTAGTACCGCCTTAGTTAAAGGATTTAGGCAGTCCACACCTTATGTTAATGCACACCGTAACAAGACCATGGTCATTATGTTAGGTGGCGAAGCGATTTCCGATAAAAACTTCACCAATATCGTCAGCGACATTGCCTTACTGCACAGTCTCGGTGTCAAACTAGTTCTCGTCCACGGCGCGAGACCACAGATAAACCAACTACTGGAGCAAAATGATTGCCATTGTCCTTACCACAAAGGAACACGCGTCACGACGGAAAAATGTCTCGATTACGTGATGCAAGCAACAGGAAGATTGCAACTCGACATCACCGCTCGCCTGTCTATGAGCCTTAATAATACTCCCATGGCTGGCAATCAACTTAACGTCATCAGTGGCAACTTTGTTATCGCCCAACCTCTTGGGGTCGATAATGGCATCGACTACTGTCACAGTGGACGAGTTCGTCGTATCGATATACAAGGCATCAACCAAGTACTCGACCAAGGTTCTATCGTACTCCTTGGTCCGGTTGCAGGCTCTGTCACAGGCGAAACTTTTAACCTTCTCTCAGAAGAAGTGGCGACCCAAGTCGCAATAAAATTAAATGCCGATAAATTAATTGGTTTTTGTTCCGAGCAAGGTGTGTTGGATGACAATGGAAATGCTATCGCAGAACTATTCCCTGCCGAGGTCAATCAACTTATCGAGCAGTTCGAGGACAAAGAACGCGTCAGCGAGGGAGAAAGTAGCGGTACGTTACGTTTTTTGCGCGGCGCTCAGTCGGCTTGTCGAGCGGGCGTTCCCCGCTGCCACCTTATCAGCTATAAAATTGATGGTGCGTTGATACAAGAGTTATTCTCCCTCGACGGTATCGGAACGCAGATAGTCATGGCCAGTGCCGAACAAGTTCGTCAGGCGGATATTGATGATATTGGCGGTATATTTGATCTGATTCGCCCGCTTGAAGAGAAAGGTATTTTAGTTCGTCGCTCCCGTGAACAACTTGAACAAGAGATCCATCAATTCACTATCATCGAAAAAGATGGATTAATCATTGGTTGCGCAGCACTTTACCCATATCCAAATGAGAAAATGGCAGAAATGGCGTGTGTCGCAATCGACCCAGATTATCGTGATGGCAACCGTGGCGTGTTATTACTCAGCCACATGAAACAACAATCAAAGATGAAAGGAATAAAGCAGATTTTTGTGCTAACCACTCACAGTTTACACTGGTTTAGAGAACAAGGATTTTTAGAGATCGGTGTAGAGGCCCTACCAATGGCAAAACAAGATTTGTACAACCTACAACGCAAATCAAAGATCTTGTCCGTCGCAGTTTAATCATGACTCGATAGCAGTCGATTTTATGAAATCGATTGCTATCAATAAAACTCACAAATTATTTTACTTCTCAAAGATTACTGTCTAAAATTCGCTCAAATCACAGGCATTTTTGTGATGGGACTCCCAAATACATAGCGCTTTTTGGGGAGTGCAAGGATAGCTAGGTGTGCCACGACAACTTTAAGAGTGACATCTATGCGTACAGTTATTTGCAATTCCATTCAGAGCTTCTGGGATATGGCTGAAAACCAGTTCTTAGAAGGACACAATGTCCATTGCGTGTTTCCGGTAACCGACAAGGTAAAGTCTCTAATGAAGATATACCAACAGCAGTATCGAATCAACCAAATCACGTATTCAGAAGTCTTTAACTAAAGGCTTTGGACATCTACCGCCATGGATGGTGGAAAACCACTCACTGCATCCCCCTCTTTCTCACGCTTTAATTCGCTAATCGCTTCGCTAAACCACTATGTCGTAACGTTTTATGGCGAATACCTCGATTCACGACTCGTTGATCTGCCACCAAAGTGAACTGTTTTTTCGCTCGGGTAATGCCAGTGTAGATTAGCTCTTTAGTCAACAAGGGCGAGAAGTCGGTCGGTAAAATCATAAACGTATGAGAAAACTCACTGCCTTGAGACTTATGAATCGTCATCGCATAAGCCGTCTCATGCTCTGGCATGCGGCTCGGCAGCACAGACTTAATGCTACCATCAGGCAATTCAAAAAATACTTTCAGTCTTGGTGTCTCAGCGCAATAGTCCCACATACAAATGCCTATATCACCGTTAAATAAGCCAAGACCATGGTCGTTTCTCGTCACCATCACAGGGCGGCCGATATACCACGCCTCGTCACCACGGGAGATAAGCCCGCGTTGCTTTAGACGTTTTTCGATTCGCTGATTAAGCCCTGAAACCCCAAAGTCGCCTTCGCGAACCGCACACAATAACCGGCTTTGGGCAAAACTGGAGAGAACCTCTCTCGCCAAACGCTGCTGCCAATGTGACAAAGCTTCAGCACTTTGTAGTTCTTCTTGCGGATTGGAGCGCAGCAATAACGCAAGGTATTCTTTGTATGTGCGTACTAGCTTATCAACTAACTGTTGATAGCTATCCGCACTCAAAGCTAGCCATTCAATATCATCAAATGCTTTGTTCCAGACCTGATCAAAACCATAGCTGTTTGCCAAATTAACTTGCTTAGCCAATTGACCGATGCCAGACCTTGCATCAAAACGATAGCTTTTTTGTAGCACGCAAAGACTATCAACCAATGCTGAGGCGGATTTTGAAGATTCCACTTTGCCAGCTAATCGGCAATCAAACTGCGTTAACGCTTGAATCAAATCATTTTGCTGACTGCTGTAACCAAACTGAGCAAAGTCACAAATATCCGACAACACTGCCCCGGCTTCCACTGAGGCTAGCTGGTCTTTGTCTCCAAGAAGAATAAGTCGAGCATGCGCTGGTAAGGCATCCAATAAACGATGCATCATGGGCAGATCCACCATAGACGCTTCATCGAGAACCAACACATCTAAATGCAGTGGGTTAGCTTTGTTATGTCGAAACTCAACGCGACCAGGGATTGCACCGAGCAAGCGATGGAGCGTGCTCGACTCCGTTGGAATTTGCTGCTTTATTTCCGGCTCCACTGTTAACGAGTCGACCGCTTTACCTATGGACTCAGTCAAACGAGCTGCCGCTTTCCCGGTTGGCGCTACCAGCTTAATTGAAGGTGATTCACCGGCTTGATTCGCCTGATGCACCATCGCGGCTAACAATTTAGTTACTGTAGTAGTTTTGCCAGTACCAGGCCCACCCGATATCACGGCGAATCGACGAGTAAGCGCAACTGCGGCTGCCACTTTTTGCCAGTTTAAACACAGAGATAATGGAACAGCATCATCCAAACCTTGAAGTGCTTTGACGTTTGTCGCTTGCGTGACTATGTCATCAACATATAGCCAGTCGATAGGCTCCACCTTAACCACATCGAGAAAATCGCAGATAACTTGCTGACGCATAACCTGATTATTCTGCTCTGCGGGTAGCGCAGACAAAGCAGAATAAAGATAATGGTACTCACGCGAGAATAAGCGATCTAACATCTCTGCGACGCTTTGCAGCGCATCTCTCTCAATGGAAATCGGTTCAGCCATGGCATGGAGGCGAGTAGCGATTGTCTGTTCAAAGTAGTAATAACGCTGTAGATATAATCTATTTTGCTGCCAAACCAATGGCGTGACCGCCGATGTCATCATGTCGTTTGGAGACAAACAGGTAACCGTAGACGCTTCCGTCATTACCTTTTGCCAATCGACTTGATTCACCATGCACTCTAGCGACTCAGCAGCTTCACCGTATAAACCGATCAAGCTTGGCATCGGCAGGGAGACTTGCTCATCTGCATCAAGGTTGACGCAAATATGCCCTTGACCTAATTGGTAGCTTGTAACCGCAGCTAACCACATCAACGGATCTCGATGCTGTTGCTCAATGGAAGAGATAAACTTCGCAAACTGAAAATCCAGCGGTCTCAAGACACTTTTTTCCGCTAGATACGTGACCCATTCGGAGAAGTTTTTTAATACCATTACCATCAGAACCCTAATCCCATTTGCTCATTTGTCTCATCCAATTGCAAAGACTCTCCTGAAATAAGCCCATCTAATGCTTCTATCATGGCTTTGTCTGGTCTAGCACTAAAAATACCGGAGTCAGAGTCAGGCCTAACACCACGTAAAAAGAGATAAAACACCCCGCCAAAATGCTGGTCATAGTCGTAATCAGCGATACGGGTTTTCAAGAATCGATGTAGCGCTAATGCATAAATCTGGTATTGGAGATCATAACGATGATCAACCATAGCGTTATCGAGTTGATGTTTTTGATAACGCTCCATCTCATCGCCTAGATGGTTTGATTTCCAGTCGAGCACATAGTACTTACCCTGATGTTCGAATACTAAGTCAATAAAACCTTTAAGCATGCCTTTAACGGTGTAAAAGCCCAGTTCACTTGCCTTAGCGGATAACGCATCATAGCGTTGTATAACACGGTTTAATGACACCGCATCGAGCACCTCAATCGGCAACAGAAATTCCATCTCCACCAAACGTTGCGTAGAGTCCTTATCTCTTAAGTACAGCGCTTCACCATCTAGCGCTGTATTCATGACCTGATCGACAAGTTGCTGAATCACCGGTAACCATTCTGCATCGTACTGCTCTCGCTCAAGAAGTTGTCGAATGACCTCGCTGTTTTGTGGTGAAGTCGCGGGCTCATTAAATTCGATTTCTTCAAACACGGTATGTAAAAATGTGCCGGGACGCGCTCCTTTAGGAAAATGAAAAATGGTTTTTTCTGGCTCTAATAACACGTCCACTTCATGCTCTTCAGATGAATCGATATCTAGCCCAGATGCCTCAATAAACACTTCACTATCGTTGGAGTGGTGGTTCTGTTTTACAAGGGCTGAGTAACTGGTGATTCGCCAATCACGATCAATGGCTATTGATTGATCTTTAGCGACGAGCTCTTCGGTTGGTTGTACCAACTCTTGATAGCGCTCCTCATCCAACTCTGGCACCTCAGTGATCGCGATTGCTTGAGAAGCATTGGCAAGCTGATCGAGCGCGGAACCTAACTCGCTCACTCCCATTTCTTGACCATTTTGGATTAGATGTCCTATTGCACTGTGATGAAGTCCAGTTGGCTCCTTGGTTGAGCGGCCATTTCTCAGTGGCGCCATCCCGATAAAACAGCCATAAACTGCACGAGTTAATGCCACATAAATGAGGCGCAAATCTTCGGCAAGCCGCTCTTTATCGGCTTGTGCCAAAGAGGCTGACGATTGACGTAGATCGAGTACCGATGATTGGCTTTCGGCATCATAATACTTGGCTTCCATCGCTTCTCGATAACTCACCACAAACGGCAAATAAACCAAGTCGTATTCCAAACCTTTTGACTTATGAATAGTGATAATCTGAACGAGATTACGCTCTGACTCTAAACGCTGAATATGCTCGTCACTAGAGCCTAATCCTTGCTTGGCATCCTCTATCGCTTGCCCCAACCAGCGTAGTAATGCACTGTCGCTCTCCATATCTTGTCTTGCTGCTTGCAGCAGTTCGCCCAAGTGGAGATAGTCGGTAAGTAATCGCTCACCACCATCAGTAGCCAACAATCGGTTGGAGATTTCTCGCTTAAACAATACTGAACGCAGCATTGGTAAAATACCGCGTGATATCCACTGTTGGCGATAGTCACGAAATTCAGCAACCACTTGTTCCCAGAGATTTTCATCATTATTGAGGCTGTCCAGTTGAACGGCAGGCAGAGCAAATAGCTGGGAGGCTAACGCACTTTTTAGCATTCTTTCATCGTCTTGATGCCAAACTGCTAGCATCAAACGCAGTAAGTCATCAGCTATTTCGCTGGTAAAAACGCTATCCCGGTTGGAAAGATAAACACTAGCGATACCGCGCTCAGCCAAGGCCTGTTTAATCAACTGACCTTCACTACCAGTTCTCACCAACACAGCGATATTGCCCGCTTCAATTGCTTCGTTTTTGTCGCCATTAATCAGCGCTGCTTTACCGGTTTGGGACTGGGTTAACACCTGTTTGATGTGCTGAGCGGTAGCGGCTGCCATCGTCGGTACATACTCACTTTTAGCAACGGGGGATTCCGCGTTTTGGAGCCAAAACTGCATTGCCGCTTGATGTTCACCGTTAAACTGCCACTGCATTTTACTCGCTTTAGGGCTAGCATTGACAGCATGAAACGGAATGTCATCATCGTAGAGAAAAGCCGAATCTGCCTGCTTAAACAGTGCATTAACGCTGTTGACCATACTCTCGCTGGAACGCCAGTTCGTACCTAGCGTATAGTGGTCTTGTACCTGGTTTCGAGCTTGTATATAAGTAAAGATATCAGCGCCACGAAATCCATAGATCGCCTGTTTCGGGTCACCAATCATAAACCAACCACAGCCGGCGTGACTTAAGTACACATGACTAAATATCTGATACTGAAGCGGATCCGTATCTTGGAACTCATCGATCATCGCAACCGGAAATTGTGTTCGGATTTTTTCCGCCAGACTGTCACCAGATTCGCTGTCCAAAGCCGCCGACAAATGGGTCAGCAAATCATCAAATGAGAGCCATTGCTTTTGTTCCTTAGCTAGAGCCAATCGCTGACGACAATGCTGAATAGCCAATGCCAACAACGAGGTTTTGAGCTCAGGTGGCTGTGCTAAGAAGGCTTCAATCTCAGTAAAGATCGTCATCGTTGGCGCGTCGCCTTTTGGCGTTTTTTCTGTAAGAACGTTTTGAGCAAATTTTTCTAATTGCGTTGGTAGGTAGTAGTCCAATGTTTCTTGTTTAGACCAATCAGTAATCGCCTCAACCCAAGTCGGCAGTGACTTTTTAGTGTAACTGCGTTTGTTTACATCCGATTGACTCACACATCCAACAATGTCGTCAGCGACCGCTTGCCATTCCGATTTAAGGGTTCGGATTCGCTGTAAATTCTGTGCATGAAGCTGGGTAATATCACTGCAAGCATCGACATTTGTTAGCGACAGCGCCGGACCTGTCAGGTAACTGGTAATGACTTGGAGTAGATCATTTGGCGTCGCCCATAGCTTTCGGACTTCACTTGCAAGCTCCAACCCCAGAGGATAAAACTGACTGCGCCAAAAATCTGCGACCACTTGAGCTTTTAGTCGGCTTTCGTCGGTGATGAATTCATTATTAAATCGAGATCCAGACTCAAACGCATTTTGTGTCAGCATTCTTTGGCAAAAACCGTGGATGGTGTACACCGCCGCTTCGTCCATTTGACGTTCTGCCTGAAGCAAAGTATCTACCGCAAAGCGATGATCTGTGATGTCATCTAGAAGAGGTTTAATGACCGGGTCGTCACTATCACCGCGCGCAAAAGCAATTCGAGCCTGATGAATTCGAGCGCGAATACGATCTCTAAGCTCAGCCGTTGCCGCTTCAGTAAACGTTACGACTAAGATCTGGTCGACAGTTAGTGGCTGTTTATGACGACTTTGGTCGCTGCCATGACCGAGAAGTAGGCGCAAATAAAGGCCCGCAATGGTAAATGTTTTACCAGTACCCGCTGACGCTTCTATTAATCTTGCACCGTGCAATGGAAACTGCATGGTGTCTAACGCTATTGGTTCATGGCTCTGTGACATGGTGTTTAAACTCAACTGTGTGATCCAACGCTTAATTCTTTAATTCTATCAATAAGATGAAACTATCATTTATACAGGGTGCGATCGCATTCACGGAATTCATTATCTGCTCCCACTACTATGCGCCCTAGAAACTGGTCCCTCTGACCTACTTGGCCGCACAGCAATCTCCCTACACACTATAAAAATACTGGCGGCCGCCCCCTTTCTTGCTCACGCAGCCTTCCCAAATTCACGAAACTTCCCCTATTCATGAGAATAGTACTCTTCAGCATTCATACTTAGGGTTCTTGGGGCTTCTAGCACGAGCTGCGAGACTAACTTGAGATCATTGGCAAGCACTTCACTCCATTCAGGCCAGACTCTAGAAATATAAGGATTCTCGCGTTCTCCCGTTTGCATATAACCACCGATAAATCGAGCTTCCATTTTACTCAACATCTTTTCATCGTTCGGAGTCCAGCTGCCTCGACTATAGTTTGCCTCGATACCTGCTAATGCCGATTCAGGGAAATAGGCTAGAGGTTTATCCAAACCACCAAGAAACAACTCAAGTAATTGCTTCATATACTGTTCTGCTTGAACACTATCAAGTTGAGGATAGACACGATGTACTACCCCTTCTTTTTTGTCGTAGGCCAGCATATGGGTCGCTGCTGGTTGACCTGCGAGGGTCAGTGCTAGATGGTCAATCCACGCACTTAAATAGTCACTAGAACGCAAACGCCCACTACGGTATCTAAGCAAGCCTGAGGCATAAATACCCGTGACCCAACCTTGTAATTTAATGGTGATCGAACCCAAGGTTAATTGCAGGTTTATTTCGGTATCGTCCAATGCTTTATTCGACAGCGGTCTCACGGCCTTAGCGAGTTCTTCGGTTTGCGCCACGTTCGATGCAAATTCCAAATCACCGAAGTGATTGATAGGTAGATAGCCTTGCGCCTTCTGTTCGGATTTAAATGCCGTTATTAAGTCAGTGCCGTCTTCTGATTTAGTAAAGAAATCAAGTAGCTCTTTTCGCAATACAAAGCTCTCTAATCCATTAAGCGCAAAGGGTTCATCGTCTTCGGTTGTAAACTGCTGTGAATCAAAACTGACTTCAAGCCTGCGGTTGAATAGATATTGAACGGGCAACCGCCAAAAACGCTGCAACTCGGTAAGTTCCAGCTCAACAACACTGCCGACGGCACGTTCAATAGGCTCAAGCGTAAATGGCTCTGAACCGTCAAACCTCACATTACTTAGCTGCTGCAAAGCAGCGGGTAGCCACTCGGAGGCATAACTTTGATAGCTGTGTGCGGACTTAAAATGAGAAGCACTAAACGGCACCATCGCGTATTCCTGAACCAAACTGTTGCGAAGTTTGGCTCCAGACTCATCCACGCTTAACTCACTATCTCCTTGCAAGCAGTAGTTTTGCTCACAATATTCCAACAGCTCTGATACTAGTACCGAAGGTACTCGCTCAGTGTTGTCCTGAATAGAGCGTCCAACGTAGCTAATATAAAGCTGTTGCTGTGCCGATAATAAGGCTTCCAAAAATAGATAGCGGTCATCATCTCGACGAGATCGATCTCCCGGTTTGGTGCGACCTGTCATTAAGTCAAAACTTTCAGGTGGAACACTTCTCGGGTAAACACCGTCATTCATACCAAGCAAACACACAGCTTTAAATGGTATCGAGCGCATTGGCATTAAGGTACAGAAGTTGACTTGCCCAGCAAGGAAGCGCTGACTGACTCGTGATCCCGATAGCTTATCGATAAAATATTGGCGTACAATGCGAGGTGCAAGTGGTTCGCTATAGCGAGCATCTTGAAGCTGTTCTTTGAGACCAGAAAGCGTGTCACGAATCGCTTTTACAACCACTTCACCTTCTAGATCAACATCAAAGAAATCATCCAACAAGGCATTTATGTTGGTTTGCCATGTATCTATTGGTGCGGATTTGGCAAGCAATCCACGATACTTGGTAATGGTATCGATAAACTGTGCCAGTTTGCCTGCACTTTCGGCTTGCATACCTTGAGTCTGCTCATAAGGCGCAATGGTGCCATGCTCAAACTCAAACAAGCCAGCTTGTTCACTAATAGCATACCCGGCCAGCATTCGAGAAATACCGAACATCCATGAGTTTTGCTCAAATTCAGGTAAGTCGAACTCACTGGCAGTGTGGTTATCCAAACCCCAACGTATCTGAGCCTCTTCGACCCAAAGTTTTAATGTAGCAAATTCACTGTCACTGATATTGAATCGCTGCAAAATAGCAGGTACCTCAAGCAATTCAAGTAACTCACTACTGGAACAACGCAACTCAGGTAACTGCAATAATAGGTTAAAAGCATTCAATAAAGGGCTTTCTTTGTCTGCCGTTCGGTCCGAGATCGAAAATGGAATGTAGCGCTCACCGGAAGCATTACCAAATACCGCCTGAATCGCAGGGCTATAGGCGTTGATATCGGCTACCATGACAATCACATCACGCGGCTTGAGATCGGGGTTACGATCAAACATCGCTAGCAAGTTATCATGCAACACTTCCACTTCACGCATTGGACTGTGGCAAACGTGTAAAGATAGTGAATGATCTTGAGGCAAAATGGTTGGCTTATGTTGAGAACTTAGCAATAGCTGATCATCTTGGTGTTCTTCTAAGTTCAAAATATCCGCTTGGATATTTTCCAACAGCGTAGTTCGCTGTATATCAACAAATGCTTCTATCTCGTTTGACTCTAGCTGTGAGAGGAGATAGAGATTATCTCTACCTAGCTTACCCATAGATGCCAGTAAGCTGTTGCCAACTTCAGAGATATGCAGTTCATCTTCGATATTTTGCTCGATAGAGCCTTTAAGCTGCTCCACCATCGACATATCGTCAGAATGTGCCACATCAGCAATTTGTTGTAAGTGCTTACGCTTGTTGGCAGCAAGCTTAGAAAGATATTTTCTGTCCCGCACTTCACCCCAGTAGTAACGACAAGGGTTGGTGAACATCAGATGCACATCAATATGCTGCCCGAGCGCCTTAAGTGCGTCCAAATATCGCGGAGGCAAAGAAGAAATGCCGAAAACAAATAAACGCTTAGGCAGCTTATCTAAACCATGCGACTTCACATCCACATTGTGTGTTAAGGCATCAATAAAGTGTTCATAGAGGTTAGCACGGTGGTAAGGTGACTGACCTAACGCTACCGTATGATCATACAACGCCTGCCATAGCTTAGGTTGCCAAGGCTGCTGCTCTTCTAGTTCAACGACAGGTTCCCCCGCTTCCCATGCCGCTATCCACTCTGGTCGATAAACCAAATAGCCGTCATAGATATCGGCGATTTTTTCTGCCAATTGATAGCGTTTCGAGGCATCGGCATCATCGGAAAGGTACTGAGCGAGCGGAGCAAAGTCTGGGTCATTGAGATGAAGCGGTAACAGATGCATGATTTTCCATGTCATCGCTTCTTTATTGAATGCGCTGCGCTTGGGCACCTCATCCAAGACTTGAACAAATCGGTCCCAAATAAACGTCGCGGGAAGTGGAAAGTCGATATTGGCAGCAATGCCAAATTCTTGTGCCAGCGCCATTTTCAGCCATTGTGACATACCTGGACTTTGCACAAGAATCTGTTCTTTTTCAAATGGATTCTCTAGTGGGTCAATTTTGATTAATTGCACCAGCAGAGATTTCAATACATCGATTTGATTTGAGTGATAAACGGTGAACACGTTGCCGCGCGCCTTTAACTAATTGTCCTCACTCAAGATTAACACATTAACTTCAGTTCTAATATTCACTTGAACTCTACGCTGCTTGATGTGAGGGTTTAGGTAGGTAAGCCATTAGATAACGGACCGCTACGTAGCTCACAACAATCGTTGCCACAATTAACTCAATATTGGCTAGCATTCGAACTTGCTGAATCGCACTCTCTGGTATTCCGTGAGCACCCATCCAAGCCACCAATTTGTACAAGGCTGTAGCACCAATAACCATAGGAAAGGTAAACGCCGCATAGCCTGGGCTAAATGGTAAGCGAAGCAATTTAATGAACGCTAAATAGATAATCATCGTCATCAGTACTGCAATACCGAATAGCAGTGCAAGTATCACTGGTGAAGGCTCTGCTGCCACGGTTAGGTAACCGGCAAGTGAGAGACTCGCAGGCGCTGCCATAATCGCTAATGTTGGTTTAGCTGCGTCTGGAATTTCGTGAGTGAAAATCAAACGATAAATCATGGTAGGAAGCATCACTGCGTACACACCTAGACCAAAGTACAAAGCACCATTTGCGACCCATTGCAGATTTGGATTACCAGAGAACGCCACATCCGCAACCACAATACCAACAGGTGGTACAAACCAGCTTGGCACCATATGGTGCAATTCGAAATCACGACTACGGTGATAAACAAAGCTTGCTAGGAACACAATATGTAAGCCTACAGCAACTAGCCAGATACCATCACCGAGTCTTGGTAAAAACTGACCAACTGAGTGAGAGACCACCATAGTGGCCATTGCAAACGTAGGAACAACACTGCCCACAACAGGGTGTGCTAGGTCTTCTCTTAATAGGTGGTTATGAAATAAAAATTTGTAAGCCAAAATCACAAGTAATACACTCGCGATGGCCGCGCCCATCCACTGTGCGCCATGATGCAGTTCCAGTGCATTTTCCCAACACCAGCCAAGACTCGCGATACCTAAAGCCAATCCTGCCATTGGTGTAGGTGCGCCTTTAACTCTGTAGTGTGCTTTTTTCACGGTCGCAATCATTATTAGCTGCCTCAATTAATGTGTTGCGCTTATTCTAACTCTGCCTTATGTTTAGGTATATCTATTAAAACTCAACTAACGTTCAGATTAACTAAACATGACCCCACATATCTCGCTTAAGCAACTTAAAGTCTTCGTAGCCGTCACTCAGCATCAAACTCTCACTGCTGCGTCGGAAACACTGTTTCTCTCAAAAGCGGCGGTGAGTATGTCGTTAAGTGAACTAGAAAAGCAAATCGGCCATGCTCTTTTTGATCGGGTAAATAACCGTTTAGTGATCAATCAAGAGGGTCAGAAGTTACTCCCTCTCGCCGATGAACTGCTTAGTCGAAGTCGCGACATAGAATCTCTATTTAGCGATGAACAAAGTTATCGCGGGCAATTACGCATTGGCGCCAGTGACACCGTTGGTAATCAATTAGCGCCGTTTTTATTAAGTGACTTTCGCCAACAACACCAGCATAAAGCACAACAGTTGTTTATCTCCAATACCGCGTTGATCTGCCAAAAGCTCATCGATTATGAGTTAGATATCGGCTTGGTTGAAGGTAAGACGCTGCATCCCGAACTTAATAGCACTCAGTTTAGTGAAGATGAAATGTGTATCGTCTCCTCGGTCAATCACCCACTAGCAACTAGTGATATGAACGATTTGTCCTTGCTTGAAAACAGCGATTGGATATTGAGAGAGCCTGGTTCCGGCACAAGAGAGTTTTTTTTAAGAACGGTTGCACCAAGAATAGAGGTATGGCACGAAGCATTCGAGCTGAATACCACAGAAGCGATCATTAACTGCGTATCGGCGGGATTAGGTCTCGCATGTTTATCTAAACTTGCCGCACAAACAGCGATTAATGACGGTCGTATCAAACAACTTCCCGTTGCGCTGGATATGAAGCGACGGTTCTGGGTATTAGTTCATAAAGAGAAATATCAGAGCCCGCTGCTTAAGAACTTTATCGATTTTTGTCAGGTGTGGGATAAAGCCTAGTCTTGCATGAATAGGAAATAGGCAATCAGTTCTCACTTTTGACCCGCCGACTGGACAAGCGGATCTCGCATCTGTATAAACAGACAGTATTACACGTTTCAAAATTAACATATTAGAGGATTGACCATGGCTGTAATCGTCAAGTACGTGGTGGAACGCAACGGAGAAGAAAAGATGACTTTTACCTCTAAAGCTGAAGCTGACGCTTATGACAAAATGTTGGATATGGCAGACGAGTTATTCTCACTGCTAGGCGAAAGTGAGCTCATTGAAGATGAAGCAAAGCAGGAAGAGCTGTCCCTTTTCCTTGCTCAACGTAAAGAGGAAGTGCTTTATGCTCTGGGTGCCAAGCGCAAACCAACGCCAAAGAAACCAAAAGTGGTTGAGCCTGTAGAAGAGGATGATAGCGAGGCAGCAGCGTAATTCGCTTACTTAATTTCCCCCTTCTCATCAATAAACCAGCAACGACCGATCAGGTCCCGCTGGTTTTTTTGTCTCTAATAGCGCTATTTCTTATTAGACAAAACTATCGCTAAAAAGACAATGGGTATCGTTTTACAGACTTTTGCCATTTTTGCCCTTTCATCACATCCTGTCACTCTATAAGATGATTGCCAACAAATTACACCAAGTCGCTGCAGTTTGGCGCGACTTTTGGACAATTCTATACATGGAGAACGAGAGTCATGGCAGCATTTTCAATTGCTTTCGGCAGCGCAACCAAAAACCGCGACGGTAAAATCATCGAAGCGTTTTTCCCACACCCACGTCTAAATCCAAGTGACGCACTGGTCTCAGCCATTGCTGAAGTAGCAGGTTACACAGACGGTAACCAAGCGATTGAAGTAACTGCAGAGCAAAGCGCTGCATTAGCGACAGCATTCGCATCAAACGACGATGTACAAAATGCAGCCTTCGCAGAAAAAGCAGCAAACTCTTCTCAACCATTAGTTATCGTTATTCTTGCCACTGACGAGAAGCCACAATCTGTCGCAGAAGGCTTCTTGAAGCTACAACTGATTTCTAACCGCTTGGTTCAACCACACGGTACAGTGCTAGACGGCATCTTTGGTCTACTTCATAACATCGCGTGGACTAACCAAGGTGCTATCGACCTTCCAGAGCTGGCTGACCGCCAAATCGAAGCTCGCCTTGCAGGCGAAACGCTAACGGTTGATTGCGTCGATAAGTTCCCTAAAATGGTGGACTACGTGGTTCCAACTGGCGTTCGTATCGCCGACACTTCTCGTGTACGTCTTGGCGCACATGTTGGTGAAGGTACAACGGTTATGCATGAAGGTTTCATCAACTTTAACGCAGGCACGACAGGCGTTAGCATGGTTGAAGGCCGAATTTCTGCTGGCGTTGTTGTTGGTAACGGCTCTGATATTGGTGGTGGTGCATCTATCATGGGCACACTGTCAGGCGGCGGCACGGTTGTAGTGTCTATTGGTGAGAACTCACTACTGGGCGCAAATGCGGGTCTCGGATTCCCGCTTGGTGATCGCTGTACTGTTGAGTCTGGCCTGTATGTTACTGCGGGTTCTAAAGTACGTATGCTTGATGCTTCTGGTCAAGAAGTAGAAATCGTCAAAGCACGTGACCTTGCAGGTAAGCCAGACTTACTATTCCGTCGCAACTCTGTGACTGGTCAAATCGAATGTCTAACTAATAAGACTGCGGTTGAGTTAAACAGCGAGCTACACAGCAATAACTAGTCGGTAGCAATATCACGATGTTCAAAAAAGAGCCTCAGCATAATGCTGAGGCTCTTTTTATATATCCAAATCTTTATTGTCGATACTTACTGGGACTTGTTTGTTAATCAAATTGACTAACATAATAGAACGCGCCTCACCGTCAGCCTCTTGGAAAATGGCTTCAATGCCCGCAAACTGACCACCAATCACTCTCACGCATTCCCCTTTGTCAGGAAGGTCAGCGCAATCTGGCTCATCACAATGAACCATCGATCTTAATTCAAAAATCAGATCACCATTGATCTCTTTTGGTTGAGCACCAAAACGAATGAAATCAACCACACCTCGTGTCGAGCGAACGGTAGTGAAAGAAGGTCCTACCTCATAATCAAACTTCACGAATACATAGGATGGAAAGAGCGGCTCTTTCACATTCTGTCGTTTGCCACGCAATATTTTTTCTACCGAGATCTCTGGGTAGTAGCACTCTAAGCCTTGATTTTCGAGATGCATTTTCGCGCGAGCTTGTTCTCCGCGCTTACAATAAAGCAAATACCAACGTTTCATTTTCACTGCATAATGTTTCTAATTACCTACATCGTATCACTAAATTTGCGGTCTTTCTCTAAAGTTCAATTAATGAATCGAATAGTAAAGAGGAATATTCCTAATAATTGCGAGTTAACAAAAAATGAAATGTTAGTTTGCAGCACATTTTTCTCGTACCATCCCTGAAAAATTTACTTACATTTCATTGTGTTAAACATTTTATTCACAATATCTATTAATTAATGCTATTGCAGTTATTAATTTGGTCATGTATACAAGTTGGCACATTATATTCTTTGATAACTAAAATTAGTAAAACTTATGACAGCACAGCACAACATCCTAGGCCACCCACGAGGCCTGTTTCTATTGTTCGGTACCGAACTATGGGAACGTTTTTCCTATTACGCAATGCGTGCCATCCTAGTTCTGTTCTTAACTGATGCTACTATGAATGGCGGTATGGGCTGGTCCACTAAAGATGCTCTAGATCTCTATGGTATCTATACTGGACTTGTTTACATCACTCCGCTTATCGGTGGTTACATTGCCGATAACTTCCTAGGCCAACGAAAATCTATCATCATTGGTGGTGTATTGATGGCAGCGGGTCAATTCACTCTGGCTGCTGCGGCATCAGGCGAGCCTAATGCGCACTTATTTTATGGTGGTTTGGCACTTCTTATCGCTGGTAACGGTATGTTTAAGCCAAACATTTCAACCATGGTTGGTGACCTTTACGAAGAAGGCGACAACCGTCGTGATGGTGCCTTCACTATCTTCTATATGGGTATCAACTTAGGTGCACTACTAGCGGGTATCGTTGTGGGTTCAGCAACCGATTCATTCGGTTGGTCAGCAGGTTTTGTAGTTGCTGGTATCGGTATGGTGCTCAGCTTAATCATGCAACTTACTATGGCGAAATCTTGGTTAGGTGAAATCGGTAACGTGCCTGCAGCTGCTCGTGCAAAAGCACTGAACAACTCAAAAACAAAAGCGCCATTAACTAAAGAAGAGATCGATCGTCTTAAAGTTATCCTTATCATGGGTCTATTTGTTATCGTTTTCTGGGCTGGTTTTGAACAAGCTGGTGGCCTGATGAACATCTACACGCAGCAATATACAGACCGTATGATTGGTGACTTTGAAGTACCAGCAGCTTGGTTCCAATCGCTAAATCCGTTCTTCATTATTACTCTTGCTCCTGTTTTAGCGGCAGTTTGGGTGAAACTTGGTAAGCGTGAACCTAACTCTCCAGTTAAATTTGCTCTAGCACTATTCTTCCTAGCACTTGGCTTCCTTTGTATGGTTGGTGCAGTGATGGAGCAAGGCGGCGACACTGCGGTTAAAACCTCTATGCTTTGGTTAGTGGGTGCGTTCTTCTTCCACACATTAGGTGAGCTTTGCCTATCTCCAATCGGCCTATCACTTGTGACAAAATTGGCACCGCTTCGCCTTGCATCACTTATGATGGGTGCATGGTTCGGTTTCAATGCGATTGCAAACTATGTGGCTGGCCTTATTGGTTCACACGTTGGTGAACTAGGTGCAATGGCTATCTTTGGTGGCATTGCCGCAACGGCCGTCATTTGTGGTGTTATTTTACTCGTGTTCTCAAGTACCTTAGTAAAATGGATGCACGGTGCCGAGTCTAACGGCATTAGCAAGGCTCAAGAAGTAGAAGAGCAACAAGCACAACTCGCTTAATAAACGAATAAGCTTAATAACTAAAAAGGGTCAGACATTGAATGTCTGACCCTTTTTAGTTATTAAGACAAGCCATTAAGCAGACTGAACCAATTCAACCATCATGTCGATGTGTTCCTGCGAATCGTTAAGACAGCTAATATAACGATAACTTTCGCCACCCGCTTCGATGAAGGTTTCTTTCGCCTCCACCGCGATTTCTTCCAGTGTTTCTAAACAATCCACGGAGAATGCTGGAGTAATGATATCAAGCGATTTGATGCCTTTATTAGGCATCTGCTTTAACGTCTGTTCCGTATACGGTTGCAACCATTCCTCGCGACCAAAAATAGACTGATAACTCATTCCTATTTGTGATTCACCTAGGCTTAACTCTTCACCCAAAAGCTTAGTCGTCGCCTCACAATGCAGGGGATAGACATCACCGTTATCAGCGTAGCGTTTTGGAATTCCATGATATGAGCACAGTAAGTAATCCGCTCGCCCATGCTGCTCCCAATGTGCTCGTACTGAATTGGCTAGCGCTTTGATATAACGAGCGTTGTCATGATAGTCGCGTACCAATGAAATGCTAGGAAGCGTCGAGATAGATTTACAAGCTTTGGCGATACCATCAAATGCAGCGGCAGTCGTCGTCCCAGAGTACTGAGGGTAAAGTGGCAGTACCACGACCTTATCAACCCCTTGGTCTAGTAGTCTTGATAGACCATCTTTAAGCGAAGGATTGCCGTAGCTCATACCGAGTTCAACAGGCATATTTAGAGCTTGCGCCAGCTTGTCAGCTTGTTGACGGGAATACACCATTAGTGGTGAGCCCTGCTCCATCCACACTGATTGATACAGTTTAGCGACCTTAGGAGAACGAATAGGCAAGATGACCCCGTGCAAAATAGGGCACCAAAGCCAACGATTCATATCCACAACGCGGTGATCGTGCAAGAATTCTTGTAAGAACGCTTTCACTCCTTTTGCTGTAGGTTCATCAGGCGTACCTAAGTTAACCAGCAAAACTCCCGTTTTTAGCGAACCGCTCATAGACTTCCTTTTAGTTGTTATTTGATTTCTAAACGGATTATATACTCTAGCTGACCATCCATGGATCAAAAAAAACGACCTAATAAGGTCGTTTTTTTACTTGATTCACAATTGCGAATTAAGACAGAGCTTTTTCGATATCTGCGCTTACGTCAGCAACTTGCTTAGTACCGTCAAATTTCAGGTACTTAGTGTTACCCGCTTCTGCTTCTTTACCGTAGTAAGCAATCAGCGGCGCAGTTTGATCGTGGTAAACGCCTAGACGAGCACGCACTGTCTCTTCTTTGTCGTCATCACGAACCACTAGGTCTTCACCTGTTACGTCGTCTTTACCTTCCACTTTAGGTGGGTTGTAAACAACGTGGTATGTACGACCAGATGCTAGGTGAGCACGACGGCCCGCCATACGCTCAACGATCACGTCATCAGCAACATCAAACTCGATAACGTAGTCTACGTCAACACCCATCTCTTTCAGGCCATCAGCTTGAGGGATAGTGCGAGGGAAACCATCTAGTAGGAAACCTTTTTCACAGTCATCTTGAGCAATACGCTCTTTGATTAGACCAAGAATGATATCGTCTGATACTAGTTGACCTGCATCGATAACCGCTTTGGCTTTCTTACCAAGCTCAGTGCCTGCTTTGATTGCTGCACGTAGCATGTCACCAGTAGAGATTTGAGGGATACCGTACTTCTCCATGATGAATTGAGCTTGTGTGCCTTTACCAGCACCTGGAGCACCTAAAAGAATGATGCGCATGACTTGTCCTCTTATACTTAAAAAGATTTTATACCGAAGCTCACAGCGAAAGGCTTCACCTTAGAGGCTGCTTTACGATAAGTTTCGGTATAAAGGTGAATTCTGAATGTATAAACATTGCTCAACAAAGATTTGAATGTTTATGCGTGCGGCGCATTCTAACACAGAAATCTTTTGCTTGGCGCGAAATACGACTAAAGAATAGCCAACAAGCACCTAAAGTTCGCTAACTCTGTGTTAAACCACACTTTAAAATGAATGAGCCCAATACTATTGGGCTCATTTTTATGCTTTGAGTCACAAAATAAATCTAAGGTTATTAGACTTTAGACAAAAGCTTATTCACTGCACCTAGGAATTGAGACGGGTCTGTCATAGAGCCACGCTCAGCTAGCATTGCTTGCCCTAGTAATACTTCAACCCAGCGACCAAAGGCGTCTTCATCCGCTTCATCTGCCATGCGCTTAACTAGCTCATGCTCTGGGTTAATTTCGAAGATATACTTCACTTCAGGCACTTCCTGACCGGCCGCTTCAAGCAGCTTCGCCATCTGTGTGCCCATTTCGAAATCATCGGTAACCACAACAGCTGGAGTAGTCGCAAGCTTGAACGTAGTGCGAACTTCCTTAACGCGATCACCTAAGTAAGCTCGAGTGCGCTCGACCACAGACTTGAACTCTTCCTCTGTCTCTTTTTGCTTCTCTTTTTCCGCTTCGTCTTCAAATTTACTTAAATCAAGACCCGACTTAGTAATGGACTGGAACTGCTTACCGTCAAACTCGGTTAGGTAGTTCATCAGCCATTCGTCGATGCGGTCATACATCAGAATAACTTCAATGCCTTTCGCTTTGAATTGCTCTAAGTGTGGGCTGTTTTTTGCTGCCGCGTAACTATCCGCAGTTAGGTAATAGATCTTGTCTTGTTCCTCTTTCATGCGCTCAACATAAGACGCAAGAGACACAGTTTGCTCAGCAGAATCCACCTCCGTCGACGCAAAACGAAGCAGGCCAGCGACCTTCTCCTTATTTGCCATGTCTTCCGCAGGGCCTTCTTTCATTACTAGGCCAAACTCTTTCCAGAACGATTGATATTTCTCTTCATCATTCTTAGCCATGCGTTCGAGCATAGTTAGCACGCGCTTGGTACATGCACCGCGCAGCGACTGAGTTACTTTGTTGTCTTGAAGAATTTCACGCGAAACGTTTAGTGGTAGGTCATTTGAATCAATTAGACCACGGACAAAACGCAAATAAGATGGCATGAACTGTTCTGCGTCATCCATAATAAATACACGTTGCACATAAAGCTTTAGTCCGCTCTTATGATCGCGATTCATCATATCCCAAGGCGCTTTAGCTGGAATATACAACAGGCTAGTGTAGTCGTTCTTACCTTCTACGCGGTTGTGACTCCATAGCAGAGGGTCAGCAAAATCATGAGACACATGCTTATAAAACTCTTGATACTCTTCATCGGTAATATCAGATTTGTTGCGAGTCCAAAGTGCTTGAGCTTTGTTGATCTGTTCCCACTTACCTTGTTCTGTCTCTTTACCTTCTTCATCACGCTCAAGCGTCCAAATAGACACAGGAATGCCGATGTGGTCTGAATATTTGCTGATCACATCACGAAGGCGCCATTCAGATAGGAACTCTTTGCCTTCTTCACGCATGTGAAGAATGATATCCGTCCCACGAGTTTCTTTAGTGATATCTTCGATGGTGTAGTCGCCTTCACCTGCTGAGTGCCATTGCACTGCTTGATCGGCTGCTGCGCCCGCTGCACGTGTGCGCACGGTCACTGCGTCTGCCACGATAAACGCTGAGTAGAAACCAACACCGAATTGACCGATAAGTTGTGAGTCTTTACTTTGCTCATCTGACAATTTAGCAAAAAACTCTTTTGTACCTGATTTTGCAATGGTACCTAAGTGTTCGATCACGTCATCGCGCATCATACCGATACCATTATCGGAAACGGTTAATGTGTTACTGTCTGCATCGAACGACAACTTAACGCCTAGGTCTGCATCACCTTGATATAAGTCAGCGTTCGATAGCGCCTGAAAGCGCAGCTTATCGGCCGCGTCAGACGCATTCGAGATTAACTCTCTTAGAAAGATCTCTTTATTTGAATACAGAGAGTGAATCATTAAGTGAAGAAGTTGTTTTACCTCTGACTGAAAGCCACGGGTTTCTTTATTGTTAGTTTCAGCGGTGCTCATGCTATCTCCATTACACATTTAATATCGAGTTTCGACATTTTCTGGAACTCGCTATTCGTATGATTAATCTGCTAAAGAAATGAGGATGAAGATTGTAAATTCAAGGTCAAAAAACATAAAAATGCTGTTTTTTTGATTTGTTTTTATTATCCTACTGCCCCTGACTATAAAAAAATCCTAAAATCCTATAATTGGCCCTGCAGTCATTCAGTGCCAAAATATCAGTATCTGTCGCGTTGCGGCACTAAAAAGAAGAATGCAATGAGTAACATAGGCACTAAGTTTATACTCGGTCAAAAGTACATTTTCGACCCAAATAGCAACTCTTTAGTCGATCAAACCAATAACGATGAAGTAGTCCGTCTTGGTAGTAATGAAAGTCGCATTTTACTTCTACTCGCTGAAAGACCGAACGAAGTCGTGACCCGTAACGATCTTCATGAATTTGTTTGGAGAGATCAAGGTTTTGAGGTCGATGACTCAAGCTTGACTCAAGCTATTTCTACGCTCCGTAAGATGCTGAAAGATCCAACAAAGTCACCGCAATTTGTTAAGACAGTACCTAAACGTGGCTATCAGCTTATATCTAGTGTAGAGCGTTCTGTACCTGTAGCGTCCTCAGAAGCCATAAACGAAGCTCCTGTTGTTGACCTTGCCAAAGAACTGCAAGAGCCAAGTACCGCGTCAGCGACTCCTTACTCAGATCCAGTCATCCCACCAGCTCCAAAAGAGAAAACCCCACCAACCGTTTGGGCAATGGTCGTGGTGGCAATTTTGTTACCTATTCTTGTGCTTATGGCAACCAATCCAGCGCAATCAAGCTTTAAAGAGCTTGGTACGGTGGAAAGCGTTAAGATTGTAACGCCTGAAAACCACCCTGACGTCTCTAGCTGGCAACCAAAGATTGAGCAATGTGTTGCTAAGTATATTGAAACACATACCGACGACATGCTGCCTCTAGAGGTGATTGTAACAGGCGATCAGAGTGATCAAATTGCCCTTAACTTTATTCATAGCGTCGAGTTCTCTGGTGAAAATAGCACAATGCGTATTTTTACTGAGCAATCAGACTTAAGCAAAGTGTGCAAGTAAGGAGTGTCCTGATGAAAATGAAATACGCTGCTATTTTACTTGCTCTATCTACTGCTCTAAGTGCTTGGCTTTACTGGGGAAGTGATTTAAAAATCGAGCAAGTTCTAACCTCCAATGAATGGCAATCCAACATGGTAGGTATTATTGCTGCTCGTGACTATCCGGATACGGATATTGGACCGTTAAGCCGTTTAGAAATGTCGGCTAACGTAAAGTATTTACCGGGTGGTGAGTATATCCGTGAATCTTCAATGCGCTTGTACGGTAGTGATCCTGAAAAGCACACCTTGATTAAGATTTCAGAGAAAGGCACTTGGACCATTAGTGACAACTACTTACTGATTTCACCTCGAGAGTTCAAAGACACCGCGACGGCACAATCGGATGAGTTTACTCATGAGCAACTTGCGATGATTAAGCAGTTCCTAAAAATGGAAGCTCAGCAAAGTCGCCGTATTGATATCGTTAACGAAAAAACACTATTGCTGACCAGTTTAAACCAAGGTTCATCCATCTTGTTTTCCAACTAAGTCAGATATTAAATTTTATAAAGGAGGCGATCTGCCTCTTTTGTTTTTTGTAGCAAAAAAGTGTTAGCCCATAAAAAAACCAGAGCCAATGCTCTGGTTTTTTGTTTGCCATCTAAGGCGATGCTTAGCCTAATAGGCTCAATGCTGCGTTTGGCGCTTGCTTTGCTTGTGCCAAAATCGAACTTGAAG
>NZ_LQXO02000053.1 GCF_001639065.2 Vibrio barjaei
GGATTGCAAATCCGTGGACCTCGGTTCGACTCCGGGAGGCGCCTCCATATTATCGAAAACCCGTCTCATCGACGGGTTTTTTCGTTTCATCTATAGCTTTATATCCAAGCTGATCATTGCTCATTACCAATATCGTACTTCATCTCAAGATAGTTTTTGACTAATTGTTTTTATTGTTATTTGTTGGGTCGATAACTGCGGGTCGATTCAATAACGGTAGGCTAGTGCCAATGTTAACGTGTCCACAATTGACCCTAACTGTGAGACAACATGATGACAAAATTGAAACACCCTTCTTTTTACCTTCCTTTTGCTTTGTTGCTGAGTACTCCCGCATGGGCTGCACAGAATGGAACTATGATGCAATACTTCCATTGGTATACCCCTAACGATGGCACATTATGGACGCAAGTTGAACATAATGCTCAGGCACTTTCTGAGAATGGAATAACCGCATTGTGGCTTCCTCCAGCATATAAGGGTGCTGGAGGCATCAATGACGTTGGGTACGGCGTATACGATATGTATGATTTAGGTGAATTCGCACAAAAAGATACGGTACGTACAAAGTATGGCACTAAGGATCAATACTTATCTGCGATTGAGGCAGCGCACAAACATAACATTCAGGTTTATGGGGATGTCGTATTTAACCATCGTGGTGGTGCTGATGGGAAGTCATGGGTCGATACAAAGCGAGTGGATTGGAATAACCGAAACGTAGAACTTGGTGATAAGTGGATTGAAGCATGGGTAGAGTTTAATTTTCCGGGAAGAAACGATAAATACTCGGACTTTCACTGGACTTGGTATCACTTTGACGGCGTAGATTGGGATGACGCAGGTAAAGAAAAAGCGATCTTTAAGTTCAAAGGAGAGGGCAAGGCTTGGGACTGGGAAGTCAGCTCGGAGAAAGGCAATTATGACTATTTAATGTATGCAGACCTAGATATGGACCATCCAGAAGTAAAACAAGAGCTTAAGGATTGGGGAGAATGGTATCTCAAGATGACGGCAGTAGATGGTTTTCGAATGGATGCTGTTAAACATATAAAATATCAATACTTGCAAGAGTGGATTGAATACTTGCGCACGAAGACAGGAAAGGAGCTATTTACTGTTGGTGAGTATTGGAACTATGACGTCAATAATTTACATAACTTCATTAGTAAAACATCGGGCAGTATGTCGCTGTTTGATGCACCGTTACATATGAATTTTTATCGAGCCTCCCGATCAGGCGGCAGCTTTGATATGCGTACTATTATGGATGGAACCTTGATGAAGGATAATCCAGTTAAAGCGGTGACCTTAGTAGAAAATCACGACACTCAGCCTTTACAAGCATTGGAATCGCCCGTTGATTGGTGGTTCAAGCCATTAGCGTATGCTTTTATTCTTCTTAGAGAGGAAGGCTATCCTACAATCTTCTACGCGGATTATTACGGTGCGCAGTACAGTGATAAGGGACATCATATAAATATGGCTAAAGTACCTTATCTAGAGCAGTTAGTTCGCCTTCGCAAGGACTATGCGTATGGTAAGCAGCATTCCTATCTTGATCATTGGGATATCATCGGATGGACTCGAGAAGGAAATACTGAACACCCTAATTCTCTGGCTGTCATTATGAGCGATGGTCTTGGTGGAAAGAAATGGATGTACACAGGGTCACCTAGTACCCGTTATACCGATCAACTTGGTATCCGTTCTGAAGATGTATGGACAGATGCGAATGGGTGGGCTGAGTTTCCGGTCAATGGAGATAGTGTTTCAGTTTGGGTGAGTCAGAGATAATTATATTTGCCCATAACATGAAAGTAATGTTTAACCTGTTACTTCGCCTTGGCCAGTGATTATCTGTTGGCTTGATATGTTACACATTGTCCACAGCCGGACGCTTATATTTACACTCCAATTAAAGGCTGAAAACGGTTACCAAGCAGTAGTTTGGTAACCGTTGCCTATGCTGGGCTGTTTCAGCGCGCGTAATACTTTACAACTTTAATCGCCGAACTCTTTATAAAAGACCGAAATATCAATATGTTAAATATTGGTACGTTCCCTGCTATCCCTCAGTCTCAACGCTTGTCGTATTTAGCGTTCCTTCTTAAAACCAAGTGCAACAAAGGAAACCAAGATGAAAAATAATCTCTTGCAGCAATTGCCTTGTAGTGGGGCGGCATTAGCGTTGGGGCTGATGCTAACGGCAACGCCAACTGAGGTGCTCTCTGCTGGCTACGATTTCGGTGATGACTATGAACGTCGGTGTATGGCGGATGCCTACCTATTAAAGCCTGGGAATTCTCTTCCTCAAAATCAACTAAACTGTACCGCCAACGATGTTGAAATCACAAATGTAGTACCTGTAGGCATAAGTGAATGTACTCCCGGCCAAGTGGTTAGCTTTGATGCCGACGTTACAATTCGAACAAATGCGAACGAACGTTACGACACCACATTCTACTTACCCTTAACAAGTCAAAGCCCTAAAGTGGTACAGGGTGGTGCTGAAAACTGCAGCCTTATATTACCTAAGCCAGGAGACAGTGGGGAAATAGCCGATGTCCAACTTGACGGGGACGAGTGTGGCGATATATCTAAAGCGGGTGGTCTTGATGAGTACGTATTAGTGAATGAACGTATTAACATGCTTTGTGTCGATAATGATGATGACGGTAGAGCGGACTTCACCTATTGTGCTGCGTGGGACAATATCAACAGAAACAACTGTACGGTTGACGACAGTAACTTTTCCTCAGGGCAGATTCCTAATACTAAATCCAAATGTAATTGCGATACGTTTAATATTGATCTGTTCATAAGACCAAATCCACCTAGTATTGTTAAGACCTTAGTATCGGATAACAATGTTCCCGAACCTGGGGGAAAATTTGACTACACTGTCTCGTTCACTAATCCAAGTAGCACTGCTTCCTTGTTTATAGCTTCGATGACCGATGAAATATCGGTAGTGCCCGTTGGAAGTGCTCCAGCAGATTATTCTGTTGATCTGCTTTCATCTCCTGTGAGCTCACCTACACAGACAGATCCTGATGGGGCTTATCTTGTTGCCAATACGTGTAATACCCACGCTACTGAAATCATGGCTGGTGCTTCATTAAGTTGCAGTTTCTCTGTTTACATCAAAGATATTGACCTAAATGATACGAACAAAACGGAAGTGTATCGGGATACTGTTAAGATAGGACTTCAGGATAAAAACGAAGAACCAGTAGGAGATGGCAGTACCTGTCCTATATGGGTAAGCTCCCAATCAGGTGATAATTGTAGTGCACCCATCGATGTGACAATCACCAATGTAAAACCAAGCGTCAGTATTGTAAAAGAAGGTAATGTCTCTTCAGTTACCGAGCCGGGTGGCCAAGTGACCTATACCATTACTGTTACTAACACGTCGGCCTACTTTGATTCTCCAGTGACCATCAGCTCGTTTACCGATACTTTGTA
Organism: Vibrio barjaei; assembly: GCF_001639065.2. GTDB lineage: Bacteria > Pseudomonadota > Gammaproteobacteria > Enterobacterales > Vibrionaceae > Vibrio > Vibrio barjaei. The sequence goes on from NZ_LQXO02000053.1 coordinate 3,472, forward strand.
TGATTTGTCCTCGGGTACAGGAACGTGCAGCACAGGTGCTGTACTGGGAGTTGGAGAACAAGCGATTTGTACCTATACAGAAAGTATTGTTGGTAATTTTGGTGATGCTTCCATTCTCAATACGGCAAGTGTAACTATAGCTGACAATGAGAGTGATACCGCAAGTGGGAGCGAGTCTCATTCGGTTGCTGTTCTTAATGTTCCCTCTAGTATATCCCTGCTAAAAGAGGCCAATCCAACTTCAGTGCCGGAAACAGGTGATGACCCTAGTGTCAAACGCTCTATCGAGTACACCTTTACTATTACCGTCGATAGTAATGGTGTGGATACTGTTTCGTTCAGTTCTTTGTTGGACGATAAGTTTGGAGAGTTAGTTAATGAATGTTTGATCGGTGGAATTACACCGCTTGCTAACTATGTGGCTAATCCTGGTGACGTACTCTCTTGTCAAATTTCTCGAAATTTACAAGGTAATGCAGGGGGGAGCCATACTAATGAAGCAACGGTGAAAGGTACGGATGCTGATGGACAAGCCGTTATGGACGTTGCTACAGCAACGGTCAACTTTACTGATGTGCTTCCAACTGTTGATGTTGCGTTTGCTCCAAGAGTGGTGGTTGTGCTGCAAGTTAAAAATACCAGCATAGAGGATGTGACATTCCAAGGTTTAACCTTGTTTGGTCAAAATGTGTTGAATGCGGATGTAGTGGATGATGGATTTACGTTCAGAAATATTGGTGGCACGTACAACGAAGTCTTTTATCCAGCTTGCCAACTCAACCAGTCAATTACCTACGCTGGCTCGGCGAGTGATACTTACCTTTGTGCATTCGTCATAGACTTTACCGCAGGACTGGATGATGTTGACGTTGTCAATTTCAATGCGAACGCGGGTAATGCGGTTCAAGTAACGGTTGAAGATGAACAAGGTAATTCCGCAAACGGTGATATTGATATTCAACTAGTGACTCAGGAGTGAGTACGTGTAGAAAACCCCAAAGGCATTGAAGCTTTTGGGGTTTACTAGCTGACTGTTTCCAGCTTGATAACCATTCTGACCAGAGGAGAGTCATTCTGTTAAAAGGTGATTTCCTCCCTAGTGAATGAACATCATTGGAATTCCAACATAACAGCAGAAATGCCGTTCTTTCTTAACGAAGAAAAATAACAAAGAGTGAAAAATAGATCTATCTCTCGTATTGGAGGCTGAATTCTCATCCTATCTCTCTACGCCATCGTCGCTACGCCTGAGAAAAAAAGACCGAAAAATGTGCACTTGTGTGCATATTTTTTGGCGAAAATGGCCATCAACGTGAACACGCTTCAATCAAACCCTTATTTCATCTGATACAAAAACTTAACATGCATTGTTCACATTTTGTTGAGCATCACCTTTCATAGCATAGAGGGCGAACTAACTAATTTACCCTCAATAATAAAAGGTTGAAAAGTGGACGATAATAAACTGAAGATGACAGTGGTAGCTAAGACGCTTATACCATTGATTTCAATAGCACTAATCGCAGGATGCAATACGAATAGCGACTCTGGAACAAGTGCTGGTGGCAATAGTGGAGATGTGGACGGTTTGTACAAGGCTGGCGAGAATGAAGTCGTCATCTACTATAAACGTGACTTAGCGGCTCAATCAGGTGATCCGTACGCTGGTTGGGGGTTACATCTATGGAATGGTGAAGGGTGTGAAAGTACTGACCTAGAAGCAATGAACATTGGTGATGGTGGAACGAACTGGGATGCACCATTTGGTTATACAGGGGTAAGCTCTACCTATGGCGCTTATTATGTTTTGAAGGTGAACCCAGATGCATCAGACCCTCACGAATGTATGAACTTTATACTGCACAATGGAGATGAGAAAGCCTTTGGTAGTGGAAATCACAAGGTTCAACTACGTCAACTTGATGACAGTAAGGGGTTATTTGGTTTCCATGGTAGCAGCCAAATTTATTACGTTCCTACTGCGGAGAGACCGGTCGCGATCGATGGGCGGGCCGCTCACTGGTTAGATGGCGCCACAATTGGTTGGGAGGCTGCTTCGACAGCAGATAAAGTGGTTCTGTTCTACAGTGAAGACGGCAGTATCACAATGAATGATGATAAGTCTATTCATGGGCAAGATGGACACGTTGAACTCATCATTTCTGGTGAGCTACCAGAGGCACTCAAAGATCGCTACAAGCACCTAGCTAGCTTAACTGCCCTTAACATCGATGTGAATGCGGAGACACGACACACACTTTTGAAAAACCAACTTGTGATAGCTGCATTTAACAAGAGTAATGAAATCATTGCCGCCACTGAGCTTCAAACAGCAGGAGTTCTTGACTCTGTATTTGCCTCAAAAGATGGGGGTAACGCAATTGCGCAAACGCTTGGTGCTGTTGTTGAAGGAAGTGATGTGACGTTTAAACTCTGGGCACCAACAGCAATGTCAGTGTCGGTAGAAGTTTATAATGAAGATAAGACCCTAGATAGTGTATATCCAATGGCCGAAGATGCGGACACTGGTATATGGTCCTCGAATGGAGTCAGTGGCGTACTGAATAAGTTCTATCGTTATGACGTTAAGGTGTACCATCCAACGACGGGTAAAGTGGAGCAGCGATTAGTAACTGACCCATATTCACTTAGCGTGTCCGCAAATTCTCTATATTCTCAAGTTGTAGATCTCGATGATACGTTATTAATGCCTGAAGGTTGGAATGACGAATCATATTCTCGTCCTCAATTAGATAAAGCTGAGGATCATGTCCTTTACGAATCTCACATACGTGATTTTAGCTTTAGTGATTCTAGAGGAACGGAGGCATTGAATGGCAAGTATTTAGCACTAACCGAAGATACTCGAGAGTCGGTAACTCATCTAAAGTCATTGCAACAAGCGGGTTTAACAACTTTGCATGTATTACCTGTGTTTGATATTGCGACAGTTGATGAAGTCTATAGAGTTGATATTACCGATACGGTCGGTGAACTATGTGCTCTTAATGCTAAAGCTGCGGTTTGTTCTACAGCAGATAGTGGGCTGGTCATTGAAGATCTATTGCAAAGCTATGACCCAGCAAGTGCGAACGCACAGTCTTTGATGAATGACCTGCGCATGTATGACAGTTTTAACTGGGGCTATGATCCATTCCATTACACGGTTCCTGAAGGTAGTTACGCTACCGACGCTGAAGGCTCACTAAGAATCAAAGAGTTCCGTCAAATGGTAAAAGCGACTCATGATATGGGACTAAAGTTCGTCATGGATGTCGTATATAACCACACCAATGCCTCTGGAGTAAACGATAAGTCGGTGTTGGATAAAATTGTTCCTGGGTATTATCACAGGCTTAATACCAATTCCGGAGGTGTAGAAAACTCGACCTGTTGTGACAATACTGCGACGGAAAACTTGATGATGGGTAAGCTAATGGTTGATTCATTATTAGTTTGGGCTGATGACTATAAAGTCGATGGCTTCCGTTTTGACCTTATGGGGCACCAACCAAAAGACTTGATGGTTTATGCCTTAGAGAAAGTGAAAGCGATTGATCCCGATACTATTTTCTATGGTGAAGGTTGGGACTTTGGTGAAGTTTCTAATCACGCCCGATTTGAGCAAGCCACACAGCTAGCGATGGCAGGTACGGAAATTGGCACTTTCTCTGATCGATTACGTGACGCAGTACGTGGTGGTAGTCCTTTTGATGGCGGCGTTAACAGCGATGGTCGCCATGCACTGAGGTTTAATCAAGGGTTTGGTAATGCGGCTTACCCTAATGAAGAGGTAATCGAATCAGCTGAAACGACAAACGATAGACTTCACAATCAAGATATCGTTCGTTTAGGTATGGCGGGCAATTTGGCTGACTATGTTCTCTTAGATTATACTGGCGAGACTAAACGTGGTAAAGACGTGGATTATAATGGCGCTCCGGCAGGCTATACCAAGTTCCCATCGGAGAATATCTCCTACGTATCGAAGCATGATAACCAAACACTTTGGGACAACAACGCCTACAAGATTGCGACAGGGATAGATTCGGCGAAGCGAGCTAGAATGCAGACTGTATCGCTTTCAACCGTGATGTTAGGGCAGGGTATTCCATTTATTCACATGGGCTCAGAGCTACTGCGATCTAAGTCTATGCAACGAGATTCCTATGACTCAGGTGATTGGTATAACCGCGTTCGTTTCGATGGTTCAGACAACAACTGGAATGTTGGTTTACCTCGAGAAGACAAAGATGGCGCTAACTGGGATTTGATCAGAAAAATCATAGCCGACTCTAGTGCCAAACCCTCTCAAACGGACATTGAGCTAACCAAACAACAATTCTTAGAGTTACTTAAAATTAGAAGTAGTAGTGAGCTGTTCCGCTTAGATAGTGCTGAAGAGGTCATGAAACGAGTCGATTTCCGCAACGTTGGTCAGGGTCAAACACAAGGTTTAATTGTCATGACGATTGATGATGGAACCAGCGCAGGCGCTGAGCTTGATTCTGCATATGATGCAGCGGTGGTTATGGTTAACTCTACGGCATTTACTAAGGACTTCAAGATTGAAGGGACTAGCGGTTTTGAGCTGCATCCGGTTCAAAAATCGTCTTATGATAGAGAAGTGAAAGCAGCCTCATTTAGTAATGAAACCTTCTCTGTACCAGCATTGACAACCGCTGTCTTTGTACTTCCTCAAGGTGAGAGCCAGGGTGTAGGCTTGCCAATAGACAACAGTAATAAAGATGTATCTAGTATCGCACCATTCGGAAATACGGAACTTTACTTACGTGGTTCGATCACGACATGGGATGCCCCAGCGGAAAATTCCAAGGCTAAGTTTAGTTATATTGCCAATAATATTTACCAGTTGGATATATCGGTACAAGCGGGAAGTTTTAATATGAAGGTCGCCGATGTGTCTTGGAACGCAGAGACAAATTTTGGTGGCAAAGTAAGTATTACTTTGGGTGATGCAAACACTCTTACTGCAGGTAGCAATGATAATGTCACTATAAATATCGCTGAAGAGGGAAACTATCGTTTCAAGTTGGATGCAACAAATAAAGTTAATCCAACGCTGACTGTGACCAAGCTTTAGTATTTTTAGAGTAACCAAATAAGGCAGCTTTCGCTGCCTTATTTATTCGTCTTTAATCAACAACGACTGCAGTACCACTCGCCGACACCATTAACATACCGTTGCCAGTACCAAGTACCTCATAGTCAAGGTCGACACCTACAACAGCGTTAGCGCCAGCATCTGCGGCTTTTTGTTCTAGTTCTTTTAGGGCGATTTCACGCGCACGTTGTAGCTCTCTCTCATAGGTGCCCGAACGGCCGCCTACAATATCTCGCAGGCCAGCAAACATGTCTTTGAAGACATTAGCACCCAAGATCGCTTCGCCGGCGATCACGCCTTTGTAAGCTACTATACGTTTTCCTTCAACGGTTTGAGTAGTAGTGACAATCATGAATAGACTCCTATTGGGGATAAACCATTTTAGAATAACAACATAGCAGGTTGCGATAACATGGGAAATGGCAGACGTGTCGGAATTATGTATTCAATGATTCCAACCTTGATAGAAACAAAAAAGGGAAAGCAAAGCTTTCCCATATGTATCGATGACTCTGACTACTTTTTAATAGGCGTGTAGCCATACTCTTGGATGAGGGACTGTCCTTCACTAGATAGCACGAAAGAAATGAATTTATCTGCGTCATCATCAATGTCATCTTTCTTGTGTAGCAAAAGGAAAGGGCGCGCGAGCTTGTATTTTCCTTCGGAGATATTCTTGGTGGTTGCTTCCACACCTTCAAACTTAATAGCTTTTACTGAACGGTCGACCGAACCTTCAGAAATGTAACCTACGGCGTGTGGGTTGTTATTAACAATGGTCTTTACCATACTGTTGCTATTTACAACGAGGTTCGTTGGGTTGATATCAGAGACTAGTCTGTCATTGATGATCTGAGTCAAGCCCAATAGACTTTCGAAGCTTGAACGAGTACCTGAAGAGGCCTCACGTGTCACAACAGCAATCTTCTGATCTGGGCCACCAACTTGCTTCCAGTTATTAATTTTCCCTTTATAGATGTCAAACAACTGTTCGCGAGTGAGGTCTTGAACCGGGTTTGCCAAGTTGACAACAATAGCTAGACCGTCGTAAGCAATGGGAAAAACGTCTAGGCTTTCACTGCTTTCACGCTCTGTAAGATAACGGCTGCTCATACCAATATCCGCTGCCCCTTTTTCCACTAAGGTGATACCCGCTGTACTACCGATTCCTTGAACCGCTATGAACGTGTCGCTGTGTGATGTGTTGTATTGTTCTGCCAAGACATCCATAACACGAGCAACAGATGTAGAACCAGAAATATTGACTTCTTGTGCTGCTACAGTGTTTACAGCAGAGAAGGAGAGTAGAGCGGCTAAAGCGACGCGAAGCATAGAGAAACTCCAATTAAAGTGAGAATTTGCCACATCATATTTCGTTTGTGTGACACTTTTGTGAAGTGAAGTTGCATAGCCAATAAATTAGCGGATAAAAATGGTTACTGTGTGGCGTCGAACGCTAACATATTATCCAAAAAGCAGTTATATTAAACACATAGTCAGCCAAAAGGTGGGGTATATGACACTTATCGAAATGTCACAATGTCGCCTAGAAAGATGTGCCGAAATTGTTTGCAGCAACCGTAACAAGAGTATGCCCGTTGAACTGGGTAAGTCCTTGTTTGAAATGGTTGAGCATGGCGTCTTATTTTCTAAAGCTCATTATCTATTGGACTCAAGTTCTTCCAGTTACACCAGTGTCGTCGTTAAAGTCCTATTCGATTCCAATACTAGAGAATGGTCGATTTTCGTTCCCGATGAAGATGAAGGGGACAACTGGATGCCGTATCCATTCCTTGGTAAAAGTACGGACCTTACCGCGGTGATGAGGGAGATTGAGAAAGATCCTAAAGCGTACTTTTGGTGATGCATGAACGACAAAGCATCATTCATATTAAAAAGGGAGCCCGATGGCTCCCTTTTTGTGTTGTACAGCGAGGTGCTATTGGCTATTTAGCCGTTTTATCGCTTTGATCTGCTGATGCATTTTTAGGTGCATCAGCAAATACTTCAACAGGCTTAGCGATTAAGCTACGTGTTTCTTGATTAACATCGTTCAGTGTCACTTTAAACGTGTCGCCTAGACGATATACGACTTCTTTATCAATAGAAACCGTGCCGTTCTCGTTGTTTCCTTCAATGCGCTCTTTGTTGTCAACGATGAGCGGGTTTGGAATAAACACAGAAGCGCCATTTTCTAGCAAACGGGCACGAATACCAGCTCGATTAATATCAAAGATTTCTGCGGTGAACTGTGTTTGTTTCTTAGGTTCGTCGGCAAGTGTACGAGCATATAGCCAATCACCCACAGTACGCTCAGCAATCTTGTGGTGTTTACGATGTAGAGCAAGCTCTTCACCTAAAGCATCATCTGGCTGTTGCGATGGTTCAGAGCCAAGAATGTAGGCTTTCAACAGACGATGGTTGACCATATCACCATATTTACGAATAGGAGATGTCCACGTCGCGTAAACGTCCAAGCCCATTGCATAATGTGCATCTGGCTGGTTGCTGATTTCACTGTACGCTTGATATTTGCGAATCCGGTTATCTAGGTAGCTTGAATCTAAACCACCAAGATTACGGCGGAGTTGAGCAAATCCCTCAAGAGTTGACAGGTTTTCTTCAGTATAAAGGTTGTCTTCTTTACCTTGGTTGACCAACTCTACAACATCTTTCAGCTTGTCCGCTTTAAAACCAAGGTGAGTATTGAAAACGCCATAGCCGTACGCTTTACTCAGTACACGGCCTGCACAAATGTTGGCCGTAATCATGGACTCTTCTACCAAGCGGTTGGCCACACGGCGCATATCTGCGTGGATAGCCACGACGTCATTGTCTTCACTAAGCTCAAAGCGATAGTCTGGACGGTCAGGGAATACAACGGCGTGTGTCTCGCGCCATTGCGCGCGAACATTGGCAAATTCATTTAGTTCAGTAACCACTTGAGCGATTTCTTCACTTGGTTGCCATTTGTCACAAGTTCCGGTTTCCAACCAATCAGACACATTGTCGTAAGCTAGACGTGCATGAGATTTTATGTTGGCTGCGAAGAATTGAATATCATCTTGAATCACGCCGTCAGCACTTACCGTGACTTTGCAACATATCGCTGGGCGTACTTTATTTTCAATTAACGAGCAGAGATCGTCCGCTAAATCGCGAGGGAGCATTGGGATATTACGTCCTGGAAGGTAGATAGTGAAGCCGCGCTCTCTCGCGACTTTGTCCATATCGTCTTCTGGTGTGATATATGCGGTTGGATCGGCAATAGCAATAGTGAGTTCAAAACTGCCGTTGTCATTTTTCTTTGCATAAAGTGCATCGTCCATGTCTTTTGTTGATTCGCCATCAATAGTGACAAATGGAATGTCTGTTAGGTCGATACGCTCTAGATCGGAATGATCGTTAATTTCCCAGTCTTCAAGGCCTGCTGGTTCAGTCTTTGGTAAATCATTTTGAGCCAACGTAACCCACCAAGGTGCGATTTTGTCATTGGTGTCTGTGATCTTTTCAGTGATTTCTACAAAGAAACCGCCATCGTCTTTCAATGGGTGACGAATTACCTGTGCTACGACCCAGTCACCGTCATTTAAATCATCCGACTTAATGCCTTTCTTAGTCTTGGCTTTAAGTGTGAGCTTTTTAAGAGTAGGGCTGTCAGGAACAACGTTAAGTTTTCCTTTGATAAGTTTAACTCGGCCAATGAATCGAGTGACAGCCTGTTCGATAAGTTCTTGTGGTTCCGCTACTTCTCGGTCTTTTTCAGTACGGATAATTGCAACAACTTTATCTCCGTGCATACATTTCTTCATGTATGGTGGCGGAATAAAGAAACTGTTTTTTGCGTCAACTTCTAGGAAGCCAAACCCTTTTTCAGTTGCTTTAATCGTCCCCTCTTTTTTTGGAAGGGTTTCCTGAATTTGTTGCTTAAGTTGTGCAAGTAACGGATTGTCTTGGAACATGTATCTACTTCTTAACAATGAAAGTGCGGACACTATACCCAAATGCCCGGAATATGCCTAGCCGAAATACGAGTGCGAAGGCTAGGTTTTAGGCGCTTTGCATGTATATTTGATGACGCTTTATACAGAATTTTGTCATCGAGAATAAAATTGTGATGTATTTCAATTTTTTCTGGCTTTTTTTGTGCTTTTAGGGAATAATCCGCCTCCTTGTTTACGTCCCTAGCGGCTTGATGCGATTTGCTACTTATCCGCATCTGAATGGAATCAGCTCTTTAAGGTTTGCTTTAGAAGCAATCTGGATCAGTTTGGAATTGGTAGAGCTCGTGGGACCTTAGTTAATAATTGATAAATGGGATCCCAATGCAAGATTCTTCAATTCAGTTTAGCGATTTAGCGCTGAACGATTCAATCCTTTCTGCTCTTGACGGAATGGGTTTCGTATCTCCAACTCCTATCCAAGCTGCGGCAATTCCGCACTTGTTAGCAGGTAAAGATGCACTAGGTAAAGCTCAAACTGGTACTGGTAAAACAGCTGCATTCTCTCTTCCTCTGCTTAATAAGCTAAACCTTGATCAACGTAAGCCACAAGCTGTAGTGCTTGCGCCTACTCGCGAGCTTGCTATTCAAGTTGCGGCGGAAATGAAAAACCTTGGTAAAAACATCAATGGGTTAAAGGTACTAGAAATCTACGGTGGTGCATCTATCGTCGATCAAATGCGTGCACTTAAAAATGGTGCTCACATTGTTGTTGGTACTCCTGGTCGTGTACAAGACCTTATCAACCGTGACCGTTTACACCTAGACGAAGTACACACTTTCGTTCTTGATGAAGCAGACGAAATGCTTAACATGGGCTTTGTTGATGACGTAACAGAGATCATGGAGCACGCTCCTGAAACAGCACAGCGCGTATTATTCTCTGCGACTATGCCTCCAATGCTTAAGAAGATCGTTGATCGTTTCTTGCGTGAGCCAGAGTATGTTGACGTTGCTGGTAAAAACCACACTGTAGATAAAGTAGAGCAGCAATTCTGGGTTGTTAAAGGCGTAGAAAAAGACGAAGCAATGTCTCGTCTTCTAGAAACAGAAGAAACTGACGCGTCAATCGTATTCGTACGTACTCGTCAAGACACTGAGCGTCTTGCAGACTGGCTATCAGCGCGCGGCTTCAAAGCAGCAGCACTTCACGGTGACATTCCTCAGTCTCTACGTGAGCGCACAGTTGATCACATCAAACAAGGTGTTATCGACATCCTAGTTGCGACTGACGTTGTTGCACGTGGTCTAGACGTTCCACGTATTACACACGTATTTAACTACGACATCCCATTCGATGTTGAGTCTTACATCCACCGTATCGGCCGTACTGGTCGTGCTGGACGTAAAGGTAAAGCGATCCTTCTAGTTCGCACAAACCAAATCCGTATGCTTCGCACTATCGAGCGCGTAACTAAGTCCTCAATGGAAGAAATCCAACTTCCTCTACGTGACAAAGTTGCAGAAGCTCGTCTAGTTAAACTTGGTGAAGAACTTGCTCAAGAAACTGAGCACAAGTCACTTGATAAGTTTGCTGAGCTTGTTGAAAAGCTACAAGAAACTTTAGAAATTGACGCAGCAACACTAGCGGCAATTCTACTTAAGCGCCAACAGGGTAAACGCCCACTATTCTACATTGGTGAAGACCCAATGATCGCGGCTATCGAGCGTGACAAGCAACGTCGCAAAGAGCGTCGTGAAGGTGGTCGTGACGGAGGCCGTGATGGTCGTCGTAGCTTCAACACTGCTGATTGGGATACTTACCAACTGCAAGTAGGTCGCGAGCAAGGTGTTCAGGTTAAAGACATCGTAGGTGCACTTGCGAACGAACTTGGCCTAACAAAAGGTTCTATCGGTGCAATTAAGCTAGATCGTGAGTCAACTTACGTTCAGCTTCCAAAGCAAATGACCTCTGATGTTGCTGGTAAGCTTCGTAAACTGCGCATCCGCCAAAAAGAAGCGGGTGCAGTAGTGGTAGACTTTACTGATTTCCGTGAGCCGCGTGGTCGCCGTGATGGTGGTGGTCGTCGCGATGGTAACCGTGATGGAAATCGCGGTGGATACCGAGGTAATCGTGAAGGCGGTAATCGCGAAGGCGGTGGCTATCGTGGTAACCGTGACGGAAACCGTGAAGGTGGTCGTGGTCGTGATGGCGAGCGTCGTTTTGATCGTAACCGTGGTGGAGACCACCGTGGTAGTCACCGTGGCGAGCGAAGCTTCTCACGCAATCGTCGTGATGAAGCATAATATCGCTTCTACTCAAAAATAGTTGAAAGCCGGGCTCATGCCCGGCTTTTTTGTATGATGAATATGCAACTGGTGCGAACCTGCCCTATAATCAAGGTATGTAATCGATTAAATTCAAGATGTGAATTAAATCGGACCTTGATCATTATCAATAAATATCATTTTGATACAGTTGTTTGTATAAAAGAAAGTTGAAAGATTCAAAAAATATTGAATAATACAAACAAATATTAGGAAGTCGTCTTCCATCAATGCTCAAAACAGGATATCCCCCCATGTCTAATTCGTTTGTTCTCGTGATTAACTCTGGTAGTTCATCTCTGAAATTCGCTGTAATCGACTCAGCAAGTGGTGAAGCAGTTCTGTCTGGTCTTGGAGAGTGCTTTGGCCTTCCTGAATCTCGTATGAGCTGGAAATTTAATGGTGAAAAAACTGAAATCGCTATCGAAGGCGACGACAGTCACCACAAAATTGCGATCAGCAAGCTTGTGGGTTTAACAGATGAACTTGGCCTACAAGAGAACATTGTTGCCGTAGGTCACCGTATTGTTCACGGTGGTGAGAAATTCACTAAGACTGTGCGCATCAACGAAGAAGTAACAGCGGAAATTGAAAAGCTTGCGGATCTTGCTCCACTACATAACCCAGCAGGCGCTATCGGTATCCGAGCAGCGATGGAAGCATTTCCTTCTCTTCCTCAGTTCGCAGTGTTTGACACAGCATTCCACCAAACGATGCCTGAGCGTGCATACACTGGTGCTATTGCTAATGAGCTATACACAGACTACGGCATCCGTCGTTACGGCTTCCACGGCACTAGCCACTATTTTGTAAGCCGCGAAGCCGCCAAGATGATCAATAAACCAATTGAAGAGTCTAGCTTCATTTCAGTACACCTTGGTAACGGTGCTTCTGTATGTGCTATCAATAATGGTGATTCAGTAGATACTTCAATGGGTTTCACTCCATTGTCTGGTCTAATGATGGGTACTCGTTGTGGTGACCTAGACCCAGGTATTATTGAGTACCTTTTGAAAAAGGGCTGGTCACAGGACAAAGTATTTAACGCACTTAACAAAGAGTCAGGCTTCCTAGGTGTTTCTGGCCTAACGAGTGATGCACGTGGCATTCTGGAAGCGATGGAAGAAGGTCATGAAGGCGCAAAACTGGCGTTTCAAGTGTTTACATACCGCGTATCAAAATACATTGCATCTTACCTAGCAGCTTTAGATTCGTTTGATGGCATCATCTTCACTGGTGGTATTGGTGAAAACTCAATGCCAATTCGTAGCGAGATTCTCAACAACCTAAAACTTCTTGGCTTTAAAGAAGATGTGAAGGGCAACGAAGATGCTCGCTTCGGAAACGCTGGCATCATCGGTAAATCTGAGATGCTAGATGCTGTAGCGATGGTTATTCCGACTAACGAAGAGTTTGTAATTGCACAGCAGTCGGTAGAACTACTGTAACCATAATTGAAAACGAATAGTTAAAAGCGAGCTTAGTGCTCGCTTTTTAGTTCTATCTATTGGTTAAATGATAAGCGCAAAGACAACACACGCTATGTATCTTGCTGAACCACTTTGTTTGCCGCTCTTAACCCCATCTGATATCCCGCTTCAAGCTTGTCTTTATTTGTTGTTAGCCGTCCTACAGAAAAGTTATCTTCTGGAGTAATAACGTGAATAGTGCAGTCGGGTGGAGGGTTGTTGATAAACGCCATCGTTTGGTTATATTGGTCTGCGCGGTTGATCATTGCTTCTGCCAGCAGCGGAGTATTTTTCATAAGCCGACGTAGTAGCCAAGGTGCTTTAGGTGGGCGTTTGACATAACCTTGTTTTTGCGACAGAACCACTGTGATGACCTTAGCACCTTTTTTGTATGCCTCAATCACGGGAATTGAATCACCAACTCCTCCATCAATCATCTTTCTTCCATCGATATTTATAGGTGTGCGGTAGGCGACAGGCACTGAGCATGATGCCTTTAGAATCATCTCTAAATTACTTTGTGATCCTAATGTGTATACAGGAGTTCCTGTGTTAACGTCGGTCGTAACAATATGGAAAGGAATAGGCTGCTCGTTAAATGCTTGCATATCATAGGGATAATGTCTCGCAATATGATCCCAGAGCCAGTCAAGATCTAGCCAGTGACCACCCTTAGCAAAGTTATGGAAGTTGATAAATTCTGGGCGACACGAGTAGTCCGCTATGATGGTGTAAGTTCGTCCGCGTTGATTAGACAGCCACGACGCGATATTGGTCGCCCCAGCTGAGACTCCAATACAAAAATCAAAAGGATTATAGTTGTGGTCGATAAAGCCATCTAAAACCCCTGCGGCAAAGATACCTCGCATAGCACCGCCTTCAACGACTAAAGCATGTTTTGTTGTTAGTGACATGAAAAAATGATTCCCTTAGAGTATTTCAGGCGTTTCCCTTGACCCATAGACGTTAGTGATTACAGCGCTGAACACTGAATGGACGAGTGGTCAGATGTGTAATTGCCTTGAGGTAAAATACCAAACTCTGTCGAGCTTCTCTATACAAAAGCGCTTTATAAATACCATCTCCTTTTGTACTTATCTTGACTAAGCAACCCACCTAACTACGCTTATGATAATTAACAATGAAGACACACGCTAAATAAATCAGATAGATAAGTGGAGCCATTATGTCAATTGCCTCTATTGCAAACAATGTCAGTGAACTCATCGGTGACACCGATCTGGTCAGAATTAACAGTCTCTCAGAGATATCCGGTTGCAACATCCTTCTCAAGTGCGAACAACAGAACCCAGGAGGTTCAATAAAAGATAGAGCCGCGCTTCAGTTGGTGACCGATGCCATTGAAGCCGGAAAACTAAAACCAGGTATGACTATAGTAGAAGGAACCGCAGGGAATACCGGCATTGGGCTAGCACTGGTGGCGAAGTCACTTGGTTATAAGATGCTGGTCGTGATGCCAAAAGGGCAAGCGAAAGAAAAAGAAAGGATGATTTCCCTCTATGGTGCCGAACTGTTGCTGGTCGACCCTTGTCCGTTTGCAAACCTTGAACACTTTTACCATACCGCCAAGAGGATAGGTGAGGAGCATGAAGATTATTGGTGGGCCGATCAGTTTGAGAACCTAAGCAATTACCGAGCGCACTATTTAAACACGGGCCCCGAGATATGGAGACAAACCGAAGGCAACATAGACGCATTAGTGTCTGTAGTAGGGACTGGCGGTACAATTGCTGGAAACTCTCACTACCTCTCGCAGCAACAGCCAAATCTGAAAACTTGGTTGGTCGATCCCGATGGCTCAGGTATTCATTCTTTTCTGAAAAACGGAGAATACAGATCTACAGGGAGTTCGTTTACTGAAGGCATAGGTATTATGAGAACGGTAGAGAACTTCAGGCAGGCGAAAATCAATCATGCAATCACTTTACCTGATCAGGACTTAGTGACTATCTCTCGTCTGGTAGCGGAACATGACGGTATAGTTCTTGGCAGTAGCTCGTCACTGAACGTAGCGGGAGCCCTGTACACTGCGGCTAGAATGGGCAAAGGAAAAACAATTGTCACCTTCAGTTGTGACCTGGCGGACCGTTCCTACTCAAAGCTGTACAACGAGGAGTTTCTAAAAGAGAGGGGGATTAAGCTCAATACAGAAACTCTTAAGGAGATATGGACTCGTTACCAAGCTGATGATGACAGCATGGTGGCCGATGTCTCTTGAAGTACTAAAACAAAAAAAGCGAGTCTTAGACTCGCTCTATATCTCTTAATTCACTTCTGTTACAACACTGAATTAGTGTTAGAAATCGCACTAATTCCAGTGGCTAAGAAGCTAACAACCTCTGATTGCATCTCTGCGTGAGGCGCTAAATCACTCAAAATCCCGGTGTCTTGGACCAAAATAAAAGTGAAGTGTTTGTCAACATCACGAAAACGTACAAATGGTGATGTAACTAATAATCAACTCGTGCACTAGGTTGTGTCGTCGTGAGATGAGGAGCCTTAGCAAGAGGAAAGAGCGTAACTTTGGGGCCGTATCAACTCAATGGTTAACATCTTAGTGATAAAAACCTCCATCATACAGATTGTTCCTTAGGTCATAGTTTATTGTAGATTCAAAGGTATAGACAATTAACATTCATGATTCTAATTTATCATCTGAATAAAATATGTCCATGATCTCACCTTTGAAATAAATGTCAGAACAATGTTAGCGTTTGCTTGTTTCTATCTATCGCCAAAGATATGATTGAAACTAAGTAAACTAACAATTAAACGTCAAATATTATGAAGAACATAACAAAGCCAGTATTGCTTCTCTCTGTTTTGCTCCCTTCTGTTTCATTTGCTCAACTGCAACTGTCGCCAGAGGAGTTGGCTAAGAAGAAAGAGATCTATGCAAAATTCGATACCCAAAGTGTCAATATAAAACTCAAACAGTTTTACGATGAAGTTGATATACTGCGATATAATAATGATGCAGTTATTAATGAAATTGGTAACAAGCAAGAAGATATAGAATCCACATATAATTCGTTAGTGAACCTTACAAGTGAAAAAAAAGAAATTAACGAATATCTTATTAATAGACTGCAAAATAACATTACTATTTATAATGAGAGCGTTGCTAAGTTAAATAGCGATACTAATAAAGAAGCTCAACTTGTTAAGAAGATAAAAAATAATGAAGACGAAAAGCAAGCGATAGAAAAGAGCAAAGAGCTAGAACTTGCCAAACTAAAAAAAGACATTGAGACGAGGCTGAAGCAAGATGCTGATAAGGAGAAAAAAGTCTTCTTTGATGGAAAGGTTATCTGCTCAAGTTCAATGACACTAAGTGATTGTTTTAATAAAAATAAAACAAATATTGTTAGTCAGGCTATGAAGTCCACGGTTGGTGAGTACAGGGTTCATGCAACAAAGGTTGAAGATGCTAACCTAAACATTAATGGTACGTTGTCCTATAGCGTTGAAATTACGTATACACAGCCTTTTTCTTTACTTACTATAAAAGAGATAAATAAAGAGCTTGGAATAAGTACTAAAGATATTAAATTGTCCTCGAATAAAGAAGCTACATACTACATTAATGGTAAAAAAGTGGGTGAAGGCAAAGAGATCTTATTTAGAAATTCATATAATTCAAAAGTTATTGTAAAGGCTGTTTATGATAAGAAGTCACAGTCTTCAATTGAGGAATTAGGTCCGGAAAACGACTTATATTATCCATTTTAATATTGGATGATACAGTTTTATTCTTTTAGTTAGTTATACTAAACAACTTTTATAAAGCTATTTATTATAACCAGTTGTGTTGAGCACGTTTGTGCTCGACAACTGCATTTTATAAACTGAGATTACAGATATGGCACTTGATTCATAGTCGTCAAAAAAATGTCAGCGACAAAAAAATAACGCTTTTTGCTTATTTTAGATACTACGTTAAAGGCTCAAGATGAAACACTTTACCGACTCAGTGAGGAAATCTCTGAAAAGAGAAGATTGGTATGCTGCCTTATTAACTGCGCTCACGTTACCCGATATATGTGGCAGACTAGAAAACCCTCAGAAACAACCTAGGGCGAGATATCAAAAGTGGTATCAAATATGGGTTTCTTCGCAGTTAACGGAAAAAACGAATAAACAAACCCGAACAATCTTGCAACTCCGTGGAGAGGAGTTATATGCGCTCAGATGTGCTTTCTTTCATGAAACAGGCAGTAGTTTGGAGATGAGTAAGTCTCTAAAGATGGTGAAAAAATATAGATTCGTCACTCCTCAAGCGTATCGAACGCTGGATGAAAGCAGCATTAAGGAACAAATGGCAATCCCTATCGACACCATTTGTCTTGCTTTAGCGACAGCGACTGATACTTGGTTTGACAACGTAAGAGATAACCCGGTCGTCTTAGAGAGATTAGGCGGCATTCTCAAGGTGCATGGTTAATCAAGCCACCTCTGCAGTATTCATTGAGTTAGAGGTGGCGTGACTCAACTATTTACAGTTAGGTTTAATCGTATCGTAATTTGGTAACGTCGCCGCTTTTGCTCTTAAGTCTGAAATACGTGTATCGTGAGATGGGTGAGTGGACAGAAGTTCTGGTGGTTGACTCCCTCCAGATGCTTTTGCCATGTTCTTCCATAACTCAACACTCTGATTGGGATCAAATCCACTTTCCGCCATTAACTCTAACCCAACGATATCCGCCTCCGACTCTTGAGTTCGACCGTAAGGTAAGATCACCCCATATTGAACCCCAACACCCAAAGCGGCCATCGTTACATCGCGATACTGAGAACCACCAAGTGCAGCGTTGGTAATTTGAAGTCCCGTATTGGCTAACTGTGATTGTGATAAACGTTCGTTACTGTGGTCAGCCAAAACGTGAGCCACCTCATGGCCTATAACTGTAGCGAGTTGGTCTGGGGTTACTGCTACATTCAACAGCCCTGTATAGACTCCGATTTTACCACCAGGTAGTGCGAAGGCATTAACTTGATCGGAATCGAATACGACCACTTCCCATTCGCTGAACTCAGGTTGGGGTGGCACGTGGTCTGTGATAGTTTTTGCGACACATTGAACATAAGCGTTCACTTCTTTATCTTTGCTTACTTTTTGTTCTTTTTTCATCTGCTCAAAAGATTGAGCACCTAATTGACTCATTTGCGCGTCTGAGAACAGAATCAGTTGATTCCGTCCAGTTGGAGACGATGAACATGCTGCAATAGCAGAGGTGATCACTGCTAAGCAGCAAACCTTTGTCCAAGTCTTCATATGTGAGACTCCCTTAGATGTTATCCGTCCCCTAAGTTGGAATAAGAGGAAACGTGTTACCTACATTTTGATATTTGCCATTCGCGTTAACGACAGGCATCATTCTTATAATTAGTTCACCTAAGTATAGGATTTATCGATGAGTATTTGGAAGAAGAATATCTCATTAGAGGCGTTAAATTGCACTTCTAAGAACACGTTAATTGAGCACCTACAAATTGAATATACGGCGTTCACCGATGACACGTTAAGTGCGACGATGCCTGTAAGTAGCATCACTCATCAGCCGTTGGGGATGCTTCATGGCGGTGCATCTGTCGTGTTAGCAGAGACTTTAGGTTCGCTTGCTGCGAACTATTGTGTTGATAATGACCATTACTGTGTCGGATTAGACATCAACGCAAACCACGTACGAGCAATGCGTTCTGGCTTCGTCATAGGCACCGCAAGACCGTTACATCTGGGTGTTTCAACTCAAGTTTGGCAAATCGATATTACCGATGAGAAGCAGAGGTTAGTATGTACCAGTCGTTTAACGATTGCGGTGAAAAAGAACAAAAAGGCTAGCCGATGATCGTCGATTTTTCCCAAGGTAAGGTGATTGTCACGCCACATGAAGTGGTGGTGCGGCTAGCGGTGGGCGGCGTGACTTTGCAAGCCCAAGTAGATGCGTTACAACTTATCGTTCCAGCATGTGTAATTTCTGCTAATGGTGCGGAGTGTAAATGGTCTGTGAAATTAGACAGTGATGCGCAAATTCGTGCTATCTCTGATGAGACTGGTATAGCGATTTTGACACTGTAACTTGCCAAACAAGCTAATAAAGAGGAAACTTATTTCCAAGTCAACGAATGGTATTTCCTCTTTATGAGCAGCCCCCGCCTAAGAAAGCAATTTGAGATTTTATTTGAGCACTTTTCAGGTCAAGACGCTGAAACACAACTAGAAGATGTGACTGGTATTTTGTTCTGTACGAGACGAAATGCCCGGATCGTGCTTAACAAACTCGAAGAAGAAGGGTGGATTGAATGGCACCCAGCGGCAGGGCGAGGAAAGCTCTCTCAACTTATCTTCAAACAGAATCGGAATGATGTGAGCGAAACGCTGGCAAGGCGTTATTTGGAAGAGGGGCGTATTGGTCATGCATTAAATGTGCTCGACAAAGACGCAAGTCGACTATCTAATGTCATTCAAAGCTACTTAGGGGTAACTCAGGCAGACGGTAAACAAGTTATCCGGCTTCCATACTACCGTGCGTTGTCGATGCTTAATCCAACTAAGCCGATGCGCCGTTCTGAAATTCACATAGCACGCCAAGTATTCAGTGGGTTAACTAAATTTGACGAGAATGATGTCCTACAACCGGATATTGCTCACCATTGGCAACAGATCTCTGAAACGCAATGGCGTTTCTACATACGCCCTGGGATTCGCTTTCATAACGGTGAATTGCTCAAAATTGAACACATAATTCAAAGTATTGAAACGTTAAAAGGCGCTAACCTTTATAAACACTTGGACAAAGTGATCTCGCCATCAGCATGGGTCATTGATGTCTACTTTACGCAACCTGACTTTCAAGCTCCGATGCTTTTTGCCGAGAATATGGCCAAGGTATTGCCACCTGAAAGTATGCGAGCGGATGACTTCGATCGATATCCTATTGGTACTGGCCCTTATTGTGTGACGACCAATAATGATAAGCGATTAATTTTATCCGCGTTCGATGGCTACTTTGGTTATCGTCCCCTTTTAGATACGGTGGAAGTATGGGTCATCGACGAAACGCATTCTACATTGGTTTTCCCTACGTTAGCGGATCCGATAGCTGGAGCCCGTTCAGAAGTTCAAGACGACATTGAACTCGACCCTGGCTGTACCTATTTGTTGTTAAATCGCGTGTCTGGCATTGCTAAAGACGATCATTGGGCTCGTTATCTGAGCAAAAAAATCAATTCGTTGGCGATTTTCCGCAAGCTCCCGGAAAAGACCATTGAAGAGCTTGGAATGATTCCCGCGCATGGGCTTAAGCCTGGATGGTACCATCATCCAACGTCTGAGGCACAAGCGCTACAACAGGCTGAGTATGAACACATTGCAGATAAAGAAATTAGAATTGCCTATTACGCTGAGCATCCAACGTTCCCTGAGATTGCTAAGGGCATTGAAGAGTTATTAAAACAAGATGGTATTCGTACTAAGCTGGTACGCTATGGTTTGGATTCTCCGGAATTCGATGATATCGACATATGGATTCGCCCTATGGGTATTGCTAGTAAGCGCGAGGAAGCATTAGCGGGCTGGTTACTTGGTCACAGCGATATCGAACATATGTCTACGCCTGAAGACTTTTACCAATGGTCCAAGATCGTCGAAGATTGGCGTGGAAAATCCAATGAAAAGTTCCCTGCTCAAGAATTGGGTAAGAAACTGATTCAAAGTTATCAAATCATTCCCATGTTTCATTGTTGGCTTGGTATCAGCAAAGACCATTGTGGTAGTTTGCAAAATGCTAAATGCAATGCGTTAGGTTGGTTTGACTTTAGTAAAGTGTGGGTCAAACCAGACGACCTTGAGATAAACAGTTAGTACAATGGCAAAACCTAACAAAAAGGGTCCAGTAAAGACCGTCGACATTTTCTGTTCAAAATGCGGCGTTAAGCTATTTCGATATCGTAAAGGTGGAAAGGGCGCGCTGGTCAAGTGTTTTAAGGAAAGGATCGCTGAAGATTTCACAGAGGAACTTGGTGTTTGCCCCCAGTGTTCGAGTGTTTTCGGCAGGGATACATTAATTCGTGGTACGCCGGCGCTCAAAATGGTTGGTGGAAAAATTCGTATGAAATAGGGAAACAGTCGATGAAATCCAATGCCATAACGGTACTTACTACCGTATCAAATGAACAACAAGCTAATGACTTAATAAGGGTGTTATTAGAGCGTCGTCTCGCAGCATGCATTCAGACACAAAACATCGGTAGTCACTATGTATGGGAAGGGAAAGTCTGTCATGATGAGGAAGTGTTGTTGATTATCAAATCGACTAATGAAGCATACTCGCGTCTAGAACGAACTATTATTGCCAACCATGAGTATGAAGTCCCACAAATTGTTGCTTTACCCATTGAGGCAGGATTTAGACCTTACCTCAATTGGTTAAAACAAAATGTTAAGCCTTAGCTGGTGTTTTCAGAGCAAAAAATATTAATGCTGTGATAGCACCTAGCGTGTCACATAACATGTCTTTTTGTGCATCCCAAATATCTCCTTGCGAACCTAAAAAGGCGATACCCTCATCTCCGCCAGCAATGGCGGCGTACCACCATTCTATGATCTCATAAGCAGCCGCTAGGCTCATTATGGCGAATAGCGCAAACATGATCGCTGGAATTTTACTCATCACTTTATTGCGATAGACATATTCCGCAATAGGAAAGGCGTAAAGCCCAATGGAAAAGTGGGCAACTCTATCAAAGTTGTTTCGCTCAGCGCCAATTAACTGATTGAACCAATCAAAAGGGACTTCGGCGAATGTATACTTAGCTCCTATAGTGTGAAGGACAAGCCAGATGAACATCAAGACGTAAGCAGGTTTGGAAAACTGGAATTTTGCAGACACTAGCCAAATGAGTAACAAGATGGCCACCGCA
This sequence comes from Vibrio barjaei, assembly GCF_001639065.2. Lineage (GTDB taxonomy): Bacteria > Pseudomonadota > Gammaproteobacteria > Enterobacterales > Vibrionaceae > Vibrio > Vibrio barjaei. The sequence goes on from NZ_LQXO02000053.1 coordinate 25,278, forward strand.
GGAACAATCTCTGCTACCCATACTGCTCGCGAGCTCGGCGCAATGGCTGAGAAGACAAATACGAGACAATATAAACCGGTAAGAAAGGTGAGAATTGGGCAGTAACGTGTCGAGGTTCTGTAATTCATAATATTTAGTATCTGATGTCGATGTAGTAAGCGTAGTATAACTACAATAAAACACTGTTCAATTGTGATCCGAACAAATTTGGTGATGAATAGCACAAAAAACGCAACCATTTACACAGCTATACAATAGATTCTTTGAAAAAACGCCAACTTTTTTCTAACATCTGCGTCAAATCATAACGACAAGAAAGCAAAGTCATGAAATTAGAAACGGTTGATTATTTAGCACCAGATGCAGCGGAACAATTTGTACGTTCATTAAGAGAAACAGGATTTGGGGTTCTTAAAAACCATCCGATTCCTCAAGAACTTGTAGAGTCGATTTATCAGAACTGGCACACGTTTTTCAGCACAGAAAGGAAGAATGAGTTTCACTTTAACGTAGAGACTCAAGACGGTTATTTTCCACCTAGCGTGTCTGAAGTTGCTAAAGGGCACTCAGTTAAGGATATTAAAGAGTACTTCCATGTCTATCCTTGGGGACAGATCCCAGAAGAACTAAAAGAGCAAATCTTGGATTACTATCGAAGAGCTAATGAATTCGCTGCTGAGCTTCTTGGCTGGGTAGAAGAGTGTGCACCAAAAGAAGTGAGTGACAAGTTTTCGATTGAACTGTCTGAGATGATCAAGAACAGCGAAAAAACGTTACTACGCGTACTGCATTATCCACCAATGACAGGGAACGAAGAGCCTGGAGCGATTCGTGCTGCTGCCCACGAAGATATTAACCTACTGACGGTTTTACCAGCGGCAAATGAACCGGGTCTTCAAGTCATGACAAAGGATGATGAGTGGCTGGATGTTCCATGTGACTTCGGAAACCTAATCATAAACATCGGTGATATGCTGCAAGAGGCAAGTGGTGGGTATTTCCCGTCTACGACTCACCGTGTGATCAATCCTACGGGTGAGAAGCAAGAGAAGTCGCGTATTTCATTACCACTATTTTTGCACCCAAATCCAGAGGTTGTACTGTCAGATAAATACACAGCTGATAGTTATCTAATGGAACGATTGAGAGAGTTAGGTGTTATCTAACGAATAGAATCAAGGTCAGCTTTATGCTGGCCTTTTTTGTGTATTCAAGGAGTGGAAGTGCTAATCTCTAAATGAAGACACAGTGTAATAGGAGAGGATGATTGACAGGATCTAAAGATTGCCAAGTCCAATCTCATCGACAAGCAGATAACCCTCTGCTTTGGTCGGTATTACATTTAATTGAGAACAATGTGGATGGTTTGAAAATTCATACCTTAGCTTCTCAACTCACTGACGCAGGCTTGATACCGTCACTGGATGAGTCTCCAGAAAAAGACCTGTTCAAACGAAACTTCTTACTAATGAATGCCCTGTATCAGCTACAAGAGTTACTGATACCCGAGAAGTGGTTGCAAGTCGAAGCTATGGACATTCAACTTTTCTCTTACCGTTCCGCGGAGCACGCAATAGATAAAAATAACCCATTGAGAGAATACTATCTGGATTGGTCACACTATGAGGCTGATACAGGAGAGGTAAAACGATTGTTAGAGGATTTTTGGCAACGGTACAAAAATTTTGTTGGTGTTTCATCTGTGACAATGTCACGAAGTGTTGCGCTTAAGTGTTTTGAATTAAATGAATGGGCGACGCAAAAAGAGATAAGACAAGCGTGGCGTAAACTAGCCCTTAAGTGGCATCCGGATCGTGAAGGTGGTGATGCGGAGAAGTTTAGGCGTTATTGCGAAGCTTGGTCGCTATTGAAGGAGTAGTGAGTCTAAAGACTCACTACATTTGGCATTACGTAATTAACGCGGCTGACGCATTTTAGCTGCTCTGAGGCGGTTTAAAGTTGCTAACGTATCAACCAATCTTGGCCTCGCAAGATCACCTGAATTTGGCATCGTCGCACTCCAATCACCTTGAAGTAGTTCGGATAGCGCCTTTGGTGGATGTATTGACCAACCTGGTTGTTGTGCTAGTTGGAACAAAAGCCAGCCAATTGCATTGAGCTCCGAATTCGATTCAAGCTGCTCCAATGCTTGGACATCAATGAACTCTTTTCCAAATCTCAAACTGTTTGCGCTTTTGCCAGATACTCTGAATTTTCCATCAATCAATAGCTGTTGTAGGTGTGCGCAATCAACATGACGAGGTGGAATCAGTTCCAGAGGTTTCTCACATTCATTCTGCCTCTCAGTTGGATGAAGCGCGATGACTTGCTGCGCTTTCTCTGTGACATCAATCGCCTGATAGTCATGCATTTGAATCACAGTATCCGCAACATCTAGGTAGTCGCCAGAACCGCCCATGACGATGATAGTTGAAATGTCGAGCTCATCTCTTAACTGTCCAACACGGTCAACAAATGGCGTAATAGGCTCGTCACCTTTAGACACTAGTGCTTGCATACGCTCATCACGAATCATGAAGTTCGTCGCTGAGGTATCTTCATCAATCATGATAGCGCTGGCACCTGCCTCAATGGATTCTTGTAGCCATGCTGCTTGAGACGTAGAACCTGAAGCATCTTGGGTGCTGAAATCAGTGGTTTGTTTACCAAACGGCAGATGATTAATGTAATTACTCAAGTTCAAATTATGAATTGAGCGTCCGTCTTCCGCTTTAATTTTGCATGAATCCGCATCGGTGACGATCCCTTCGCGACCATCTCCAGGGATATGATCGTAAATAGAGCGTTCAAGTGCGTTAAGCAACGTCGATTTACCATGGAAGCCGCCACCAACGATTAACGTGACACCTTTGGTGATACCCATACCTTTGATATAACCCTGATTGGGACGATGTAACGTTACTTCGAGTGATTCTGGTGACGTGAATGGGATGGCGTCTTTCATTGGTAAATCACAGTTACCTGCGATTCGTGGTAACACACTGCCATTGGCAACGAAGGCAATTAAGTTATTTGCAGCAAGCTGCTCACGTAGTGCTACCTGATCTTCCACTACTTCGCAGTGCTTCTTCAGCTCTTCTAAGTTTAATTCGCGTTCTAATGTCGCTTTACGAATATATTTTGGTAGATGGAACGTCAGCATATTAATGGCTTTCTTCGCTAAGATGCTGCGACCTTCCGCTGGCAAGTTAACGCGAAAACGAAGCTCAATCCCTTCGTCGGTAAAAATAACGGCCGTTGAGTCCATCACCGTTTGACCGGTTAATGAAATGGAGACATTATTTTCTTGCTTTGCAAAAGCAGCAAATTGACGAGCAATATAGTCTCGCGCGGCAATTTGATAGGCTGAAGACTGATCCTTTAACCATTCAAGACCGCTTGGTGCCCATTGTCTGAATGCACGTACACGTGATGCGGCCGCGTATGGGTCTGATTGAACATGGTCTATATGAAAATCAAAGTCAGAGAAATCGTAACTACCTTTGATTTGCTGGTAAGCACGATAATTTTGCTTCTCGATTTTTTTAAGTTTGGCGATTAATAGATCCATGTCGAATGTCTCGAATTTCTTAAGGTTGGTGCGCGATTATAGGAGCCTCACTGCTGTGGGTAAAGCTCTAAGCTTTAAAATAAAAGTTTATCGAATAATATAGAGTTTTGGTGGCGGATATTGTTTTTCAAGCTGAGACTCAAATATGTCGCGTGGCATAGGTTTGGCATAGTAGAAGCCTTGGGCTATATCGCATTGCTCTGCGCATACAAAGCGATGTTGCGCTAGTGTTTCTACGCCCTCAACGACAACTTGCTTGTCCAGCTTTTTAGCTACGTTGATAATAGAGCGTAGTATGGTTTTGTCTTGTGGGTTGTATAGAACATTGGCTAGAAATTCTTTGTCGATTTTGATTGAATCAAAGGGAAGCTTCCTTAAATAACTAAATGACGCATATCCAGTACCAAAATCATCAAGTGCAAATTTGACGCCGCTTTGCTTCAATTGACTGATGTTGCTGTAAGCAACGTCGAAATTGGAGACTAGACAGCTCTCCGTGAGCTCCAATTCTAAGTTTTTAGCGGGTAATTCATTATGAGTTAGCATTTCTAGAACTCTGTCTGCAAACAGTGGAGAACAAATTTGTTTGGCTGATACATTGACGGATAAAACAAAGTTCGGAGCAATCTCAATCCATTCTGACGCTCTATCTATCGCATTCCTTAGAACGAAATAGCCGACTTCAACGATTAAACCATTTTGTTCCGCCATGTGTATTAATGCTTCGTTAGATACATCTCCCAATACAGGATGCTTCCAACGCAAAAGAACTTCTGCTCCTACCCATTTTTCGCTGCTTAAGTCTACCTTCGGTTGAAAATGAAGAATGAGGTCATCATTCCTAACAGCTTGCAGTAGATAGTGTTCCAGCTGATTGAATTGTTTTTGCTCTTCGTGGTCCGCTTCGGTATAGGTATTAACCAATGATCCAGACTCTTTGCAAGAGACTGCAGCTTGGTAAGCGTTGTTGATGAGTTGAGACGCATTGTTAGTATGGTAGGAGTTTGCTACTCCCATAAAGACATGGAAGTGAACCTCTTGATCTTTAAATCCTAAACCTTTGCGAGCAACGCTAGACAGTTGGCGACATAAGTTGGGTAGGAAGTGTTCATCAAGCGAAGGGACTATGGTCGTTAACGCTAATTCCGTCGTTGATATTCTGGCGTAATAATGAATGTGCGGTGTTGTTTTACTTATCTTTTGTTCGAATAGTGACAGTAATGTATCGAACCCGTCACAGCCTATTCGCGCTTGTATGCGTTCTCCATTGGTTATTTGCAAAAGAATAACCGATAGGTAAGCATCGCCTTCAATAATGGTTCTACTTTTAAAGCATGCTTTGATGGCATTCTCGAGTCCTAACCTGTTCAACATGTTTGTTGTGGAGTCATGATTAAGCTGGTACTGCATTTGGCGAGTAAGTCTAGCGTTTTCGGATTTGAGGTGTTGCAAGTGTTGCTCTAGATTATCGATGTGTTTTTTTTGATTGCTAAGCTCGTTCCTATGGCAGACTTTCAACATGTTTAGTTCTTCATGCATACTCTTGGTAGAGATTAGCGATTCGATCTCAGTAACAATGATATTGAGAGTGTTTGTAATCCGCGTGTTTGGCTTCCCGATAATAAAAGCGATACCAAGTTGCTGTTTGTCTTTACCATAAAATGCGAGGTGTTTTACCGATAGGTTTGAAGCACTGAGATTTAGTGTTTCAACTAATGCTGTGAAATAGTGGGCAGGTGATGTTGGAACAGAAGCGTTGTTGAGCGCAAAGTCTTTGAGATCTGTTTTTTCTGATGATTCAGATAAGGTGATAAATTTCAACGGCAGTCGGTCTCCTTCGCAGATGCAATAGCCCCATGCAGTAAAGGGGACATCAAGCAAAGAGATGAGATTTTGAATCTTACGAATATCCTTATTCGTGAGCTCGCCAGAATTGTTTTTTTCTATCATAGATTTTTTCCACATCCTGTGGGGCGCAATCATGTATCTGATGATGTGCTTCTTACTTCATTATAATCAGTAGTTGCTTATTGCAGGGGTAATCTCGGAAGGTTAAGTGAGCATCGGATGGTAAGAATGATCACGGTCTCACTTTTGAGACCGTGAAACGGGAAAGGCAACAACTAGGGTTGTAGGCGATAGAGAGCTTCTACGTCAACCTCTTTGGTGTAATCGACACCATCAAGGGCAAATCCATTTAGGTTTAAGAATGTTCGCTGGAAACCTTCAAAATCACCAACGGATTTGAAATTGTCTGCGTCCATTTGGTCGAGTAGTTTACCTACTTGATTTTGAATATCTGGATCCAGTTCCCAATCGTCCATTCGAATCAAACGCTCCCCGTCAACTGGAATTTTGCTTTGGCCGTAGAGTTTGGTGGAGAACAAACGTTGCATCTGCTCAATACACTCTTCGTGTTTACCTTGTGCTTTCATAGTCTTGTATAAAGCAAGTAGGTAAGGGCTCAGACCTGGGATAAACACACTCGCTTTAGTAACAAGTGCTTTGCAAACCGTAGCGTAAGCGTTGCCATTGAAATTAGACAATTCTAAGTTTAAGGCATGGCTAGTTTGGTGTAAGTCCACTTTCGCCCGACCAAGAGTTCCGTCCAAATAAATAGGGTGCGTCACTGCTGGGCCGATATACGAGAATGCAATAGTTTTGAATCCATCAGCGACAGAGTCAGAATTAACCAGAGTATCGATCCAGCTTTCCCAATCTTCACCGCCCATGACTTTGAGAGTGCCTTCAATTTCTTCGTCGTTAGCCGGCTCTAAAGTGGTGCCTTCCCATTGTTCAGTTTCTAGGTTGATAGTTGCCCCAGAAACAGATTCCCCAATAGGCTTAATTGCAGAGCGCCAGAAGCCACCTTCGTTATTTGGTCTTACTCCAGTAGCAAGGCTGTATATAACCAGATCCACTTCTCCTTCAAAGTAAGTTTCAATAGCTTCTATTACTTGTTCTCTTACGTCTGCTGAAAATGCGTCTCCAACGATGTTAATAGCGCGTTGACCAGCTTGCTCTGCGCGTTTCTTGAAGTAAATGTTATTGTACCATCCGGCAGACCCGATACCTTTCTCAGAAGGCCCCCGCTCGAAGGACACTCCAATGGTATCTGCTTTAGCACCACCAAATGTAAGAGCAATTCTTGCTGCTAATCCAAAACCAGAAGATGCACCAATAATGAGTACTCGTTTAGGTCCGTTCTTGATCGGATCGGCCGACTTTACGTAATCAATTTGGTTATCGACCGCCTTTTTACAGCCCTCTGGGTGGGCTGACCGTGCGACGACACCGCTGATAATCGGTTCAATTATCATTTATACAACCTATCTAAGACGATGATAAAGGAACAGAATAACGTAAAGTGTTGTAAATTATATTGAGCTAGGGCATCAAAAAGGTGAATCTGATGCCCTTAAATTGAAGAAACTTTAAAAAAGTTTCAATGTGAGAGTCAAAGGTGGGGCTGCATGCTTTCAGCTACAAACTGAGCGATGAAAGGCTGTGCTTCTGGTTTTGGGTGCAATCCGTCTTCCATCATCCATTCAGGCTTGATGATGACTTGTTCTAAGAAAAAGGGTAGCAAAGGAACCCCGGATTCTTGAGCAAGGTCAGGATAGATTCCCTCAAACATCGACGCATAGCGTTTTCCATAGTTTGGTGGAATACGGATTTGCATCAGAAGAACTTTTGCTCCTGCTTCTTGACTCATCTTAATCAACGAGGCCAAGTTGTTCTTGATTATGTTAGGCTGGAAACCTCTTAGGCCGTCGTTAGCACCTAATTCTATTAGGATGTAATCTGGCGAATGTTGTTTAAGAAGTCCTGGGAGCTTGGCGAGGCCATTGCTCGTAGTATCGCCTGAAACACTGCCGTTGATGACCGTCATTGGTTCATCACCTGATGATAACTCGTCAGATAACATCGTTGGCCAGCTCTGTTCTGCGCGCATGTTGTAACCTGCGCTTAAGCTGTCCCCGAGAATGAGTAACGTTGCCGCTTTTGCATGAAAAGAGGCCAAGGAAATAACAATTAAAACGAAATAGGATAGTTGCCGAATCATGAGTTCTTCCATAATCAAAGCTGAATCAGTGACCAAAGTAGTGTCTACGAAAACGGAACATTTAACAATCCTGGAGAATGTAAATCTGTCTATTCAGGAGGGTGAGAGCATCGCAATCGTAGGGACATCGGGTGCTGGTAAGTCAACCTTGATGACTTTGTTAGCCGGCTTGGATGTACCGTCAGCTGGGACGATTCGGTTACTCGAACAAAACATATCGGGTCTTGATGATGAGGCTCGAGCCAAGATACGCAGTGACCATTTGGGTTTTGTGTTCCAAAGTTTTTTACTGATCCCAAGTCTATCTGCTTTAGGTAATGTGACATTACCTTGTCTTTTGAAAGGAGAAGATGAGGATACTGAGAAAGCTAAGGCGCTGTTAGAGTCGGTCGGTCTTGGTCATCGTATCGATCATTTGCCATCGCAATTGTCAGGGGGAGAACAACAGCGTGTTGCTATTGCCAGAGCATTTATGACTAGTCCCAAAATCCTTTTCGCCGATGAGCCGACAGGAAACTTAGACCAAAATACGGCGCATAAAATCGTTGAGCTACTTTTTAACCTTAACAAAGAGCATGGTACGACATTGGTGTTAGTGACCCATGATTTAACGCTAGCGAAACGTTGTGATCGCGTATTCCACATGAATGCTGGAAAGTTGGAAGAGGAATAAGCGATGGCTCAAGGAGGACTTAACAAAAGGTTGGTTAGTTGGAGCATTGATGAAATTAGGCAGGGGCAACTTTGGCCAATTGCTATCTCACTCACTCTAATCATTGCCTGTATCTTTGGCTTAGCAGCACTTGCAGAAAGGATGGAGCAAGTCATTGTCAAGCAGGGCAAAGATGCACTTACCGCTGATACGGTATACATCACTGCGAACCCAATAACGCCAACCAATCAACAATATATTGAGTCCTCTGGACTCAACGTTTCTTTTTACACTCGCTTTGCCACGATGTCTTTTAGTGATAATGGCATGCAGCTTATTACCGTTAAGGCAGTCGACGATAGATTTCCGTTGAGAGGAACATTAACGCTTGCAACCGATACGGGTACCCAGCATCGCGTGAAGCCGGGAGAATTATGGTTGGACAGCCGTATCGCTGAGCAGCTTGGTGTTAGTCAAGGTGACGTTGTCACTGTTGGCGACGCGGATTTAGCGGTGAGTGGGGTCATCTTGGAGGAACCCGGTATTAGCTTTAATCCGTTCCAGCAGATGCCTACTGCATATATTCATCAAGATTCCGTAGATGCTACGGGTGCGGTGCAATTGGGCAGTCGTGTACAATTCAGGGCTTATCTAACGGGTGACGATGCCGCGATTACAACCTTAAAAGACCAGATAGAGTTAACGCCAAGTGATCGATGGCGAGACCAAAGCTCCGGTAGTCGTACTAATGAAATATTCGATCGAACCACTCAGTACTTGTCTCTTACGGTCGCTATCATCATTATTATGGCGGCAACAACGTTAGTTTTGACGTGTCAAAATTACGTGCAGAGCAGAAGGCAAACTGTCGCTATGTTAAAGAGCTTAGGAGCAAGCAAAGCATGGTTAGTTCGCTGGCTCAGTATTCAAACTCTGTTGCTGGTGGCATTAGCGATCTTTGCAGGTTTGGTACTGGGTACGCTTCTAGAAACGTTATTGCGATTGCCACTGACTGACTTGCTACCCGATCCACTTCCGAGTTATGGCATGACGCCAGCGTTCATCGCAGTCGTTTCTAGCTTGTGTATCGGCGTACCAGCTTTGGGTATACCATTGTACAAACTTATATCAGTCTCTTCTGTAGAGGTGTTGCAAAGCGCAGATGAGAAGCGTGGTGGGTTCATCTACCTATTGATTCTAGTTCCGCTCATTCCTTTGCTTATCGCTTATCGCGATAACAACTTAGTGTGGATAGTTCTCGCGGGTATCGTTGGGCTGTTTCTAGTTCTTGGGGCGATCAGCGTTGTTTTTACCTTGCTTCTTTCAAAAGTGTCGCTTCCAGTTTCGATGAAATTGGCGGTCAGCCGCATCAACCGTAGTAAGCGCCATACTGGGCTTCAATATGGTGCTCTAGGTCTGTCATTAATGTTGTTGACTACCATCTGGTTAGTTCGAAGTGACTTATTAAGTGATTGGCAGCGAACATTGCCAGCAGACGCTCCTAATGCGTTTGCGCTTAATATAGGCGAGCATGAGAAGCAAACTTATCTAGAGGCACTCGACGGCAACAACATCCAGCGTTCAGAGGCGTTTCCTATCTCTAGAGGCAGGCTGACTGAGATTAATGGGGAAGACGCTCAGTCTCGACAAAAGCAAGGGCTAGAACAAGAAGATGCCTTAAGTAGGGAGCTTAACTTTACTTATGCTATAACTCTTCCGACTTATAATGAAGTACTGGAGGGGGAATGGACTGAAACAAACGGTGTTTCTGTAGAGAAAGAGGTCGCTGAAAACCTGAATCTTAAACTTGGGGATGAGCTTGGGTTCACTATCAATGGGCAAAAAGTAACGGCAAAAATTAACTCCATTCGTTTTGTTGAGTGGCGCGATATGAAGCCAAACTTCTACTTCATCTTTACCCCTGATGTGTTGGCTGATATCCCTAGCGCGTGGTTAGTTAGCTTTCGACTAGAAGACAAAGATAATGCTCTGATTGGAGAATTATCACGAAATCATCCAACGGTGAGTTTAATGGACATTCGTTTGATGGGAGAGAAGATTCAAGGTTTACTTAGCCAAATAGTCTGGTCAATTACCGTATTAGCTGCCTTGGGTGTTTTATCTGGGGTGTTGCTCATCTTTACTTTACTTCGTTTGAGCTTATCTCAAAGACAAGCAGAGATTCGTTTGTACCGTACACTTGGTGCCAGTCGAAAACGAATTGTTCGGACAATATGGGCTGAGTACGGCATTATGGCGATAACAGCTGGTTTCGTCGCTACTTTTGGCGCAGAAGTCGTAGTTGGATCGATCATGAAGTTCGGTTTTGAATTGCCGTGGAGTTGGCATTTATCCACGTGGGTAATGGTACCTGCAATCGCTTTCGTCACGTTAGCACTAGTGTTATTTTCATTGATACGACAGATGCTTACTACAAGTCAGAAGCAGTTTGCTTAATAGTTAGCCACCGATTTTGATGAGTTATCCACAAAATCGGTGGATAAAGTCTTGGATAACTCGATAGTAAAATTACTGGCATAAAACTGTAACCATTGATTTATCGGTAATGGAAAGGAATTTCACTCAAAATACACATTGGTTTGAGTTATACACTGAATTACTGTCAAGAAAAACATCACAAAAATAGTGATTTTTTTTAATAAATTAAAAGGCTAAAATTGACCTCCTTTATAACGCCGATAACTAAGCGATGAACAGAGATTTAGCGGTGGCAACCAGCGGTAAAAGAGTTGCAATCATTGGTGGAGGTGTAGCTGGTTCGACAGTGGCACTTTATCTAGCAAAGCAAGGGCTAAGTGTTTCGCTGTTTGAAAAAAACAACAACCTAGTTAGCGGCCCACCAATTTGTCATCTGCATGCTGGTGGCAATCTGTATCGTGAGCTTTCCCAGCAACAATGTCTCGATTTGCTAGTGCAGTCGATAGACTTCGTGAAGTTCTTTCCCGCTACAGTCAATAAGCGTCCCACCGTTATAGCCGTCCCCAAAAATGATGATGGTACGCCGGAGTCTTTATTACCTCGTTTAGAACTACTTCGAGAAAGCTACCTGCAATTAGTGACAGCGAATCCAGCTAACCAAGTGCTGGGTAGTCCTGAAGACTATTTTCATGAGTTTAGCTTTGCGCAATTGAAAGCCTTGGCATCTCTTGAAGCTCCAAAAAAACCTTCCACGATCGATGAGTGGTTAATACCTTTCGCAAAGCATGCTGATTTGAACAAGCTTAAGTATCCAGTTTATGTAGTACAGGAATATGGCCTAAGTCTGTTTCGCGTAGCGGCATCAGTCGAGCTCTTTTCTGATAACCTAGAAAACCTGGACATTCAAACGGGTCGCTGCATTCAGTGTGTTTCTCAACTGGGTGATGGGTATAGATTGCAATTTGAAAATGGTCATGAAGCTCATTTTGATTTTGTCATTAATGCCTGTGGCTTTAGAACGGGCATAATTGATGATCAACTGAAATTATCACGAAAGCGTCTTGTTGAGTTCAAAGCCGCTTATGTCACTCAATGGCAAAGTCATAAGAACGAAAAATGGCCAGAAATTATTTTTCATGGCAAGCGTGGTACGCCACAAGGTATGGCTCAGTTGACGCCTTATCCAGGCGGGTACTTTCAACTTCATGGTATGACTAAGAACATTACTTTATTTAATGAAGGACTTGTCAAGTCCACCTCAGAGAGTGCACAGCCTCAATTGCCGCAAAACCTAATTAACAAAGTCGACAAAGGTTGGTCTTTGGAAGTTCAAACGCAGCGAGCTTGCAACGCGATACAACACCTTAGTCAATATATTCCTTGTTTTGAAACCGCTGAACCAGCAGGAACACCTTTGTACGGTGCGCAGCAAATTCCAGGCAACGACCCAAGCCTTCGCGCTGCAGATGTGAGTTTTGAAGGAGAGCGATATGCTCGACTGGAAATTGTAAAAGCCTCTTCCGCGCTACTTGCAGGTAAGAAGATCGCTGAAAAATGGTTTGGTATCCATCCCGATAAAGGTAATAACGTGGACGCAGTAATTGAGGACGTTAATGCTATTGAAGCACGTGCGAAACTAATCGCGTTGAGTCGAGGATACCCTGAAGAGTTGGCAGTCGCCTATTAATCAATCAATTAAAGATAAATTTGAGTAATTCTCACCATTGATAGTCGTAATTCAGTTTTGATTGCATATAATCCTTTGTAGATGAGACATGGAGTTGGCAAATGAATGTTTTAGTTACTGGTGGGGCTGGTTACATAGGTAGCCACACATGTGTGCAGTTAATAAATGCAGGTATGGCGCCTGTCATTTTCGATAACTTATACAATGCAAAAGCAGCTGTGTTAGACAGAATAGAAAAAGTGTCTGGTACACGGCCTACATTTGTCCAAGGTGATGTACGCGATAAGTCAGCGCTATTGGAAGTTCTGCAAACGCACAATATCAACTCAGTTATTCATTTTGCTGGACTAAAAGCGGTTGGTGAATCTGTCGAAAAACCTCTTGAGTATTACGATAACAACGTTAACGGTACCTTAGTTTTAGTAGACGCGATGAGAGAAGCGGGCGTTAAGCACCTGGTGTTCAGTTCATCAGCGACAGTTTATGGTGATCCAGCTTCTGTTCCTATCACAGAGAGCTTCCCTACAAGTGCTACCAACCCTTACGGCCGAAGTAAGTTAATGGTTGAAGAGTGTTTGACAGACTTTCAGAAAGCCAACCCAGACTGGACGATTACTTTGCTGCGTTATTTCAACCCAGTAGGGTCACACCCAACCGGAGAAATGGGGGAAGATCCTCAAGGGATCCCTAACAACTTAATGCCATTTGTCTCGCAGGTTGCTGTTGGACGTCGTGATTTTCTTTCGGTATTTGGTAATGACTATCCAACGCCAGATGGTACCGGCGTTCGTGACTACATTCATGTTATGGATTTAGCCGATGGCCATATTGCGGCTCTCAAAACGCTGAACAATCAAAAAGGATTGCATGTCTATAACCTTGGAACGGGTAATGGTTCGAGTGTATTAGATATGGTTAAGGCGTTTGAGTTAGCTTCAGGAAAACAAGTACCTTACAAGATTGTAGAGCGTCGCCCTGGCGATATTGCGGAGTGCTGGGCGGACCCAAGTAAAGCTAACAAAGATTTAGGTTGGGTGGCTACGCGTTCATTGCAAGATATGACAACGGACGGTTGGAAGTGGCAATCGCAAAACCCAGAAGGGTATCCGGAATAATGTTTTATTAACATTGAATTATTGCTGATAACAATTGAGCGCATAATGCGCTCTTTTTTGATCTAGATCTCCTTAAGCAGTGAATAAAAAGTATGAAATTGTTGTAATTTTGATAAAATGGTATCAGTACTTAATTTTATTTATGAAATAACTTTTTAATCTAAGGGGAACTCAATGGAGTTAGCACTCATCATTACTTTCGTAGTTGCAGCAGTAGTAATGGTTAAGAAAGAAATGGCTAATAAGTAATATTCATTCTAACACTTTGATTACATACCTTTTATCTGAATGAATTTATTAACAAAAACCGGCGGAAGCCGGTTTTTTTATGCCCAAAATTTGCGTAACTAACGATAAAAATAAATTGTCGTAACGGTCAAAAACAATCGTTGTATTTTTATCGACTAAACTCTTAAGGTGCACGCTCTTTCCGGTCGTCCGATACCGGGGTTTCACACTCATAAAACTAAACATCTATAAGAGGATACTGCCATGCGCATTGCGATTCTATCTCGCAACGAAAACTTGTACTCAACTCGCCGCCTAAAAGAAGCAGGGGAAGCGAGGGGACATCAAGTGGATATCATTGATACCCTGCATTGCTATATGGATATTACTAGTAGTAACTCTAAAGTCCGTTATATGGGTGAGGAGTTACCTCAATACGATGCAGTTATTCCACGAATTGGCTCGTCTATTACGTTCTATGGAACAGCAGTAGTACGACAGTTTGAAATGATGGGCACATTCTGTGTAAACGAGTCGGTTGCGATCAGCCGTTCACGTGACAAGCTTCGCTCATTGCAACTGCTATCACGCAAAGGTATCGGTCTGCCAAGAACTGGTTTCGCTAGTAAGCCAGATGATATTCCAGATCTTATCAAGAATGTTGGTGGAGCACCGCTTGTCATCAAGTTGCTAGAGGGTACTCAAGGAATCGGTGTGGTACTTGCAGAAACTCACAAAGCAGCTGAGAGTGTTATCGAAGCGTTCATGGGCCTTAAAGCAAACATCTTGGTACAAGAGTTCATTGAAGAAGCTAACGGCGCTGATATTCGTTGTTTTGTCGTCGGTGGCAAAGTAATTGCGGCGATGAAACGTCAAGCGGCAGAAGGTGAATTTCGTTCAAATTTACATCGCGGTGGTAGTGCTCAGCTTATTAAGCTTTCTAAAGAAGAACGCGCGACAGCTGTAGCTGCGGCTAAAGCGATGGGACTGAACCTTTGTGGTGTTGATATTCTACAATCCAAAAATGGCCCAGTAGTGATGGAAGTTAACTCATCACCAGGCCTAGAGGGAATTGAAAACGCGACAGGTAAAGATGTGGCGGGCTTAATTTACGAATTTATCGAGAAAAATGCCAAGCCTAACAACAACAAAACAAAAGGACGTGGTTAAATGGCAAAAGAGCTTGTCATTGCGGGCGTAGAAATACGCCCGGGAGAGCGTAAAGAAATAGATATACCAGTAGCTAAGCTGTATACCGATGCAGAAGTATCAATACCAGTGCAGGTCATTCGTTCTAAAAAAGAAGGCCCAGTGGTGTTTGTCAGTGCAGCGGTGCATGGTGACGAGTTGAATGGTATCGAAATTATTAGTCGTCTTATCGCAGAGAACCTAAAACTCCAGAATGGTACATTAATTTATGTACCTATGGTGAATGTCTACGGCGTATTAAACCAAAGCCGTTACATGCCAGATCGCAGAGACCTCAATCGCTGTTTTCCTGGCTCAAAGAAAGGTTCTCTGGCAGGTCGACTAGCTCATACTTTCTTAGAAAGCATTGTCGCACATTGTGATTATGGTATTGACTTACACACAGGCGCGATTCATCGGTCTAATTTGCCACAAATTCGTGCCAACCTTGAAGATGAAGAAACTAAGCGTCTCGCGGAAGCATTTGCAGTACCTGTATTGTTGAATGCAAACATCCGCGATGGTTCTTTACGCGAAGCTGCTGTAAATCATGGTGCTCGAGTGCTGCTTTATGAAGCCGGTGAAGCGTTACGTTTTGACGAACTATCGATTCAGACTGGCGTTAAAGGCGTTTTAAGAGTGCTCAAAGCACTTGGCATGATTCGTAAGCGTGTCTCTAAAGCGAAAACTGAGCCGTTTATTGCTAACCGCAGTGATTGGACTCGTGCAGACGCTAGTGGATTTGTTAAAGAGTACGTACAACTGGGCTCTATGGTTGAGAAAGGCGAAACATTGGCAGATATCAATGGCCCGTTAGGAAATAATATCAGCCAAGTAAAATCCAACCGTACGGGGATCATCATTGGCAAGCAGAACATTCCTTTAGTACAGGAAGGTGAAGCTATGTATCACATTGCGTATTTTGGAGATAGCGCAGAAGAGGTATTTGAACATATCGAAATCATGCAAGAGTCGATTGTTCCTGTAGAACCGAGCATGTAACACTATGCCAAACACATATAATGACAGAATGATAATTGGCAACTTGGAAGTGTGCAGTCTTCCTGAGTTGGGAATATTTGATCTCGAAGTTCGTATTGATACCGGGGCCAAAACTTCGTCTCTTCATGTGGACAACCTTGAACGCTTCAAACGTGATGGGCGCATGTACGTTCAATACGATCTTCATCCAGATATCTATCATTTGGAAGAAATCGTACACTGTGAGTCACTTATCCACGACTCAAGGCGTATCAAATCATCCAATGGTGATTCAGAGCAACGTTGTGTAATTCAAACGCTATTCCGATTAGGAGACAGGGAGTGGCCAATTGAAATTACATTAAGTAATCGTCAGGATATGTCATATATGATGTTATTAGGACGTGAAGCTATGGCCGACAAAGTTTATGTAGACCCAAGCAGAGCGTTTCTGATTGATTAATTAAACCGCCTTCGGGCGGTTTTTTGTGATTCGATGTTGGGAAGAATATACGAGAGTTTGCGGGGCGAAAAAAAAGTAGAGCACTTGGCTCTACTTTGTGTTTAGGAGGAAAGATCACAATACTTATGCTGGCTCTAGAACGTCATCGTTATCCATATCATAATCATAGTCTTTCGAAGCTTCGTGAAACTTCGATTTACTATTTAAAGTGTGGAACGCTCGTCTTCCGCGTGCTAAGCGAACGTATTTAAGCCAAGTATGTTCCAGTTTAGATTTCGCCTTACTCGGGTTAACGATCACTTTAGTGAAGTGTTTCTCTTCAGCGTTCTCTGGAGAAATATCACCGCGCTCAAGCGCAAGCATAGTTTCACCATAAGTCACTAAGATATCTTCTTCCAAAAGTGTAAAATCTCCCGATTTAGCGAATCCGCGTGGAAACTTTACTGCATCATAAAAACGTTTCTTGCCGTGGCGAAATTGAGTTTCAGTCATAGAGACCTCAAAGCAAATAGGTAGTAAAGCAAGGTAATTCAGGTGGCTCCGTAACAATCCAAAGAAAGTCGACTTAACCGTTGAATCCCGTGTTGGTTCGATGCTGAAAATAGTGTGAAAACGACAAGAAAGGAAACGAATTGTTTTTGTCGAAATCACAAAATTTCTTTATGCTTAAGACAGCATAACTGTGTAAGAATACTGAGCTAACTTTTTCGCTAGCTCAACTACTTAGAATCTGTTTAAGAGTCATTTTATGGACGTAAAAGTATTTCAAACTTTCCTCGAAGTCGCGAAGGAAAAGCACTTTGGCCGCGCATCAGAAAATCTTTACATTACTCAGGCCGCTGTGAGTGCTCGCATCAAACAACTAGAGGAATACTTTGATACTAGGTTGTTTACTAGGCACCGAAACAACATCCAACTAACGTCGGCAGGCCAAAGGCTAGTAGGTTACGCAGAAGTAATGGTATCGACGCTCAAGCAAGCGACGTTTGACTTATCATTAGAGAGTAATAAAGCGTTGCAATTAACGATAGGTGGTACACCCAATATATGGGATGCCTACTTACAGAACTGTTTAAGCATCGTCACTGACTCGTTAACGGGGTATGGCTTTGTTGCTGAGTCTCTTGGTCGTGAGCAGCTAAATAGGAAACTACTGGAGCGAACATTAGATCTCGCATTCTCTTTTGACCCATTTAAAGTCGAAGAGTTTAAAAGCCATCAGATTGCTGAATTGACGCTAGTATTGGTGTCAACAGAACAACGCAATCTTGATGAAGCCTTTAAAGATAAATACGTTTATGTGGATTGGGGAACCCAATTTGCTTTTGAGCATGCGGACAGACACCCGAATATTCCAGCACCATATTTACGTACCTCAACAGGTCGAATTGCTTTAGATTTTATTCTTGAGAAGGGCGGTTGTGCGTATTTGCCATCTTCGTTGGTGGAGCCTTTCTTAGACTCTGGACAGCTCTATCAAGTCGAAGGGTCTGAAGTATGGTCCCGTCCTTTATTTATCAGTTACCGTAAAAACAGCACGTCTATAGAGGCGATACTTCAAGTAGAAAAACTGGTTAATACTATTGAGCCAACGACCAGTTATTTAATGCAGCAGGCTGGGGAAAATACGGATTAAGTAACAACTTTGCGTACTCTAGTAACATATAGCAAAAGGCTTCACCTAAACAAGTGAAGCCTTTTTGATTTTGCAGATTATTAAGCACTAACCACGGTTAAATTATTCATCCAATAACGTTTTAAATAACGATGGAAACACAAAGCAAACTTAACTACTTCTTCAAAAAGCATACAGGCATAGACAACCTGAAATTCAAGTCCGAATACAAACGCTGCGGTTGCGGTGAGTGGTAGCCCCACAGTCCACATTGCAATGAAATCCATTCTTAAACAAAACTTATTGTCTCCGCCAGCTCTTAGAATGCCATTGATAATAATAAGGTTCAGCATGCGTAACCATATCGCACAACACAGAATGAACATAGCGGGTGCAGCAAGCGGATAAAGTTCATCGGTGGTTAAGTTCAGCCACTCAAGAATGACTTCACGACCGAGCAGTAGAATCGCTCCTGTGACGATTCCAAACAAGAACACCGCTTTAATAAAGAACTTAGACATACTGAATGCCTGTTCAAATTCGTCTCTGCCTAAGGATTGACCAAGCAGCACAGAGCAGGCAACCGAAATACCAAAAAACAGTGAATAACACAGCGACTCAAATGGACCAATCATGCTAAAAACAGCGAGTTCCGTAGTGCCCATATGACCAAATATCACTTGGTACATGAGTGTACCCATTGCCCACAAAATAGCGTTAAGCGTGGTCGGCACCGCGAGTTTTTTATAAGAACCCCAGAGTCGCTCAGTGTTCTCAAGTTTTGCTTCTTTAAGAAGCCAATGGTTACGACGGTTGAGATAAATCCAGATGAAAATTACCTGAAGTAATCTGGATATCGTTGTCGCTAATGCAGCACCTGCTACACCCATTGGAGGGACACCCATACCGCCTTTAATTAACCAGAAGTTGAGGGCAATGTTGATAAAGATTGTCATAGCCCCAAGAATTAAAGGCGTGACAGCGTCACCGGATGAGCGCATGGCTGATTCCGCTACAATCACCACGTGGGTTAATATAAGTACCGGAAATGCATACCATAAATAGGTTGCACCAAGCTCGATAACGGTAGCGTCGTTGGTTTGCAGCATCATAATAAAACTGGAGAATAGCGTGATACCTAGGGTCACGGGCACCAGCAGTTTTGCTCCGAACTCCATTGAAAGCTGGGTGATGGTTTTGGCGCTACGTTTGTCGTTACGTCCCCAATACTGAGCAACAAGTACACCGTTGGCTGAAGCCATTCCAGCCATGATCATAATAGCGACAAAGTGCCATTTAGAGGCAATGCCGACTGCAGCAGTCGCTTCCTTACCAAAATCACTGACCATCAGTACATCCGCCAGTGCCAAAATTGCAACAAGTGCACTTTGAATTGCGACGGGGAAACCAAGCTTGACCACAGAAGAGAGAAGATGGTTTTGAGAAGCCTTGTTAGATGACTTAAGATAGGTTTTAGTTGTCATAGCAGCCCTCCTGAAAGTGTGATTTGAATCATATAAACGGAGGTAATATAAGAAAATTGGGACGTCAAAACCATGTTCAAAAATAGACAAAACCTGTGCAAATCCGTCATTGATGAATTTAACATCAAGTCTGAGTGGATAGATGAAGTCTTTTTATCGGAGGCATGTGAAGAACGCTTCCTTTCGTCCAATGATATCCCTGAGTTTATTCCAGAAGATATCTTTATGGCTGGAATGGCAAACCTGATTGAAGGCTACCATGTGGAGCGCAAGGGCATTGATGTACACACGGTATTATTCACAATCGAAGGCGGTGGCGTGTTAATGACGGAAGATTTTGTTGCTCCTATTGAGCCATACTCGATAGTCGTATTACCTGCACACACCCCATATCGATTTGAGATCAACCCTCAATATAAACATTGGCGTATGATCTGGTTTCTACCTAAAGCTCGACCACGCTGGCAACCGTTATCTGATTTAGGACAGAAGGTGCTGCCATTTCATGGCTGTGAACGGATTTGGGCCTTAATGACACTTCTGTATTTGGAAATTGGTGGTAGAGCAAGCTATCGAAAACTGCTAGTAGGGGAAGTGTGTCGTATTATTACTGGGTTTGAGTCGCAACCAACCGATTCAACAGTGCGAGTACAAGCCCTGTTCAGCCAAATTGAAGGCCAGCTTCATCTACCATGGACCGTTAAGAATATGGCGAATAAGACGTTTTTAAGTGAAGAGCAACTCTCGCGAATATGTAAGCGGCTTTACAACGTGTCACCACGAACAAGACTAATAAACCTGCGTATGGAAAAAGCGTGTGATTTGCTAAGAAATAACGATTGGTCAATTGCCATGATTGCGGAGCGATTAGGATATCGCGATCCGTTCAATTTTACTCATAGGTTCACAAAACATATGGGTAGTTCACCGAGTGCATATCGTAAACAAGTCATGCAATCGAATGAAGAAAGATAGAGCGCGTCTGCGCTCTAATAGTGGTTATTTTGCAATAGCTTGCTCTAACCATTGGTCGAACTGACCTTTTGGTAGAGCACCATTGATTACGTCTACGCGCTGACCATTTTTAAAGATCATAATGGTCGGAATACTTCTGATTTGAAATTGAGCTGCCAGTTGTTGCTGTTGTTCAGTATCAATTTTAATGAATCGTACCTGACCTTTGAGTTCTTCGGCGGTTTGTTGGAACACGGGCGCAAAACCAACGCAAGGATTGCACCACGTTGCCCAAAAATCGACAACAACGGGCTGCTTGCTGTTTAAAAGCGCGGAGAAGTTGTCTGACGTGCCTTCAATTGGTTGTCCATCAAGAAGTGGCGCTTTACAACGACCACAATTAGGTGATTCGGTGATTCTTTCTGCGGGTAAACGATTAAGTCCGTTGCATGATGGGCAACGGGTATTGATAGTCGACATGGTCTCTCCCAACCGTGAATTGAATTTATGAAATTAGGCTTCTGTGAGCCTTAGATTATGAGTATACTCGAAGCTCTTAGAGTCGGGATAGACAAGTTATTATTGAAACTTATCACAGTGAGTTGATTGATATTATTTGTCTATCTCGATTGACGAAAACTATAAAAAAATAGGTACAGAATGACAACATTTTACGCCGAAATCACTGGTTGGGGTAAGTGCCTTCCACCAGCGATCTTATCTAACCACGATCTTAGCACTGTAATGGAAACATCCGATGAGTGGATTAGAACCCGTACTGGTATAGAAAATCGTCGCATCAGCCATGTCAATACTTCTGAAATGGCAACCGTTGCTGCTAAGCACGCAATGGCATGTGCTGGAATCACGGCAGACGAAATAGATTTGATTATCGTCGCTACCTGTTCTCCAGATTCTCTGATCCCTAATACTGCATCGCGCGTTCAGCAAAACTTAGGTGTTCCAGCCGCCGCAGCGTTCGACTTAAATGCGGCTTGTACTGGCTTTGTTTATGGCCTTGAAACAGCTACGAAACTGATCCAATCAGGTAACTATCGTAATGCAATCGTTATTGGCGCTGAGCGCCTATCGTTCTTCATTGACTGGAGTGAGCGTGATACCGCCGTATTATTCGGTGATGGCGCAGGTGCTGCAGTATTATCACGTACTGAATGCAAAGTTGGTCTTCAAGATGCACAGATTGGCTGTGACGCGAAAGGTCGCGATATTCTCGCGGTTCCAGCTTTTGGCACGTCAATGGAACGCTTTGCAGCAGATAACGGTTACTTTGAATTTAATTTCATTGGTAAAGAAATCTTCAAGCGTGCAGTAAAAGGAATGGGGGCGGCAGCCAACACCGTTTTGACTCGTTCTAACCTAACTAAAGAAGATATCGATGTTGTAATTCCGCATCAAGCTAATATTCGTATTATTCAAACCTTGTGTGATTTGTCTGGGATTGACCAAGATAAAGCATTCGTTAACATTCAAAACTACGGCAACACTTCTGCTGCGACTGTGCCAATCGCTCTTTGTGAAGCAATGGAGCAAGGGAGAGTTAAACCAGGAGATAACTTGTTACTTGCGGCGTTTGGTGCGGGTCTGACATGGGGCGCTGGCCATATCAAATGGGGCGAGAGAGTCGAGCCCATTGGAAGTAGCGATGCTGCATTGCCACCGTGTGACAAGTCTGCGCTAGAGCTGATGAAAACGGCAATTGAGCATTGCCACAATAAACCAGCCAAATAATGCTGCTGTGAAATAAAAGAGCCAGAGATCCTTCTCTGGCTCCTGCCTACTAATATGCCGCAACACAAGATACAAGTCTGCTGTTTAAGTCGTTATCGTTTTTCAATACTCCAGTATTGATGTCCAAAACCTTGGAAGAGTTTAATGCGCGGTAACCGAAATTAGCAGGGTAAGGCCAATTGAAGTTGTCACCTAACGGGCCTCTATCGTTATAAAATGCCTCGAGCTCATATATTTCAGGTAAACGCCAAGTAGTACGATTTAAGAAAGAAACCTGTCCTAAATAACTACAGTACTTCTCAACATTGTTAACTGGACTCTTCGAAAACACGGCATAAAATGTATTTGGAACACCTTGTCCTGGTGACCGAACATCAATAAAGCTATGTTCCTTAAATTCAAGAGCCCGAACGGCAGGTATTGAAGGGGAAGCTGTAAAGAGTAATGTATTGTTTGACGTACTTGTTACCTTTAAGCAAGCACCGTTAGTGTCGTTTGTAGTGCTATTAATTGAATCACAAACATTCACATCTGTTGGTACGCTTAGCGTCACTGTATCTTCTAGGTCGCCCAAGCTAATAGTTATCTCGGCTCTTCCCAAACCAACGGCTTGTACTAAGCCATTGTTTGTCACTGTGGCTATTGATTCGTCGCTAGTGCTAAAGTTGACTATATCTCGGATATCATTCCCGTTTTGATCTTCTATAAGAATCGAGGCTTCGCCTGCTATAGGTAAAGTAATAGAACGGTTGGCAATAACAAATTGAGATACAGGAGAGATAACTTTTGTGGCCAGACTTTGAATGGGTAGTCCAGGTATTTCCGCAGAGATAGTTAGCTCACCAAGCTGTTTCGCTTCAACTTGACCTTTATGGGTAATCAGAGCCGTAATTTGTGGGGACGTAGACCAGTTTACGAGATACGTAATATCTCTTGTCGAACCATCCGTCCAAGTACCAGTTGCTTTAACTGAACTAGTTTCATTGATCACTAGGTGCTCATTGACAGTGTCCTCAAAGTGAATTTCAAAGCTTTGCAGTACAGGCTCTAATACTTCTACATTAGAAATATCATAAATGTGGGAAAATGTGTTATCAGTTACCCTTATGATTGTCGTTCCTTCACTGAGAGGTGTGAATGCACCAGTTTGTGTATCCACTGTTCCTATCGAAGGATCGCGACTTGTCCACGTTAGACTGCTTAAATCAAATATCTCGCTACCGTCACTATAATATTTAGTGACGGTTAAGTTAATTGGAATTCCCACTCTCGCTTGTAAGTTACTTGGCTCGAGTGATAACGCCACTAGTTCTGCAGAGGAAACCAAAACTGTTGTGTTAGCAGCATGCATGCCATTAACATCACCATTAATAGATATTGTAACAGGTCCACCTTCTTTATGAGCGGTGAGCTGGCCTGAGCTTGCGTTAATGCTTGCGATAGTAGGGTCGCTACTCACGTAGCTATATGTTGAAGCTGAACCTAGGGTTGTTCTCCCACCAGTGGAACTAGTGAGTTCAAGATAGTAATTTGCTTGCGTGCCAGCAGGAATGATGGGGGGGCTATCACTTTTTATGGCCATACTAACAATATCCAGTACGCTGGAGTTTATAACGGTCAGTGGGACGGTGTCTGTGTGCTCTTGAAATACTGCCGTAATATCTACGGTTCCGGGAGTCATGCCCGTAACAAGCCCGAATCCATCTATGGTTGCGATCGATGTATCGGATGAAGACCACGATATTGATGGTGTATCTGTGATGTCTATTTCTCTAAGGTCGGATAGAATAGCTTTAGCATTAAACTGTTTGGTTTGAAGATCATTTATAAAATGCGTTGTAGGAGTCACCATAATATTTTTTACAGTAGCTGGCGCAACGCGAACTGTAACAGAGTCAGAGAACGATTCACCATTGTAGTCTCCTGATACCCTAATTAACGTAGAGCCAGTAGCTTGAGCCGTTGCAAATCCACTTGCGGTTATAGAAACGATAGAAGGGTCATCACTGCTCCAAACTAAAGATGAATAGCTTGTAAAATCCAATGACTGACCGCTCTCGAAAACCAGGCTGGCTACTAACTGTTTGCTAAGGCCGATGGAGAGATTGAGGATTTGGGGTGAGACGGCAAAGTGTTGTACTGGTGACTCGGAGATTGAAACTCTTGCTGTAGCCACTAGACCTTTATAATTGGCGGTAACCTCAAGAGGAGAACTGCTAACTTTTTCTTTGACCGTCAACTTGCCTTGAGTGGAAATCGAAGCGTGAACTGGTGAGTTTAAAGTCCATGTTGTTTGAGAGGATACATCATATGAATTACCATTTTCATCTACCGCAATTGCAGAGAGCTTGCTCGTTGATAAGATAGGAATAGAGGCTGTTCCTGGTGAAATAGAAAAAGATGAAAACGAAAGGTCATTGTTGTCCACAAAAGCATGGGCTGAATCGCTAAATAGTGAGTTACCAACGGTGTAGCTTGCTGAGATGGTAACTTTTCCGGACTTTGGGCCAACAGTAAGTATCCCATTAGAAGCATTTATGGTCGCTATTTCAGGTGCATCTGTAGACCATATAGCGCTGGACGTAACGTCATTTGTTGTTGAGTCAGAATACAGAGCGGTGGCTGTGTATTGTTTAGTCATTCCACTGGTGAGGGTTGATGTTGAGGGAGTAACCGTCAGGTCTACCACCTCCGCTTCCGTTACCGTTAACAGCTTGGAGCCGGAGAATGAAATACCATTTGCGAAACCTTGAAGTTCAACATATACCTCACCTGGAGATAGTGCTGTCAATAAACCTGTAGACGCGACTATCGAGGCTCTATTAGTGTCGTTGACGCGCCATAGAGTGCTAGGCTGCTGAGTAACTTCTAAGGAAGTGCCATCATCGAATTGCGCAATAGCTTTATACTGTAATTTTGCACCTAACCCAATAGACTCTTTAGGAGCTAAAATTGTGAGAGAATCTACTATAGCGTCGGTTACTAGCATAGGAACAACAGCTCGATATGTTTCACCTTGATACCTTGTTACTGCAGTCACTTCGGCTTCGCCTACGCTTTTAGCATGTATTTTGTTATCTATAATATTGACTATAGATATGTCGGAAGATGACATTGAAATCTCGCCAGGTACATTTTTACTCACCCCAGTTTCGTTGGAAACTAATGCAGCTTTCATTGGACTTGAGAAACCCACAGGGAGAGTCTTTCGGCTTTCTATAACTAATTGAAAATCTTCATTGTCTGATCTTGGGTTCTTAGATAGGCTTTCTTTAGAAGAATCGCAACCAGACAGTAAAATAAGGCATAAAGTTACTGTCACGTAGCAAAAAACTAAGTGGTTTGGTATCAAATGTCTATTACGGTTCATTTTTATCATCTCCGAGTAATCTTTAAGAAACTTGGTATACTTAGTTACTCCAAAAATTAAACTTAAAATACACAGAGATAATAAAAGTCAATGAGAGAACTAAGATAAGGTATTTCTATATTTGTAACTGGAATACTAATGAATAAATGATACCGCTAGTAAGGTTTTCTGGAAGAAGAGTGCATTGCTGGGTCAATAGTGTACCAATGAAAACTGCAACGTTGATAAATAATGGGATATAAAGCTGCTGGAGAGAGAGCTAAATTACTGCTCATTATCATACCCTCCTAATTCTAGCTGTTAGAATATTACGAATAATAGAGTTCTGAACTCATAAGTACAAGGTTGAAAGCGCCGAAATTTTATATTTAGAGTTTTTACTATGGAGGAAGCTACTTCCAAACAAAGCGTTATGCTTTGTTTGGAGATAGGCATGTGTTGGTAAATGTAAATTATTGGTAGAATGTCACACAAATTAGCTATTGGTCTCCATCAATCACATTCAGAAAACTAAGTTCATATTGTGAACATAATATTATGGTGAAATTTCAATTACCACAAATACATTGGGGATAATTAAAGCTTCAAATTAGTGTGATAATTTTCTCATTTTTAATTAATTAAATGATAGAGTTCTTATTAATTGTGGCTTTCTTTTTCTTTAAGTATCTGAAACAAAAGGTTTTGGTGGAAACTCTCTGACAAAGCAATAACTCTAATGGGAATGTAATTTTACTTTGTTAGTTGAATGTTAGTAGGGTTGACATTATAGTTAACACTCTTGTTATATCTATACTTACTTAAAGGAGGGCTAGATGAATGTATTAGTGTCGCTTAAATCTATAATATCTTGTAATCGCTCACCTTTATTTTGGTTTCGTTGGTATACAGAGGATCCTTCACTAAAGAATATCTTCAAATCAGTCGATTTATAGTTCTGTTTAAACCTTAAAATGGCGGGTTGACCGTCGGGTTTATCTCGTCCGAAATATATCTTACTAAGAATCCAGTGACGAGATGTAAGACATTAAGATAATTATAAAATTTGATTGGAATAACAATGAAGACTTCACCACAACCATATAAAATTAAATCAGTAGAACCTATTAATCTACTGTCGAGGGAGCAGCGTTACGCAGCTTTAGAACGCGTGGGTTTTAACCCGTTTCTACTAAAAAGCGAAGAAGTATTTATAGACCTGTTAACAGACTCTGGTACAGGGGCAATGAGTCAGAATCAATGGGCCGCAATTATGGTAGGGGATGAATCGTACGCAGGTAGTACGAGCTTTTACAATTTAGAGAGTGCCGTTGCAGATATCTTCAATTATAAATATACGATACCTGTTCACCAAGGGCGAGGTGCTGAGAAGATATTATTCCCTGTGCTTATAGATAAAATGCGTAGAGAAAGGGGAGGAAAGGAGCCCGTATTTATTTCTAACTATCACTTTGATACAACCGCTGCGCATGTAGAACTGAGTGGAGCAAAAGCTATCAACGTTGTAGTTGAAGAAGCTTATGCTTTGAATGAACACTTTGATTGGAAGGGAAATTTCGATCTAACTAAGTTGATTGGATATATCGAGCTTCATGGCCCAGAAAATGTTGCTGCTATTATTATTACAGTTACCTGTAATAGTATGGGGGGACAACCAGTTTCCTTAGATAACATTAAAGCAGTTCATGACATAGCAAAAGAATTTGATATTCCAGTGGTTATGGACGCAGCAAGATTTGCTGAGAATGCTTATTTTATAAAGCAGAGGGATGAGCATTACGTAGACCATGAAATATCAGAAATTGTGAAGGAAATGTTTCAATATGCTGATATATTTACAATGTCGGCAAAAAAGGATGCGATGGTAAATATAGGAGGGCTATGTTGTTTTAAAGGTGACGAAGATCTATATAGAGAGGCTCAAGTTCACTGTATACCGATGGAGGGGTTTGCAACCTACGGCGGGATGTCGGGTCGTGATATTGAAGCTCTGACGGTTGGTTTGTATGAAGCAATGGATTACAACTATCTTTCAACGAGAATTAGTCAAGTAGACAGACTCGCTCAAAAGTTAGCAAATGCGGGTATACCTGTACAAACTCCAACCGGAGGACATGCGGTCTTTATAGACGCTAGAGCATTTTTACCACACCTCTCAGTCGGTGAATTTCCAGGGCATGCATTAGCGAATGCTCTTTATTTAGAGGCAGGTATACGTTCTGCAGAGATAGGGTCTTTGTTATTGGGCCGAGACCCAGTGACCGGAATACAGAAATCATCGCCAACAGAACTCCTTCGTTTGGCTATTCCACGGCGTACTTATACAAATGAACATATGGACTATGTTGCGGAAAATTTGATTGAACTAAAGAAAAAGAAATCGAGCATTCCTGGTTATAGGTTTACCTACGAACCACTAGTTTTACGTCATTTCTTGGCTCAGTTTGAGCCGGTGATAAAAGTAAGTTAATCAATTTCTCTGTCTCTATAGTCGCTGAGTAGGGGCAGAGCATTTTCCAAGTATAAGTAAATAGGCTTCAAAGCAATGAGAAATTTGGTTTTGTTTTTCGAACGGCAAGTTCCTTTATCATATGGAGCAGCGGTGGTCGCCAGTACTGCTGTTGGAGTTGGTATGATGAGTTTACCTATTGTTAGTCTAGGTATGTGGTTTTTCTTAAGTCTGTTCGTACTACTAACGACGGCAATCTATGTAATTGCCGCTGGCTCTCTTTTACTAGAGGTAAATATGAGGTATCCAACTGGTACCGGGATACACACTATGGTCCATGATCTATTAGGAACAAGGCACGCTTTATTATGTGATTTTACGATGATATTTAATGGTTTCATATTGCTCTACGCTTATATAACAGTTGGTACTGAAGCTGTACAGTTTTATGTAAAGCAATTGCTAAGTTTTGAATTAAATCGCTATAGCGCTGGAGTACTTTTTGCTGGTGTGTTTGGAGCGATATTCTATTCCGCACCTTTGATGATTAGTCGGTTTTTAGGATTATGCGTTTCTGTAATGGCGCTTAGTTTTATCTACATCGCTTATCATCTAAGTTCAACTGTGGAGATAGAGTACATTACGTTACCTTCAGTTGAGAATGGCTACTCTTTGAAACTTTTGCCATTTATCCTTGTAGCGCTTCCTTTTTTTATGGCTGCCATGGGTTTTCAACAGGTTATACCAATGTTGAGAGAGCTTTATAGTAACAAACCTAAAAGAATTATGAAGAGTATTGTTTTAGGGATCGTTTTTGTATCGTGCATATACGGTATTTGGCTGTTTGTTATAATGGCAAATCAATCCAGAGAAGAAATGATTATTTCCGTAACTTCAGGGAAGGATAACATAGAGACTGTAGTGAAAACTATCAGCCAAAATGACAGTGTAAAGTCTCTGATGTTTTTCTTTGTGCAAATTGCTGTTCTCACCTCATTTATTGGTGTAGCAAAGGGATTGTTAGATTATTTAACGGATTTTGCGTCAAATCGATATGGTTTCTCACCTAGATATAGCAAGATATTTGTTTTAATCGTTCCATTGTTGCTGTCTCTGGCATTTCCGTACGGTTTTCTTGTTGCTATTGGATTCGCAGGTTTAGCGGGAGCAGTGTGGTCAGGGGTGTATCCTGCATTGATGGCGCTGGTAGTTCGCGAGCGCAGCTCAGAAGCGTTACCAAAGCAGTCGTATCGAGCTTTTGGCGGCAGGATAACGCCTTGGTTTACTTTTGGCTATAGTACGGTGTTAATAGTAGTTATGCTTCTTGGTTACTTTGAACTCTTACCTAAATTAAGTTAAGCACTCATAAAAGGCGACTCTATGAAGTCTTTTGACGAACTATTCTTGTTGTTATTCACTCATATTCGTCTACTGGTAAGAGTGGTTTTGAGTATAGGGATAGTTAACTTGATAGTAGTAGTGCTGATATTTATTTTTTTTAACTGGTTGTAATTGTAATCTGCCAATGGAACAAAAAGAACCCAACGTTAGTGTGAAAGAAAGAACTTGGGGCTCGAATAATAATTAAGCGATGAAATTATTACTAAATTACATAGCTGTCACAGGCGAGAAAAGCGCTTCGGTTTTGGCCTACTCCATATAGAGGCACCATGACACTCCCCATTAAATGATGGAGATAGGCCTTTTTTATTTACACTAAATCGTAGGATGTTTTATCAAATCTTAAGGAAAGAAATAAGCCTGCAAAGTATCGATTGATAAACATTATCTTAGTAGTAGTTCTAACATCTATTTTTGGAATGTGAGATATGAATGCAAAAACACTTAAGTGTGCGTCGAATTTTATTAATGCCTTATCGACTTGTTGCGACGAATTAACAACAAAAGAACGAATTGTGATTTTTAATCTCCTCTCAGGTTTATCGCAAAAACTTGTTGGGATTCGGCATCCTGTATTAAATGTTAGGTTGGTAGAAGCTAACCTAGTGTTCAACAACGATTTTGGCGCCGAGAGCATCACTCTTTCGGAGGACTGCGCGCTTAAAAAATCTATCCGTAAAGAAGGGCTTACAATGCCAATTGTTGTAGGACAGTGTTCAGGCGAAAATGGCTATACAGTGACTGATGGCGCCCACCGAATGGAAATTATTAAGAGTGAACCGGATATCAGAGAGTCTTTAGCTAACCACATCCCTGTTGTGATAATAAACAATATGAAGGACAGTACGGCTCATTCAATCAAAGATCACGCGGTAGGGTAACGCATTGAAAATAAATACGATTATCAAGACTTAACTAAAAGTAAAAAGTAAAAAGTAAAAAGTAAAAAGTAAAAAGTAAAAAGTAATGATGAGTGATGGTCAGCTACCTGAGGCAGAGCAAGTTATCGGCTTACTCTGCCTTTTGTGTTGCTATGGTGAGCGGTGAATTAGATTCTGCTGTTATTCTGAATCCACTTTTTTAAGTCCAAGCCTTGTGGCGAGTACTTCTATAGCACCTCCTTGCACGAATACAGAAATGACAACAATAAAGAACACCATATGAACCATAGTAACCGCGTTTTCAACTCCTGCGGCTGCAGGAATTAGGGCAAATACGATAGGGGTTGCTCCTTTCAGTCCGATAGAAGATATAAATAAACGCTTTTGCCAACTGGCTTTTCTAAACGGTAGGTAACATAGCTGTACTGCTATCGGTCTTGCGACAAGAATTAACAAGAAAGCAGGCAACAAGGATTGCCAGAACACTTTGAATAGTTCTTGAGGGAAGATCTGTAACCCTAAAGCAACAAAGAGTATTGCTTGAGCTAACCACGAAAGACTATTAAAAAAGTGGCGACTGACTTCCATACCTCGTTTTACACCGTTGCCAATTACCACACCAACGACATAGGAAGCGAGTAGGATATTGCCGCCAAGTAAATCACCTCCGTACATCGCTAACACTGCAGAAGCAAGAATGAAAACCGGGATTAGTCCATATTCTTCAAGCTTGATATTGTTTAATAGATGAGTACAAAGTTTGCCGACAAAAATAGCAATAGCTAGCGCGACGAATATCTGAAGGAATAATTCAAGACCAATACTCGCTAACGAAGGGACAGTATCTGGGGTTAGGGCAAGGCTAGTAAGTAGTACGACTAAGATCAAAGCCACGGGATCGTTGGTTGCAGACTCAAATTCTAAGATCGTGTCAGTGTCTTCTTTGAGTTTTAGTTTTTTAGACTCAAGGATAGAGAAAACGGCAGCTGCGTCGGTGGATGATACTATTGCACCGAATAACAAACATTGAACCGGCGGAAGAGCAAATATGATATAGATGATACCCGCAAAGGCGACAGTGGAAAACACCACTCCAAGAGACGAAAGAACGCCGCCTTCTTTGTAAGCCACTTTAATACTTTGGGTGGAAGTGCTCAACCCTCCTACAAAGACAATAATGTTTAGCGCAATCGCTCCGATTGCAGAGGTCAGTGTAAAATTGTCATAGACGAACCCAAACTCGCCGTTGCCTATGACGAGACCTACCGCCATAAAGATTAAAAGAGAAGGTAAGCCAAGAGTACGAGAAGGGTGATGTAACAGAATGCCTACGCAAATTAGCGCCGCAAAACCTACGAGTCCAAACTCAAAGTTCATGAATGTCCTATTATCTTTGTTGTTTCAAATGACATAAATCAAAGACCAAAATGGAAAATGATTCGTAAACTCTATGTTTCTATTTGTTTAGATTATAGTACCTTATTAGCGATAGAGCTTTAACTTAGACGCAAAAATTTTGTAAGTATTTTAGTTGCTTACCTAACTAGAGTGAAACAGAAAAATGGGATTAAAGAGAGGAAATATTTTTGGTGAAATTCCAAAAGATTTAACCAATGAAGTATTTGAAGACATCATTACTTCTGAGAGAGTGAGAATTGAACGTATCGTTTCAGATGGACATTTTACACCAATTGGTGATTGGTATGATCAAGCCGAAAATGAATGGGTGACTGTTTTGAAAGGAGAGGGTGTTATTGAGTACCTTGACGGTACGGTTGTCACGTTAGGTGTTGGTGATCACATTAAAATCCCAGCACATGAAAAGCATCGAGTGAAGTCTACCTCAGAGTCCTCATTAACGATTTGGTTGGCGGTGTTTTATCCAAAGGATGAGAGTGAGCAGAAACACTGAGTTTAAAACCCAGTGGAGTATTTGGCCTCAAGGTCTGCGATTCTCTGCCTAGTTTCTTTCAACTGTTGGTTTAGTTTTACCAGTTCTGCTTTATCTTCTGGGGTCATTTCCATTCTTACACTGCCAACACCGCAAGCGGATCGCGTTGCTTTACTGAATTTTGAAAAGCCGTATAACGGAACAGAGTATTCTACAAACTGACTTTGCTCAACATTGGAGACTCTTATATCAATAACTCTCCCTTTACGGCTTTGCAAAATCAATTGGTTAATCATTGATATATTAGACTTATCCGCCCTAACAAAACCTGACTTTTGCGAGTTAGAAAAGAGTTTCCCTTCTAAGTGTATTGGGTCGTTTCCATCTACTTTAAACACGACGTCAATAGGTGCATTGAAGTTTTCTAGTTCAGTAGCGAAACCAAGGGTAAGCAACAACTTTGAACGACTATCACAGCGAATTCCATAGGACGTAAATTCCTCACCAATGATATTTCCAAACCCCCATGTGCGATGTGTCTCTACACCATCAAATTTATCTACCTTGTGTTCTTTGAACCAATTGGCACTGACAGATGCTGGAATCAACAAGGCTAATAAGAGAATGAGAGTCCTCATTGTTTTCTCCTTGATCGTTTTTATTGCTATTTGGTTGAACATCTTTAAGATTAGCCACCTTAAAAGAACCTGACTAGTCCCAAGAATAAGATGTTAGATAAAGAAAATTTAGTAAAGCTCGCTAGGGTTCAAATGCCGTTCGGTAAGTACGCGGGTAGGGTGTTGATTGATTTGCCTGAAGAGTACTTATTGTGGTTTGACAAAAAAGGTTGGCCTAATGGTGAGTTGGGGGAGTTGCTTAAGCTGTGCTTGGCGCTGAAAATTGAAGGACTGGACAGTGTCGTCAAGCCATTAAAGCGAATGTAGTAAAAAGCGACGCTTACGTGCGTCGCTTGGTTGTATTCGTTAACCTGATAGGGACTCCCATTGAGTTGGGTGGAGAGCCTGAGGTTTTATTTGTACCCTACCATCTCTAGCCCTACAAATGCCTTGATTCACATCCCAAGCTCCTTCGCGAATGTATTTGTGTACGCCTTGTGTGCCCTGTTTATAATACGAATCTAGTTTTCCTCTGTATCCGTAATAGGTACATTTGTCATATCCCCATCCATACATGTAATCCGCCAGAGCTTGGGCGAAGCTTCGTTTGCCGTTGAGCCATGAGCCACTATTGCAGTTATAGCACTTTATCTTTCCTCTAAAGGATTTGGGTAAACCGTTTTCTCTCAATCTATCAACAACGAATCGGTGTCCTAGTTCCTTACCACCTTTTGAGGTTTTGATAAACTCGCTTCCAGGTTCGCCGTGTCCTCGAATATAGATTTGGTCATCGTTAGAAATGGTTTTTAATTCGTTTATCACGGTTTTTGGTTCATACCAAATTTGGATTGCTTCTTTATTTTTGGTATTTAACAGATATTCAATCCATTGATGGTTTTTTCGATGCCCTGCATAAGTCGATAAATTGCCTTTGTCGTTAAGTTGATCGCCGTACTCAATGTAAGACAGCAGATCCGTTGTTGGTGTAGGCATATATAAGATTATCTTTGCCATTGAAATTCCTTTTCATTTATCCATTAAAAACATGTGGTTATATGAATTGCTCCATCATATATAGCCTAGTAAATAGATGAGGTTCGTAAGGTTTATCAGTAGAAAATGGGATCTTTAGCCCAAAACTTCTTGTTGTGCATGTAACGATAAGGTTGTTGATAAGTATTTAAACTGAGAATAACGCCGCTTTTTTACAACATTTTCTGCAGAGATTGTAAGAAATACTATTCTTAATGAATAACTTAGTGTCGTATAAGGTTTTTACTATGGTTCCGGTTCTTTACATGCAGCTTGGCGATGTGATATGGAAAATTTCCGCTGACGGTTCGTGGCAAAGAGTAGCTGATGATGAGGAATTATTAGATGGAGTTCAGCTTGTTAGACAACAGGTTCAGGAATTAGGAGAAGATGTGCAGTTATCTGACAATCAGATTACTGCGATAGAACGTGAGCTTTCTCAAACCTTAGATAACCTTTCTAATAACATCGTTAATTCACAAGGGACCGTAGATACGATTTCATCCAGCTCTAGTGACAGCGGTGGTTTTGTCATTGCATTGAAAGCAACACTGGATGAAACCATTGCCCGAGCGGGGTTTGATACTAGACCTGGACTATTCGATACACAAGAATCTAGGCCGGAAACGACAATGCTCGACATTCTATCTGACCAAGCACAGTTAACGGTTGAGATTCTAGATGGCGGTGATGGTTATGAAAACCAATTTGAAGTGCCTGATGTCACTATCGTCGGTACAGCTACTGATGTGCGAGATGGTCGCGTTGTTCAGATTACCATTACCGATCAAGATGCCAACACAATCCAAGTTCAGGCAACTACTCAGGATGGACAATATTCTGTTTCAGGCGTGGTGCTAACCGAGTTAGTCGAAGGTCCGTTAGTGGTCACAGCCGTTGTTTATGATAACGTTGGAAATAGTATTTCTGCCAATGACGGCACCATCAAAGATACCTTGGCAAGTATTACTGTGGAAGCTGACGGATTCGGCGACGACTACTTGAACGCTCAAGAAGTCGGGTCGAGTATATATCTAGGAACGGTCACTAATGTTGAATCGGGCCAACCCATTAATTGGGTGATAACCGATGAGCAAGGCAATACGCTTTCTGGGACCTCTGCTGTTGATGCTGTTGGTGTATGGGATGTAAATCGAATTAGACTAAGGCTAGATGAACCCATGATTGAAGGCGGATATAAATGAGTTCTTAGGCGTTTTAGCCTAAGAACTCTTGATTGAATGTCTCTAGCTGTTACTTTCCAAAATAGGCGATGACGACTTTGTCGTCGCCTAATTCTCTTGAAAATACGTAAGCGTTGTCATTCGCTAATACCGTATGTTTTCCTGCGCCTATGGCTGGGTGTCGATCTCTAAATTGTCCAACTGTTTCCCAGTGCTTTAACAGCTTTTGCTTGTCATTTGAAAGTTCCCAAATCATGTCCGAGCGTGTACCTTGATGGAAATCATCTGCATAAGGACCGATGTTTCTTCCCACTTCATCGCCATAGTAGACTTGAATCGCACCTGGGCTTAGCAGCAAGGCGTTGGCAGCATTTCGTTGCATGTCATAGTCTTTAAAGCGGCTGAAAAACAGCTCAGTATCATGAGAAGACATGTAGCTTACTGGATTGAAATCAGGCGAGCTTTGAATGGAGTTGGCGTAATGCTGATAGGTGTCTGCCATTTGGCTGAAGCATGCAGCGCCTATGTCGAGCTTCTTTTGCATATCAAAGTTAATTAATGCATCAAACCCATCATCAAAATAGGGGCTTCTGTAGGCACTATGCCCCCATACTTCTCCCATCATCCAGAAAGGCTGTCCTTCAACGTTATTTTCTGAACGCCACAACTCAAGGCTAGAGGTCGCTTCAGATTTGAGTCTTTTCCAGACTTCGCCTTCAACGTGCTTGACGGTATCAACGCGATATCCATCTATACCGAAACGTTTAACCCAATCGGTTTGCCATTCGATTAAGTAGTCGGCCACGGTATAATTGTCTCTAGCGACTACTCGTGTGCCTGGGTTATTTAATAGAAATTCTGGTGGTTGAACGGTTTTATTTGATTCTGTTTTGAAATCTGGCAGACCTGCAAGGGACAAGGTTGTATCACTAGAGCCTGGCTTATCATAGCCAGGTAGACCAGTTCTTACCCAATCAGGCCCCCACCAATCAGCCCAATTGTGTGAGTTGTAATTTATATTGATGTGATAACTATGCCAATTTTCACCTTTTTTAGGTGCCCACTGTGCCCAGGTCTTTGGAAGGACATGGGTATTTTTGGCAACATCAATGCGATCAAATTGGAGATCGGCAAGCGTTGAATAGCCCGGGTGATTAATGACTGCGTCCAACAAAACCTTTATTCCCCGTTTATGGGCTTCAGAAACAAGCTGTCTCAAATCATCATCATTACCAAAGCTCTGGTCAATTTTGGTGAAGTCGCGAGCCCAGTAACCATGATAGGCATAAAATGGAAACGAGCCGCTATCACCACCCCCAACAAAACCATGTACCTGCTCTACGATGGGAGAAAGCCAGATAACGTTGGTACCAAGCGCTTTAATATAATCTAGCTTTTCTGTGACGCCTTTTAAGTCGCCACCATGAAATGTTCCGATCTCATCTTTACCATCTTTTTGACGTCCATAAGGTTGTATTGCCCCTGGGTTGGAATCATTAAAGCGATCGACCATGACGAAATAGATGTTAGCGTTTCTATAGTCGAACTTGGTGTTCGATTGGACTGATTTAACGGGCTCTAACAATGTTAGTCCGCCACTCGATGCGTTTGGTTGTAGTGAGACGTGACCATTATGAACAGTGACCACGGAACCTGAAAACACATCTTTCAGCTGTGTCCCATCGGGGTAAGAGCTTCCTAGGTCAATAGTCTGGATCTGGTTAGGGAGCTGTTCGCACTTAACATTTGGTATTGGACGTTTAAACTCAGTTTTAGCCACTTTTTTAGGTTGTCGTTTAAAGGTCAATGTGTGAAGTTTTTCATCGTAGATAAAGGCGTAGTCTCCGGTGAACCTAATATTCAAAGGCAAAGTAGATGTTTTGTCGCATAGTAGAGGGACTGGAGTGTTGAACTTGACCTTATTGGGCAACTCATTATTGCAGAGCCTATCTATAGCGCTGATTTCGAGTTGGTACTTATCTTTATTAAGAGTGACGACTAATGGAGTCGTAGAGTCTAGTGGATAGTCTCTGCTCGTTGTAGAGGTAGAGATGGTTAAGTAGCGTGATGCAAATAGCGATGGCGAAGCCAACAGCATATAAGCAAGTAGGGTCTTATGTTTCATGCTCATTCCGTTGTTCTAATAATCCGAGGTTACTATAAGTTGCCTTAAACGGTCTTACATCATTCTCATGCTCTACGCCTCAAAGTCAGAGTAAGCTCACATAACGGATTCTTAGGGATGAGTTAGAGGGGGATGAGTTCGTAGAAAGAAATAATAGCTATCATAGAAAGATGAAATTAAGAATATTGTTGCTATCACTACTGATTCCCTCTATCTCATTTGCTATGACTACATGGCCATCTCGCTATGTGATGGGAGAGATGCCATTAAGTGACTTAAATCAGGTTAGGTCGCTGTCTGATGTATATGATTGTGGTGAAATAGAACATCAGCGTTTTTGTGGTTTTGATACAAACTATCGTGGCATTCCTATAGAGGTTGAGATCGATGTAGTGAATCAGTCAGTCACGCGAGTCACTTTTTTCATACCAATGACAGTTACAAACTACACAAGGCTTCAGACCTTACTACGTTCTGACGGCTATCAAATAAAAAGCGTTAAAATAGCGGGTAAGGAATTGATTGTTGAAGATTTAATCAATCAAGACTTACCTCATATCGCCGATAAGAAACTCATAGAATTTTTGAACTTATATCCCATTTCTGAGTCCAAACTATTTACCTGGATCCGTAAAAATGAGATTCAGAATACGTTAGCAACAGAAACGCTTTTAATGACGAGTGACAAAGAGCAAATCATGCTCACTTGGGATTTTCCCCAGCTTTCTAACACTGTCACACAATAGTCTCACGACTGTCATTTCAATGTTACATTCAAAAAGTAACTTGAATTGCGTAAAGTATAGAAGGAGTTAACCATGAAAAAAATGAGACGTGCACAGCTTCATCGTTGTCGTATTCAATACTGGAAAGAAACAAACCAGAAAACAACGGATAAAGCAAAAGCGTAATCAAGCTTTACAAACCAAGACGTGAAACCAGCATAAAAAAGAAAGTGCTGGTTTTTTCGTTTTTAGCTCACAAAAAAGATAGACAACCTCAAAATTGAGGCATACAATCCGCTCGTTTTGGGGAGTAGTCACCCGTTTATTTGTCGTCATCTCGTTAAGTCTAAGGCTTATCCGGCAAATAAGAGCGCAGCCCGCGCTTTGACGAGACCAACGCAATCAAATGCTCAGTATTTTATTACTGAGTGAAGTATTTGTTTGTGGAAGGTCGACACCCATACTCTTCGTCCTTCTGCCTGGAGGACTTATGAGCCCATCTATTTACGTTTCTTTTTTTGTACTAACGCTAGCTCTGGTTGCGTTGGACATATGTCAAACTCGCGGTGGTCAAATCTCTATTCGCAAAGCAGCGATATGGAGTGTGTTTTGGTTTCTACTAGCGTTTGCTTTTTCTGCGACGATCTACTTATTTTGGGATTTTTACGCTCCGGCAAGTGATTACACGGCGGAAAAGGCGACGGTGTCTTTCCTAACGGGGTACTTATTAGAGAAATCGCTGAGCGTCGATAACTTGTTCGTGTTTGCAATTATCTTCCACCAGTACGCAGTGCCTGAACATTTGCGCCCTAGAGCTCTTCTTTGGGGTGTTATAGGTGCATTGGTTCTAAGAGCAATCATGATCAGTGTCGGAGCTCAGTTACTTGCTGAGTTCCATTGGGTGATGTACTTGTTCGCTGCGTTCTTAATCTGGACAGGTATTAAGCTTGCTAAAGACTCAAGTGAAGATGAAGTTAACCCACTACCTGAACGTGTAATTAGAAAGTTAGTCCCAGTTACAGACGATTTTCATGGTAACAAGTTATCTATTATCGAAAACGGTAAACGTGTATTTACGCCAATGTTGGTGGTAATAGGTGTGATTGCGTTTATGGATATTATGTTTGCTTTAGACTCAATTCCAGCGATTTTTGCAGTAACCAGAGAACCGTTTTTAGTACTAGCTGCAAATGTATTTGCGTTGCTTGGGTTACGTTCTTTATATTTTGTACTAGAAGGGATGATGAATCGTTTTGTTTACTTAAAACCAGCGTTGTCATTCATTATGATTTTCATCGGTGTGAAAATGGCACTAGTGGGTTCAGCTTGGGAAATTCCAACTTGGGTGTCGTTAAGTGTGATTCTAGTGACTATGACATTAGCAACGGTTGCATCGCTCTATCGAGAAAAGCGCGAACCCCATATGGTAGATAAGAATAGCTAACGACAAATAGCAAAAAGCCTCTTAGTAATAAGAGGTTTTTTGTTTAACAATAATACAACAACCGTATTGTAACTAAGTGTTTAATTCGCTAATTATGCACTTATTGATGTCTATTGTGACTATGTAGTCATCAATTGGGGATAACATTAACGAACCATTGTTAATGGTTTGTTTTATTAGAATAACTAATGCGAAGTTCTAAATTTTGTCATTTTTTAAACAGCGTTTTTTTGCCTAATATTGTCACCAACAACAACGAGTTACCCAGTTTTTAAGAGAGGCAATCATGGCACAAGCAATGAACATCGAAACTATCGCTGTACCCTCTATGGAAAAGAAAACCTACGCGGTTAACTTCAAAGGATTGATTGCACATTTACTAGACATTATGTTCGGTAAAGGCGAAGTAGAGAACACTTACTACGCAAACGAATTATCTGGTCATATGCAGCGTGATATCGGCATAAATCGATAAGCACAAAGAATTTAAAAAAGAGCATCTAGTTATCTAGATGCTCTTTTTTTTTGCTCGTTTTAATACTCGTGTACCTATTGGTGTTCTTCAAAACCACCTTTTTTCTGTAACGTTTTTACTAACTCAACTCTTTCTGATTCCCGAGATGTGTTTTCTGCTACTACTTCAGTAGCTTCGCTAAGATCCTTTGGAGAAAACACGTAGTGTTTATTGGTCGTCATATGATAAGTCCACATTTAGATTGGTAAACGTAATTTATAAACTCATTATTTATCTTATAACTCCAATCGTCATCAGCCTAAACCACCAAATTTAGGGCGTAGGGTGATAGGCGTATATTAAATAGCGTTTTTCTCTCCCAATCTATATAAAACTGATTCATCGCAATTTACTGACAATGAGTTTACGTATGATGAGTACCAGTATTCATAAGAACGTAAGGTGAAAAAATGACAAGTCTTATCGACCGGTTTCTCAATTATGTCACGTTTGACACGCAATCAGACCCGTCACAAGGTTGTTGTCCCAGTTCAAAAGGTCAAATGACATTCGCTGCGTTTCTCAGAGACCAACTTCTGTCATTAGGTCTGCACGATGTGGTTTTAGATGACAACGGATACGTTATGGCAACACTTCGATCCAATGTTGACTACAAGGTTCCAGCCATCGGTTTTGTCGCTCACATGGACACCGCTCCTGATGCTTCAGGATCTAACGTAAAACCTCAGCTAGTAGAAAATTATCAGGGCGGTGATATTGCCTTGGGTAAGGGCGAGGAAGTCTTGTCTCCGATACAGTATCCAGATCTTCATGAGTTGCATGGATATGACATCATAACCACCGATGGCACAACGCTATTAGGTGCAGATAATAAAGCAGGCATTGCGGAGATCATTTCGGCAGTAGAGTATCTGATCGTAAATGCAGATATTCCTCACGGCGACATCAAAATTGCCTTCACTCCAGATGAAGAGATCGGGCGTGGCGCGGACCTGTTTAATGTTGAGAAGTTTGGGGCGCAGTGGGCTTATACGATAGATGGTGGTCCAGTAGGAGAGCTTGAGTATGAGAACTTTAATGCAGCAGCCGCAACGGTGACGTTTCATGGTAACAATGTTCACCCTGGGACAGCCAAAGGTAAGATGGTGAACTCAATGACGTTCGCGTCACGATTCCAAGCAGAAATGCCGTCTGAAGAGACGCCTGAAATGACAGAAGGTTATGAAGGATTCTACCATTTAACAACTGCTGAAATGTCGGTACCGAAGTCTACGCTACATTATATTTTGCGAGACTTTGAGCAAGAAGGCCTAGAGAGACGAAAAGCTTATTTGAAAGATAAGGTTGCGACATTTAACCAAGGCAGTAAACAGAAACTAGTTACTTTAACGGTCACTGATAACTATTCTAATATGAAGGAAATGGTTGAGCCGCATCCGCATATTATCGACATTGCTAAAAAAGCGATGATAGCTTGCGCTGTTAAGCCAAATATCAAACCGATTCGTGGTGGTACAGATGGAGCACGATTATCGTTTATGGGTCTACCATGCCCCAACATCTTCACTGGTGGTTATAATTTCCATGGTATTCATGAATTTATCACCGTTCAAGGAATGGAATTAGCAGTAAACGTGATTGTGCAAATTGCGAAAGACACTGCAATTCGTTATCGTTAAGGAAAACAAAGTTATGCAGTAGGCGGCCATGGAAGATTTTCAAAAAGTAATAGCGTTCTTATTCGAAAATAAACTGTTATTAAGCTTTCTGGTCGTCTTTATTAACTTAATCATTCGTAGAGTGACCCTTTCCAGTATTCGGGGGGATGTCGCTTTCTTATCTGAAGATCAGCGTAAATGGATGTCGAGAACCAAAAATGGCTCTTTTGCCATTATCGTCATCACGTTGTTTTTGGTTTGGAAGTCCGAAATCAGTGAGTTTGCACTGTCGGTTACAGCTATCGCCGTCGCTATCGTCGTTGCCTCCAAGGAAATTATCCTCTGCTTCAC
Source organism: Vibrio barjaei (assembly GCF_001639065.2). Classification (GTDB taxonomy): domain Bacteria; phylum Pseudomonadota; class Gammaproteobacteria; order Enterobacterales; family Vibrionaceae; genus Vibrio; species Vibrio barjaei. The sequence goes on from NZ_LQXO02000053.1 coordinate 67,073, forward strand.
TGGTTCTATCCAAAGAGCGAGCTCTCGTTCATTTAGAATAGGAGACTGGATTGAGGTCGGCAAAACGAGTGGCGAGGTGATAGAGCACAACTTAATGGCGACAGTTATTCAAGAGATAGACTTGTATCACGGCCAATACCACTTCACTGGTAAAACGATCACTTTGCCAAACAGCATGTTCTTTACCTATGCGGTGAAAAACCTAAACTTCATGAAAAGGTATGTCTACCATAGCTTTTCTATTATTGTTCCTGGGTTTGACAACTTATTCCCGCTATTACCTGAACTGACAAATAAAATTGAACACCATAGTGAGAGCTTTATCGATGTAGCGCGGCGTTATAACAGTGTTATTGAGAAACATGCCGGTGTTGATCTCCCTGGTTCAGAGCCACACGTCCACATTTCTAGTGGTGCGACGGGGGAACAAATTGTACACGTAATGATATTTTGTCCTACAGAATTAGCGACGCATTTAGAGCAAGAAATTCGCGCTGATTTTATGAATATCTACCACCAGGCATTTCCAAAAGAGATAGAAAAAACTACGTAAAAACAGTTTGTTATATTTTGAAACACTTTCAAGATAACTATTAATACTTCTCGGACATTCAGCTGACTTGTAATTTGCTAGTCTGCCAAAGCTTGTTCCAATTAGAAGATAAAATGGTGTTTCAATGCCTAAAAAACTACTCGTTGCTAGCCTAGTCTCTGCTGTTCTTCTAGCAGGGTGCGGTGAAACAACTAATACCCAACAAAACGCGCCAGCGCCTCTAGTACAAACCCAAGCGGTAGAGGTGATTCCTCATCAACAAAGTAAAATTTACATCGGACGCATGGATGCGGTAGAAGACACGGCTATTACAGCTCAAGTCTCAGGCTACTTAGTGGAACGTCATTTCCAAGAAGGGCAAATTGTAGAAAAAGGACAGTTGCTCTATACCATCGAGCCTTCAACGTTTGAAGCTCAAGTAGCGAGCGCAAAAGCTATGGTTTCAGAAGCTCGCTCCTCGTTAAAGAAAGCTGAACTGGACTTCGAGCGTGGTAAAAACCTAGTTAAATCAAACAATATTTCTCAGGCCGAATTTGATGCATTAACTGCTTCACTAATGAGCGCTCGCGCGCAACTAGAAGCTGGAATTGCACAAGAGAAAGTTGCTGAAGTAAACCTATCGCATACTACAATCCGAGCACCGTTCACGGGTCGAATTTCTGATAGTAAAGTGAGTACGGGTGACTTGTTATCACCGTCTTCAGGTGTGCTTACTACTCTCGTGAGTATGGATCCTATTTATGCCTCATTCAGCATTTCAGAGCGAGAACGACTTGCGTTAGGTATGGACCAAATTGAAGGTGATGGTTCTGATGAATCTAATGGCGTAGCAGTCAACGTTATCCTAGAAGATGGTCGCGTCTATGAGCAACAAGGGAAAATCGACTTCTTAGGCAACCGAATTAATCTTAATACTGGCACATTAGCGATGCGTGCGGTGGTAGAAAACCCAAGTCAAAGACTGCTACCAGGTCAACATGTTCGCGTAGAGCTTATGGAAAAAGAAGCGAGCGATGTGGTTACGGTGCCACGACGCGCAGTACAAACTGACCTAGAAGGTGATTTTGTTATGATCGTTTCTGAAGGAAATGTGGCAGAGCGCCGCAATGTTGCATTGGGACCTCAGGTGGAAACGGGTGTTGTGATCCGCTCAGGTCTTAAAACTACCGATGTTGTTATCACCCAAGGTCTACAACGTGTAAGAAATGGAATCCCTGTACGTATTCAAGAGCCTAAGTCACAAGAACAGGGTGCCTAATACATGTTAAGTCGTTTCTTTATTCAAAGGCCAAAGTTCGCTTTGGTCATTTCGATAATACTTACACTCGCAGGTGCCATTTCCTTAATGGTTCTGCCTGTTGCTGAGTATCCTAAAATCAGTCCGCCATCGGTAAGTGTTACTGCTTATTATACGGGTGCAAGTGCGGAAGTCGTTGAAGAAGCTGTTGCCGACCCAATCGAAACGTCGGTCAATGGTGTTGAGAACATGATTTACATGTCCTCCAAGAGTGCTAACGATGGCTCATATAACCTAAATGTTACCTTTGACATCGGTACTGACCCAGACATGGCTCAGGTTAACGTTCAAAACAGAGTATCGCAGATAGAGTCAAAACTTCCGCAAGAAGTACGAATGGTTGGCGTAACGGTTAAAAAGCGTTCGCCTGATCTGTTGATGGTTCTAAACTTCTATTCTCCAGATGGTCGTTACGATGACCAGTTCCTGATTAACTACATTAATCTGAACGTCAAAGATCAGCTAGCTCGTGTTAAAGGCATCAGTGAAGTTAACGTTATTGGCGGTGGCGAATACGCAATGCGCGTTTGGCTAGACCCAGATAAATTAGCTAACCTAAAAATGACCACCAGTGATGTCTATGCGGCGCTTGCTGAACAGAACGTTCAAGTTGCCGCCGGACGTGTTGGTGCTGCACCTTACGCTAATCCACAAGAAGTTCAGTTTAACCTTGTGACGAAAGGTCGACTTGAGTCAGTCAGTGAGTTCGAAAATGTGGTTCTTCGTGCAAACTCTGATGGCTCTACCGTCTACTTAAAAGATGTTGCTCGCGTTGAGTTGGGTAAGAAGTTCTATGATGGTAGCGGTCAGTTCCGCGGTGAAGACGCGTCAATTGTTGCGCTAAACCTACAATCTGATGCGAATGCATTAGAAAGTGGTAAGGCAGTAATGGATTTACTTGATCGCCTAAGTGTCAATTTCCCAGAGGGAATGGCGTATGAAACTAGCTATGACACCACGGTTTTCGTTGCAGAGTCGATCAAAGGCGTGGTTAAAACGCTGGTTGAAGCTATTTTGCTGGTAATCGCGGTTACTTATCTGTTCTTGGGTAGTGCACGTGCGACGTTAATTCCAGTTGTAGCAATCCCTGTATCTCTGATCGGTACATTTGCCGTGATGAATATGACGGGTTTCACGATAAATACCGTAACCTTATTCGGGATTATTCTTGCGATTGGTATCGTGGTAGATGATGCAATTCTGGTTATCGAGAACGTAGATACCATTATGAAGCGTAACCCTCATATCTCGCCGAGAAAAGCGACCTTGATGGCGATGAAAGAGGTGACGGGGCCGATTATTACCTCAACGCTGGTTCTGTTAGCGGTATTTATTCCAGTGACGTTGCTTCCGGGTATCACCGGAATCATGTATCGCCAGTTCGCGTTGACCATCTGTATCTCGGTAATCATTTCATCGATTAACGCGTTAACGTTATCACCAGCGCTATGTTCGTTAGTGTTGAAACAGGGCGGTGGAAACACAGCACGTTGGTTCCAAACGTTTAATGGACTGTTAGAGCGTATCACGATGCGTTATGGTCAAGTTGCGGGGTTCTTGGTGAAAAAAGCGCTGCTGTTGATGACATTCTTTGTTATAGCAGTCGGTACAGTAACCTTCCTTGCTAAAAACACGTCAACAGCGTTTGTACCTCAAGAAGATAAGGGCATTCTGCTCGTAAACGTTCAACTTCCTGATTCAGCTTCGTTATCTCGTACCACTGAAACCACTGAAAAGTTGGTGAATCTAGTAGAACAAGAACCAGGTATCGATGGAATAACGGTTGCTAATGGATACGCGTTTATGACTGGTGCCGCGGCCTCCAATGGTGCTTCATTATTTATCAAGTTGAAAGATTGGAGTGAGCGGAACGGGTTTGAAGGCGATCATTCTGCAAACGCGATCGCTGCTAGAGTAAATGGAATGGCGGCACAGCAGATTCCAGGTGCTGTTGTGTTTGCGATGGGACCACCAGCGGTTCCGGGTATGGGGGCTGCTTCGGGTTTCGAGTTTGTTCTAGAAGATACCTTGGGAAGAAGCCGAACTGACCTTGCTTTAGTCATGCAAGATGTCATTCAGACTGCTAACCAGCAACCGGAAATAGCGTATACGTTTAGTACGTTCCGCGCGAACGTTCCACATTACTATGTGGATATTGATCGTGAGAAAGCGCAGCAGCTTGGGATTCCTCTTTCTTCGATATTTCAAACGCTACAGGGTAACTTAGGTTCTTTGTATGTGAATGATTTTACGATGTTTGGTAAGAACTTTCGTGTTACGGTACAGGCGGATGCGCAATATCGAAGTGGAATGGATGATTTACAATTGTTCCACGTACGCTCTTCTAATGGTGAGATGATTCCATTAAGCACATTGGTTTCTTACGAACAAGTGTTTGAACCGGACGTGGCCTGGCGATACAACATGTACCGAAGTGCTGTTATCCAAGGACAACCTGCTCCTGGTTATTCGAGTGGTGATGCGATTGCTGCGATGGAAAGGGTAGCTGCTGAGGTACTCCCAATGGGTTACCAGTATGAATGGACAGGAATGGCCTACCAAGAAGTACTAGCGGGTAATCAAGCGATTTACGCGTTTGCGCTAGCGCTAATATTTATTTATCTGTTCATGGTAGCTCAATATGAGAGTTGGACGATTCCTTTAGCCATCATACTCGTTGTTCCGGTTGCGACATTGGGGTCGTTTATTGCTCTGAATCTGACTGGTACACCTCTTAACCTCTATGCGCAAATAGGTCTCGTCCTGCTCATAGCGTTGGCGGCGAAGAATGCGATATTGATTGTAGAATTCGCCAAACTAGAACGTGAAGATAAAGATGTGGCTATCGATGATGCAGCTGTTAGAGGAGGGATGCTGAGATTCCGAGCGGTAAATATGACGTCTTGGTCGTTTATCTTAGGTATATTCCCTTTGATTTTTGCATCTGGCGCCGGTCACGTAAGTCAAAATTCGTTAGGTATTTCATTAGTTGGTGGTTTGTTATGTGTGTTACTAGCCGGTACGTTCTTAATTCCGGGCTTTTACGCCATGATTCAACATCGACGTGAAAAAATACGTGGTGGAAGTACTAAGCTAGTACCTCTAGAAGACGACGAATAATCTAAAAAAAAGCTAAATTCTAATCTAAAGCCCCTCTATCTAGAGGGGCTTTTTTATAAAGTGTAATGTTCTGTCTCCTGGATTCTGACAAATCCATACAGTAGGATCTAAAAAAGAGACTAGGGCTGTATTTTGCACGGCGTTCAATTAATGCGGATTAAGCTGATGGTATAAGTTATTGTATTATAGAGTTAATTTGTATAAATATAGTTATATGCACCAACGCGCGTGCTAGGAATAATCTGACGCACCTGTAAACAGGTCTGATTGTAGTATTATGTAAATTTATGTATTGTTGCGATCAATATAGAGAAGAGTTGGACTCAATCATGGTAAATCAAAAATTGTTAATTGTAGAAGATGACACGAAACTCAACGTGATGTTAGGCGATTACTTTAAAGCTCAAGGTTTTGAGGTAAAGACAGTTTTCGAGGGCAATGAAGCAGCTGATCTAATTACCGAGTTCAATCCTGATATCACAATTTTAGACCTTATGCTTCCAGGCCAAGATGGCTTGTCGATATGCAGAGAGGTTCGCGATAGTTATCAGGGAAAAATATTAATGCTTACGGCCAGCGATGATGATTTTGACCATGTTGCTGCGTTAGAAACTGGGGCTGATGACTTTGTATCGAAACCGATCAAGCCTCGTGTATTATTAGCCCGTGTCCGCAACCTATTAAGACGTCCTACTGATGACCATGTACAAATAGACGGAAATTCTATGTCTTTTGGAAGCTTAATGATTTGTCAGAAGAGCAGAAGTTGTAAGTATGACGATGTTGATGTTGCACTTACTGATAGTGAATTTGACCTGTTGTGGTTACTTGGAAAATCTGCAGGAGAGGTTCTCTCAAGAGACTATCTTACTCGCCAATTACGCGGCATAGACTATGATGGTATCGATCGCACTATCGACAACCGTATAGTGACACTGCGTAAAAAGCTCTCCGATGATGCGACAAATCCTAAAGGGATTATCACTGTACGCGGAAAAGGCTATCTGTTTGTTGCCGATGGCTGGAAACACTAAGGTAACTTATTGTGTGGCGTATATTCGTAGAGTCTCTAGTAGGGTTGATCCTGCTGTTCGCAGCCAGTATCTATGGTTATGAATACCTAATTTATGGTAAGACAGACCCTGATTTAGTTGATGCCAACCTTCGTGTGGAAGCGTTTCGTGACATCATGAATCATGTGTCGACTAATGAAAGTGATGAGCAAGCTATTGAACTTATGGAGCTGTTCGCAAAAAAAACACACCGTTTGCTAGAACAATATCCGCAAGACAAACTTCCAGAGGCTATTAGTGAATACTTCAAAGAAAACCAAGATACGCATTTCTTGTTAAATGATGACAGTCATTTATGGTTGAAGTTTGATAACAACCCCAATTACTTTGAGCTCTCTGATGACCCAGACTCTGAGCTGATTAAAGCCATTGAGTTTGGAAACCAAGTGGTTTGGCTGTTTTTCTTAGCGAGCTTTGTCGCGTTTAGTTTTGTACTCATTTGGTTCTTGAGCCGTCGTCTTCGGGTTTTAGAGAAAACTGCGATGGAATTTGCCAGCGGTAATTTTACTGCGAGAGCATCGGAACGTCATTGGGTAAGGTTAGGTAAGCTTAATCGCACCTTTAATAGAATGGCGACCAAGATTGCTGACCTTATGATCAGCAATAAAGCATTAACTAATGCCGTTGCTCATGAGTTGCGAACACCAATATTTAGGATTCAATGGCAAAGCGAAATCCTGATAGAGCAAATAAAAGACCCAGAAGCGAAAAAGCAGCTAACCAGTATCATTGAAGATACTGAAGACATGGAAAAATTGGTTGATGAGTTGCTCTATTATGCTCGAGTAGAACGACCTGATGCTGCGATTAATCTAGAGACTGTAAACCTAGTAGAATGGCTCAAGGAGAATCATGCTAAATGGGAACATCACATTGGGCAAAAGTTTCTTCTGCAAACCTATCAGACCGAGTTACCTACACAGATTGATGGTTTTCTTCTATGCAGGGCATTGGTGAACCTGGTTGGTAATGCCAAACGCTATGCAAAAGATGCCATTGTTGTAAAAGCAGTTCCTGATTCTGATCATATTGCGATAGAAGTTCATGATGATGGCATCGGTATCGACCCAGAACATTGGAGTATGCTGTTTGAGCCGTTTTATCGTGTAGATAAAGCGAGGGATAGGGCATCTGGAGGTTACGGACTTGGTCTTGCCATCGTAAAACACATTATGCTTCGTCATGGTGGGGACGTGGAAGTCAGTCACAGTGAGTTGGGCGGAGCCTGTTTTAGTTTGATTCTACCAATAAGAAAGGAGCCGTAAGGCTCCTTTCTTATTGGTAATGGTTGTCGGTGGTCAGTGCACAAAGGTACGGCTTCGATAGGTAACGCGGGAACCCACTTTTTTATACTCTACTTTACCTTGGTCTTGTAGCTTTCTCATAATGACGCTAAACACCCAGCTTTTTGGCGTGTCATTTGAGCATCCAATGGGATTGCAATGATGTTTTAAACCAAGCTGCTTCTGGATCGTCACCGAAGAAACCCAACCATCGGAAGTTAAACGTCCACACTCATGAAGGTAGGCATGTACTTCTTTGGCGACCCCTTGCAGAAGGTCTTCAATTCTATCTTTTCGTTGTGGAGCTTTCATTGTCGTCTCCTTTATTATTGTTCTAGACATTGTTTGTCTGGCGTATTGTTGAGTGGATTAAAAGTGCGACCTGCCATCCATGAGTGGGTCGCGATAAGAGAAAATCAACCAAAAGTAATACCAGCTATGTTGAAAAGCAGAGCTGATAACGTGACCATGGCATAATGAAATACACATGACCAACAACGCGAGTAATTACAGTTAAATCAACTGTGGTTGACTCTCATAAACCCTTTTACCCGTTTTTATTTTTGTCGGGGAGTAATGATATTTATAACTAAACTGATATCAAAATTCATAAAACCCCCATTTTTTGGCGGTTATAGCTAAGAATATGGCAATTAAGGGTAAGTGGCCTAAGCGAGAAGTTTTTCGCAGGAATCTGAAGTGCTGATGATATACTTTGCTACAAGGAAATCATCGATAACGAATTGAACCGCATGAAATTTATCCATACCTCTGATTGGCATTTAGGTAGACAGTTTCACAATGTCTCTTTGCTTGAAGATCAAAAGCAAGTCTTGAACCAAATCACCCAATACGTTACTGAAAACCATATTGACGCTTTAGTCATTGCAGGTGATATCTATGACCGTTCAGTACCACCAACCGCAGCTATCGAAGTGCTCGATGGGTTTTTGAATCATATGGTTCAAGATTTGAACGTGCCGGTAATTATGATTTCCGGTAACCACGATGGGGCGAAGAGGTTGGGATTTGGAGCAAAGCAATTCGATAAAGCAGGCCTCCACATCATTAGTTCACTTGAGCAACTCTGTACTCCAGTCGAAATTGTATCCGATCAAAATAGAGTGGTTCACTTCTATGGTATGCCTTATAGCGACCCTGAAACGGTAAGGCACCACTATGATATCCAAATCAACAATCATGATGACGCTCATGCTTACCTTGCCTCTCAGATCGATAGTGTCTTAAATAAAGACGTACATAATGTAGTTATTAGCCATTGTTTTATTGATGGTGCTGAAACTTGTGAGTCGGAGAGAACATTATCAATAGGGGGAGCCGATCGTGTCAGCTACGAACATTTTAAGTCGTTTGATTACGTCGCCTTAGGACATCTTCATCAAGCTCAAAAACGAGGGCTAGAAACTATTCGCTATTCCGGCTCGATCATGAAGTATTCATTTTCAGAACAGCATCATAAAAAAAGCGTGACGTTAGTGGAAATCTGCGATGAGAGTGGCGAGATAACCACAAGAGCTTTGCCTTTAAACGCTCCGCACGATATGCGAGTGCTTGAGGGAGAGTTAGAAAACTTACTTGAACACGGTCGAACCGACGCAAATTTTGATGACTATCTATTGGTAAGGCTGACTGATAGGCATGCGATTCTCGATCCTATGGCGAAGTTAAGAGAGGTCTACCCAAACGTACTTCATTTAGAAAAGCCTGGAATGTTGATCGGTGTGGATAAAGAAATGTCGCAAGCTCGTTTAGGTCGTTCTGAAGTGGATATGTTCCAGGACTTTTTTCTTGAAGTTCAGGGAGATGAAATGACCGGCAATCAAAAGGACATGTTATCAGAAGTTGTGATGTCGTTGAAAAAGCAGTCTGAGGAGTAATCAATAGTGAAACCTTTAAAACTGACTCTGCAGGCGTTTGGTCCATTCTCTGGTAAAGAGAGTATTGATTTTTCTCAGCTAGGTGATTGTCCGCTTTTTCTTATCAATGGCCCCACAGGCTCTGGAAAAAGCTCAATACTGGATGCGATTTGCTACGCGCTTTATGGCGAGACCACTGGAAGCGAGCGTACTGGCGATCAAATGCGTTGTGATTATGCCGATAGTAAAACGCTGACCACCTTAGTGTTTGAGTTTGAACTGTCAGGTGAGAAGTATGAGGTTACTCGTAGTCCCGATCAGGAAGTTCCAAAACAACGTGGAGACGGCACAACAAAACGAAGCCATAGTGCTACATTACTTAAGCTTAGCGACAACACGCTTATTGCTAATAAACCTAAACAAGTAGGTGTCGCGATACAAGAACTGCTAGGACTTGACGTTAAGCAGTTTCGACAAGTGATGGTGATTCCTCAAGGAAAGTTTAGAGAGTTGCTAACCGCAAGTTCTAAAGAGAGGGAATCTATCTTTGGTCAGTTATTTCAAACACAAGTCTATACGGCGATAGAACGTACTCTTTTTGATAAAGCAGCAGGTATTCGAAAAGCGAAAGAGGAATTTGATAACCAAATTAAAGGCGCGTTAGATGTAGCTTCTCTTGAATCTTTACAGCAGCTCAATGACTCTTTAGACATGTTATCTCCCAATGTTGAGCGAGCAAAGCAAGAATTACAAGTCGTTGAAAAGAGAAAAAACCTAGCTCAGCAAACATATGATCAAGCGCAGTCACTAGAAAAGAGATTCCAAGCTAGGAGCAACCTAGAGGCTGAAGCAAAAACGTTAAACGACAAACGTGGAGAGATTACACAAAACAAGCAAATTATGACGAGCCACAAGCAGGCAATAAAGATTAAACCTGCGTTTGATGAAACCATAAAGCTTGCACAAAACATGTCTACTTTATCGGAACGTATTGATATTGGACGTGGAAAAATTAAACAAGCGCAGATGGAAAGAGAAGCGTCTCTTACTGCTTTGGAACAACAAAAAGTGGTTCATAAAAGGAGTGAAGCGCTCAATGAAGAAAGCTACTCCTTAAAGCAGTTAGAGAAAACTCTGAACCAGCTTGATTATAAAAGGCGAGAAGCTCAACATGCTGAAAGTCAGTTCAACACATATGTAGAGCAGCATAAACAAATATCCGATGAAGTCGAACGACTTCAAGGGCAGACTCTAACGCTTGAAAAATCTATAAGTGACGCTGGGAAAGAGAAGCAGAAACTTGGTGAAGTGACAATGTCACTCAATGAGCAGCGAAAACAATGGCAAGGTATTGAAACACTTAAAACATTAGCCGCGAATATTGTAGCCTTGCAGAAACAGCAAAATGACACTCAATCTACGGTTAAAAACTTGTCAGCTTCGGCTCAAGCCGCTACTCGCAAGCGTACAGAATGTGAAATAGTCTGGCATTCTAGTCAAGCCTCGATACTGGCCGCGACTCTTGAAGAAGGTACCGCTTGTCCAGTTTGTGGCAGTGTTGAACACCCTAAACTAGCGGCACCATCGCAGGAAACCGTTAGCTTACAACAATTGAATGACCTTAGAGCCAATGAAACGAGCGTAAATGTAGAGCTTAACCAGCAGCAACAGGAGTTGGTAAGACTAAATAGTGCTCTAGAAAGTGCCGTCTTACAGCGAAGCGACCTTATAAATTCATTAGAGTTGGAAGAAGAAAAGTTAGAACAATCTGTTATTGAAACGCAGAATCAAATAACGATGCTTGAAAACAAAATCAGTGAACTCAACAAGATTGATTTAAACGCTATGGAAACGCGCCTTAACAAGCACGTCAGCGAAACATCAACTAAGCAAGAGTTATTAAACACTTTAACGGAAACAGTCAATAAAGCGGCAATTTCAAAAGAGCAACTGCGAGCAGTGGTTGTACAGTTGGAATCGAATAATAAGACTGGATACGCTAATGCGCAATTAGTCATACAGCGACAAGCTTCAATCTCTGATGAACTAATGCAGCTTTCTCAGGCACTTGAAGCAGCACAGAGCTATGCTAATCAGACAGCAGAAACCTTGGTTAAATATCAATCTCATTTGGACACATTAACTAAGCAATTGAATGACTTATCAAACGAACATGTTTCTTCAGTAGAGAGGTGGAAGACGCTGCTGTTGAGTAGCAATTTTCCTGATGAGGAAACTTTCTTGTTCTCGATAGTAGACGAGCAACGTATTATTGCGCTTGAGCAGGAACTTGAGACATTTTTTCGAGATGAGGTTAGGGTAAGTGAGCAGCTCAAGCTGTTGACTGAAGAGCTGAAAGACGCTGATTATCCGAATGTTCAAGAACTGTTTGTTGTGAAAAATGAAACTGATGCATCGTATCAACATATGTTAGATCAGTTCCAACAACAGCAATCTAAACTGGATAGCCTAAATAACGTATTAACTCGAGTGAACTCGTTGATGTCGCAAAATGCAGAGCTTGATAAACAATATCAAGTGGTTGGGACATTAAGTGACGTGGCTAATGGTAAAACGGGTAATAAAATTAGTCTTCATCGTTTTGTATTAGGCGTATTGCTTGATGACGTACTCATCCAAGCATCACAACGATTGAGATTGATGAGTAAAGGTCGATATGACCTAAAACGAAAAGAAACACGAAGTAAAGGTAATGCAGGGTCTGGCTTGGATTTAATAGTCGAGGATGCATATACAGGAAAATGGCGTGATGTGGCGACGCTCTCGGGTGGTGAGTCATTTATGGCAGCGCTTTCCTTAGCCCTTGGACTGTCAGATGTCGTTCAATCCTATAGCGGTGGCATTCGATTGGATACGCTGTTTATCGATGAAGGATTCGGCAGCTTAGATCCAGAATCTCTCGACCTTGCAGTTCAGACTCTAGTTGAGCTTCAACAAAGCGGACGAACAATTGGGATTATTTCCCATGTCTCAGAACTAAAAGAACAAATGCCACTTCGTCTTGATGTGCATGCATCGAGAGTTGGTAGTACAGTAAGTTTGGTTAATTAAGGGTATTGTATGCTAGACCAAATCACGTTTTTCGAAAGGTTTGAAACTGATATTTTGTCAGGTAAGAAAACAATTACGATTCGCGACAAAACAGAAATTGATTTTGAACTAGGGCGAGTCATTCCTGTCGCGACGTTTGAAACTGGTAGAAAGTTTGGAAGTCTAAACATTGTTTCCATTGAGGCGATTCAATACGACGATATTAATGAGGCTCACGCTCATCAAGAGAACATGACTTTACCTCAGCTAAAAGAAGTCATCCGTGACATATATCCTAGTGAGAACGAATTGTACGTAATCACGTTTGAGTTAGCATAATCGCTTAATGAAGACCTTGTCCTATAACACCTGGTGTTAGCAGAAAGGGCACTCTTCTTGTTGATAGACATGTTCACCCTTAAGGTGGTGAACATGCTTCCTTCCTTCGTCTAGTCCCATATCGTAACCTACATCCAGCAACTCTTTTTTCATTGTTAAACGTTTTACTGGGAAATGCTCTGGTGGAGAGATGACACGAATGATGCAGTCCAACGGTGGGTTCCGGATAAAATCCAAAGATTCATTGTAGTTTTGAGCGCGTTTAGTGAGTGCTCGACCTACATTTGGATGTTTGACAAACATCTTTTTCATTAGCCAACCTGCTTTAGGTTTAGGCATTTCATAGCTTAAAGGATGAGACAGGATAACCGTGATGTCTCTAGCTCCACGGCGATATGCCTCACGTACGGGAATTGAATCTGCCACGCCACCATCGGTATAACATCCGCCACCAAAGCAAGGTGTTTCTTTATAGGCGAGAGGTAATGAGGCGGTTGCCTCTAATGCTTTAGCGATATTGTGACGAGTGACTTCATAGTAATCCGGTAGACCTGTTGAAACATTTGTAGCTGCGGCGATAAAAGGTACTGAATTGAACACTGTGTCTTTATCGAGTGGAAACTGTTTATTGGATTCTTCATATAGCCATTTAACATCCACGAGATGTCCACCAGATACAAACCTGCGAGGGTTATAAAACTGACTGCTGGTCGCGAGTTCCTTAATAACTTTATAGCTTCGACCTGGAGCATTCCCCAAATATCCCAGTAGGTTTGATGCTCCGGCAGAAACGCCGATAACGAAGTGGTATGGGCTGTGCGACTGCTCTAAAAACGCGTCCAACACACCTGCTGCAAATATGCCTCGCATTGCGCCACCTTCGACGATCAGTGCTTTGTCGGTCATATGGTTTTCTCTTCTTTTTGATTATGTCGCAACAATACTAGGGTTGTTGAAGCACGTATAACTGGCTCTACTTATTTCATTAATTGGTAAAACCGATAAAACATAAGGCTAAAAAGCAAAATCTCATGTTGGTTTTTTGGTCTGATTCAAAGAATTCTCGATTTAGTAGTGAAATACTGAAAGGCTGACGCTTAAAACCGTCCAGAAAGACAGGACTTTGTAAAAGGAAGGACAATGAAAGACGAAACACTATCGATTCATCACGGATATGAAACGGACCCTACGACAAAATCAGTCGCGACGCCCATTTACCAAACGGTAGCGTACGAATTTGATAGCGCACAGCACGGAGCGGATCTATTCAATTTGGAAGTACCAGGTAATATTTATACTCGCATTATGAACCCAACGAATGATGTACTCGAACAGCGCATGGCAGCTTTAGAAGGCGGAATTGCTGGGTTGGTGGTTAGTGCAGGTAGTGCCGCGATTAATTATGCCATTCTGACTCTAGCTGAGGCCGGAGATAACATTGTCTCGACGCCGCAACTTTATGGCGGAACGTACACATTATTTGCCCATATGTTGCCCAAGCAAGGGATTCAAGTTAAGTTTGCTAAAGACGATAAGCCAGAATCGATCGCCGAGTTAATTGACGAAAATACCAAGGCTGTTTATTGCGAATCGATTGGTAACCCGGCAGGAAATATCGTCGACTTAGAAGGTATCTCTACGTTGGCGCATCAACAAGGTGTTCCTGTCATTGTCGACAATACTGTTGCGACTCCGATACTTTGTAAACCCATCGAGTATGGTGCGGACATAGTAGTGCATTCTTTGACAAAGTATGTTGGTGGACATGGAACATCGCTCGGCGGTGTGATTATCGATTCTGGGAAGTTTCCATGGGAGCAACATAAAGAGCGATTCCCTGTCTTCAATCAACCAGAACCGTCTTATCACGGTGTGGTCTATACCGAAGCGTTTGGTCCAGCAGCGTTTATAGGTCGAGCTAGAACCGTGCCTTTGCGCAATACAGGGTCAGCGCTCTCTCCAATGAATGCATTTATGTTGTTACAAGGTCTAGAAACTCTCCCTTTGCGTATGGAGCGTCATACTGAAAATGCCCTGAAAGTAGCGCAATATTTACAGCAACACGAGAAAGTGAGTTGGGTGTCTTATGCAGGTTTAGAAGATTCGGCGCACTATGAACTGGCGTGCAAATATATGGATGGCAAACCATCCGCAATTCTGTCTTTTGGCTTGAAAGATGGTTATGAAGCTGGTGTACGTTTTTATGACGCGTTACAGATATTTAAGAGATTGGTGAACATTGGCGATGCGAAATCATTAGCGTGTCATCCTGCTTCTACAACTCATAGACAAATGAGTGAGTCTGAACAGTTAGAAGCGGGAGTACGTCCTGAGATGATTAGGCTTTCAGTTGGCATTGAACATATTGATGACATACTGGCCGACTTGGAACAAGCACTTAAAGCATAAAAAAAGAAACCGAGCTAAGCTCGGTTTCTTTTGCTCTTAAGAACTACTATTGAGTTTTTTCTACCATTTCTTCTGTGGTGTATTCGAACTCAGGAACAGTAATTTCAACACGACGATTTTGCGCACGACCTTCTTTCGTTGAGTTGTCGGCAATTGGGTTCGCTTCGCCCATGCCACTAACCGTCATTCTAGAGCGGTCTATGCCTTGAGATTCTAAGTAAGCGGCGATGGATTCAGCGCGCTCTTCAGAAATTCGTTGATTGACCTCTTCAGGACCAGATGAATCAGTATAACCTGTGATGGTTACTGTTGAATCTGGATGATCTTGCATTAGAGCGATAAGTGGATCGTAGTCAGACTTAGTATTTTCGTTCAACTGCGTGCTATTAAACTCGAAGTTTTCTTGACCAGAAACTTGTTCAAATGTTTTGGTCATAACCACCGCTTCTACAACAGGTGGTTCTTCGGCTGGGGCCTCCTGAGTTGCACTAGCTGCTGCAGCGGTTGCAGCAGCCCCAGATGCATTACCAAATGAGTATGAAATGCCGAGCCAGAATGTATCGACATCAGTGTTGAACCAGTCGTCTTTAGCGTCGTTGATTCGCTGATATTCGAGTCGACCTGACCAAGCTGTTGCAAAGTCATACTCTAAACCGATTCCTCCCATCAGAGCTGTTGACTTACGGTCATCATACATTGTATATGCGGCGCCAACTTTACCGAATATTGCCCATTCATCGTTAAATGGGTACGAGAACTTAGGTGCAAGTGTAATAGCACTCAAATTGGCATCTCTTCTATACTCTGCTCCATCAACAAATGATGTTTCATAACTGCCGAGCCAATCGTAAGCAAACTCGAGTGCAATGTAGTCATTCCAATCGTAACCAGTATAAACGCCTGCACTGAAGCCACTGTCTGTACAAGGTGCTGCTGAGACATTACACGCATCGGATAGTTGAGAACCACCCAATCGACCACCCAAATAAAAACCATCATCGGCGATAACGGGCAATGCCATCATCGCTCCTATAATTGATGCTGCTACCACTGTTTTTCTCATAATGACGTCCTTTATATCGTTAACTGTACGATGTATTACATCACTGCTAAAAATAGGTGAAGTACCCTTTTTTATCAAAGGAATAAAACGGGTTTCATATCAAAAGGACAGCCTATTGCTCATTTATAAGAAATAACGGACGCAGATTTCCTATATATGTGAACTAGGTCTATGTCTCAGTTGGGTGTGTTGCTGTAAGAAAGAGGGGTATAACGTCTCAGAATTGGTTCGACGATTTCTATGAGCCATTTTACCTTATCTTCATTTTTACGTGACGCCTTCGTTAAGATAGCCATGTCCAAGTGTAAGGGGGCTTTTTCTGGTGTTTCGGACGTGATATATCGCAATGTGTAACATTGTTCCATTAACTGTGTCATCAAAGCATGATTATCGACGAAAATGGTTGCTTGCGCACCACTATCAAGCAGCTTGTACCAATCAATATGTTCATTGAGATCGGCAACCATATACTTAACGTATTCGCCATCCGTGTTTCCATATAACACGCCAGTACCAGTATGAATATATTTCTGATATATAGATTGGGGCTTGTCTGTCAAAGCATGGACTGCAAGATCAACTTCTTCCGTCAGAAGCAACGACTCTGAGCCTTTATTCCACTGCCTGATTTCAATTGGCGCTGATGTATGCGCGCGAATGGCATCGATAATTTCTTTGCCACAAGCGATCAAGTAAGGTTCGATGATGTGTAAAGTGATTTTATCGACAGATTTGGGATTGAAGGTATCCGGCTTTAAAGCATCGGTAATATCTGCGAGGGCAATTCTTAGTTTGGGCTCAATGTTTTGAGCATAGCTAGTCGGAGATAAACCTTCCGCACTACGTACAAAAAGCGGATCAGCTAAGTCGATCCTTAATTGAGCTAGCGTCTTAGATACATAGGACTGAGAACGACCTAACGCCTTGGCTGTTTTTAACGTAGATTGCGTTTGCATCAGGGTTAAGAATACGCGTAGCGCATTGAGATCGTTCATCGGCAAGTCGATACCATTTAGCTAGTTTAAGGCAACTATAATTGTTGGGTAGGAACTTAGCAATTATTAGTTAAGTACCACGTAACCACGGTTAGTCATACAATTTTTAACTACTGTCTGCTTGTCTTGGTTATATTGTTCTGCGTTTTCACGATTAGCGCGGTTACGGCCAAGAACGCCAGCTGCCATTCCCACTGCAGCACCTTTTTTCGCACCTTCAGTCCCCGATCCACCAGCGATTGCTACGCCAGCCGAACCTAAAGCTGCCCCTTTAGCTGCCCCGCTTATTGCTCCACCTGATGATTTTTGCTTCTGTACTTGTCCAGACATCTCTTCGCACTGGTGTAGATCGTAGATGTAATCTTTTTCGTCCACACCTTGCATATCAACGATAATGTTTGCGTAGCTAGGCAAGGCAAATGTAGAGGCTAACAGTAAAGAAAATAAAGGTTTTTTCATAGGGGGTACTCCGGTTGATTTGGGAGCATGTTAACGAAATCGGTATGTCAATTTGGAATATCGGTTATTACGTATAGCGTTGGGTGAAACGCATATGGTGGATTTTTGGGAATTCACTAGAGAAATGCGATGAAAAAATAAATAGCTCTAGTGTATCGTTTCTTTTCTAATGCTAAATTTACTGGTTGATTTAAATCAATAAAGTGTGTAAACAAAATGTAGAATTACTGTAATGACTAATTTCTCATTATATTTCAAAGTACCATGAATAAAGGCGAATAGCAGCTTATTAAACTTTACATTCCTTTTTTTCATAAGCTTAATCTAAATTTTGCATTGTAAAAGCGATTAATATTTACTTACTGTTTTATGGCGACAAACAAATAAGCCATAAGTTCGTTGTATTTAATAATAATTATAACCTAACTAGACGATATATTTCGTCGGTATTCGCTTGTATTTAATATTTACATATTTGCGCAAAGGAATAAGCAATGAGAAATGTAATAGTAACAGCAATAGCAGTAGGTATCGCATTTAACGTTAATGCGAAAAGGCAAGACCAAGAACCTATCAAAGTGATTGAATCCGTGGTTGGCTTGGACCAACAAAAAGTCGACTTGGGTAAAGCCCTTTGGTTTGAACCAAGATTATCTGCATCCAATACGATCTCGTGTAATTCTTGCCACAATGTGGCGAAAGGTGGCGTTGATAATCTTCCAAGCTCTATTGGTCATAAGTGGGCAATTGGACCAATCAATTCACCGACGGTTCTTAACTCAGATCTAAACTTCGTACAATTTTGGAATGGACGAGCGAAAGATCTTCAAGAGCAAGCAGCAGGGCCTATTGAAAATCCGATAGAAATGGCGTTTTCACATGAGCTTGCTATTGGGACCTTGCAGTCCATTCCTCAGTATCAACAGTGGTTTGAAAGTGCGTATGGTTCAAAGAACTTTACCATTAATGAAGTAACTGATGCCATTGCAACGTTTGAAAAAACGCTTCGCACCCCCAACGCGGCGTTTGATAAGTGGTTAAAGGGTGATGATTCTGCCTTAACTGCGGAACAAGTCGAAGGCTATGCGTTGTTTAAGCAAAAAGGCTGTACGGCTTGCCATAGTGGACCACTAGCGGGAGGCCAGATGTACCAAAAAATGGGCTTGGTAAAAGCATTTAAAACAGATAATCCAGATATCGGTAGAGCCGCCGTAACAGGAAAGGATTTCGATAAATATGTGTTTAAAGTGCCTACACTCCGCAACATCGAACTTACATACCCATACTTCCATGACGGCTCTGTATGGGATCTGCAAGAAGCAGTGGAAGTAATGGCCGATATTCAGTTAGGGCAAAGCTTAACTAAAGACGAATCGAAGAAAATCACCGCATTCTTAAGATCGCTCACAGGAGAGCAGCCTGAGGTTACTTTACCTCACCTTCCTCCTTCAACGCACTCAACCGCCAGACCACAAATTTAAACAAGTCAAAAAGCGCTCAAAGTTGGGCGCTTTAGTCATTTTCAATCTAATCTTATCTTAAACTTCGTATAAGTCCGCGTGAACATAAATTAGGGAAGAAGTATTTATATGAAAAAGGTTGGTTGGGTTAGAACTTTCGGTTTATTTGCCAGTTTGTTAATTGTAACTGGGTGTACAACAAAATTCTTATATAGCAATTTGGATTGGTTCATTGTTGACTATATTGATGACTACGTAACGCTTGAAGATGGACAGGAGGAAATATTAACCGAACGTATTCTAGTTCTTGGTGATTGGCATAAATCAAATGAACTACCTCGATACCTACAACAGTTGACGGATATCCGAAATAAAGACCCAAAAAAGGTGGATTCAGAGTATGTTTCTTTGCAGATGGAACAGGTGAGGCAGCATACAAAACGTTTAGTTGCTCAGGTTACCCCTGATTTGTATGCATTGACGCAACAGATGACAGATAAACAAGTGAAAGAGTTACTCGAAAATTTTGAACAGAAAGACGAGAAGTTCATTAAAAAGTATCAAGGCCTCAAAGACGAAGATATTCGACTTATTTACCAACAACGTATTGAAGAGAATTTGGAGCGTTGGTTTGGATCTCTGACAGATCAGCAAAAAACACTTGCGAGTCGTTGGGCAAATGAAATGGATGTTACGGTCTTTGATTGGCAAGCCCATCGTCAGCAGATGCAGCACTTTATGCGCCAGTTGCTTAATCGGCGCTCCGATCTAGGCTACTTTCAACCAGAGTTTCAGCGTTTGTTAAATGACAGTGAGAGTTTTTATAGCGAAGAACTAAAACTTAAAATCGCTAACAATCGACAAGTAGCAGAAAAATACATATCTCTTGCGCTCAACAGTGTGACAGAAAAACAACATCAACATCTAATACAAGAAATTGATGGTTGGCGAGACATCGCTTCAGACTTAATGACAAGTTCGCTATTAGACTATAGTTCTACAGAAAAGTACGTCTTTCCATCATAAACTAGTTACGAACCAGTTTAAGGAGTGAGTTGGGTTATGATAGAGCAAGGTGTTTTTTGGACAGAGAAACTTCTGTTACTTGCCGGGGTATTGTTCATTATCACGGGTGTCGTGCAATATGGTCGTCGTAGTCAAGATTGGAAGGGCGTCGTCACCATGTTCTATAAACGCGTTCCAATGAGCGTTAATGAGTACAAACGTTATAGATTAGGTGTAGCACTGATCATTTTCGCCATTGTCCTCAGGTTTGCGCTGCATATTTTCTGGCCTCAGTTTTAACTTGTAATCTCATTCACACCTTTGATGTGCCCCGTTTGCTAACATTTGGATAAATACCAATAAAAGCGGAATAGCTAACGCTTTATAGCCCCTTATTTGTTGCCTAATAAGCAGACACTAGGGTTAAAACGGGAGCACACATGATCTCTTCGAATCAAAAAATAACATCCTTGCCTGAGCCGCTTTTCACTTCGCAACAAGTTCGCGAAGGAGAGAAGGTCGTCGCTCAACAACTAGGTATAGAAATGTATACCTTAATGGAGCTGGCTGGCGCGTCAGTATTTGAGCTGATACAAACTTACTATACAGAGACTCGAAAACTACTAGTTTGCTGCGGTAAGGGTAACAACGGCGGTGATGGGTATATTGTCGCTAGACTAAGTCTTATTGCGGGCTACGACGTTACTGTTTGGCAAGTTGGCGACTCAAGCGCACTCAAAGGCGACGCATTGCGAGCTAGAGATGAATTTCTTGCCGCTGGTGGCGTTATTGATTCGCCGGAAAATGTGGTAGCGGATGACATTGACATTATTATTGATGCTTTGTTAGGGACAGGTATTTCGGGTGAAGTACGTCCTTTCTATTCTCACGTGTTTGACCGTTTAAATCAGTCTTCTAAACCAATCGTTTCGATAGATACTCCGTCCGGGCTTGATACTGATACCGGTGTTGTTTTGGGAAATGCGATCGAGGCGGATAGAACCGTAACTTTTATCGGCGTTAAACAAGGGTTAGTTACCGGTCGAGCTAGAGCATTTACAGGACAACTGCATTTTGCTGGATTAGGAGTGGATAAGGCGTTTACTCAACAAAATAAAGCGAACGCCACATTGACCAACAATCATTGGCTGAATCATCTTCCGCAAAGAGCAAAAGACTCTCACAAAGGTACGCATGGAAAGTTACTAGTGGTTGGTGCAAATAATGGAATGAGTGGGGCGGCCTATCTCGCCTCTGCGGCTTGTTTGAGAGCAGGTGGTGGGCTTTGCGCAGTATTAACCCACGAAGCGAGTGTCACACCAATAAGAACGTTGCTACCTGAGGCGATGATTGATGCGTGCACCACCCAATCATTGACTGACCGCGTTAATTGGAGCTCCGCAGTCGCAATAGGGGTGGGGTTAGGACGAACTGCTTGGTCCGCTAGAGTTTTTGACCAAACACTGAAGTTGGCAATGTCACTGGATCTTCCTGTCGTCATTGATGCTGATGGCTTATATCGCCTAAGCCAGTCACAAAGCGACCTTCCTGTCTTGAAGAACCATATCATGACACCTCACCCAGGTGAGGCCGCACAATTATTAAACTGTCGTATAGGTGATATAGAAAAAGATCGTTTTCAGGCAATTAGAGCATTACAAAAAGCTTACGGCGGAGTGGTGGTGCTAAAAGGTGCAGGGACACTGATTTATGACGGTCAGTCTATGATTGTTTGTCATGCGGGAAACCCAGGGATGGCCAATGGTGGAATGGGTGATTTATTGACTGGAACAATCCTAGGTCTATTAGGGCAGGGAAAAAACACCGTGCAGTCCGCAATTCTCGGCACTTTGATTCACAGCATTGCGGCTGACGAGGAGTCAAAGGAACATGGAGAAGTCGGCATGCTAGCTTCTGACTTACTCCCACAAATTCGTTTAGTTCGAAATCATGACAATTATGTTTCATCTTAAGCGTTTGAAGTATTTGTGATGGCGATAAGAACAATGACTTTTAGTTTGAACAGTTCGGAGGTTGTATAAAATAGCGGTTTTTTTCCGAATTAATCGGTAAAAATGAACTCATAGACAACAAGAACAACCACAAAAATTGGCCAACAATTGCACATATAGGTGTTGAAAGCTCGATATTTGAACAGTGCAAAAACGTTTGCGTCGAGTGCTAAACTAAGCTTGCTCATGTAAATAGTGTAGGTTTGTTCTTTTATATCAGAGGGTTGGGGAGGTTTTGTTTCGTTGGGAGTAGATTGATAATCAGCGGATTTGCAACTTGTCGGAATAGTAACACAAAAAAAATTAAAATATCAGTCTTGCGAGATTATTTTCGCGACCTATAATGCTGAAAACCGGAGCGTCTGCCAACGCTCCGGTTTTTTTGTGTCCGAAGAAAGGTAAACCGTCTGCCAACGGAGAGCCAACGCACTATGCTTAGTCATATGCCCACTGGAACATGTACTATATAAATCAAGGAATTTACACAATGCGTATCGAACAAGAACTTAAGTTAGGCTTTAAAGATGTACTGTTTCGCCCTAAGCGTTCAACACTGAAAAGTCGTTCTCAAGTAAATTTAACCCGCGATTTTACATTCAAGCACAGTGGTCGTCAATGGTCTGGTACACCAGTAATTGCAGCTAACATGGATTCTGTTGGTAGTTTTGAAATGGCTACTGCGCTAGCACAACACGGTGTAATGACTGCGATGCATAAGCACTACACAGTAGAGCAGTGGGCTGA
The DNA here is from genome assembly GCF_001639065.2 of Vibrio barjaei. Lineage (GTDB taxonomy): Bacteria > Pseudomonadota > Gammaproteobacteria > Enterobacterales > Vibrionaceae > Vibrio > Vibrio barjaei. Next base: position 89,813 of record NZ_LQXO02000053.1, read on the forward strand.
GTTTGTTGCTGGTGCAACAAAAGAAACATTGAACAAAGTATTCGTATCAACGGGCACGTCTGAGCGTGATTTCGATAAGACAAAAGAAATCTTAGCATTAAGCGAAGATCTAGAATTCATTTGTATCGATATTGCAAACGGTTACTCAGAGCACCTGGTTGAGTTTGTGCAAAAAGTACGAGCTGAATTCCCAACAAAAACGATCTCAGCAGGTAATGTAGTGACTGGTGATATGTGTGAAGAGCTGATTCTAGCTGGCGCGGATATCGTTAAAGTAGGTATTGGCCCTGGTTCGGTATGTACTACACGTGTTAAGACAGGTGTTGGTTACCCACAGCTTTCTGCAATCATCGAGTGTGCTGACGCTGCACACGGTCTAGGTGGTATGATCATTGGTGATGGTGGCTGTGCGTGTGCGGGTGACGTTGCTAAAGCTTTCGGTGGCGGTGCAGACTTCGTAATGCTAGGTGGTATGTTAGCTGGCCATGAGCAATCTGGTGGCGAGGTCATCGAACAAGATGGTAAGCAATTTATGAAGTTCTACGGCATGTCTTCTCAGTCTGCTATGGACAAGCACTCAGGTGGTGTTGCTAACTACCGTGCAGCTGAAGGTAAGACGGTTCTTCTGCCTTACCGTGGCGATGTAAACAACACAATCCAAGACATTCTAGGTGGCGTTCGTTCAACTTGTACCTATGTTGGTGCTGCTAAGCTTAAAGAACTTACTAAGCGTACGACTTTTATTCGCGTACAAGAGCAAGAGAACAACGTATTTGGTAAAGAAGGTTAATTCGCTTTTAATCCAAGTTCTGATAAAAGAGTCGCCTAGGCGGCTCTTTTTTGATCTTAACTTTCTGCATTGTTTTTGCCTCAATTTACATATCAGGTTCAAACAAAGTGCTTTGCTTACATGGTGTTACGTATCTCACAACACGGGTTTGGTACTATTGCTGCGATACTTCGTGCTACAAACCGTAAAGGAGGTACTGTTTGCGTAATATGGACATTAGCAATATATACTCTAATCAATATGATGCAGTTCAAAAGCTGCTAAAGATACAACCAGATGGCCTTGCCACAGGTGTTTATCAAGGCGTTCAGTTTACTAGTGTGTTTCAACCAATTTTCAACAAGCAACTAGAGCTTGTCGCACTTGAGGGGTTGGCTCGAATAAAGCACATCTCAGGTCGGAAACTTGACCCCGCACGTTACTTCGCTGATTTAGAGCGACAAGTGGAGGTAAATGTCGTCTGTACTATTCTATGTTGCAAGTTACACCTGCATAACTTTTCTTGTTCTCGTTTTAGAAGACGAAAGTTATTCCTAAATGTCTCGCCATGTGTGTTCGAGTTGCTTGCAAATGAACCGCTTGCCGTTGAACGTTTCATGACACGAATAGGTGAATTTGGTGCGATACCATCACAAATAGTGTTTGAAATTACTGAGTTTAAAGAATCTGACATCAGCGCCATTGTCATGGGAAAGGGCAAGCTCTCGAAATTTGGTGTGCAGACAGCGCTTGACGACTACGGAACAGATTATTCCACTAAAGATCGTGCACTAGAAATCAAAGCTGACTATTTAAAACTTGATAGAAGCATCTTATTGTGTGACGAGAAAGTTTCAGAAGCGGTAACCATTGCGAATAAAATAGGGGCAACTACTGTAGCAGAGGGCATTGAAAATCAAGACACATTAGCGCGCTGTCAACTGCATGGAGTGTCATTGTTTCAAGGATTCGGCTTAGCAAAGCCCAATGCAATGAAAATATTGGAATGTAAATTGGATTGATAGGAAGCAAACAAATGGGCTTGCTTCCTAGAGCAGGAATTATTGCGCGAGGGAGTATATACGATCTTTAAACTGAATAGCCTCGAAATTCGCTAGGGTGTCTGTTCCTGTGTTTGAACATTGCACCGCAACTGTGTATTTCTGCTCTATGATAATGCAGTTAGCAAAATTCTCATCAATAATATAGACGTCATTGCCACCCTTACCATCAACCACATTGTCTTTATTATTACCTTCAATATGATTGTTCTGGTCATTGGCATTGAGGTCAATCGTTGCATCACCTATGATTTTTGCGTTAACTAGCCAGCGAGACTTAAACGTATACGGTTCAAGAGGTGGATGAGTACTTTTCGACATATTGAACGTCGGAGTTAAGCCCCCTTGCGGAAATCGGTGGTTGTAATACGTCTTAACACCGTTGGAATCGATATTTGCGGTGTATTGCAAGTAGTCGTGGAACATGTTTTCTATCCAAAAGGCTGACTCGATATCAACAGAACGCATTTGAGAGCGAGTTACTGCTTGATAGTTATCCAGACCTTCGCTCTTGTGCTCCCACATCCCCATGTAAGCTTCGAACGCAGCCGCAAAGTATTCATGAGAATAACTTGGTCCGATTTCCGGATCTATGTCGTCATTTTTCCAATCTTGCCAACTACTATTGGTTGGTTGCCATGGAGAGTAGTTGCCATTCTTGTGATCGGTATAGAGTGAAAGTGCTCGTTGTTGAATCTGTTGTTGAAACGCATAAAACGATGGATTAGGAGCGATGCCTTGTGCTTGAAACAAGTGGAGTATTTCTTCAAACCCTGCGTCTCTGTCGGCATGTTTACCTAAGTCCTCGCAATAGCTCGCGAAGTTACTCATATAGTGACAGTCACCTTCAAGGGTTAATTCCCTGAACATTAACGATTGGCTGTTGACGAGCCATTTAGGGCTATTGGGACTTTGCTGTACACCGGTTAAGATTGAAGTAATAACATTATCGAAGAGATCCTCGTCAGATGACGCTAGCTGTATTAGAGAACTCAAAAAGCTAGATTCTGATGCAGTATCAAGGACACTTGGCGCTGAAGGAACTTTTGATACCCAATCATCTATTTTGTTTTGACGAAACGCTTCACCGACAAATAACTTAGTGAGCATCATTTGGTTTTGTTCATCGTTTTCCGTCATTATCAACGTCGCTTCGCGTTGAGCCATTAGTTCAGCGATTGACGATTTGTCTTCGCCATACTGTGAGTTACGAACGTTGGACATTAGATGTTGAAGAATTTTAGTTGCTCGTTCGACTTTGTAGTTGAATATTGCTCTACGTTTCTTCATTTCTACAGCATTTGGATATTTTGATTCATCAAAATACGCAATGAAATGTATAGCACCATTATTGATATTTGACGATCTCGATTGCGTCGTCGCTGTGCCTGATGGTATTACTGAAACGTAGAGGTTAAAACCGGCATTGCTTGCTATCTTAAACTCAGCTGGAAGTGTCTTACTAACTTCACTAATTGATATGTTGCTCACGGTCTTCGAGGCAGGAGTTGTTGGAGGACGTGAAGTTGGATTACTTGAATTGCTGTCTGACTTACAGCCTGAAGCAATAGCCAGAGTCATCGCGCTCAAGCTTAGTAACTTAATCAAATGCATTTTGTTTCCTAATGATTTCTAACGATCAGCATTATTTGAAATACGTTAATGCTCATAAATGAAGTAGGGCGGTTTTAAAACGTGAACCTTCCCCCTGAATTGTGTGCGATAGTAATAATTGAAGAGCGGAAATCTAGGTGTACAAATGGAGTTACAGTGTTCAATTAAGGTGTTTGTAAGTATGAGTACAATAATTATTTAGTCACATTTAGTCATTAAATGTAATTTCTCGGCTCTATGAGTAATTTGATAACCCTAAAGTATTAAATTATATAGAATGGCATGTCATATAATTGAGTAAGGTAAGCTAATGTAAGCATTACCGTTGTAAAGTCCGTGATACTAAACTTTTTTATGTTTTTTTATATTGGCATTGAGAAATGCGCAACTTTCAATATACTCCGGCGCGTTTACGTTTTAAGGGGGAGTTATGGATTGCAATATTTTGCTTATCGAAGATGACATGCATATCGGAAATTTGACCAAAATGTTCTTGGAGGCAGAAGGCTATACAGTCAACTGGATTGAAGACGGATCAATGGCTCTGAATAAAATCGATTCTCTTAAACCGGATCTGGTGATATTAGATTTAATGCTACCGGGAAAGTCAGGGGTGGATATTTGTCGAGAAGCGCGTGCATTTTATTCTGGAATGATTATGGTTGTTACGGCTGCAGAAGATGAAATGAGTGAGGTATCGTTATTCAAACTAGGGGCTGACGACTATATAACTAAACCAGTGCGAGGTCATATTCTTGTTGCTCGTATCGAAGCATTAATGCGCCGTTATAAACCTGTCCAAGAAGCTGAAAAGTCACTATATATATCAGATGCGTATGGAATTGTCGTCAATAGTGAGAACCAGACTGCATACTATGAACAGAAACCTTTAAACCTCACTAACTCTGAGTTTGAAATTCTTCAGTTACTTATTGAAAATAAGGGAAAAACAGTTTCTAGAGAGCATTGCTGTCGAGTTGTAAGAGGGATTGAGTACAGCTCCTACAACCGTTCTATCGATATGCGAATCTCAGGCTTAAGGAAAAAACTGATTCAAGCTGAAATATATGATGCAATTATTAAAACAGTCCGAAACCAAGGCTACAGACTGGTTAAGGCCTAACGATGAAAATTCTTTCTCAGCCGAAAAACATGTTTACGTGCTTGTATATAGAAAGTCTAGTAGGATTAGTATTAACCTTCTTCATCTTTATCAATGTCACGAACGTTTTATTAAGACACGAGGATATTGGCTCTTTTATCGACAATGGTAACTCTTACGTTCAAGATTATATCGATAGTCAATATGAGAGGCACGGATTTTATCATAAGCTCAACACCACGTCCTCTTTGCTGTACTACGACTACAAATTAATGCTATCGGACAGTGCTATTTCTATTACAGAGGTCTGTTCAGATTGTGAACTATTCAAACGAAGAGATGGCATTGATGTTTATATAAAAAATAACCAGTTATTCGTAGCCGCTTTTCCAATACCACGTGCCAACAAGCAACTATTCTTTATAGAAACCGAAGACCCGTTTAGTGCTGACGCTCAATGGTATGAAGACAGCGATAACCAGTTCTTTTTTTCCTTATTCGTGACATTGAGCATCGCTTTAGCAGGATTAATTTACTTGCCGTTGCACAGAGTAAACAAGCGCATTAACAAACTATTAGCTGTGCAGACGAAATTTGGACAAGGTGACCTTAGTGTCCGCTCTGAGGAGTTCCACATTTCACCGATAAAAGAGCTCGCTCAAAGTTTTAACGATATGGCTGATGATATTGAACTAAGAGTGAAAGAGTCGCTGGTGTTTTCTCAGGCTATTCCTCATGAAATCCGAACGCCCCTAACTAGAATTCAAATGGCCAGTGATTTACTCAGGAGAGAGGATACAAAGGACAAACAAACGCTCTTTAACGACATAGACAGTTATATCGAAGACATTTCCCATTTAACCAGTGATATTCTTAAGTTATCGAGGCTCACTAACGGTCGCTGTGGTGAACTACCAATCGCTCGCGAGGCATTTTCCATTTCTGAATTAGTTGAAAAACGTATCGATGTTATTGCCGATTCTAAGCAAATTCAGTTTACCAAAGATTCAAACATCCAAGGTGATAGATATTTTGCTTCAAAGTGCTTGTCCAAACTGGTCATTGATAATTTACTTAAAAATGCACTTCGTTACGGCGGCGGGGTAGTCAATGTCACCTTGAGAGAGTACCAGTCATGTTGGACTTTGGACGTAGAAGATAATGGTCCTGGCATCCCTATTGAAAAGCGAGAGGAAGTATTTATCGCTTTCTCGCGTTTGGACTCCTCGCGAAATCATAACAATGGTGGATTCGGTCTAGGGTTAGCTATTGTCGCTCAGGCAAGCAGAAACTTGGGTTGGAGTGTATCTGTAGATGAAAGCCACATTGGTGGAGCCCGTTTTACAGTAGTGATCCCGAAAGAGTGATTTATTTTGTAACAAAGAACTCATGACTAGCAAGAGATAAGGTCATGAGTTCTTAACGTAGAAACTAGCGTTTGAACAAGCCTTTACGGTTTAGGTAACCGAGAATATGAGGTCGAGATTCACCTTCGAGTTTACTAGTAACTTGTGAAGACCAGGTACTGCTCTTTTGGTTTGTTGATCGATGTGCGTAATAGGAAAGCATCACATCGTCGTATTGCGCAACCGCCTTCTTATCTAGTTGATGATATTCATTTTCATGCACAATGACGTCAAGAGGCAAGCGTGGTTTTACCTCTGGTATTTGGTCTGGGTATCCTAAACACATCCCAAAAAGAACCGCAGAGTGTGGGGGCAAACCTAACAGCTCATCAACTTCAGCCGCTTTATTCCTCAGGCCTCCGATATAGACGCCGCCTAACTCTAGTGACTCGGCCGCCACTAAACAGTTCTGTGCCATTATTCCGGCATCAATAGCACCGATTAGACCTAACTCTGTGTAGTCAACTTTCACGTTTGGGTTCAACTCTTGGTGTCGCTGATAGTCTATACAGAAAACGAGAAATTCAGCGGCTTGGGCCACATAGGGTTGATTGCCAGAAAGTTCCACCAGTTTGTTGCGCTTATCTTTCTCTGTGACCCTGATAATAGAGACGACTTGCAATAGGCTAGATGATGATGCGGCAATTCCAGCTTTAAGAATAGTGTCTAGAATATCCTTATCGATAGGTTGCTGCTTAAATTTTCGAATAGAACGGTGGCTGAGTATTGTTTCTAGAGTAGAGTTCACGTTCCTTTTGTCCCTATGGCTAAGATAACTTACTGAACCTTAGTTTCTTTTCATAGGAGATTGCAAGTTTGAATTGCATAGAGGATCGTAGAGCAAAGAAAAAAGCCTCGCATTAAGCGAGGCTTTAGAATGTGGCGGAGAGATAGGGATTTGAAAGCTACACCCATCGCCAAAATTGAAAATTAGTCGTTATATATCAATAGACTATACTGACATTACAGCTTGATTAAAGGTATTTCAACTACTAAATTCTAACAGTTATACGTATGATTTAGGTCATTGTCAGGCTATCTATTTTTTCTATTTGCACATCTAGAACAACACACCCGCCTTTTAAACTAAAAGACTCCAATGCTTTTATCAGGTCGTTATATGTGGATATTGAAGCAGTACTTGCGCCATAACCTTCCGCTACCTTTAAATAATCTACCGCATTTGGAGATAAGTCTAGACACTCAATCGGTTTGAGGGCATCTTCAGGGAATTGAACATTTTTTAGTTTTTCTAAAACATCATAGTAGTTATTGTTTAAGCAAATTATCATTACATCCATATCGTATCTAACCATAGAATAAATCGCTTGTAAGCTATAATTGAACCCACCATCACCCACAAAACAAAGAACACGTTCATTTAAGCCTAAACACACCCCAGCGGCTAATGGCATTGCCCACCCTAGCCCTCCTCCAGCGGGGGCTGTATACATTCGACCTGGAACAGACCTATATATTGAACTCTTAATTATCCCTTCGTAAGATGATGCCTCTATAACTAAAGCAGTTTGCTCGGGTATGTACTTAGACACAATATTGCATAATCCTTGTATGTTTATTTTTGAGTCGAATAAATCCAGTTTCTTTAAGTACGCTTTTCTTTTTGCTTTCAGCTCTTGCTTAAATGCCTTATCTCTAGACTTCACCGAATCAACCAAGTTGTTAGCTTCTAACAGTGTCGTAACTTTAAGTATGCTAGACCTAATGTCTGCTGTGTAAAATTCATCTACAGAATAATTTTCTCTATCAGCTAGGTTATAAGGGTTTATTTGAATGAAATTAGTAGTTTCAGGCACTTGAGGCCCCTGCGTAAACAGGAAGAGGCTGATGTTCCTTCCAATTAGTAAAATATTGTCATACTCTGACAATATTTTATGAGCTTGCTTGGCGAAAGGGGGAAGGGCGCCTTTATAAAGGACATGGGCCGTATCGAAAACTTGGATGTTTGCCATAGGATTGCTAAAAACATCTGCTTCAAGTTTTTCAGCCAACATAACAATACTCTCAAATGCCTCAGCGGCTTCTTGATCTAAAATAACAGCATTCTTTTTACCTGATAGAGATTTGGCCAAATGCTCAGCATCAACACAGCTTATCTCACCCAGAGACTCTTGTTTAGTGGGCCTTAGTTTATGGTAGTTGTTTATTTCACGCTCAGTAATATCCATTGGTATAGACAAGAAGGCGACACCTTTAGGGTATTTCTGAGTAACATTGATACCTCTCTGCAATTTTAATTCAATATCTTCTGAAATTAGTATTTCTTCAGATGACTTCGAGGAGGTTTGTGCTAAAGATGTTAAAGGACCAGATAATGTGGGAGACAGAGAAAGGTGCCGAGAATCTTGTTGTCCTGCGGTGATTAGAACTGGTGCATTAGCCAGCATTGCATTATGCATATTACATAGTGAATTAGCTAAACCTGGGTAAGTGTGAATATTGACTATTGATGTTTGACCTGTAGATAGAGAATAGCCAGCAGCCATTCCAACAACGGTACCTTCTTGAAGCCCTAAAAGGTATTCAATACTTCCGTCATGAGAGAGGGCATTTAAAAGAGGAGTCTCTGTAGTTCCAGGGTTACCAAATATGCGGGTAACATTGTTTCTCTTTAGAGTGTCAATAATTATGTCTTTTCCAAATTTCATTTTAATCCCCTATCAAATTTTGGTGTAGTGTCCAATGTTGGCCAATGCTAGTCGAGAATGTGGAATTTTCACTCGGTACTGACTGGCCCTTCCAAAGCTATAGATAACGTTTATCGACTTAGAAGCTTTAGCTTTGGAGTGAGTATTATTGACTTACCAATCACGATAATCATGCTAGCCTCCTATTTTTCTCTTTCTATGGCACCTCCTTTTAAAGCATGACAAATAACGTCAGGTACGAGGTTTGAGGTTAGTAAACTTTTTTGAGATATCGGTTGTGCTATCCGTGTCAAATGTGCGAGTAGAAATAGACATGCCTAGTACAAAAAAAAAGATTCATGGGAACAGTGTCACGTTGGACTCCTGTCGTTATCTCATCTGATATTAAAAGTAGGACAGGATTGATACTTTTCCTAGGGTGTCCAGCCTAACTGGAGCAGAACACTAGCTCCATCTCTACCTTTACTGTTATCGAACGCTTCTTTTACCTTTCCATCTAAGACTTGGCGGCTTTGTTCCCGCAGGCAATCCTTATGGCGATGTTTAATCCAGTAATAAAACCCACTTCGCGATATGCCGAACACCTTAACCATCCGTGAAACGCGGAAGAACAGTAGGTGTTCAAGCATAAATTCATAGCAATTTACTTTAGATTCTTCGCAAAGTAGGTGGCGGCCTTTTTTACTATTTCTAGCTCTTCAGCTTGTTCCGCCAACTGCCTTTTGAGCTTTGCTACTTCTGCAGCTAATTCTTTCTCTCGTTCAGTAGTGCTGGAGTTTTTATTTGCAGATTTACGCCAGCCATAGATCTGAGACTCATGCAGAGATAGCTGTCTAGCGGCAGCAGCTACACCTACTGTTTCAGCAAGCTTGAGAGTTTCTGCTTTAAATTCAGGAGAATGGATAATACGTTTTTTCTTGTTTGTCATAGTTCACCTCATTAGTGATTTTACTCACTTAACTCAGTGTCCAAAACTTCTGGTGCGGATCAAAGCGTTGGAAGGCTGAGGAGTAATCATGCCATATAGTGACTTACGCCAATTTCTATCGGTACTTCAAGATAATAATCAGCTTTTAGAAATTAACCAAAAGGTAATGCCTGAACCTGATATTAGCGCGGCCGCAGCTGCAGCGAACAAGCTGACATCATCCCCAGCCCTGCTGTTCAATGATATTGCGGGTTATCACAATCGCGTGGTAATGAATGTACACGGTTCTTGGGAAAATCATGCATTGATGCTTGATATGGATAAAAATACTTCTCTGAAGGAACAGTTTCATGAGATGAATGACCGTTGGTTAAACTATCCAATTGAGCCTGTGCTCGTTGACCAAGCACCATGCAAAGAGAATATTGTTAACGAAAATATTAATCTGTTTGAACTTCTTTCGTTATTTAGAGTGAACAAAGGGGATGCTGGGTTCTATATTGCGAAAGCATCAATAGTGAGTCGAGATCCTGAGTTTCCCGACGACACCGATAAACAAAATGTTGGTATTTATCGCCTACAAGTCACAGGAAAGGATGAGCTTAGTATTCAGCCATCCGCATTTCACGATATTGGTATTCATTTTTCTAAGGCGGAGCGAAACAACGAGCCACTGGATATTGCTATCACCATTGGTAATGAACCGATTATTTCACTGATGGCTAGCACACCTTTGGGTTACGACCAATCAGAATATAAAATGGCAGGGGCTATTCAACAAAAGCCTTATGAAATAATCAAAGCAGAAACATCAAATTTAGATCTTCCCGCCGGTGCAGAGATTGTCTTGGAAGGCAAAATCTATCCTAATAAGCGAGTAGTAGAAGGTCCATTTGGTGAATTTCCTGGGTCTTATTCTGGAGCGAGAAGACAACCAACAGTGAAAGTTCATACCGTAACTCACCGCAATAGCCCAATTTTTGAGAATCTATATGTTGGTATGCCTTGGACTGAGGTTGATCATCTTATTGCGCTCAATACTAGTGTTCCTGTATATCAACAGCTAAAAGAAGAGTTTCCTGAAGTCCAAGCTGTCAATGCGATGTATACACACGGTATTGGCATGATTATTTCTGTGAAGAGTCGCTTTGGTGGTTTTGCAAAAGCCGTGGCAAACCGAGTGTTTTCGACCCCTCACGGTATGCCATTTACCAAAATTGTTATTGTGGTTGATGAGTTTGTTGACCCATTCGATCTTAATCAAGTTATGTGGGCGATGACCGTTCGTGTTGACCCCTTAAACGACGTACAGATATTAGATAACATGCCAGGTGTGGGGCTTGATCCAACCTCTAATCCAAGTGGTATGTCCTCAAAAATGATCATCGACGCTACAACACCTGTTGCACCAGCCAAGTTATTAGAGGATACCAATTTAGTTACCTTGCCAGACGGCTGTGATGAATGGTTAACCAAACTACAGCATATGATTAAGGACCAATAAAATGAACTGCCCAAGATGCAACAATAGCGATACCGAGAAATTGGTCGATGCACCTAAAGACAACATTTGGTCAATTACAAAGTGCAATCATTGCCTTTACACATGGCGTAATACTGAATCAGAAGAGTTGACTGACAATAGTGCTTACCCTGACATCTTTAAACTAAATGACGACATCATTGAAAATATGAAGGTAAGTCCACCACTAGCAAAGAGGTAATAGTTATATCCGTAGAGTCTACACTGGCAACCGTAGACCGTTTTCACTGTCACAGCCTTGGTATTATACGAGATATGGAACTTAGTTTATCATCAGTAAGAAATACAAAAATAACATTATCAGTATGTAAAGCCGGTGATGATTTAAGTATGACTCTCTACGGTGGAGAGCGAGGCCATATTGGTGCTGTAACAATAGGCTTTGAATATCAAGGAAAGGTACAGTTTAAAACCCTAGCTGTGCCAGAGCATAAAGAAGCGTTTTTGACAGAACAATTAATCCAATACATTGTTCCTAAATACGCTAAAACGTGTGTTATAAGTTGTGGTATACATTGGGATAACATCAGCAAAAAAGAAATCACTCAGGCCGTAAATAATTGTATTCAACTATTGCATGATTACCTAATTTCCAGAGAGGTGTAAGTGGTGACAACAGTGGTTCGGACTGCAGTCTCTACATTCGGTGTCTAATCGGGTTAGCTACATTACCTTAGTTATTATGGTTAGCTAAGTTACTGATGTGAAATAACTTATCCATTGAAGCTCCTACTTCAACATTAATGCTCGCTTCTTTAACTGCCTTGATTTCTCTGGCAATCCCTTGCGCCACAGAAGGGGGAAGCTCAATAACAGAGTTGATTGCTGATTCAAGGTATTCGGCCTGCTTGTTCAACATGTTTTTATCCTTCGCATTGAAGGCAAGAAGAACCTTCTTAAACACCTCAACAAGCCGTGGTACCAAAGCTTGTGTTAGCTCCTGCGTGAGTGCTGTAAGCCGACTCGTTTCTGCCGTTAGGTCTGACACTTCTATTTGAACAAAGTCCCGCTCAACCTGAAGCTGACTCAGCCTTGCTTGAGCCTGCGCAGTATCATCAATTAACTGAGCCAGAAGTTGCTTTATGTTTTCTTGCTCATTTAGCAAGCTGGCGTGCTTTTTTTTGGTCAGTTCTATCTTGTCCAACACAAGTTCTAACTGATGAGAATAGTAATTATAACTACGCTCTGCTTTTGGTAGTCGAGCTTCTCGGTTCATTTTCTTGCGTCGCTCAGACTGCCGCTCCGTCTCGGGTGAGAATGTTACGTTAAGCCCTTTGGCGTGGAATAGGTGCTCGTTTGCAAAATCCTTTACCATCATTTGGAAGAGCCGCCCAAAGTCTTGCGACTCCTCACGACTGAGTTTGCCGTCTTTAGGAAAGAAATCTTTCACTAAGAACATCTGATGAACGTATTCATTCACTACTTGAATTTGACGTTTGTGCAAGTCATAGTCGCCTGTCTCACTATTTCGTCCTGAAAGAAAGTAGTGGGGATGGCACCCCGTATTCTGACCACTATTACGTTCATCATTATGGCCAATGATTGCCTGTATTGAACACTGCGGAAAGTAATGAGTCAGGAACTTATGTGTAAATTCAATGTACTCCTCTAGGCTCAGGGTGTCGGAGCTAACACCCCAACGATGTGGAACCTTGAGAATGCCTTCTTGCAAATAAACGGCATTGGTTGGAGGGCGGCTTTGAACTTGGTTATGTGCATCCAGATATGTCTCTAGCATCTTTATCCGCTGGCTTTTACGTTGCATAGTCAGCTTCGCAAACTTGTCTAAACTGGAATACGGGACATGCCCTTCGGTATCGAGTACCGCTTGAAGTAACTCTGCTACCTCTACATTGCCTTTTCGTGTCTCACTAGCGATGGCTTTTTTGAGTTTGAGTCGATATTGACGATGCTGAGTTTGAAGTTTTTTCTGATTCTGGATACGCGGAGTAGGGGCAATTTGATATAGCAAATCTGTACGCGCTTCTTTCGCCCAAGTGTTTAGTGGTGACAATCTGTCATAACACCAGATAAGATTGTGAGCTGATAACTCGTCATTCCATTCCAGCTTTTTCGTTGGTTTAGACTTTGCTTTGGAATCAGATAAAGTGTCCCTTATTCTGAGTGAGTGTTTGAGCGACGCTTCGCATTTCAACCGACTAACAGACTGAGAGGTGTAATTTACTCGTCGATGAAAGTGATGGATATCCTTCATTCTGGCCTCCAGAGAGGCCAGGTATTTCGAGAGCCAAGATAGGCTTCTCTTGCCCGCAGCTCACGTTCATCTTTTGCGCAGCAAAAGTGTGACGGGAGCGTAGCGGGTTGCTATTGCGTCACACTTTTTAAGTGAACGATATTGGCACTGAAAGTGCCATTGATGACAGCAACAGTGCCAAAGGCGAGTTTAAGCGAAGGTATCATGATAGGCCTCGCTGAATAGCGCGGCTTCAAGCTCAGGGCTGTCATGTATCAGCATTTGCAATAACATGAGAGTACTTATCAAACACAGCGTCATAATGAATCTTGTTGATAACGTTCGCCAGTTTACAGAGTGATAGACGCTTTCCATAACGACCATAGGTCATGGTGTTATTGCTGTGGCCCACTATTTGAGCCGTAATATGCTCAGGCACACCTTGCTGCTTAAGCTCATCAATGAAAGTGTGGTGAAAACCATAGGCGGTCGGGCGCTGACCTGCTTTCATCCCAATAGCCGTCTGATACTTACCCATTTTAGAGCAGTAGGACTTAGACCAATCATCAAATTGATTGGCAGGGACGTAACTAAACAGTTGAGTATAACCGCGAGCCTTACGTGCGCTGACATAGTCGAGGAAACCTAGCTTTATCAGCGTGTTATGAATCGGGACTTGACGAAGACTATGGACATTTTTCACTGATTTCTCTTCATCACTATCGTTAATGGAAAAGTAATGAATACCGCGCTGACACTGTATGTCGGAGAGCTTCAATTGACAGATTTCGGAAGGTCGAGCCCCTGATAGCAGGAGTAGTCGAGATATCCATTGAAACTCTGTGTCTCTGTTTTCAAACTGATGGGTGTGAAAGAATCGGGTTAGGTCTTTGAGTGTCCAGCGCTCGCGCTGCTCATCATGTCGTTTTGAAGCTTTACTTGACACCTTCACGTCTTCGAAAGGGTTCAAGCTGGTATGGTTCATCAGTTTACAGTACTTAAAAAACTGGAAGCAGGCGGCAAGGAAGTCTTTATTCGTTTTAGGGCTTCTGCCTTGTCTCAAGAGTTCATCTCGATATCCTAAGGCATGAGCGGTGGTGATGTTACCGACGGTTTTTTCACTCACGAAGTCAATAAAGTGATGAATGCGACTGTTTAGCTGATGTATGGTCAGCGGTTTAACCGATTGAAGCGTTTTCGATTCGACAAAAGATGCGAGCGCATCTTTTAATGAAACGATGGCTGTGGTGTGGACAGGTGAGCTTTGGTGGCATGTCACTGTGGTCGTTTGACGGATAGGTACGGTCGCTAATGGTTTGTGGTTATCTTTGTTGTCATCAAACGCGCTTCTCAACTCATTAACCAAGTTGTCAGCAGCTTGTTTAAACGCTAATGGCGTCGTTTGAGGCGTGATGCTCTCTATCAAGTGCTTCAGTTCAATGGCGATAGCTAGGTTACGCAGTGATGCGAGCCGTCGGTCTTTGGTTAATAGCGAGACTTTGAGGTCAAATGGGAAGCCTCTATCACGCGCACATTTAGGAAGACAGATGCGGGTATAGTAGTTATGGCTGGCAGTTTTGAATAGGTACATTGTCTGAGTCAATCCTTACGGTTAACTTTGCACCTGTCAGAAATGAAATAAGCCGTTGATAATCAACGGCTTATTTCATTTTAAAAGTGGCGGAGAGATAGGGATTTGAACCCTAGATACGCTATTAACGTATGCCGGTTTTCAAGACCGGTGCTTTCAACCACTCAGCCATCTCTCCGTTTTGTGGCGCTAATAATAGAGCCACGAGAAAGGGCTGTAAAGTAGAAAATTCGCTTTTGGGTACTGACTGCGTTAAATGCAGTCAAAGTGATGTTAATTTGTTCAGGGTGGTCGTTATGTGTGTGATTCTAAGAAGATTGTTTTACTAAAAGTGGATATCCGGCGAATTTTACTGCTAAATAAAATAATGTTTTTTATTGCTAAGATATTGATCTTTAAATATAAAACAGTGTTCAGAATACGCGTGTTCGCTCGAAAAAGTTTGCGTGATGAAGTGACATGCTTCAAAATAGTAGGGTTAGTTCTTATGAACTGAGATTTGAGGTCAAGATGAAAGTTGTAAAATTGTTTAAACAAAGAGCTGATTCGGTTAAGCATCAGTCTGAGCTTATGCAATGGATGTCGCCCACTATTCGCGAATATTGGACTGAGTTTGTCGACAAGACGAATCATAGCAATTTTTTAGCATGGGTCAGAGACTATCACAAGCCTGCCGTAAATGAACCACATGTAGTACAGGTCGAACCAGAAATTGTGCTCAAACCCGCAGCACAGGAACTATTTGACGAACTGCAAGACAAGATTGGCACTGTGATTCATGAAGGTAACTGGATTCACGTTGGTCAAGAACGAATCAATCAATTTGGATCAATTACGGAAGATAACCAGTGGATCCACACTGATCCAGAAAGAGCGGAACAAGAATCACCATTTAAGACCACTATCGCACATGGTTTCTTAACTCTGTCTTTGTTGCCAGCACTAACAGATAGTGTCGATCCGGATAAACCTCTTTTTCCGACTGCGAAGATGATGGTAAATATCGGGTTGAACCAAGTCAGGTTCCCATACCCAGTTAAGGTAGGTAGTAACCTTCGAGCTAAGAGCACATTGGTCAAAGTTACACCGATCAAGAAAGGTCTTGAGATAGAGCGTGAAATACGCGTAGAAATAGAAGGAATCCGTCGCCCCGCGTGTGTTGCGACATCTGTGATTCACTTACACTTCTAGTCGAGTTTCATAAAAACCAGCGTCATTGCTGGTTTTTTTGCCTGCCACTACATCAGTCATTATTGACGTAACACACTTCATAATTAATGTTTAATCTCTCCATCTGTTTAAACCAACGTTTTTGATTATTCTGAAGTTTGTCACCAGGCCCCTTTACCTCACACCATAACCATTCGTTGCCTTTGAACGCGACTAGATCAGGCATACCATTGCGATATGCTCTCAGGTCTGAGAGAAGAACAGCAAACAAATCTGCTAATTGCTTATAGTCAATGGATGTCATTGCCAACTCTAACCATTCCGTATCCACTAAGTCCCAAACAATGAATGGGTTCTGCATATTTTTTTTGGTTTCTAGAATGTTTAGGTACGGTTTAACACCATTTCGTTTAACTTCGGATAGCCTTTGTTCGATTGCGCCTTTTCGCTTTTCAATAAATGACGGATGATATAAATCGAGCGGTTGGCGTTGGAATGGATTGATAAAAGCGCCTTCGACGGGTGCAAAAATAATGTCCCAAAATACCAATCCAAACATAGTGTTGAGAAACTGATTCTCTAAATAGAAAACCTTCCATCCTAGATCAGATAGCTTATTGCAAACAACTAACTCAACACGTTCATGAGATAAGTCAAGATTGAACCTACGTTCTGGAAAGCTTGGTTTGACTGTCCTATCAAGAGCTATCTTTAATTTCCTGTCGAGTTTAGTTTTTAATCGTTCTCCTACTTCTTGCTCATCGATGCTTAGAGGGCTTTTAATCATTATTAGTGTAAGTTTAATTGCTGCCTCGAATTTTCCTTGATGAATAAGTATACGAACTTGTCGCTCTCTAGATGGCGGAAGTCGGGAAGACTCGAACAGGCTCAAAGCAAGGTCGAGGTCGCCTTGTCGCTCGAGATCTCTCGCGATTAGATTAGTGAGTTTGTCTAATTGTCTAGTGGCGTACTGTCCGTTTGCGGATGGAAGTAAGTCAGCAAATTGCCTTATGAGCTTGGAACAGGGCTTTTTGAGTTCTGTGTACGCTATCCTTAGACCTGTAATTGCTAGTGTGGAGTCGATTTCCGTTCTACTATTGAACAATCTAGTCGCCTTAGACACTTCATAATCCTCAAACTTATGAATTCCTAGATTTTCTAAGACGAATTGTGCGAACTCTTGATGCCGATTTCCAAAGAATAATAAGCAAAGAAGAGGTAACACCTCATCGTCCAACAGTCTGACGACAGTGAACGGAAGTTTGGGTACATGATTTGGCTGTTGGTGACGTAGTTGTTCGATCAGTTGGTTTTTTTTAGCGGTACGTTTTAGATCTGAATAAAAAGTGAGAATCTCAGGCTTTGATAACAACGTGGACGCGAGTTCAAATGAACTTGTAGGCGGCTCTGTGCTTATAAAGCCATAATCCATAAGTTCTGAAATAGGTGAGTCGAGACAGCCGATTTCGGGATAGTTCAGTTTATCGTCTCTAAACCAAATCCCTTTGCGAGTCATTAGTCGAATAACAAGGCATTGCGCGTTTTCACTAAGAGTATGAAACGATTCAATCCAATGTCGTTCACTTTGTTTCAACAAATCAGAGTAGATAGACTCAACATGCAACAGCAAACGTATGAAGTTATCTCGATAATACTTAGACGGTAGAGTAGGTGGTGAAAAAACAGACACTAGGAAAGACGCTTCTTGTTTAGATGAATTCCGCTTTATTAAATAATAGTTGAGTAATTTGAGCTATAAAAAATATCACATTACCAAAAATAGACCGTTTGTTGAGTCGTAGATTAGTGACGTAGATCTATCAGCTAAATGGATGATTTTCTGACAATGTTTACTAAATGTATGATTATTAGTCAAAAATAAATGTATTGATATGTTTACACTGTGTCTAATTTTAAAAACGAGCAATTAATTTGCCTTTTTATTTAAATAGTGATTGAACTTATTGTTCGAAGCAGATAAGTTACAAGGAAAGAGCACGACATAAGTCACAAAATGGAATGCGGTCGTGTATCAAAGATGTAGATTTAAAAGAATAGGAAGAAGTAAGCAATGTTTCAAACTGATGATGTACGAATTAATAAAGTAAAAGAACTATTACCACCAGTTGCTGTTTTAGAGAAGTTTCCAGCGACAGAAGTTGCTTCTTCAACAACGTTTAACGCACGTAAAGCAATCCACAATATCCTTCAAGGCGACGATGACCGTCTGCTAGTGATTGTCGGTCCATGTTCTATTCATGACACTGAAGCGGCGATTGAGTACGGTAAACGACTAAAAGTACTGCGTGACGAACTTGGTGACAGACTAGAAATCGTAATGCGCGTTTACTTTGAGAAGCCACGCACAACAGTAGGTTGGAAAGGCCTCATTAATGACCCTTATTTAAACGACACGTTCAAGATTAACGATGGCTTGCGTATGGGTCGTAAGCTTCTCCTAGACTTGACTGATCTGGGCATGCCGACGGCGAGTGAGTTCCTTGATATGATCAGCCCGCAATATGTTGCTGACCTTATTAGTTGGGGTGCAATTGGTGCTCGTACAACTGAGTCTCAAGTTCACCGTGAACTGTCTTCTGGTATTTCTTGCCCTGTAGGATTTAAAAATGGTACCGACGGGAACATCAAGATTGCATCTGATGCGATTCGCTCTGCTAGCGCTTCTCACCACTTCTTGTCTGTAACCAAATACGGTCATTCTGCGATTATTGAAACCGCTGGTAACCCTGACTGTCATATTATCTTACGTGGTGGTAAAGAGCCAAACTACAGTGCTGATCATGTAAAAGCTATCAAAGATGAGCTGACAGCGAATGGTCTACCTGCGAAAGTGATGATTGACTTTAGCCATGCGAATAGCTCAAAGCAATTCCAACGTCAAAAAGTCGTTGCTACAGATGTAGCTCAGCAGATGGCTAACGGTGAAGACGCTATCTTTGGTGTAATGATTGAGTCTCACTTAGTTGAAGGTCGTCAAGATTTAGTTGATGGAGTTGCGCCAACTTATGGTCAGTCGATTACTGATGCGTGTATCGGTTGGGAAGATACAGAGAATGTACTTCGTGAACTGGCAGACGCTGTTGAAGCTCGCCGTAAAGCCTAAACATTTTTGATTGATGATTAAGCCCTTGGTAATACGAGGGCTTTTTTATTGAAGTATACAGTATGACATACTATTATATGCAGCCCTGTCATATCTTTAGGTTGAATATAATGAAGCTGTCCGTCCGCCGTATCCTCATTGTCTGCTTGCGTGTTCTTGTATCTACTGCCGTAAGTGCGAATACGTTGACTAATGAACAACTCTGTACGGCAGGTCTAGCGCTCGCTATTGATAAACAACCACGTGGAATCAATACAAAGGGGCTAGCCGGAAAACAAAATACTGTTGGCATTAAAAGATGGTAAGAACGACTGGGATTATCGTTGTCACGTGAATCGTTCTTCGAGAACGATAAAACTTGAGGCGAGGGAATCTAGATTAAATGATGCTTACCTAAAGCAGTCCATCCATTATGATGTTTCCAATAATACTAGAGCTGTTGAGGTAAAGATGAAACAAAGAAATGGTGGATTCAAATCAGAAAAGTATCAAGCCAGACAGCTCAAAACCTAATGCGTTTTACCAAGGAAAAGGGAGCATTAAATGCTCCCTTTTAAAGTCACTCGACAATGATGTCTTTCACTGTGGGGTGTTCGTGAATCGAGACAGGATCAACTTTCAAAGTTTGCGTAGGGTACGCAATATCAGCGTCATTTTTCTTAATAATGTCCATTACTTGTAATAGGACATCTTGCTTTACTTCATGATAGCGAGCCCAGTTTACTGTTTTAGTAAAGGTATAGATAAAAAAGTTAAGCGAAGAAGGACCAAATTTATCGAAATTCACCATCAGTGTCTGCTTGGCATCGATATCTTTATGATTTTCTAGCATGGTTTTTACTTCATTAACAATCTGACTGACCTTGTCCCCATCGTCATAACGAAGACCAATCGTTTCATATATTCTGCGATTAAGCATACGTGAGGGGTTTTCAACGACAATGTTGCTAAAAACAGAGTTTGGAACATAAAGCGGTCTTTTATCAAAAGTACGAATAATGGTCATCCTCCAACCAATACGTTCCACTGTTCCTTCTATCGCTCGGTCTGGAGAGCGTATCCAGTCACCGACCTTAAAGGGGCGGTCAAAATAAATCATCATGCCGCCGAAGAAATTAGACAGTAAGTCTTTAGCCGCAAGACCGACAACTAAACCACCGACACCACCAAAGGTAAGTAGGCCTGATAGACTGAGGCCTAGAGCCTGCATTACCGTCAGAATGCCAATAGAGATAAAGAACAAGCGCGCTACTTTTGCGATGGCCTGAACGGTTGTCTCATCACGTTTTTTCTGAGCCAATACATATTCTTCAACGTTTTGAATAAGTCGAAGAAAAATCCATATGAAGGTTGATATAACAAGCAGTAAGTCGACTTTATTTAACCAACTCGAATCCGTTTCTGTATGGGAGGCCAAAACTAACCCAATAGATACAGTTGCGGGCCAGAGCCAAATGAGAACACTAATCGGAGACTTAACCGCTTTAATGAGTAGGTCATCCCATACAAGATTGGTTCTTTGAGTCAGTGCTTCAAGTCGCCCATAGAATATTCGCCAAACAACCCAAAGAAGGAAACTACTGCCAGTGATCAGTAGTAGATTACTTAATAGATCGTAGCCAAAAGATTGAATATAGTTTTGTAGCGTATCTATTGAACTATTCATCGCCGTTAGAAGCCTTTCTATTAACTCAATGTATTTGTACAGAACAAACAATGAGTAAATGAATCGTAATTATCGGATATTACTCAGATTAATAAGAATAGTACATGCAGAAAGTGATTTTTATTTTATGGATCCGGACCATTTTATCGATACAAAAAGAAACGCGATACCGAGTAGGCTGGTATCGCGTGCGTTCGACCTTTGAAAAATGAGCAACACTTGCAGCATAAGTTTATGTTGCCCACCTATTGGTCGAACAAAGCCAAGTATTTTTCATAACCCTGCTGTGCAAGCTTTGATTTTGGAATAAAACGCATTGCTGCTGAGTTCATGCAGTAACGCAGCCCGGTAGGAGCGGGACCATCTTTAAACACGTGTCCAAGATGAGAGTCCGCAAACTTGCTTCTTACTTCCGTCCTCGGAAAAATCATCTTGTAATCAGTTTTTGTGACAATGTAACCATTATCTATGGGTTGAGTGAAGCTAGGCCAGCCTGTTCCCGACTTGTACTTGTCAGTGGAAGAAAATAAAGGCTCTCCGCTAACAACATCTACGTAAATACCATCCTCTTTGTTATCCCAATATTCATTGTTGAATGGCTTTTCTGTACCATCTTCTTGAGTGACATAGAACTGTAAGTCAGTAAGGGATTGTTTGATTTCGTTGTTATTTGGCCTTGTATAACGCTTTAATGAGCTTTTATTGGCCTGGCTATCTATCATTTGACGAAGGGTGATTGGATTATCATTCCTATCCTTACCAAAGATCTCATCCAGATACTGATCGCGACCCGAGTTATATCGATAGTATTTGTACTTCAGGCCGCTTTTTTTGTAGAAATCCTGATGGTATTCCTCCGCTGGCCAAAAAGTATCAAAAGCAATCAACTCAGTAGCGAGAGGTTTTTGAAATACACCGAGTGTGTCTATCTCAGACATAAATCGCTCCGCAATGTGCTTTTGCTCGCTATTATGGTAAAAAATAGCAGGGCGATATTGCGGCCCTCGGTCTACGAATGAGCCTTTATCATCAGTTGGATCAATGTGACGAAAGAAGTGGTCAAGAACTTGTTCGTACGAGACTTTGTCAGCATCATAGCTTACTTGAATCACTTCAATATGACCTGATTTTCCACTCGCAACTTGTCGGTAAGTCGGGTTTTGCTGCTGACCACCCGCATAACCAGACACAACTTCTGTTACGCCATACAATTGTTCTAAATCTGACTCAGTACACCAGAAACAGCCCCCCGCTAAAGTCGCGATCTCTTGATTCGCTCCCTGCGCTTTAGGTGAGTCAGCCATCCCCTCGCGAGGTATCATAAGCCAAAGGATTGGAATAGCCGCTACTAATGCAACAAGTAGTTTGGTGAATTTCGTCATGAAAGCTCCAAATTAAGTAGTGTTTGTTATTTAGATTAGACAGAGCTGCCTGCTGAAAAATTTCAAATTGCCGTTTTATCGGTTACTATCTCAGTCTTTATAATCAGTCGTACTGCAGAGGTTTATATGCAAGCGGAAGTGAAATGGATCGAAGGATTCAAGTTTTTAGGACAATCGCAATCTGGTCATTCAATCGTAATGGATGGCAGTGGTGGCGAAACCGCACCAAGTCCAATGGAGATGGTTCTAATGGCCGCAGGTGGTTGTAGCTCAGTCGATGTCGTTGACGGATTAAAGTCAGAAAACCAAGCTGTAACATCGGTAAATGCAAAGCTAACCACAGAACGACGTGAAACCGCGCCAAGAATCTTTACCGCGATTAACATCCATTTCGAAATCAGTGGCGACAATCTCGATGAAGCCTTGGTGGCTAAGGTAACTAAAGATTCATTGGAGAAATATTGCTCGGTATGTCTCATGCTTGGTGCTGGTGTTGAAATGACGCACTCTTGGGAAATTATTTAAAGGACGATATCGGTGAAAGAAAAGGAATTCGATCAACTTATCGTTGTTCTAGGAAAGCGCCTCAACAAAAATGCACTCACTTTGGAAGGGGTGTCTAGAGTCGAAGAAATCTTGCGTCATGTTAGCAGCAATGACTGTAGTTCATCGATCATTGCCTTTTGTGGTGGTGTGACGAATGGACAGTCAGTTTCTGAAGCTCGATTAATGTTTGAAGCGTTTGAAACTGGTCTTTCACCAATGGATAATTCCAACGTTGGCGCTGTTTTGCTAGAAGAGGAATCAACAAGTACGGTGGAAAACATCATTCACTTGTCAGAGGTACTCTTGGAAAGTGAATTGCTACAAAATGGTGCGAAGATTGAGGTTAAGTTTGTTTCGAATGACTACCACTTGGAAAGGATGTTAACGATCCAGTCCTTACTCGATGAGCAAGGTTTGCTACGCTACCTAAAATCTGAATGCCAGCGAGCAGGGTTGAATTTAAATATCTCACCTGACATACAGTCGCATTTCTCAGTACCTTATCCTCACAGCTGTGTAAATGGACAGTTATTCACCTTGCTAGATGAACTCACAACTTACCGAGTGTATTTGGAAGGGGTCAGGGACAACGTGTTTAGACGTCCTTTATCCGAAGTAATCGTAAAACCGTTATCCATTGCCCATTGTGCATTAGCACAGTTAGAAGTTCTCGTTTCGCCTACAACTCATGCAGTGTTGTATGATCAACTGCCAGCTTTAAAGTCGGCGGTTGAAAGAACATCATCAACAGAGAACATCAGTGAGATTGAGAACGATCTTTCTTTATTCGACACTTTATTAAACTACTTAAATCGATATTTGGATCCTGAGCGTGACGAGAGTATTAAGTGGTGGCGATAACCGACTTTTGGAAAAAATTATCATTAAATTAGTCGATTAGTTCGACCTGTCTCAATGATGTCCTACACTCAAAGTATCTAAACTTTAGTTGGGCAAGGGAATGAGGCAACTTAACTTTTGGAATAATTTGTCGGTTCAACGCAAAATGCTTTTACTTGTATTGTTACCGATAGCACTAATTATCTTCTTGGCATCTCGTCAGATTTCTACCCTAAATCTCCAACTAAACAATCTTGAAAAAGTAGAAGCGTTAGTGCGCTTTTCAGAAATTCTTTCCGATACACAATCGCAGTCAAACAGTACGCGACTAGATAAGACGACTGTCGAACTTTCCCCTGTCCTTGATTCTCTCCAACAATACGCAGCCAAAATATACGGTGTAGAAGATCTAAAACGGATTGATAATCTTCTTATTGATTATTTTGAAACCATTGAATCGATTAGAGAAAGCCAAGACATAGCGGAGACTCATGAGCTCGTTGATTGGCAAAATGAGAGTTACAAGCAATTGCTGCTGTTTGTAGAGAAAACTCCGTTAACGGCCGTGATACCAAAAGTCGATGGACATCTGGTATCACTCGCACAATTAGAGTGGCTAATGTTCTGGGCAGGGGAAGAGATTTGGCAGATCAATACGTTAGTAAGCGACGATCAAAAGGATAGAGCAGCGATGCTATCAACAAGAGAGTCGATAGTTAACTTAGTGCAAAGCCAGCAACTTTTTGTGGAGAGATTTATCGCGATAAATGCGGATGAAACTCAAGTTAGTTTGTTGCTGAGAGCCTTTTCTAATCTTGCTTTTGAACAAAGCAGTGTTTTTAGAGAGCAGCTTTTAAATACTAAGAGCGCAACTGATTTACCTATAGCAGATATTAAGCTTGGGATGGAAGCGCTAGATTTAAGGCTTAATTTGATTCAGGGCGTGTCTCAGTCTATTGAAGTACAACTTAGAACTGAAATTCGAGAACTTGTCTCGGGTTTTGAAAAACAAAGATTATTGTTTTTAACATTAGTTGGCGTTCTAACTATCTTGGTGGTGGGCATTGGGATAAGTCTTGCTCATCGTGTAACTCGAAACTTGAGTCTGGTCCTATCATTCCTAGAGAATGAAAAAAGTATTGGAAATATACCGCTAACGGCACGAATTGGTGGTAAAGACGAATTAAGCCGCTTTGCACGTGAAGTCGAAAGGTTGACGAACGAGCAGCAAGAGAGCCAACGTAAATTGCTCGAAGCTAAAAACGCAGCTGAGCAGGCGAAAGAGAATGCCATCGAAGCAAGTAAAGCGAAAAGTAGTTTTTTGGCGAACATGTCACACGAAATTCGTACCCCTTTAAACGGGGTTATCGGTATTTCTGAAGTCTTGTCTGATACGGTGCTGACTGCTACTCAAAAAGATTACGTTGATACGATTGAGACTTCATCCCAGCTGCTATTAAGCCTAATCAATGACATCCTCGACTTTTCGAAGATTGAATCAGGGATGCTTCAAATCAACCCACACTCTACCTCTATTCGGGAAACGATTTATGACATCGCATCGATCGTGGCACCAAAAGTTAAAGAGAAAGGCATAGAGCTAAACGTTGATATCGATCAGAACGTTCCGTTTCGTGTTCTCGCTGATGATCACCGTATGCGTCAAGTGTTAATGAATTTTATGTCTAATGCCGTCAAGTTCACTGATAAAGGTAGTGTTACCATAGGAGTACACTATCAAGGCGAGTCTAATAACATGGCGTCGTTGATGTTTGAAGTTCAGGATTCGGGCATTGGCATCGACAAAGAAAGGCAATCCAAAATCTTTGAAGCGTTTGCTCAAGAAGATGACTCCACAACGCGACAGTTTGGAGGTACGGGTCTAGGATTAGCGATCAGCACTCAATTGATTGAATTGATGGGAGGGGAGATCCAACTTGATTCTGTTAAGGGAGTAGGGAGTCGCTTTTACTTCACACTAGAATTAGCCATTGATGAAAGAGACTACCAGCACCGTAGTCCATTAGTCTTAGATGAGCTTGTCATCGTTTGTGATTCAGTAGCCTATGAGCAGCGTTTACGTACTGAACTTGGCTTTTATCAGCTGAACATTGCGCGGGTTTGCCGTTCAATTCATGAGGCTGACTTGCTCAATCCACAGAAAAAGACCTTATTAATCTATGTTGAAGGTGGAGACGTCAATTCAGATAAGGATGAAACACGCTTTGCTGAGATTCAAGCGAACCGAACGGCAATATGTTTAATCAGACAATTTGAAAGTTCGAATAAGGACTTTGGCAATAACATTTGCGCACTCATTACTTACCCTCTGCTGGGTAATCGACTTTTGAAATCTCTAGAGGCTTGCTGTAGGACGTTAGATAAGGGGGTAACTGCTCCAAACAGCGACACTTGTGCGACTAAGCGAGTCAAAGCCCTGTTAGTTGAAGATAATATCGTGAATCAAAAAGTAGCGAGCCTGCACCTTAACAAGATGGGGCTTGAATATGATGTTGCAAACAACGGTGTAGAAGCTATTGAGCTTTATAAGAAAGATGCAGGCTACGCGTTTATTTTGATGGACTGTATGATGCCTATTATGGACGGATTCGAAGCGACAGAAAAAATACGAAATCACGAATCCGATAACCATCTACCTCGTACTCCAATTATTGCTTTGACTGCGAGTGTGGTCGATGATGACATTCAGAAGTGTTTTGACTCAGGTATGGATGATTATGTTCCTAAGCCCTTCAAAGCCGAAATACTCAAAGAAAAGATCGTGTCTGCTATTGAGCTAAAAGGTACAGTTGATAATCCTATCACACTCGATAGCAATACACCGATTGAACAGACTCCTAAATCTAATCCAGCACCAGTAGAGACTGAGTCTGTGTCTGATGCCCTGTCTTCTGGAAGAGTTCTGTTGGTGGAAGATAATTTGGTTAATCAGAAGGTTGCATCATTACATCTCAAAAAAGCCGGGTTTGATTACGTAATAGCGGCTGATGGCCAAGAAGCATTGGAGCTATTTATCAGTCAAGGTAAGTTCGATGTCATTTTGATGGACTGTATGATGCCAGTAAAAGATGGTTTTCATGCAACACAGGATATCCGTTCGTACGAGAAAGAGAATGGATTGAACCCAACGCCAATAATCGCGTTAACAGCGAGTGTGGTCGATGATGATATTCAGAAGTGTTTTGATGCAGGAATGGATGCGTATGTGCCAAAGCCTGTGCGCAGAGAAAAACTCCTACATGAAATGAACAACTATCTGCCGTAACTTCTCAAGACTTAGTCTTTTTAAACAATGGCATTGCTGCAGCACATATAGTGTCTCGAAAGATAGCAATGCTACCGTACCATTAGAGAAATGCATACTTTGTTCGCTTGGTCAGGTGAACCGTCATCACGAAACACCTAATATAAGTCAATCTAAATTACCTGAGTGTTT
This sequence comes from Vibrio barjaei, assembly GCF_001639065.2. Lineage (GTDB taxonomy): Bacteria > Pseudomonadota > Gammaproteobacteria > Enterobacterales > Vibrionaceae > Vibrio > Vibrio barjaei. Next base: position 116,875 of record NZ_LQXO02000053.1, read on the forward strand.
CGATGCTACTTATCTCTATTTCAATTGTTATATTTGCCGTTCTATTGTTACCTATTATTCGTAATAAGGAGAAGTGTTACCTCGACCAATATAGCCGAGATCTGGTTCCTGGAAGAGTAATCAAACTATCAAAGGGTTATGTTCATTACGATTTACAAGGAGATGACAGTGGCGACGTAGTGGTCTTGATTCATGGTTTTTCTGCACCTTCATATATGTGGGAGAAAAACGTATCTTCACTGACTAGTGCTGGGTACAGAGTACTAACTTTTGATTTATATGGACGCGGTTATAGCGACCGACCTAACACAATCTATGATCGCCAGTTATTCGTTAACCAGATAGAAGAACTAACGCAGGCAGTTGTGCCGTCGGATAAATTTCACTTGATTGGTTTGTCTATGGGAGGCGCAATAGTATCGGCCTACGCGTCAACATTCCCTCATAAAGTACTGAGTGTTGGTTACATTGCGCCGTTCAATCAACCTGTTGATCTTGGGGCATTGACACTACCGGTCATTGGCAAATGGCTTGGATATAGTTTCTTTATTCCGAAGCTTGCCGCTAATCAACTTAATGATTTAGTCTATCCGGAAAAACAGCTTAATTGGGAAAAGAGATTTGCAGAACAGATGCAATACAAAGGTTTCAGAAGAGCCATTATCGATACGGCTAATAACCTAATCTCCAAAGACCCTAGTGAAGATTATAAATTAGTCGGACTAAGTGGCATAAAAAAATTGGTCATTTGGGGGGACCAAGACAAAGTAATACCAGTCCAAGATGCTAGCAGGGTAGTTGACATGTTGGGTGAAAACACAACCTTCGTGTTGTTGAAGAATGCTGGTCACGTATTGCAGTTTGAGGCGGCGGAGCAAGTAAATGCTGCACTGTTGGAACATTTAGCTCGGAGTTAAAATCGCAAGTTACAGCGCCAGTAGTAACTGGCGCTTTGTTCGAGTATCTAGACTCGCTCTGCTAGATACGCATCGTAATCTGGCACTTCGATTTCAACTTCTTGCTCTAAAAGGTTTGACTCAAACAGGAAGTTGGCCGTTGCACGGTTTGTCGCGACAGGAATATTCCAAACACTAGCAATACGCAGTAGGGCTTTAACATCAGGATCATGCGGTACCGCATTTAGTGGGTCCCAGAAGAAAATCAGCATGTCTAGTTTTCCTTCAGAGATCAACGCACCGATTTGTTGGTCGCCACCCATTGGGCCACTAATCATACTTTTGATTGCCAGACCAGTCTCTTTACTTAACATGTGACCAGTGGTGCCGGTCGCATAGAGAAAGTGACCTTGTAACTTCTCTTTATTCTCTTGCACCCAGCGCAGCAATTCTGGTTTGTAATGGTCATGTGCGACCAGGGCTATATGTTTATGTGCTGGCATGGTACGAATAGTTTTTTGCATTTGACTCAGTTCCTAAGTGTTTATCTTCCAATTCCAATAACCATGTTTTCAATAACCATGTATTGCCATATTCGTTATTGGAATTGAAAGGTATTCAGATACTTTTTGATGTTAATGGTTGTATTACACAGTATCAATGATGATAACTGATATCTGTGACAGTTAATCCCCTTGGACTGAGAAGACAGGCCGATAGCCTGTAGGAGATAGTGACTTTTCAATTGCGAGACTTGATAAGTGTGTCGGTGAAAGAACCTCAATACTAGGTGCTTGGTCCTTTTTAAATGGTATTCCTCTCAAGTAAGAAGTAGCTTGAAGCAATGATAGGCGACCTTGTTCCACCATCTTATCTGTAGGAGCAAGCTGAACTTTGTCTCGCAATAACCCTCGATAGACACCGTGACTGAGGTAGATGGACAACAACTCAATGCTATCTTCTTTTCCAGAGCTTCGTAACTCGCTGATTGCGGCTTCAATCGCAACAGCGCTTCCAACGATATATGCCAGATTATCGTGGTCTTCTATAACTTGTTGAACTAGGTTACGCTGTAACTCCTTGTCATTGTCGGCCCACAGAGTTTCGATTACATTGATGTCGCTATCTTTGATGGCTTCCAGAAAACCAAGAATGACAGGTTTCGTACCGCCACTAGAGCGAGGGCCAGGTAACAATGCCACAGGAGTAATTCCAGTTCCCTTTGGGTGTTTCTTAGCGAGATAGTCGCCAACTTTGTAGCCCATCCAGTACCAATCAACGCCAACTACGCCTTTCACGTGTCTCTCTTGTTGTTTGTCGACGACAAGGTGATTAACGGTGGCAAAAACTGGTACATCACCTGTATATGCGGATAAATCGTGAGTGAATGCAGTAGGAGAGACGGTACCCAGAATAATGGCATCCGCGTTCCATTGACGACAGGCGCTCAATTGAGCCCTTTGTTTTTCAATATTGGGGTAGCCGCCAGACTCTAACACTTTCAACTCTACTTTTTGCTCTTTGGCTTCTTGAACCATGCCGTAGTTAACGGATAGCCAATAGGAATCCTTGAGGTGAGGATAGATTGCACAGATCTTTTCCTGAGACGCGATGGCTTGCAAGCTAGAAATGAGCAAGGCAACATAGAAAATGGAATGGAATATGTTTTTTTTTGACATTGGTTAATCGTTTAGTGGCATCTCTATCTTCAACACTGCAAAATATAGCGTACTATCAAAGAGTAAAGAAGTGGATTCTGCCGGAGTGGTTAATGTTACTCTCTAAAGCCAGTATTGGCCGTAAATTATTATTCTCGTTTCTTGTTATGGCGATGTTGGTTTTGCTATCAACGGCTATCGGTGTATCAGGGTTCTCATTTGTTGCTAAAACAGAGCGTAATGTTGTCGATACCGCCATTCCTTCAATGCTCGAAGCGCGTGAAGTATCAGAGCTGAGTACTCGTATCATTGCTTCTGTCCAAACCCTGTCTAATGCGAAAACCAAAGAACAACACCAAGAAGCCGGCAAAGTGCTGTTTTCACGTTTGGAAGCACTCCTCACTCATATTAAAACGTTAGGTTCAGACTCATTTGATTCGCAATTGCTCAACGAGCTTGAGAACTATGTTCAATCAATTATTGATAGTCTCGTCGAACTTGGGGTTGCTGTAGAGCAATCTATTACCTTGGATCAGTCTATTAACGATGAAGTCGAACTTCTAAGAGTAAAAGCCGAAGAACTTGAGCAGCTAACACGTACTCAGGTGCTCAATACTAGTACTATCGCCGTTGCGAATGTGACTCATATATATCGCTTGCTGGAACAAGAGAATAAAGCCGACGCTTTAGATGCGCTAGACAGTTTGGTGGAAGTTGACCTTGACTTGTCTGAGCGATTACACGAATTGCACTTATTGGCTTTTAAGACTCTAAATCAAATTGAGGAGAGTCGTACAGTTTCAGATCTCGGTCGAATTGAAGAACTGCAAAAGGACTATCAAAACAACATCAGTATTATGACAAGACGAGTCAAAGGGGTTGAAGATCCTGCTCGTTCTAAGCAAATGAGTGAGCTTTTGGCTGAACTATCTCAAGGAAAGCGCGTTTTCTCATTACTAAATCAGAAACACAATGTTAGACAACGCTCTAAAGCATTGATGCAAGAGACGCTAGAGCAGCTTACGTCGTTAAACTCCACCGTGTCAAAATTGGTCGATCAGTCAAATGCGGCGACCACGAAAGCGGTGGCTGAGCTATCTTCGACATTAAGTTTTGCACAATGGACGTTAGCACTTTTATCTATTGCAGGTTTTGTCGTTGTTGTTTTGATTGTATGGCGAGTTGTCTATGTGTCCGTAGTAAAACGTCTAGGTGAATACTCATCAGCATTACTTTCCATTGCTAAGGGCCAATTAAAGGTAGATGTTACTGTTAAGGGTAATGACGAACTTGCTCATATGGGACAAGCCATCATCACTGCTCGCAATACTGCTCAAGCACTTAAGGTGGTTGCTGAGGCTGAAGCCGCCGCAAAAAGAGAGCTTCAAGAGCACAAAGAACATCTTGAAGAGATCGTGGCAGATCGAACGTTACAACTTCAGAAGAGTAATGAACGATTAAATCAAGAAGTACTCAACCACGCTAAAGCGAGAAATGCCGCGGAACAGGCAAATCGTGCTAAATCGGCATTTTTGGCGACAATGAGCCACGAAATACGCACTCCTATGAATGGGGTTCTCGGTACAGCAGCTTTAATGGAAGAGACACCATTAAACGGCCAACAACAGAAGTTTCTTGATGTCATTAATCGAAGTGGTCAGAACCTGCTTGCTATTCTCAATGATGTGCTTGATTACTCCAAGATAGAAGCAGGGCATTTAGAAATAAGAAACAAGCCGTTTGATCTTTATCGTATGATCCAAGATTGCTATCAACTTATGTTAGGCAAAGCTTTAGAGAAAGGTCTCGACTTTAAGTTTCATATCGAAAGTGACGTGTCTGACGTCTATTGTGGCGATGTAACTCGATTAAGCCAAGTGCTCAATAACCTCGTTGGCAATGCCATTAAGTTCACATCTTCAGGCCAAGTGGATATTTACGTTTCACTCGATCCAGATGACGAAACATGTGTGATGGTAGAGGTTTCGGATACGGGGATTGGAATCAGTCCTGAGGATCAGCTCAATCTGTTTGACGCATTTACTCAAGCTGAAAATGGGAATTCATCAGCAGGCGGTACTGGGCTTGGCCTAGCTATCAGCCAAAAATTGGTAAGAGCGATGAATGGGGCAATTTACGTTGATTCCTACTTAGAAGAAGGTAGCCGCTTTTGGTTCGTCGTTCCACTAGAGCAGTGCACTATAGATAAACAAGAAATAATCCAACCGCTTGGCATCACTAAAACAGTAAATGGTCGCATCCTGTTGATCGAAGATAATGCAGTGAACGCAATGGTGGCTGAAGGGTTTTTAATGAATATGGGACACCATGTCATTTGTGCTGAAAGTGGCCATGATGCAAAACATATCTTTTCTCATAACGACTTTGACGTAGTCTTAGTCGATATCAACCTTCCAGATTGCAATGGTGTCGACCTAATGCACCAACTTCGTGAAATCGAGGTCTCTCAAGCGCAAAAACATCATGCTCCTATGATCGCCGTTTCAGCTCATGTATTTAGTGAAGAAGTTGAAAGTTATTTGGAAGCTGGTTTTGATGGCTACCTCCCTAAGCCTGTAGATAGGGAAGCGTTAAAAGAGATGATTCAAACTAAGTTAAAAGGCAGTGATTTCGAAATGAAAAATCAAGAACATGCAATTTCTACTTACGAAGAACCTGCTATTGAACAAACGGGTATTATCGACCCTAGCGTTATTGAGGCAGACATCAAAGTGCTGGGAATCGAAAGAATGACCAAGATTGTAGGCGCATTTACTAGCTCAAGTGAGCAGGCGTTACACGAGTTAGAACAAGCCGCACAAATTGACAACGCAAAAGATATTAAGGCATTAGCGCACAAAATGAAGGGTTCAGCAGGCTCCCTTGGCTTAAGCAGACTTTTTGAAATCTGTTTGTCAATCGAATCTTCAGAAGACCAACTTGGACGATATTTAGAATTACTTGAACCTTTAGTTACGGCTCAGAGAATGTCAGTAGACTCGCTGATATCAGTACTGGATAAACATACAGGTTGAGCCAAAAGGTGACTATTTGCTAAGTTTGACGTATAATTGACGTAATTTCATGTCATTAATATGTCGAGGTGCTGATGTTGAGTTTACAACGTGAAGGGATAGAAGATCCCAAACTTTGGGCCAACGCGTTTTACACGACAGTTGATCATATCGCTTTATTTGTGGACTTACCTGTTCAGTCATTAAAACGAGTGGACCGCATAAAGCAAGCGAGGATTCAAACTCGTCTTTTAGAAGTCCATGCACTCTTAAGAAGGGTTCAACCATGGTTTTCGAGTGAGCAAGCAGCTTGGTCATGGTTTATTGGTGAACCGATCGCTTCGTTTGGTAGACTGACGCCTTCGGAGATCATTAAGCAGTATAAAGCTGAAGGTGTAGCGGCATTGAACGATTACATCACAGCTAAAGAAATGGGTTCTTTTGAGTGATTTTAAGTCAAAACAATCCATTGATATCCAACCTGCTTTCTGCACCTTTAACTAGGTTTCAAGGTGTTTGTTATCGAATGCATAACCCTGTTTGGGCATGGTCTCCACTTAGTACTGAAGGGGCTGTGCGCGCGGGTGGGCGATTCAACCCTAAGGGGTCACCCGCACTTTACTTAAGTTTGAAACCGGAAACGTGTATTGCTGAGATAGCTGGTGGCGCATCGACACGTTTGCTCGATCCAATGACACTATGCTCATACCATGTCGACATAAATGGCGTACTCGACTTACGTTTATATTATCAAGAGTTCTCTTCAGGTTGGCGACTTGAACTGTTGAAGAAAAAGCAGCCTTTGGGATGGGTTCTATACCAAGCAATTCAACAACGTCCTGAGGTTAAGGCTCTATTAGTACCTAGCTATCAGATGGTAGGCGAATATAACTTGGTCGCTATTCGATGGCAGGATGGTGAAATCACCTTGTATGATCCGGACGGGCGTCTCGCTGCGGTGTATGGTGATCAGCTCACTATAAATCATGAAATAAAAAAAGGGCTCAAATGAGCCCTTTATTAGATCGTCCTTGATGGTTTACCGTTCGTCTTCATAGAAGGTACGATGTTCAATCGCATAAGGGTCTTCATCAAGTCCTCTGTTTGAGAGTCCTCTCAAATGTTCAAGTTGGTGTTCCAACATATTCACGGCCTCGTAGTCGCCGTCTGAACAGGCAACATATATCTGTTGCTCGATGGCTTCAATGCTATCTTTAATGCTCATCATACACCTCCAAAGAGTTCCGGAGAGCACCTATCTGTTCTCAAATCGATTATAGTCCAAAAGACCAAATTCGATAGGCTGGGTGCGTTGGTAAAACTCGTGAACGCGGTCGCTAAAGTCCCAAAAATTTTTGCTACTACGTCTAACTGCATAATTGTCGAGCAGTTTTATGTAACTCTGTTCATCCTGAATATTTTTAAGATCGTTAACGAAATTTTCAATTTCGCGTTCTTTGAGAGTTAGGTACGCAGCAGGGTAGCTGCCGATCACTCCACGCACAAATGTGAGACTGTCATTCTTGTAATCGCGGTTGGCTTCTTCTGAAAATAAGCTCGAAATATTTATGTGAGCATTATTGTGCAGAAGCGTAAATAACTGTTCATTACCTGACTCGGTTTCTATCATAACCATAATAATCTGCGGTACGGATTTAAGCCCTTCACCTGTGATACTATCGATTTGCTGAAGCAAGGCTTCATTTTCTGCAGAAAGACCTGTGTTGACGATTTTAAATCGGTCATGCAACACTGGCTCAAGCTTTGCTTCAATCTTGTCAAATAACTCAGATTTGTAATCTGTGGTTAAGTAAAGTTCTTGCGTCGGTTGACTAAATGGCTTGATGTTTCGTTGTAAGAACGCACTAAATTGCGGACTTTGGTCTTGATACCAGCTGCTGAATTCTTCATGTCTAACCGTATTTGGTAGTAGCGCTAAAAAGTTACTTTCTCCTTCCATACGTAAGAAGTCCATAAACATACGAGTAATAAGTTGATGGCCAAAGTTTCCATAAACATCAAAGCCTGCGACGAGTAGGTAATGAATACGCTCAAGCAATGCATAGTCAAGAATCCATGCCGTTTTGGGTTTAGTGCCAACTAGACCTTGAACAACGGACGCACTGTCGAAATGTCTAAAGACTGTTAGCGCAGCATTTTGGTTCTCTCCATCACCGGTCCAAAGTACGTCAGTGGTCAGATGCTTTCCGCCCTTGAACCACGTGTTCATAAACTCTGATTTAGCCTCCAGATATCGAGCTTGTTGATTCGAATACTTCACCCAATTAGTGACTGGAACAGTATTGCTTTCTAACTCACTGGGGAGTTTTAAGTTTTCAGCCTGATCTTGATAAAACTGGTCTACAGCGGGGATATCGGATTTATCTGGATCTAAGAAGAATACCCAAAAACGATCGTTTATTACATTGAGCGCTAACTGTCCGCGGCAAACTGGCCCCTTGATATACGCCATAATTGTGTTTTGCGCATTGTCTAACATAAAGCTAAAGCGTGCCTTCACAGGTATGTCTTTGAAAGCAGTCATAGGATTAGCTGCGACATTAATATCGTAGCTCGGCAAGGTTTGAACAACGTAATCCGGTTCAATAAACCATTCATCCCATTGTTCCAGTTTCTGGTCGTTAAGTGCAAACGGCATGTGTGTTTTGTCAACAATTGTGCTTCGAACGGGAACTAGACGGTAGTAGACGCGGTCCACACCCGGTGCGTCATAAGGCCTTCTAGTGACGATACGCTTTAATGGCTCTCCTGGAGGAGTTGCTGAACGAACAATGGTGAAAAATCGACGTTGAGACTCAATTTCGGAAAAATACAAGTGAGACAAATACAAATGTTCATATATATAGCGAGCCGCAAGCTGGTTTTTACGAGCACTTTTGTTTAATAGCACTTCATACTTGTCGACCATCATTTGTTCTTCTGACGTCAGCGGGATAGGCGCGTTCATTTTTGCCCCCCCACCTAACCAAGCAATCAACGTTTGATACTCCGATGGTTCCAAATTAGGCATACCAAAAGGCATTCCCCAAAGCGGGTAATCTGATTCATAAGCGTCATATTCTTCAATAGTCGGACAAACTTGAGTGCGATCAATAGAGAAATCAAAGCCTTCAAGTTGTGCCGTTTCTGGAAGAGGATGTCTGGCTTTTTGAGTGATCATTCGAGACACCAACCCAGCGTCCAAGTTACCAGCTAATGTCTGTTGACGTTCATTCAAAACAGGAAAGAAGCCCAGTTCACGCCACTCAGAGGTATTTTGTGCGTCTTCAAATAATCTCGTTGGTTGCGAAGCCGTTAGGCGAGTGCCTTGATATACCATTTCTTTACTAGCTCCTCTGTCGATTCCATCAACAGAAGACAGTTTTAACTGACAAGGAGCGTCATAACATGCATGACATACAACACAGCGATTATCGATAATAGGTTTAACTTCAGTAAGAAAATAATCTGCGGTGGGTGAGGTTGGGGTAACGGTTCTTTCTCGGACTTCTGGTTTTCCAAATAGCTGGTCATAGTTTAAGCCAGCGTAAGTGGCACAACCAGAAAACACTAGTACAAGTAAATAGAGGACAATACTTTTCGTTTTCATCATTAGCTCTCAATGCTACGCAAATTGCGTTTAAATTCCCTGTTATGCATAGTGCTAATTTTTGTTAATAAATCAATATTTTTCCAACGTTTAACAAAAAAAAGGCCCAACGGAACGTTGAGCCTTGGTGAAACGATATTTGTCTAGAGTTGTTAAGCCGCTGAAAGTTGCGCCGCTTTTTGCTCTGAGATTGGTTTAGTAATGAAAGACAGAACCACGCAGACGCCCATCATTGCCGCTGAAATGGTATAGGCTAGGTTATAACCACCGCCGTGAGTCATTGAGTAACCAACGATTGCTGCGCCAATTGCACCGCCAATACCCCAAGAGGTATACAGAACGCCGTAGTTAGTGCCGTAGTTCTTAAGGCCATAATATTCCGCAGTTAGAGAAGGGAATACGGCTAGAAGCGTACCGTAACCAACTGCAGCAACAGCAGTACCTATAATCAGCATGAATTCGCTAGTGAAAGTCGAAAACATTACCATGTTTACGCCTTGTAAGATAAACGCTAGCATCAGCGTTCGCACGCCACCAATTTTGTCCGATAGAATGCCCGCAGCAATACGACCACCAGAGTTGAAAATAGCAAGTAATGAAGCCAGATAAACAGCATTTGGTAAGTTAGCTTGAACACTTGCGATGTTGGTGATGTTACCAATTATCATCAAGCCCGCTGCGGCTGCAAATGCATACATGACCCAAAGTGAATAAAATTGAGGCGTTTTAAGCATTGCTTTCCAACCAATATCGGCTGCTTTTTTCACCTGAACTGGTGCTTTACCTGCTTTTACTTTCGGTTCCAAAGGAACGTAACCAGCTGGTGGATTATTGATAGTTGCAGCAAGTGGAACAGCGATGATCAGGACACCAACACCCAGAACCATAAACGCAGAACTGATCCCCATTTGTCCAATCAGAGATGAAGTCAAAGGCGCTAGATAGACGGCGGCTAATCCAAATCCAGCAGCGATTAGGCCATTAACCATACCTTTCTTAGAAGGGTGGAACCACTTCATAGCAGAAGGAGAAAGACATGCGTAGCCAAAACCGATTCCTGCACCAGTGATAACACCAAAGGTAATATTTAGCATTAAAACTGATTGAGCAAAGCTTGAAGCGATCATGCCTAAGCCAGTTAGTGTTGCGCCTAGAATTAGGATGTTACGTGGACCCATACGGTCTTGAAGAATACCCGCAACTAAAAGACAGATCGAGAAGGTGATGGTTGCAATAGCATAAGGAGAAGAGGCATCAGCAGCACTCCAGCCCCATTCGCTAACTAAAGCTTTATTGAAGACACTCCAAGCATATAGGATGCCAAGACAAAGGTTGATACAGAATCCGGCAATTAGGATTCGCATAGCTTTATCAATCTTGCTCATTTTGGTTCTCTGATATTTCGAACAATGTTCGGGGGGTTAAAAAATCAAATTAAGTTTGCATTTATCAACATATGTCGCAAATGAGCGCGGATTATAACCAATAAAACTGTGATTGGAATCGATTTCTTTGAATTAGTTCAAATAAATTCAATCATGTAAATTCAGTGAAACGTTAAGGTTAATTATATGTTTCATTGGCAGTATTTCCGGTGCTGTTCACAGAAATTAAAATTAATATAAATTCTCTTTCATGTAATTTATTTGTTAATCTCGTTAATGCTAATAAAAGTAAAATACGTAACATACTGTAAATAAAGGAGAGTAAAGGTAATTGATGTTATCTATTTGTTACAGTGAATAAGGTGGTGATTTAAACTGGCAAATTGCGTAAAAAACGTGCTTGAATTTCGATAAAATAACGCAGACAATAGATGCAAAATGAGTTTGCATATTTGAAAAATGGACATTTCAAACACTATTTTTCTATTTTGTTGAGGTAACTTATGTTCATGACTAAGATTTTAATGTTGCTTGGTGTTTCACTTGGAGCAGGTTATGCGGCAGCTGATCACCTTCACTCATACCTTTTAGGCTTATCTATTGCTTCACTAGCAGTAGGGGCATGTTACATGATTGCTTTTGCAAGCACACGATTCCCTCAATTTGCAATGGGCTTGTTGTTGTTAGGCACGATCGCCAAACTAACCGTCACAGTAGTTGGTGTCGGGCTTAGCATCTCAAATGACCTAATTACTTCGCCTATTGTATTTGCACTTTCATACCTGTTTTACATTATCGCAGTAAGTTACCTATGGTTTAGCTATAGAGATAGCATTACTCCTGCACCTAAGGTGATGAAATCATCTTTGGCTTAAAGCTATCATTCAAATTCTCTAAAAAAGGAAGGTTTTTACCTTCCTTTTTTTGTACCTAAAATCTCATATAAAAAAGAGTGCATACGTTAGTGTACTTCAATACAAAGATGAAATAATTCTCAGAAACACAAGTAGTAATGATAGTAATTCGTATTTATATTTGTAATAATCGACAGCCTTGATGTTATTCGAACAGATATAAAGAAGGAACTATGAAACTTAAACTGTCGATTATCGCTAGCTCTGTGGTGCTAGCACTTTCTGCAAATGCTATGGCAGAAGAGGATGTGTCTTCTCTGAATGAAGTTGTCGTTACAGGTTCCCGAGCGGAAAAAACCGATCAGGACAAAACTCGTTCTGTAGCTAAGGTCGATTTGGAGAAACTCGATGAAATCCAGCCTAACTCGGTAGCAGAAGCCATAAAATACGAACCCAATGTATCAGTTGCCGGAGCAAATGTACCAGGAAATCAATCAATAAACATTCGAGGATTAAGTGGTAACAAGGTTCTTCAAATTATTGATGGTAACCGCCAAAACATGCAGTACGGACATCGACCTACTTACTTTTTAGACCCATCTCTTTTAGGTAGCGTCGAAGTTGTAAAAGGCCCAATCAGTTCGTTATACGGGTCTGGTGCTATAGGTGGAGTAGTAGTACAGAATACCCTGAGCGCTGACGATATCGTTGAAGAAAGCGGTTTAGGAGGTCGCGTAAAAGTTGGTTACCAAGACAATGGTGATGTTTGGACAAATACCGCTGCTTTAGCAAACAAAAATGACAACATTGATTGGATTCTCGCTGGTAGCTACAAAGACAGTGGTTACATGAAACAAGGTGATGGTTCGACACTTTACGGTACAGAGGCTACTAACAAAACCGGTCTTGCCAAGTTTAACTGGCAAATCAACGAAGCACACAAACTTGGATTTAACCTTCGTTATGCTGATTTAGATGGCCGCCCGCCTGTAGTAGGTGATTCTAGTGGTCAACTTAATGATCCTGATGGCTTGATTAGTCGCCGCACTAAAGATCAATCCTATGGCGTCAACTACGCATTTAACCCGAATAATCCTTGGGTTAACCTAGAAGCCTCCTTATATAGAAATGATACTAAGATCACCGAAAACGACCCCTCTATAGCTGGTGAAGATGTATCTCAACTAAACACCACAGGGTTCAATTTGACGAACCAGTCTGAATCAGGAAAATTGAAGTTATTCACCGGTGTAGATGGTTATTTAGATGAGCTAGATGCAGCACGAGCTGCATCAGTTTCGGGGAGACCTGAATTACCTAAAGATGCACAAACTTCAGTAGTTGGAGCATTTGGCTATATCAATTATCAAATTGTGGATTCATTAGTCGCAGACTTGGGAGTCAGATATGATTCTTTCACATCTAAAGCTCAAGGTTATGACGATAATAACCAGTCGGCATGGTCACCATCTGTAGGTCTGTTGTGGCAAGCTAAGCATTGGATGGCTTGGTCAATTAGATATGACGAAGCGTTCCGAGCGCCTGATACATCAGAGCTTTATATGAGTGGAACACACTTTGCCTTTGGACCAGGTGGTCCTAGCAACATCTTTGTTCCAAACCCAGAACTGAACCCAGAGAAATCTCACAACATCGAGCTTAAGGGACAATTTAACTTTGAAAATGTATTCGCTGATGACTCTTTAGACATAACAGCAACAGCATTCCAAAACAAAGTTAAAGACTTTATCAACTTAGATGTAGACATGACACCTTCTGGCTCGTGTGGTATTGGTGGTTCGCTTGAGGGGTGTGCAGGTACAAGTAGATCTAGCAATATCGATAACGCAGAACTTACCGGTTATGAAGTAGCAGCGGACTATCGTTGGCAGCAGTTATTGGTCGGCTTATCTTATGGTCAAACTCGTGGTAAAGATACCGATACTGATGAATGGATTACTAACATTCCCGCGGATAAATGGGTTGCACATTTACAATATGGTTTTTGGAATATCGACACTAAAATCGGTACAAGAGCTACTTTCGTAAGTGCACAAGATAGAGTTCCAACAGGTTACGCTGAAGGGCCGTTTGACTCTTACCAACTTGTTGACTTTTATGCATCTTGGGAACCTACAAGCAACCTCGAAGGGCTAAAGGTTGACCTATCTTTAATTAACGCCTTTGATGAAAATTATAGAACAGCTTGGACTCAAGTATATCAGCCAGGGCGCTCTGTTCGTTTGAATGCTCAGTATACATTTTAAAATGGTCTGATGTTAAAAGGCTCTAATGTAAAAAGCGGCTTCTAAATGAAGTCGCTTTTTTTATTTGCTCTAGATTGTATTATATATTCATCTGTTTCATTAATAAGGAAGTTAAGTGCATAACCCAATAACACTAGAAGCCCTCCATATTCTTGATGCTATTGAAAGAAGAGGCTCGTTTGCTGCAGCTGCGTCGGAACTCGATAAAGCAACGTCATCCCTGAGCTATCAAATTCAAAAGCTTGAGCAAGATTTAGATATCATGATCTTTGACCGTTCGGGCCATAAAGCATCTTTAACGGATGCCGGAAAGCTAATTCTAGAGAGAGGGCGAGTCATACTCCAAGCAACAGAGAATATGGTCAATGAGGCACGTTTACTCGCAAATGGATGGGAGCTCGACCTTACGATTGCATACGACAGCATTATTCCTGTTGGCAATTTTTTTGATTTAGTCGATAAACTTGGCATGGTGAGCAAAACCAGAGTCAAACTAGAGGAAGAGGTGTTAGCGGGTTGTTGGGAGTCACTAAATGAAGATCGTTGTGCCTTGTTGGTGTGCCCTCAACCTGAAGTCGTGCCTCAAGGGGTAAAAACACAAGTACTCGGACCCATGTCAATGACCTGGGTCGCTGCAACAGATCATTACGTACATAAACGTAGTGGTGTTTTTGACAGTAGCGCTCGCGAAAAATATCGCGTTATTGCTATAGCCGATACTGCGAGAGAACAACCAGCGTTGAGCGTTAATATCCTAGAGAAGCAGCCGCGTCTTACGGTATCAAATTTGGTGACTAAAATAGATGCATTGGTAAAAGGGCTTGGGATTGGGACTTTACCAACACAAGTAGCTGATACGTTGATCAGAGAAGGTAAGCTCAAACGAATCAAAGACACCGATGAAGTGACCATAGATATTGTTATGGCTTGGAAAAGAAACAATATTGGAGAGGCCAAGTCTTGGTGTATACGCCATTTAGCCAACACTTGGGATCTACAATAATTGCTCAAGTTATCGATTTAACACTAAAACCATATCTGCTACGCCATCTTCGAATTGTACGTCTAGCTCAAAACCCAATTTTTGAGCTAGCGTTAGCATCCCGCGGTTTGTCGGCATGGTCATGCCAGAAATCTGTCTAGTCTTCTTACTTTTACAATAATCAATAATTTTGTTCATTAATACTCGCCCAAGCCCTTTGCCTTTCAAATCTGAACGTATCAATATGGCGAACTCGGCGTCAGAATTGTCGGGTGTAACTAAAACCCTAGAGACTCCGATGATATGTGGACTAGCGTAACTAAGATCAACAGCGACAAATGCCATTTCACGGTCGTAATCGATTTGAGTTAAGTTTGCTAACGCCTCATGATTGAACTCTCCGACATCTGAGAAAAAACGTTTATAAAGGTCTTCTTTGGTGACGTTATTAATGAAGTCTGCATGAAAAGGTTCATCCTCAGGTCGAATAGGGCGTAATGAAATTTTGGAGCCATCTTTCAAGGTTATGAACTCCTCCATCTCAGTTGGATACGGCCTGATTGCGAGTCGAGCTTGAGGTTCACCTTCGTAGCCTTTTATTACCACTGAAGCATCTAATATAGTGATGTCATCACCATTCAAAAGGAGTGGGTGGATATCTAACTCGTGAATCTCCGGACAAGCGACAATGATCTGCGAAATTTTTACTAAAAACTGAGCTAAGTTGCCTAAATTCACCGGATTAGGAGATTGCTGGAATCTTAAAGTTCCTTTATTGATTGCATTAATAATTAAGTAACGAGCCAGAGCCATATTAACTGGAGGCAATGCGGTGACTGCCTCTTTTTCAATTTTCCAGTCTGAGCCGCCTTGACCCAGAAATATTGCGGGTCCGAACGTAGCATCGGTGATCACTTTGACACGAATCTCTTGACCACCTGCAATTTTAGCCATTTGTTGAACCGTCAATCCTTCAATTCTGGCTTCAGGATAGGAAAGCTTGGTTCGATCGAGTATTGACTGTGCCGCGCTACTAACTTCGTTGGCATCTCTCAAGTTTAACATGACGCCATGTATATCAGACTTGTGAGGGATATCTGGAGAACGGAGTTTAACTGTGACAGGGTAACCAATATTTTCCGCTAGATGAATCGCCTCGGTCGGATCATGTGCCAACCAAGTAGGTAGTGTGGGAAGTTCAAATAAATCAAATAGTTGCTCACAAATATGAGATTCGAGTTGCGTGTATTCTTTATCTTCTGATATGGATTCTACATGGGATGTGAGCCATTCGTGAGCTTTAGAAAGTTGCTCAGTGGTGTACGAATCTGTCGTTGTCGGTGTTTCCATTAACTGCCACTGATTTCGTCGGTATTCTACCAAATGCATGAAGGCCGTGACTGCACTCTCGGGAGTTCTGTATGTTGGTATGCCATGATCGGTAAATAGAAGTCGAGCCTCTTTAGCTGTCGCTTCTCCAGACCAGTTAGTTAAAACGTTAAACCGTTTGGACTTAGGATGTTTTTGGATCGTTTCAATCAGATCCGCAGCCGTCTGCTTCGAATCCGCTGTAGCAGATGGGCTATGCATGATTAGAATAGCATCCACTTCATCACTGTCTAAGACTATGCTTAGTGCGTCACAATACCTTTTCGCTGTTGCATCACCAACGAGGTCAATAGGGTTTCCATTGGACCAAGTGTCAGGCAAAACCTTAGACAGTTTAGTTATTGTCTCATCGGAAAGTTGGGCGATACTACCACCTCTATCGGTTAGCGTATCCAATGCCATGTTTGCTGGTCCAATTCCATTGGTTATCACAGCAAGTCTTTCTCCACGAAGCGGGACGGAATGTGTTAACGTTTCTACTGCTGCGAATAGTTCGTGCGTGTTGTTTACCCGTAGCATACCGGCGCGCTGGATCGCCGAGTCGTAAACGATATCAAATGAGTGGTAATCATGGCCTTGGACTAAATTAGTCAGGTTGTTTCTACCTGCTTTTAAGACCAAAATCCGACGGTTACGCGAGGCAGCGCGCGCTGCCGACATAAAACGGCGAGCATCGCGAATGGAGTCTACATACAATAAAATGGATTCAGTCTTACTGTCTCGAGCTAGGTAATCAAGTAACTCGTCAAAATCCACATCCAATCCGGAACCAATAGATAAGAATGCCGAAAAACCTATGCTCTTATCATTGGCCCAATCAAGTATAGTGGTGCAAACGGCTGATGATTGAGATATGAATGCCAGTTTACCTGGCTTACAATTAACGGGAGAAAATGACGCATTGAAATTTTGCCAAGGCAAAAGGATGCCAAGACTATTTGGACCCAATATGCGCATTCCAGACCGCTGCGCTATCTGAAGACATTTTTGTTCTATCGTTGTCGTTTCATCAAACGGACGACTCATATCTGATGCCATCACGATAACCGTCTTAACGCCAGAAATCGCAAGATCGTTGAATAAATCTACGTTTCGCTCACCTTTAGTGCATAAGATGGCTACATCTGGCTTTAATGGGAGTTCACTCACTGCACGATAGCAGAGTATGCCGTTAACTGACTTATATCGAGGGTGGACAGGCAAAATCGTGCCTTGATAACCTCCTAAGAGAAGGTTTTTAATCACTACGCTACCAGCTCGATGAGGCTTTATCGATGCGCCGATAACAGCAATAGAAGATGGCTTGAAAAGTGTATCTAACGACATGGTTTACCTCTACAGCAGTAAAAGACGACAGTGACCTACATACGATCCCAATGAGACCTAACTATAGTAGTCTAGGAAGGCATCACTTAGACACTGCTGCCTCCTAAAATTAGACATAACATATTGCTGTACCTCAATTATTGTGTAACATGTCACAGGAAGAAAGGACAGGTGCTGTGAATCTTTGATTCAAGAGAATTCTGTCTGCATGATTTAGGGAATTATTAACTCAGGCAGTAATAAAATGAAAAAAGTCGTTATTTTAAGTTTAGTTTCATTATTAGCAGCGTGTTCTTCTAGTGAGTATACAACCGAGGTGAAATCTGAAAGTTATCGCGAGGATTACACACCAGTAGAAACAACGACAGTTGCTCCTGTTGCTGTAGCGGCTACGCAAACAGAAGATGTTAAGAAAGAGCCAACGGCACAGAAAACCCCCGTGCAAGAGCAAAAAGTGGCTGAAACAACCACGACAACGACCCAAACACAGCCCGCTAAAGATGATGTAGTGAAAATCGTACCACCATCAAAAAAACAAGCTGAGCAAGATTTCCGCTTTGGCTACACAATTCAAGTAGTCGCCGTTGGCAGCCAAGCCAAAGTTGCAACTTTTTCGGATAAACTACCAAAGAACGGCCAACCAATTTGGCAAAACTACAAGGTAGTTAACGGAACAAAATGGTATTCAATCCTCTTCGGTGACTATGCTACGAAGCAACAAGCGAAGGAAGCTATCGCGACACTGCCAAAAGAGTTTAAAAACCTTAAGCCGTTTGTACGTAGCATCGACCAAATCAAAAAGTCAGAATATCCAACATTGAGCAAGCTGAACTAATTGATACTCCTACGGTGATAACGCGTTCAATCCAAAATTGAGCGCGTTTTTGTATGTATTGTGTGCAGACAGTAACTATGGTGGCAGATTTAACAGATTTAGAACTGAATGTTGTTTCTCGATCGTTTATCATTTAGTGAAAGCAATTTAAGGACAAGCTTAAGATGTCAGAACTCAATATCCTTCTTCTATGTGGTGGTGGCTCTGCTGAGCACGAGGTGTCTCTCGTTTCAGCCAACTTTCTAGAAAGCCAACTCAAACTCAATCCTAGATTCAATGTTACCCGGGTTGAAATAACTCAAGAGGGTTGGAAATGCAGTGATGGTCATTTAGTTGTTTTAGACCTTAATCAAAAAGCCCTTGTTAATGATCAGCAAATTTTACATGTAGATTATGTTGTCCCATGTATTCATGGCTTTCCTGGTGAAACCGGCGATATTCAATCTCTTTTTGAGATGGCAGGTATTCCGTATTTAGGATGCGGTCCTGAAGCTAGTAGTAATAGCTTTAACAAAATCACCTCGAAGCTGTGGTATGACACATTAGGCATACCTAATACACCTTATCTGTTCCTTACCGATAACGATAAAGAAGCTCATGCGAGAGCTGCTCAAGCTTTTGAAAAGTGGGGGAAAGTATTCGTAAAAGCCGCAAAGCAGGGGTCTTCTGTTGGATGTTACAGTGTAACTGAGGCCGAGCAGTTAGAGGCCAGTATTAACGCAGCTTTTGGTTATTCGGACCAAGTTGTCATTGAGCAGTCGGTAAAACCTAGAGAGCTTGAGGTCGCGGCGTACGAGTACAAAGGAGAGTTGCACATTACCAAGCCTGGAGAAATTATTGCTCCCGATGGTGCGTTTTATACTTACGATGAAAAGTACAGCGCAGACAGTCATTCCACTACAACAGTAGAAGCGCGTGACCTAACAGACGAGCAGTTAGAAATCATTCATACCAGTGCGGTCAAAGTATTCACTCAAATGAAACTCAGACACCTATCAAGAATTGATTTCTTTTTGACAGAAGACAACAAGATTTACCTAAACGAAGTTAACACTTTTCCAGGTATGACTCCGATCTCTATGTTTCCAAAGATGGTTGAGCATTCTGGTCTTGAGTTCTCTGAGTTCTTGTCCGACTGTATTGAATCTACATTCCGTTAATCATAGTTATTGTCGTCTTTAAACTTTGCTTTTTCCTTTTCGGATAATGTCCGCTTGCCACTATATTGTAGTGGCATAGCGGGGCTAGCCCATCGACCAAATTCTTGAATTTCTTTTATTTTAAGACCGTCCTGAGCCAACTTTTTAACAGCACCTACACGACACGATTGGGAAGAGAATTTAACTTCAAATGGCAGGTCAAGTATGTCGCTGGCTTGACGTAGGATTCGAAAAATTGAAGAATCATTCAGTTCGTTGTCCTTGATGTTGCCGTGTCGGTCAATACCAGTAAACACAGTAGAGCAGGGTGTCAATTCGAGCCACTTTAATAGAATGATGCTTGATTCATTACTCAATTGGTAAACTGCACCATCAATTTCCACGAAACATTCACCATGCTCGTTCAGCTGAATATTCGTTCGAGATAACTGACGTAAATCTCGCCGTTTTAATGCGCATTCAAACATCACGCTATATATTGCCATGTCTCTAATATCTTTCGGAGATTGACTACGACCGAGTTTCAACCTCAGCTGTTGTAGGTGTTCCTGTGTTAATGCTTGAGTTTCTGAGACAGAATCAACGCCTAAAACTCTTATTTTTTCAATAAGTAAGCCTACTTCTCTTGATTTGGTAGGATCTTTAAACTCGAACAAATAGTGGATTAAGGATATAGTTACAGCGTAACGCTTTATTGTTGAGAATTTCCGTTTTTGTTGTTCATGCTCGATAAATGCTTTTATGGTGGCAACGGACGCTGGAAGTGATGGGTAATGAGAGCAGATACAAAATTCATTGAATAAATGCCAATCTTTGGTCATTGCGACGACGGAATTTTTAGAGTATCGATAGGACGTTAGTTCATCAAAGGTACTGGTATCTATAGAATTTCTAAGTTTCGCCAAGTATCTATCAATTTGTTTTGTTTCTGTGATTCTGGGTATGTCTTTTTTCATACTAATGCACTATAACTCAATTGATTGGTTTAGAATAACTGATACCATGTGAAACGCAACGTAAAGCATCAACGTACACAATAAGAGATAGATCTTTATGGCTCTAGCGAGTTATCGTGGGTTTACCCTCAAGTCCATTGGTACAACAAACCAAATATGGAAAGTAACTATTAAAAATAGAGAGTTACAAGGCTCTTTATCTGCGGTTAAAAAAAGCATTGATTGGTGGTGTGATACGGCGTCTATCATAGACCCATCACAGCTAACACAAGCTGCAACGGAACGCGCGAGCGGGACAGCAGGCACCCAAGAGAATTTTCATGGGTTTACTATAAAGAACGATACAGGTGCAAATAATGCCTGGTACTGTATGTTTAATGGTAAACTTATCAAAGGTGGTAAGCTTGCAATCCAGCGACACATTGAAGCTTATCTAATCGCAAAAAAGAAAGCAGAACAAACTAAGAACTAACATGACTCTTGTATATTCAACAGAAACTGGACGCATTAAAGAAGAAAAACAAAAGCCAGAGCGTCCAAAAGGCGATGGTATCGTTAGAATTCAAAAACAGACTAAAGGACGCAAAGGTAAAGGCGTTTCAATTGTCACTGGCTTGGACTTAGAGGATGCCGCGCTAAAGCTTATCGCAGCGGAACTTAAAAAAGTTTGTGGTTGCGGTGGTTCTGTCAAAGACGGCAACATAGAAATACAAGGTGACGCAAGAGACAAGATAAAAGCCGCACTCGAGAAAAAAGGACATACCGTCAAGCTTGCAGGTGGTTAATCCAACAACATATTAGCCAGCATTTTTATGCTGGCTTTTTTAAGCCTAATAATCACATGAGTTAAACGTAGATGAACTCATGTGATTATTAGGTATTTTATGGTAAATATCGATTATGGTTAAATCTGCGCTAGAACAAGGTAGTAGAGCGGTTTAAGGTAAGGATTTTAAGCTCACGCATACGCCATTTAACATAAGATAGATAATACGCACTTAAGTGTGAGGTATTAACAAAGACGCAGTACCGTCTTTAGTCTGTGGCAACAACCGATAAACTAAGATTCTGCCAATCTACAGCTTTAATTAATGCTCTAGCAATCTAGGAACTGAACACTATTTTGTAAGAACTTTCAGGAACATACTCCTTTCTTAATAACGAAACCTCACGTTTGACAAACATTTTGACGATAAAAAAAGCCACTTGAATGTTGGGGAGTTCAAGTGGCATCCAAAAACACCTGACGGTGTATGTGCAAATATTATTGATTGGTGTTCCAAATTAAAAGCAGCATCACTTTGAAGGAACCTAGACAAACTAACTTAAACTTCTCCGCTTACATAATAACGTTTTAACACGAAACCACATTTATGCTTTGTTAAGCAGCGTTCTGGTCGTTGTCCTAGTTTATCTTTTTGGATCGTTGACTTTAACCTAGGAGCAAGCTTTATGGTTAACAAATGAGAATCAATTAGTCGAGTATATTTGTTATGGGTATGTGTCATCACAACGGTTCAGATATTCAAAACACACGTCCGATATGGCGTGTACTTTTAATCGTAGCTGGTCTGGTTTTAGCTATAGTGCTGCTATTTGGTTAACGTCGAGAGCAAGTTTTCAATAGAAACGTGACACTGTCATGCATTATTTCGTTTAAGTAAATCAAAACCATCTATCAGTCTCTCTAATCGACTACATGGCTTTTTATTGCCACAAGCCTCGCTTCCTTAAATAAGATCAAATAATGATCGTGATTACTTACTATGTCTAAGCTACCTGTATTTATTGGGCAGCATAATTCACTGCTAGATATTTGCCACTCAAACAACCGAGTAATTAAGTTACAACTTGAGATTTTTCGATGACAATGGCGACAGATTATTCTGCGATAAGTGATTGATATAAAATAGTTAAGTTGTATATCGCCTCCGAATGACGAAGTGAAACATGTCTTTTGACTCTATCCTACCTTATGCATTCGATAAGCGAATAGGTGAATTTTGGATACAAAAAAAGCCCTTTTAAAGGGCTTTTATAGATAAACTTGTCTAACAGAAATCAACTTTGTTCGTTAGAACTGTCGTTCGATTTTTCTTCTCGGATCTCTTGAGCTATGATTTTGATCGCTTGAGCTGTGCTAATCCCCTGCTTCATCAGTTCTTGGATTCGTTCTACAGCAGCTTGCTGCTCTTCGTGGCTAAGAGATAAATCGTCAAACATAAAGTCCTCCCAATAACACGGACGTTAATTAATGACAGGACTATAGACTATTTAGATTTACTAGCAAGAGAATTAAATCTAATACGTTGCAATAAAGTTGATTGAAGCCCCCATAGCCTGAGGTGATGTGTAGCTAGCAGCAATGTCCATTTCAATAATATTCAGAGGACGTAAACCGATACCTGCAGTGATTGTTCCTTCTGAATCTCGAGCCATGTTTTTCATGTACCCTCCCCTTAACTGAATTTGTCGTGCTAAGTCGACTTCTACACCTGCTCTTAACATTCTTACGTCATCGTCGAACTGTGTGAATTTTTTTTCAGTATTGAGGTCGTAGTCCACAGAAAACTGAAAGTAGTCTGCTACAAAGCCCGCGCCAACGGTATACAAAGGTGTCAATTGGTATTCGTAGCCGTATTGTATGTCTTTCCCGCCGATATTCTTAGTGCCGCTCGCAGTTTCAATATTTCTAGACAACATATTTTTGGCCGAAAATCCAAGTCTAAACGGACCATGGAACCACAATGCTCCAGCATCGATGTTAAATGCTGTATCGCCCTGAGAGTTTTCTCTTATGTTGTTTAAATTGAAATCATTTAGTGAGCTTACTGAAGCGTAGGTATAGGTTCTTTGGATTTTAGGAGAAACGCCGAATGAAAAATGTTGACCAAACAACGTTTGGTATTTGGCCAAAGATATCCCGATTTCTGTAACGGCTACTGAAGCGGTTTTGACCGCTGACCTAGCCGCTTTATCCGCATCATTACTACCTGTTTGATCAATATCTGGTGTTGCAACGTTTTCCACATAAGCTTTGCCGAAAATATTTGCCGCGATGTAACGGTTAGGAAGCCCAAATGCTACAGCACCACCAAAATCTACTTTGGCCTGAGTACCATTTAACTCATTAAGCGCCGACGCACTTGGGTTATTTACCGCGTTATCAATTTTATCTAACATTTTGTCTTCGTCGTTGTAGTTTAGCCCTAAGCTAGGTAACAACATTCCTGCATCATCGTTTCGTCGATAAATAGCGACGAGTGCTGGGTTATAAAATGGAGCGGTGAGATAAGAAGCAGAAACAACACCTGTTCCACCCATTGCGTCACCACGAGCGTCGATTGCTAACGTCGAAGCGCCTGCCGACATAGAAGTAGCGACAATCAGGGCTGCTAGTGTTTTTAATTGTGTTTTCATCTAAAAATAACGCCGTTAATCCTTTGTGCATTTATTAACGGCGTCGATTCGAGATTCTTTAGTGATTTCAGAGCGAAATATTACTTATGAGCTATTCGTCGGCGGAGACGTCGAACGTTTTACTAATTATTTGAGAGCGCTCGAAAAGTATTGGGCCTTGCCAACGACTTTGCTTCATCGAAACCGCTAATACATAGCGATCAGGTGTGACGTTGTTTGCTTCTAGACTTGTCGGATAGTCGGACTCGTATTCTTTGCCCCAAACTTGAGTATATTTGCCGCCAATGTAATCGTATAAACCAACTTCGAGTTTTGGTAGCGGGCAGTAAGGGTTTAGAAGCGCATTTTTTTCGATACGCCATTCATCTTTCGCTGACCAACGAACAGTCTGTTTCAATGACTGATCGGTAAAGATTAACCACTGGCTCCAAGTTTCACCATCAAGTAAGCGCACGTCAAGACGATAGAGACCGACATCTAATGGTGATGTTAAGTTGTAACGGATCCCATAAGCGGCCTCTTCGGTTACGGCGTCACCAATTGGATTCACATAAAATTCGCTATCATTGGAAACTCTTCGATCAACCCATTTCTTTAGGCTTATTTCTGAAATGACGCGCTTTGATTCAATTTCTATCGCAGATAAATATGTGTCTCTTCCGGGACTTTGAATAGATTGTTGTCTTACTACCACGGAGTCTATCCATTCTGGTAGGGGTTGAGAGGAGTAACCTTTACCGCAATCCACTTCTAAAGATTGTAAAAACAACCTGTTTATATGGTTTTTAATACTCTTAGTCGGTTGTTGCTGCCACTCTTCGACTAGTGATTGGAACATGGATTCCAAATCACGATTAAGTAAATGACGATGCGCCTGTGTAATGGTTGTATTATTTTCAAACCAATCGGCACCAACTGATGTTGATGCCGTAAGGATTGCTAGCGCTAAAAATTTAGATGCTCTAGACATTAGCCTTTCATTTTGTAGCCAACACCACGAAGTGTTTCGATCTCTAGTCCAGGAAGCTTCTGTCTAAGTTGTAACACGTGGGTATCAACGGTTCGTGTTGTTGGGAAATGATTATAACCCCAAACATGATCAAGCAGCTCATCACGAGTAAATACACGTCCCAAATTACTTGCTAGGAATAGCAGTAGATCAAATTCAGTGCGTGTTAATGTAATCAGTTCACCTTTATAGTTCACTTCACGAGTCGCTTTATCGATCACTAGACTCTCAGTTACAACCTTAGTTGCGTCCTCCGAGTCTGCTTCTGGCGCACGGAGTTGTGCACGAATACGAGCGAAAAGCTCCGCTTCTGCGAAAGGTTTGGTTAAATAGTCATTTGCACCTGCATCTAAGCCAGTAACTTTGTCTTTAACCGTTACTAACGCAGTGAGCAATATCACTGGAACATCTTTGATTTTCTTCCAACCAGCAAGGTGCTCAACTGAGTCACCGTCTGGAAGTTGTCGGTCGAGAATTACCAAGTCTGCTTCTTCCCAGTGTTGCTCAACCTGAGAGATGAATTCAGCGTGAAGGCAGTTATAACCAGCCAACTCTAAACTCACCAAAAGGCCGTCAGCTAGATTCTTGTCGTCTTCAACAAGTAGCAGTGTCTGTTTCACAAGGTATCTCCAAAATAAATGTTGTTGGTGGCCCGACTAGGTACATCTTACCGCCCATTCGACCAACCATAGATTCTACTATAGTAAGGCCAAGCCCAAGACCTGCCTTACTTACAAATGGCTTTCTAAGCTCACGCCAGTCCTTTGAAGTTAATTGTCCGTTGTCGATGACTTCAATTTTGATAGAGTTTGAAGAAGTCACAACATTCAAACTCACTGGTGCAACGCCGTACTTAATCGCGTTACGTATTAGGTTATCAATACAAGTTCCTAACCAATATATGTTAATTTTAGCGGCTACGTCTTGGTTAATAGTCAAATTCACGTCAGCTTCAAATTCTTCCTCTGCTTTGAAACTTAACCAATCTTGTACAGATGGTAGCCATTCTGTCGATAAAGGTTTGTTATCAGATTGCAAATAGTCCTTACTGGCCTCAGCTAACTGACGCAGTCTACGTGTATCTTCACATAGTCTTCTAAACTCATCATATACAGTTTCTGGTAAGTGCTCAAATTCACGTCTGAACCCTTCGACTGTCAGAGATAAACTAGCGATGGGTGTTCTCAATTCGTGTGTAAGAATTTGTAACACTAGCATCCGGCTTTTCATCTCTTGACGTTTTGTATTCCAGCGATAGATTGCCCAACCAATTACTAACAGTATGTTAGCGATGATCAAACTGATCATGCTGATACGAAGTACATCAGAATGGTCTTCAACTTCCCAACATAAGTTTCCTCTTTGCACAAAACACGTATTGGTTTGAGAAGCTAGTTTAAAGTTGAGGCCAGCCTCTTTGGCTTTAGAGGTCCAAATGTTCGAAGGGAACAAATAGTAAATATCGCCTCTTCTCAACCACAGCTCCTCGTTTTCAACAAACATTGAGGAACCACGGATCAAAGAAATGACAGTTTGCTCATCCATTACTTGCAGCCTACCCAAGAGAGAACCAGGAGGTGCCAGTTCTCTTTCTTTGATATGCATAAACTTTTGAAGCTCTTGTTTTTTATCTGGGTATTTAGTGATGTACCTAGCGGCGTAAGTACCACCACCCGGATGAATCAGTCCACTGCGCGCAAACCATTTCGTCGATAGCTTACGGCCACCACACATTGCCCTTGTAAAAACTAAAGGCTCTGTGATTAAAGGGCTTAGTGGTAACGTACCACTGCACTTTTCAGCTAACCGATAGAGTTGTTGTACTTCTTTCAGAGGGTATTTACTTGTTTGAGGAAGCATAGATATAGGTGTAAGAAGCTGTGTCGGGTAGTCAGCCTGAATAACCCTCACATCGTATGAAGCGCTCGCTTGCTCAAAATCAAAAAAACTGACGAAATTATCTATACGTTCAGGTAGCGACTCGGCAAAAGCTAGAGGAGCAAGAACAATAGATACAATGGTAAGCAAAGGGCGCGCTAGTTTCTTCAAACGAATAATCTTGTCTGGTCAATAATATAAAAACACTAATTTACATATTATCGGCAAGATTCGCGCCAAGTGCACGCAATTATTTTGTCAATTATTGGAAAACAAGATTTGTGGTACTATTTTGCATTCTGACTTCAATGTATAGCCAGTGTTATGAAGTCAAAATTTTTCCAACTCGACCTTTTAGATTAGTTAACCGTAGTTCAGCTATGCGCTTCTGGCGTACGATGCTATGTGCTGTGCCATGGTCTGGATCGACACAAGTTTGATACTTTGGCTGCGAGTAAAGGGGCGTTGAGCAACTAAAATACTGTGCACAGGCATCGTGTCGTTTGTCGAGAATTGAGGTGATGTCAGCTAGGTTACTTTTATGAACTAGATAATAAGATTTGGAGTCCTTTGCATAGTTTACTATTCCAACTGTTATAATTGCGGCAAAAGCTATAAAGCAAGCAAAAGATTTTAGCATCGGGGTCCCCTATTTGAAGTGTATTCGCACTGACTTGTGAGGTTTAAATCAGTACTTAGACTACAAATTACCGACGATTCTATTGGTTATAATGGTTATAACCATACACAAATAAAGCCAGCGTAAGCTGGCTTTATTATTTTGATTAGGCTTTAAAGTGCTTTGGAAATAGCGTCCACACTCTCCTTGGCATCACCAAAGAGCATCGAGGTATTCTCTTTAAAGAACAGTGGATTTTGTACACCGGCATAACCCGTGTTCATAGAGCGCTTAAACACAATAACATTCTGTGCGTTCCAAACTTCTAGAACCGGCATGCCAGCTATAGGACTATTTGGGTCTTCAAGAGCAGCAGGGTTAACCGTGTCGTTTGCACCAATAACTAGAACCGTATCTGTTTCACTAAAGTCATCGTTGATTTCATCCATTTCCAGAACGATATCATAAGGTACTTTCGCCTCTGCCAATAGAACGTTCATATGACCAGGTAAACGACCCGCGACAGGGTGAATACCAAAACGAACCTCTACGCCTTGAGCACGCAATTTTTCAGTGATTTCATGTACTGGATATTGGGCCTGAGCCACCGCCATACCGTATCCAGGAGTAATGATAACTGACTTACTATTTTTAAGCATGTCAGCAACATCTTCAGCCGATGTTTCGCGATGTTCACCTTGCTCTTCATCACTTGAAATAACCACTTCTTGACCAAACCCGCCAGCAATGACACTAACGAACGAACGGTTCATCGCTTTACACATGATGTAAGAAAGGATTGCGCCTGATGAGCCGACCAATGCACCAGTAACGATAAGTAGGTCATTTGCTAACATAAAGCCAGCTGCTGCCGCTGCCCAACCAGAATAAGAGTTAAGCATTGATACAACTACAGGCATATCTGCACCACCAATGGAGGCAACTAAGTGATAACCGAATGCGAAGGCAATCAGTGTCATCACGATCAGAGCAAACATGCTGCCGTCTGCTTTCACGAAATAGATCATCAACAAGGTTGAGACAACAATCGCAGCAAGGTTGAGTTTATGTTTGTGTGGGATGTTAAGTGGCGATGATGAAATAACCCCGCGTAGTTTACCAAATGCCACAATAGAACCAGTAAAAGTTACCGCACCGATAAACACGCCTAAGAATACTTCTACCATGTGAATAACATGATGAGCATGAACTTCGGCTTCAGAAAGCATTTCAACGTTGGCGATCGCCGGTGGATCAATGTAGCTATTGTAACCAACAAGAACGGCGGCTAAACCTACAAAGCTGTGAAGAATTGCCACTAGCTCAGGCATTTCAGTCATTTCTACTTTACGTGCGTAGAAAATACCAATCGCCCCACCGATTACCATGGCCACGATAACCCAACCGAAGCCTTGCGCATCGGGACTGAAAATCGTCGCAATTAATGCGATTGTCATACCAGCAATGCCGTAATAGTTACCAGCACGAGCTGAGGTCTGTTTAGACAACCCCGCTAAACTCATAATGAAAAATAATGCAGCAACAATGTATGCTGCTTGTACTAATCCTGCAGACATGTTGCCTCCTATTTATCTTTACGGAACATTTCAAGCATGCGCTTGGTTACGGTAAAGCCACCAAAAATGTTGATGCTTGCTATCAATACTGCGATAAAGGATAAAAACGTGACAACGCCACTTCCTTGTCCAATTTGCAAAAGCGCACCTACAACGATAATCCCTGAAATAGCGTTAGTTACCGACATGAGTGGTGTATGTAGTGCATGTGTGACGTTCCATACCACGTAATAACCTACTACACACGCCAACACGAAGACCGTAAAGTGAGATAAGAACGCAGCTGGCGCAACAGAAGCAACCCAACCAAATACACCAACGGCTGCAGCAAGACCAAGCAGTTTTTTCACTGGTGACGTTGGCTCTTCAACTTTTTCCGCAGGTTTAGCCACTTCGACTTTTGCCGGAGCTGGTTGTGCAGATACTTGAATTGGCGGTGCTGGCCATGTGACCTCACCTTCTTTAACTACGGTTACACCGCGAAGTACGACGTCTTCAAAATCGATGTCAATATTGCCGTCTTTCTCTTTACAAAGTAGTTTTAGAAGATTGACTAGGTTAGTCGCATAGAGCTGAGAAGATTGAGTTGGAAGGCGGCCTACCATGTCAGTATAACCGATAACTTTAACACCATTCTCTGTTGTTACCACTTGGTCGGCAACGGTGTATTCACAGTTACCACCATTTGCGGCAGCTAAATCAACGATAACACTACCAGGTTTCATTGCATCAACCATTTCTTTAGTCACCAGCTTTGGCGCTGGTCGACCAGGAATCAATGCCGTAGTAATAATGATGTCAACGTCTTTCGCTTGCTCCATATAGAGCTCAGCTGCTTTCTTGTTGAATTCATCTGACATTTCTTTCGCGTAGCCGTCACCTGAGCCCGAGTTTTCTTGGTAATCGACTTCCAAAAACTCTGCACCCATCGACTCGACTTGCTCTTTTACTTCTGGACGTACGTCAAATGAACGAACAATTGCGCCAAGACTGCCTGCAGCACCGATCGCTGCTAAGCCAGCAACCCCAGCACCGGCTACCAGTACTTTAGCAGGTGGAACTTTACCAGCGGCGGTAATTTGACCAGTAAAGAAGCGTCCAAATTCATGTGCAGCTTCTACGACAGCTCGATAGCCAGCAATATTGGCCATTGAGCTTAGTGCATCTAAAGCTTGTGCACGAGAGATTCGCGGTACCGAATCCATAGCCATCACGTTAATGTTCTTGCTTGAGAGCTTTTCCATTAATTCTGGATTCTGTGCCGGCCATACAAAGCTAACTAAACTTGCTCCATCTTTAAGGAAAGCTATTTCCTCATCAGTAGGCGCATTTACTTTTAGTACTATATCCGACTCCCATACTTCCTTTGAAGAAGTGATGGTTGCTCCAGCCGCTTCATAAGCGGAATCGTCAAAACTCGCAAGCAGACCTGCTTGTGATTCTATTGAGACATCAAACCCCAATTTTAGTAACTGCTCGACCGACTTGGGCGTCGCAGCGACTCGCGTTTCTCCCGCGAGAATTTCTTTTGGCACACCAATTTGCATAGCTATTCCTTAACTATTGGCAGAAGTATTGTTCTTTTTTAACCAACCAAGTGCACAACATCAAGCAATTTGTAATAAAAAAACAATATTTCATTACATATAACTGAACGTAATGACTTTTAAACAGGCATCTTTAGTAAAAAAACCACACGAAACCCTCAATATAGAGGTCTTACCAGTGCTATAATACGCTTTCGCAGAGGAATTTCGTGTAGGTAGGTCATATTATGACAATAAATGCTGCAAGCAGATGACCAACATCAATTAAATCAAACAACTAATACTGGTCTTGCCAGAATAAATCTTCATCAATCGACATTAATATATTGGTGGTGGGATTGACTTTAGAAAATACTATCACCCATCTGATCGATGAACATTTGTGCTTTTTTTAACATTAACTCATTCGCATCAGACTCAGACCCAACCACATCAGAGCGAATAAAACGATGCTCTTTTGTTTCATCACCAAATTGCTTTGTAATCCTGCCAGCAATCCTATACTGACCACCTTCAGCCAATGCTTCTTGGTAGATTAAAAAACCTTTGTATTCAACTGGCTCAACGATTTTTGGCTCGGCAGCCTTAGCGCCACCAAATAACTTAGAGAAGAATCCCACTTTTTTTCCTCTTTCTATATGGATTGATTCATGTTGTAGGGTTTAGAGCGCTTGGTCAACCATTAGCGTATGGAAAGTGAATCTTGTTTACAGTTTGCGTTATTTCTACCTTCCCCTGTATAGGCGTTAGGTTTTATAAACTCATTAAACTAATGAAGCGATTTTTCTTGAGTTTGAGAAAAGGGTGTGAGTTTTGAGTCTTGCATTAACAAACTACTTGGCAAAACATCAAATTACCGTATCCTAAGATGTTGAACTATAATCCACTGTTAAGTCTCTGAGTCATATCGTTAATGTCGACCTCTTTTGCTAGCTCAAATCTGTTCCGGCTATTTATTCCACTTATCATGATTGCGGGTATTCTCGTAGGCTTAAACCATATCATTGCTGCCACTCAAGCCAACTCAGGCTTTGTTACAAACCTGCCCTATATTTTGTTTGGTACAGCATTCGCGCTAAGCCACAGCTTCAAGCAATCACGCATTGCTATGGTGGCGCTTTCTATGTTGTTGGCGTACGGTGTAATTCAATTAAGATTACAAAGTCCTTTATCGACAGGTACGACTCTTTTGGAACTCTCGCTGTTAAGTTTTCTGCTACCTGTAGCTTGCTGTCTTGCGTTTTTGTTTCCAGATACCGGTGTGTTGAGCAAGGGAATGTACCTTTTCTCTGCGATTGTCATCAGCTTTTTACTATGGAGTTATTTGATATTGAGCCACTTCGCTACTGGTGGCTTTAACCATTTTGACAGTGACCTGCTCTTCGCCATCCCTGAAATCTCTCGTTTACCTTTGGTTTTAGTTTTGTATTGCCTCGCTATAACAGGTGCAACGGGTATTTTCTTATTAAACTACAATCGACCAATAGACGCTGTTGTGTATACCAGTATTTTGCTTGCGAGCAGCACATTCATTTTCTTTCATGTACCCCATATGTCGAGCACCCTATTTTCTTTAGCAGGTGTTCTAGTCATTATTTATGTCATTTCTGCCAGTCATCAAATGGCATTTAACGATCGACTCACTAATATTCCAGGTCGTCGCGCTTTAGAAATGGATATGAAGCACTTGGGCAGAAAGTTTACTGTTGCTATGTTGGATGTTGATCATTTTAAGAAGTTTAATGATACCTATGGTCACGACACTGGTGACGACGTATTAAAACTAGTTGCTTCACGAATGTTATCTGTTGGCGGTAACGCACGAGTCTATCGATATGGCGGCGAAGAGTTTACGATTCTGTTTAAGGGTAAAACAGCCAAGGACAGTAAAGTCTACCTAGATGAACTAAGAGAGAAGATAGCGGATTATGAAATGGTGATTAGAAATAGCGTCGAACGCCCGAATGACAATAAAAAAGGCGCAAAACAACGTAACGCGAACAGCAAAGGTGCAACAGTAAGCATCACTGTGAGTATTGGTGCGGCAGATAGCAAAAGCACAAGAAAACCAGAAGAAGTTTTAAAGAAAGCTGATAAAGCGTTGTATAGCGCCAAAGAAAAAGGGCGCAATCAAGTACAGTGCGCCCGCTGATGCTGTTTTATGTGAACTAATCTTGGTTGAAAAACAACACAATGCTACCGCCTTTGAGATCACTTCCGTAGTTAATACTTAACCCAATCCCAATATTATCAACATACTCAATCTTAAACGGAGGCGTCATCAACCAACCAACCGTTCCTTCATAGTAGTGAGGAGCTCCTAGCATGCCGACAGTATCCCCTCCAATATCCACTCGCCTTATGCTTGTGTAGACAGTCTGAACTGAGCGCCCCCAATCAGTAACGTCATAAAACAATTTGGCTTCATTGGACCAATACCAACCTTCTGGTGTTCCAACATCTCCGTCATTTGCTTTTCCCCAGCCTACGCCTGAGAAATAGTTAAATGTAGATTTAAATTTCACTTCTCCCCAAGGCTTGTATTTGTGGTAGTTAAAACCGACTTTAGGTTGGAGACTTGCTGCCCATGCTGAGGTATTGACTATTTTACCATCTATGAAAGGTTGAAATAGTTTTGAATATGGCGATTGAAAATCATAATCACTGTGCAGATATTGAAGGTGCGCACCAATACCGGTCTCAAACGTCCAGTGCTTAGAAAACTGTATTTCTTGTTCGTAGCCTGTAAACGCACCCAAAACATATTTGGTATGGCTGTCTGGTGCATCTAGGATTTGGTCCTTAATTCTAAGCGCTGAAAACCTAAGCATTAGTCTTTGCTGGAAACTATCATCATCATTTAGTGAAAAAGTAAGCGGTAGCGCCGAGACCGCAATATTTTTACGTCGATCAAGCGCCTCCTGAGACCCTATTTCGTCGTTATCAATATTGAATACTGAGCTCGGGTCAAAATCTTTGAACCCTAATGTTAGAGCATCACTGTCCGTGAGAATGATGGCAGCTGCAAAATCTTCTTCAAACAAGTCGCGAAATTCAGGGTCAGCTACACTGTGAGACGATAAAGTTGTAAAACACATCAAAGAAATGAAACGAGCCTTGAACACAGCTTTTTTACCCATTGAGGAAATATCTTAATAATAGCCCCACAATGAATATTTGTGGGTAACAGTTTGTAATCTAGGAAATTATCTACTGGAACTACATAAAAAAGCTCCTCAATAAATTGAGGAGCTCAGAACGTAATTTTACGTCAGACTCAAGACGTTGTACTAATGATATCGCCTTCAATCTGAGAAACATACCGGTCTCTACCGGTTCGTTTGGCTTGATAAAGCAGTTTGTCAGCACTTTCATACAGCTCGTTAATGGTCTCAGTCCCAGTTGGAATTAAACTAAACACTCCAAGTGACAGTGTCACTCTATCCGTAGTGTTAGAAAATTGATGGGGAATATTTAACTGAAAGATCCCTTCTCTAACTCTAGCCGCATTCTCTTCTGCTTCACGAATATCACATTTGCTGAGTAGAATAACAAATTCTTCACCGCCATATCGGCCGACATACTCGCCACTACGAATAAACATCACATCAAGAAACTGAGCAATATTGATTAAACATTGATCACCTTCCGTATGGCCATAATTATCGTTGAACGCCTTAAAGTGATCGACGTCCATCAGAATAACCGAGAAAGGTATCTGATGTCGACCGTGCCATTGAATGAGCTCAGTGAGCTTTTCGTCCATATAACGACGGTTAAAAAGTTTGGTCAGTCCATCTTCATTTGCTTGATG
Source organism: Vibrio barjaei (assembly GCF_001639065.2). Classification (GTDB taxonomy): domain Bacteria; phylum Pseudomonadota; class Gammaproteobacteria; order Enterobacterales; family Vibrionaceae; genus Vibrio; species Vibrio barjaei. The sequence goes on from NZ_LQXO02000053.1 coordinate 151,071, forward strand.
TTGTAGTGCCCTATTAGCCTCTTCTAGTTGGGCGCTTGCTTGTTTAAGCTCACGACGCATATCAGCTATACGTTGCATAGCGACAAGTTTCGATTGCAAGACTATCTTGTTAACTGGTTTAACCAAGTAATCATCACCACCTGCCCTGATAGCCTTTGCAATCATTTCCGGTTCATCATGACTGCTCAGAAAAATGATGGGAATCCAGTCCGCTTGATAGCGTTCACGTATCTCCGCAGCCACCTGAAAGCCATCCATTTCCGGCATCGAGATATCAAGGAGAACAAGCTCGGGATCAAATGATGGGTATAAGGCTAGCGCCTCTCTTCCACTCGCGGCGACTTCGACTTCATGCCCAAGTTGTTTAAGTCGAATTTGAAGCTGCATCCGTTCTAGTTGCGCATCATCTACGAGAAGAATTCTCATTGAAGAATCCATGGGTGTCATAAGCCTTCCTGTAATTGCATGCCAACCCTAATGAGTCAGATATAACACATATTAGGACAATATTCACTCACTCCCACTTTAATCCAAGTTTTAACGTATTGATAAGGCTGATTTGTCCAATATCGGGAGGATTTTTGTCGAGACTTCGATTATTATTGACTTTTACATCGCTTCTCCTACGATAAGCGCAATTTTAAACACTGAGATAGTAGTATGTCTGAGACACAAAACAACGAAGCAACCAAAGTTGACCTAGAATTGGTATCCCCAGAATTACGTCAAGTCATCGCGTTTGATGATGTTCCTGAAGAATTGCATAACATGGTGGTCTCTATTCACGAAGTGACTGAAGAAGCTGTGCGTGAAGCTTGGGACACATTACCTGCCAGTGCACAGAATATCCTCGACAACTTTGAGCAATTCCATGCTTTAATCTCAGTTAGTCAAGCATTTGCCGGCGTGAGCACAATGGAAGAATTCACGACAATGGACTTCCCTGCTGACATGACTGACGAAGAGAAAGAAGATTATCGTGCTCAACTGCTGGATAAAGTCTTAAGCAACTGCATTCGTGATATGGTTAAGCAGATTAAGAAAGCGCGTCGTGATGCTATTCTTAAGCGTGATTTCAAAGAAGTATTTGAAAAATAAAGTAATATATTCTCATTTAAAAGGTCGCGAGTTCGCGACCTTTTTTATATTTGCGGTTCAATAGCAACGTCTTTCTGAGAGACGCTGACACCTTTTATTTGAGCATATACTTTCTGACCTACTTCTAGCGCAAGATCGTCTATCGCCCATTGAGTTACTGTCGCAATCAATCTCTGTTGATTCGTCAGCGAGAGAATGACTTCTACACTCTGCCTAGACGTCCCTTTACCGCCAAGGTGAATAGCGTTTACCGTACAGGATAAAATATTACGAATAGATGTTTTATTTGGGCGTTCTAGTGCGATGGAGACATCGCTCGCTCTCACTCTCAATCGAACATGTTCACCTATCACGCCCTCTGTATGTTGAACCCATAAATAATGTTGCTCGGTTAACGCTACTTTCGTTAGCCCGTAATAATTATTTTGTTCAAGGATCTCTCCCTTAAACAAGGAGCTTCTATCTGAAAATGATTGCCACGACTGCATAATTGATGAGCTCCAAACATTTTCAATGGTATCGCTTTCCACAACTCTGCCGTCTTCGATGACAACGAGATGCTGAGCAAGACGAAGGATTTCATTCAAACTATGAGTAACATAAAGGATTGGAATATCAATAGAGTGCGATAGTTTCTCCAAAAACGGCATTAGTTCACGTTTACGTGAAATATCTAACGACGCTAATGGCTCATCCATTAACAAAATTTGTGGTTTACTTAGGAGTGCTCTTCCGATTGCTACACGCTGTTTCTCTCCCCCTGACAGGCTGCTTGGATAACGATTTAGCAAATCCCCAATAGCTAAAAGTCCAACAATTTCATTAAAATACGCAGGGTTGCTATCTGTGACACCGTAGCGTAAGTTGCGAATAACAGTCATATGGGGAAACAATCTTGCATCTTGGAACACGTAACCCACTTGTCTACTTTCAATTGGCACATCAAGTTTTAGGGTTGAATCGAACAAAACGCGATCTGCGACTTTAATCATGCCAGAGTCCGGCGTAACCAGTCCGCTGACCAAATTAATCAACGTCGTTTTACCAGCACCAGAGCGTCCAAATATGGCCGTGATACCTTTCGACGGTAACTGTGTTTTTAAGTGAAAGCTTTTATCAGAGAAGTTCTTTTTAACGTCGAGACTTATTCTACTCATTTCGCTACACCCAATCTCTTACTCATCCAACGATTTAGTCCTTCTGCAAAATAGAGGGATGCAAGAGAAATAACAATCGAGATAATACATAGCCTCATAGCCGCATCTTCCGCACCCGGGGTCTCTAAGAAGTTGTACATAGCGAGCGGAATGGTTTGTGTTTCCCCAGGAATATTTGACACAAAACTTATCGTCGCCCCAAACTCCCCCAAACTTCGGGCAAATGAGAGCATAGTCCCGCTTATTACTCCTGGAATCACGAGAGGCAAAGTGATGGTATAGAAAACTTTCAATTGCGAAGCACCAAGTGTTCGGGCGGCCTGCTCTAGTTTTTGGTCGACACTGTCCATAGAGAGGCGAATAGAGCGGACCATAAGAGGGAGTGATACAATGATGCAAGCAATAACGGCACCTCGCCAACTGAAGCTGAAACTGATGCCTGTAAGCTCATAAATGAATTTTCCAATAACCCCTTGTCTGCCCATAGAAATCAGTAACAAATAGCCAATAACCACGGGAGGAAGTACAAGAGGAAGGTGAATCAAGCTATCGAGAATGCTTTTGCCGTAAAATTCTTTCTTACTTAAGACCCACGCAAAAAACACACCTATAGGTATCAGCCAAACTATAGCGACACCAGCTACTTTCAGACTCAACAGTAATGCTTGGATTTCATAGTCTGTTAACATGTTTAGTAGTTACCACCTAATGGCGAAAATCCATATTTGGCCAAGATTTTTTGACCAGCTTGAGACTTAATAAACTCTACAAATTCTTGGGTCTCGTGGCGTGAATTCAATTTTACTAGCGGGTAAATAATAGGATCGTGGGTGGTGTCAGGGAAAGCCCCAATTACATCAACATCATCGCTTGCCATCGCATCAGTTTGATAGACGATCCCCAATGGAGCCTCATTTCTCTCAACCAAAGCTAATACTTGCCTAACATTATTAACGGGTGCTAAATGAGAACGTACAGACACCCAGACATTTAAAGATTCGAGCGATTGTTTGGCATAGATACCAGCGGGTACAGAGGACACTGCCCCTATCGCCAAGCGTTCACCATTTAACCATCTCTCCCAACTCTTCGGTGAATCGAACACAAACGCACTTTTTTGTGTTGTGGCGTTGTTTTTGATTAACACCAGTCGATTCTGTGCAATGTTGGATACATTTTGTGCTTCGACTGTCCCTTTCTTTATCAAATATTCCACCCATTTAACGTTAGCAGAAATGAACAGATCCGCTGGAGCGCCTTGATAAATCTGACGTGCCATAGAAGAAGAACCACCATAAACCTTTACCACATCAACGTTTGCTTGCTGATTAAACTCACTGGCTAATTCATCAACGGCATTTGTCATTGAAGATGCAGCGTATATATTTAGCGTTGCCGCCAATGTCAATGGTGACAGTGTAACTAAAAATAGAGTTAGTAACTTTTTCATCAGTTTGTGAAACCTAAGTCTGGCCAGAGTTGTTGAAGGTCTAGATGTTTTTCGAGAGCGTCCGCTATCGTATCAAGCGCTTGTTCCTTTTCATCGTTAATCGAATAACTAGAAACAGACTCTCCGTTTACCCATTGCACCAACAAAGAGACAAATTCGGAAGAGTCCAGTATGCCATGAAGATAGGTGCCAATTACTTGATTATCCTCACTAATCGCACCATCTTTCGTACCAATACTCAGTTCAATAAGTGGCTGGCTTGAAACCTTGCTTTGTCCCGCATGTATTTCATAGCCAAAAACGTCAACCCGTGTACCTTCAAGAGATAACACACCAGTTACGTTAGTCAGCTGTTTCTCTGGGAGTAGTTCAGTGTCTACATCAAGTAAGCCTAAACCTTCACTAGTTCCAATTGCTCCTTCGATACCTAGTAAATCGGTAATATGCTTGCCTAACATTTGAAATCCACCACAGATTCCCATCACCTTTCCGCCAAATCGTAGATGTCGATAGATATCCTTATCCCATCCCTGCTCTCTCAGGTAACTAAGATCATCTCTAACAGATTTCGTACCCGGCAGTATAATTAAATCAGCATTGTCGATACGCTCTCCCTTACCAACGTAACGAAAGTCTATGTCAGGATGTAACCGCAGCGCGTCAAAATCGGTGTGATTACTAATACGAGTAAGTACGGGTACCACAACGCTTAGTTTAGTTGTTTCCGCTGTTACGTGGTCCGCACTGATAGCGTCTTCTGCTTCGATATTGAGGCCGTGAATAAAGGGGATCACGCCAATTACAGGCTTTCCTGTTTTTTGTTCTAACCATTCAAGCCCTGGTTCAAGCAATGAAATGTCGCCACGAAAGCGATTAATAACAAAACCAACGACTCGATTCTGTTCGCTCTCAGATAACAATGCTAATGTGCCGTATAAATGAGCGAACACTCCTCCTCGGTCGATATCCGCAACAATAATAACAGGAACATCCGCTTCTTCAGCAAAACCCATATTGGCAATATCGTTTTGTCTAAGATTGATCTCTGCAGGGCTTCCAGCCCCTTCGATCATGATGGTATCGAAGCACTCGGCTAGTCTAGAAAAAGAATCTAGAACAAAAGGCATAGCCACTTTTTTGTAGTCATGGAAGCCAACAGCATCCATATTGGCAAATGCTTTACCTTGAATAATGATCTGAGCCCCAGTATCGGAGTTGGGTTTAATCAAAACAGGATTCATATCCACCGTCGCATCAACTCGAGCAGCTTGTGCTTGAACAGCTTGAGCTCGCCCTATCTCACCACCATCCTTAGTAACTGCACTGTTCAACGCCATGTTTTGTGGTTTAAATGGGGCAACATTGATCCCTTTTCGCGCTAATACCCGGCATAATCCTGCCACCAAGACGCTTTTTCCTGCATCTGAAGTTGTTCCTTGAACCATTAGAGCTTGTGAAGTGCGACGCATATACTCTCAAATTGCTATGAAGTCTTTGGTAAGTTTACCTTTTTTACTCCTTTGACCCAACTATCAGCATAAAAAACCTCAGTGAATGGAATATGAATGTCGTACTCAGTAACGGTTAAGCTTAAATACGTTTAAATAACAACCGAAGACTAAAGTGACACAATAAAAGGAAGAAAGTTATGAAAAAAACGGTATTAACTCTAGCAGCAGCATTAGTTCTTGCTCCAACTCTTGTACTAGCAAAAGACGATGGGCATCACGAATCAAAAGCGCCAAGCGTCGTATATACAGGGCCTGTTGAAACGATCTCTGTAACCGAGCTATTAACCGATACTAGTATGTTCACTGAGAAAAACGTTATTGTTGATGGCTATTTAGTTCGTCAAGTTCGGGACGATAAGTTTATCTTCAGCGATGGTAATGCTGAAATTCAGGTAGATATGGACGACGCGCGTTTAACCACTCCGATTAATAATGAAACTAAAGTAAGAATTTTTGGAGAGTACGAAGGTGGAAATACGCCAGAAATTGAGGTTGACTACATTCAAATAATGTAAAGAAAAGTTCGACTTAGTTAAAAATGGTCTGTATTTTGCAGACCATTTTTCTATATACTGGACAAACTCATTTTTAGAGACTATGTCGACATCAATTCATCACGGAGTTCTCATGCTAGGTAAAGCAAGCCGTACTGCCCTATTAACATTGGCAGTAACCGCCCCTTCGTTGGTTTATGCTAACAACTTTAACTACAATGCTTTTCAAGTTCGCCTAGGCGCCGATCCTGGTACTGTTGGAGCTGAATTTACTACGTTTTTCACCGAAAACACCCACTTTATACTTCGTGGCGACAGTCGATTTGAAGGTGATTGGGACGTTGCCGGAGGTATTGGTTTTAACGGGCCTGCTGGACAATTCGCAGATGTGTACGGACAACTACTTGTTCACAACATAAAAACTAAAAGCCACGACAAGTGGAATACAGATTTCGCATCTGAGTTTAATATCGGCTCTCGTATTTGGTTTCTTCAAAACGTCGAAGGTGATGCTCGAATTGGCATGCTGAACGGGCAGGATGACACCAAATTCATTTGGAAAGTGGGCGCGCGTTTCCATTCAACAGATGTTCTTTCACTTGGTGCAGCCATATTTAATAATGGTACCTATGGAAACCAAGTAGAAATGTCTGTTGCATTTAATTTCTAAATAAAAAATGGCTTTCCGATTGGAAAGCCATTTTTTTAATACTCGTTACTTGGATTATTTGCTGCTTGGTTTAGGTTGAACGTATTTACGACTCACATCCACAAGAGCTACATCTCTAAAAAAGCTGCGACCTAACAGCACTGGGTATTTAAGGTGCGTACGATCAGCCAAAGTAAACTCAGTTTTGCTAGTCATGTCACCTATCTTAATGACGGATACTATAACTGGACGCTTATCACTCTCTTCTGAACTTGACTGTTTTACTTTTACCCAACGCTCAACTGGCATACTCATCTCTTTAGATTCGACACCACTATGTTTTACCTTGAACTTAACCCAATCTTTACCATCACGCTCAAAAGGAACGATATCGACAGCACTTAGGGACGATGTAGTAGCTCCTGTGTCTATACGCGCTTTAGTGGTAACTTTCATATCAACTAAACGAACATATTCTTGCTCACCTAGTATCAATTTACCTTCTTCATTTTTCACTGGCGCAGGTTTAGCGACTGGCTTTTCTGGTTTAGCCTCAGGTTTTTCTGCGGGTTTTGTCTCTTTCTCTGGTTGTGCTTTCTGAGTTTCACTTTCTTTTTTTGTGCTCTCAGTTTCCGTTGCACTCTTTTCGGTTTCTTTTTCTGATTTTTCAGCTTCAGTGTCTTGCTTTGGCTGTTCAACTTTTGGTGGAGTCACTGGCTCAGTTGGTGTAGTAGAACAAGCTACTAAGCCACCACTTAACATCAGTGGTAAAATCACTTTCCACGGTTTCATTCATTCACCTTTATTCATTCTATTTCTGTGACGCGCAAAGATGCTCATCGATTATTAACTGACAGCAATCAGCGCTTTGGCTACATAAGGTAATTGCGACTCTGATAAGCCAGCGATGTTAATTCGCCCATCGTCTACACCGTAAATAGCAAACTCATTACGCAAACGCTGCATTTGCTCTGGTGTAAATCCTAGCACAGTAAACATGCCTTTGTGAGACATGATAAAGTCAAATTGGTCAGATGAATGCGTATTTTTCAATTCTTTACAAAGGCCATCACGCAACGCAACCAGTCGTTGTTGCATTTCTGTCAATTCTGTTGTCCACATATTAGTTAAGTATTCATCGGCCAAGATGGTTTTAACCAATGCTGCTCCATGGTCCGGTGGCATGGTGTACGTAGCACGCGCTAGTGTAAGTAGTTTACCTTTCGCATTCGCAGCCTCAGTCGCATTCTTACCAATGACGATGGCCGCTCCGGTACGTTCACGATATAGCCCGAAATTCTTTGAACATGAAGTAGTGAGGAGCATTTCTTCAACATTTTCAGCCATATGCCGAAGACCATATGCATCTTGCTCTAACCCTTCACCGAAGCCTTGATAAGCGACGTCAACAAATGGTACAAAACCATTTTTCACGCTTAATTCTGTGATTGTTTTCCAATCTTCAAGCGATATATCAGCGCCAGTTGGATTGTGACAACACCCATGCAGCAATACGACATCGCCTTGCCCTGCTTGAGCAATATCAGACAGCATTGAATCACGGTCAACCTGTTTAGTTGCGGGGTCAAAGTAGCGGTAATACTTAACCTGTAGACCCGCGGCTTCCATTACTGGTTTGTGATTGACATAACTTGGATTCGACAACCAAACCGTTGTACCTGGTTGAGCAACGTTTAGTAAATCTCCCAACATGCGCAACCCCCCACTCGCTCCCGGTGTTTGAATGACGGACATACGGTCATAAATAGGTGTTTCACCAAACACGACTTTGGAAATACTTTGGTTAAACTCTTCACACCCAGCGAGACCAACATAAGCTTTAGTCTGTTGCTCCGTAGTGACAATGCGCTGAGCTTCAGCAATGGCTTTCATTATTGGAGTTTGACCATCACTGTTACGATAAACACCAATGCCTAAATCAACTTTGTCGGCACGCTCATCATTTCTAAAAGCAACGGATAAGGAAAGAATCGGATCGAGCACTGGCTCGGGTAATTGAGAGAACATGAAAGTCACAACCCTTTGAAATTCAAGTAGTGGCATCACGTTAGCATTAGATTAAAAATATTGAAATAGTTTTGTTATAAACAAGATTAATTCAGTGTGTACATAATAAAGGGAGCATTGCGCTCCCTTTTTTCAATTAAAACTGTTTAAATCGATGAATCACTTGATTCGAACTGCCTCGCCATTCTAACTCTGGGTCAGCCAACTCTTTTTCGTATTTACCATCAACGAGAACATCCACCAGGTCAATCACTTGTTTCTGCTCAGGTGACAGTTCCTGTAACAAATAACCACTCCAAAGCCAGATATCCTTATCGGGACACTCACGCCTTACTCGTTCCACCAACTGTAGTACTCGACTTACATTCGATGGGTGTAACGGATCCCCTCCAGATAACGATAAACCTCTCTTCTTAATACGAGTATCGTTTAAGTCGGCTATGATCCGATCTTCCAACTCATCTGTAAAGCTATGCCCTGAATGCAAAGACCATGTAGCTTGGTTATAACAGCCTCTACATTGATGAACACAGCCTGAAACAAAGAGAGTACAACGCGTACCTGGTCCATTGACTACGTCGATAGGATGATACTGATGATAGTTCATATATTGACTCTCTTGATTCTTAGCAAATGATATTAAAGGTGCTTAACGCGACGTTTAACTTCTTCTTGTTTACCGAAGTTAAATGGGCGTGCATCTGGGCTACCTAAATAACCGCATACACGACGCGTTACAGAGACTCGGGTAGAGTCATGGTTGCCACATTTAGGGCAAGTAAAGCCTTTGCTAGTGCAGTCAAACTCTCCCATATAGCCACACTCATAACACTCGTCAATCGGTGTATTCGTACCATAGTAAGGAACGCGCGTGTAACTGTAGTCCCATACATTCTCTAATGCTTCAATGTTGCGCTGCATGTTTGGGAATTCGCCGTAACAAATGAAACCACCTGAGGAAATTTCTGGGTAAGGCATTTCAAAGTCAATTTTGTCGTATGGATTGACTTTCTTTTGTACGTCTAGGTGGAAGCTATTGGTGTAGTAGCCCTTGTCTGTTACTCCTTCGATAATACCAAATTCTTTAGTATCAATTTGGCAGAAACGACTACATAGGTTTTCACTTGGCGTACCGTACAAGCTAAATGCGTAGCCGGTTTCTTCAGCCCATTGGTTTACCACCTGCTTCATATGCTTAATAACATCCAGCGCCATGTCGCGCATAGTATTGTCATCGTACATATGAACGTCATTACCAAATAGAGCTGTAACCATCTCATGAATACCAATGTAACCAAGAGAAATTGAAGCACGGCCATTCTTAAAAATCGGTGCAATAGAGTCGTCAGCTTTTAGACGTACACCACATGCGCCTTCCATATAAAGGATTGGGGCAACACGAGCCTTAACTTTCTCTAGACGACTAATACGAGTTTCAAGAGCTTTACGCGCCAACACTAAACGGTCGTTTAACAACTCATAAAACTTCTCAACACTACCATTGGCTTTGATAGCAATGCGAGGAAGGTTCAAGCTCACAACACCTAGGTTATTGCGTCCTTCATGTTGAAGTTCACCGTTTTCTTCGTATGTACCAAGGAAACTACGACAACCCATTGGCGTTTTAAATGACCCCGTTACTTCAACCACTTTATCGTAGTTTAAAATATCTGGGTACATACGCTTAGACGCACACTCTAACGCTAGCTGCTTAACATCATAGTTTGGATCATCAGACTTATGATTTAAGCCATCTTTGATCGCAAACACCAATTTAGGGAAGACTGCTGTTTTACTATTTTTGCCAAGACCAGCAATTCGATTCTTCAGAATCGACTGTTGGATAAGTTTTGACTCCCAACTCGTACCAAGTCCAAAGCCGAAAGTAACAAATGGTGTTTGACCATTGGCAGTGTGCAAGGTGTTTACTTCGTACTCTAATGATTGAAATGCGTCATAGCATTCTTTCTCCGTACGAGCTTGGGCAAATGCTTCTGGCTGGTGAATGTCCCACTCTTGAGCAATTTGAAGGTGTTTGTCATAGCTTGCTTTTACGTAAGGCGCTAACACTTCGTCAATGCGGTTAATTGTTGTGCCACCATAAATATGACTTGCCACTTGAGCAATAATCTGTGCAGTTACAGCTGTAGCAGTTGAAATTGATTTCGGAGTATCAATCTCAGCATTACCCATCTTAAAGCCATGCGTTAACATGCCTTTTAAATCAATGAGCATACAGTTAAACATTGGGAAGAAAGGCGCGTAGTCAAGATCGTGATAATGGATGTCGCCCTCGTCGTGCGCTTGCACAACGTCTCTAGGAAGAATTCGAGTCTTCGCATAGTGTTTAGCGACGATACCCGCCAACAAATCACGCTGCGTCGGGATAACCTTGCCATCTTTATTAGCGTTCTCATTAAGAAGATCGGCGTTGCTTTCTTCAATCAGACCTTCGATCTCTTTAGTCAGAGCGCTTTTCTTTTCACGAGCAATATCACGGTCATGGCGATATTCAATGTACGAACGAGCAAGTCCTTTATATGGACCTTGCATGAGTTCATTCTCTACCGCTGTTTGAATTTCTTGAATGTCTACATGTTCGCAATCCTGCAGTTTGAGCTCTACCGCTAAAGCCACATTTTTAGCGTAGATTTCGAGCTCTTTATCTGCATGTTCCGCCGCACTTACCACAGCAGCTTCAATACGATCCTTTGTAAACGGAGCACGAGAGCCGTCTCTCTTGATTACGATTGTTTTCACCCTTTCTCCTTACCCAAAGCATACTCACAGAGTTATCCACAAACACACTATATAGGGTTGTTACTTTTTATTCTGACACAATATATTGTGGTGTATTTAACGAAAAGCACCAAATCAAAGTATTGATATGGATCAATAAAAAATGGGTAGTGGACAAGAAGAATTCGATCTAGATGAAGTAGATCTCATATGAAGGAAAAACAAAATTTTTCAGGAAAATATGGTCAATTTTAGTTGCATTTTTAGCAAGGCTTGCGGCACATTGGCTCTAAAGGAATTTGACAGTGATAGTTAATATGAAACGAACGTTAAGTCATTACACAAGTGTTGTTGGCCTAATCTTGGGAATCTCTATTTTTCCTACATTGGGAACAGCTACGACATTAACAACTTGGAATATTGAATGGTTGACGTTAACGCCATCGAGCAAATTTAAGTCAAGTTATAGAGATTCAGATGACTTCGCAGCCTTAAGGAGTCACTTTACAGCCATTTCCCCGACCGTACTCGCGTTTCAAGAAGTAGATAGCACAGACGCTATCGAAGAAGTAGTTGGCTCTAACTACACTATTTACCTCTCTGACCGCTCTTTGCCCGTCAATCGGCACCATCAATTCGGTGAGATAAACCAGTACACAGGGTTCGCCGTTCGAAACGACGTTAAAGTTGTAAACGTAGCCGACTTTCCTTTAACTAAAGGAAATCGATTAAGATTTGCGTCAGCCATCAAGTTAAAGGTTAATGGAGAAATGATCAATCTACTCTCTTTGCATCTAAAGGCTGGTTGCAGTGGTAAATTCACAAATCAGAATTCCTGCCATACCTTAAAGAAGCAAGGAAAGGTATTAAATAGCTGGCTGCATCAAATAGAATCACAAAACGAAGCGTACGTATTACTTGGTGACTTTAACCACAACTTGGCGTATCGAGATGACTGGCTGTGGAAAGTAATCACTAAGAACTTAAACACAGTACCACGTTTAAGCTCTCAGCATACCCAAGCTGACTGTAAAGTGAGATCTCGCAATAACCCATCAAAAACACATCAATTTCGTTCGCTAATTGACCATATTGTGGTTAGTCCGGAACTTCGAACCAGCCCCGCTCAACAAGATACTATGCCTGTAAAAGACGTATTAAATTATCAAATGAGTGACCATTGCCCATTGAGTATAGAATTATATTGATCATCGAATACTTATCTTACTAACGTTCGCTGTCACTCTTTCAACCCCAATTTCATTAGCAGTTTCTTAGGTGGGCAGAAGCCAGTAAATCCGCTTTGGATTAGGTTTAGACCAATAAAAACAGTAAACCAAATAAAATGTTCACTGACGTACAATGTCAATAACAGTGATATTAGCAGCATAGTGCCAGCTAGAATTCGAATACCATTTTCGACTTTCATTTACAACTCCTTTAATTAGCCATTGCTAATTCACAAGTTTAAATAAATGGCCTCGCTATCCTAATAACGAGGCCATTACTATTAATAATTGGTGCTTACGATACCGCGCTTAAGTGCCACATAGTACAGAATTGGTATAACCAATAATGTCAGGACAGTCGAAACGAAGATGCCAAAGATCAAGCTAATAGCAAGTCCGTTAAATATCGGATCATCGAGAATAAACACCGCCCCTATCATTGCAGCTAAAGCCGTTAACATAATTGGTTTTGCGCGAACGATTGCTGATTCAATAACAGCCTCTCCAAGCTCGATTCCATCTCGCAACTGGTGATTTATGAAGTCCACTAACAGTATAGAGTTCCGAACGATAATCCCGGCTAACGCTATCATGCCAATCATCGACGTTGCTGTGAACTGAGCCCCTAATAAAGCATGCCCTGGCATGACCCCAATAATAGTTAAGGGAATAGGCGCCATAATGATCAACGGAACTAAATACGACTTAAATTGCGCTACAACAAGTATATAGATCAGTACCATACCAATAGCGTAAGCAATACCCATGTCTCGGAACGTTTCATAGGTAATCGTCCACTCTCCATCCCAGAATATCTCCACGTCAGTTAACCCTGACGGTTGATTAATGAAGTACTGTTCAACATCTAAATTTTTATCCGCCATCGAGGTTGAAATGTCTGCCATACCATATAGAGGGCTATCCAATTCTCCGGTCATATCCCCGACAACCATAATCATTGGGACTAGGTTTTTGTGTACTATGTAGTTATCCATCGGTTGTTGTCGAACTTTAATCAAGTCAGCCAATAAGTATTGTTTTCCATTTGCCGCACTGATCTTCATATTCATCACCTGCTCAAGTCGTGCCTTAGCACTCTCTTTCGCTTGGATTTGAATTGGAATAGGGTATTTGCTCTGCTCACTGTGCAAATAGCTTACTGGCTTACCACCAACAGCCGTCGCAAGTGAATCGACGACGGATGAGTAGGCACCCCCCAATCTAGACACTTTTGAACGGTCAATCACCACTTGCCATTTTTCATGAGATTCTGGTAAATAAAGATCGACATCTACAATATCGTTTGTCTCTCGAAAGATTTCTCTAAGTTGCAAAGCTGCCTGTTCACGTACTTCTTGAGTCGGACCGTAAACTTCCGCCAAAATCGGTGACCAAACTGGTGGACCAGGAGGAACTTCGACTACTTTTGCTTTGCCACCGAATCGTTCCGCGATTCTAACCAATGCAGGTCTAAGCTGTGAAGCAATCTCATGACTAGAGCGATCCCGTTCAGACTTATTGACTAGATTGACCTGAATATCCCCTTTTTCTGGTGCTTGACGGAGAAAGTAGTGACGAACTAGACCATTAAAATTAATAGGGGCTGCCGTACCAGCATAGATTTGATAGTCACTTACCTCCTCCACTTCATTGAGTACTTCACTCATCTCAAACAATGTTCGCTGTGTACGCTCTAATGATGTTCCTTCCGGCATGTCTAGGATGACTTGAAATTCAGACTTATTGTCAAAAGGAAGCATTTTCATGACGACCAGTTTCTGTACTGGCAGCCACATTGAGACAAAAATCGCGATCATGATACCCGCACCGAGCAGCAGACGATTGCGTTTCTGTACACGACTCACCACGAATGGGGACATAAGCTTTTTAAAGAATGTAGCTTGTTTGTTACTGACTTTTTCGTGGTGAGCTTCCCCCTCTTTTAGAAGGATACGCGATAGCCAAGGAGTCAGTACAAAAGCAATGACTAATGAAATTAACATTCCCATCGACGCGTTGATCGGAATCGGACTCATATACGGCCCCATCAACCCTGATACAAATGCCATCGGCAGCAATGCCGCTATAACTGTAAGCGTTGCAAGAATCGTTGGACCACCCACTTCATCTACAGCTCCTGGAATAAGATCAGCCAATTTCTGGCCACCTTTGATCATATGTCGATGTATATTTTCCACGACAACTATAGCGTCATCCACCAGAATACCAATCGAAAAAATCAGTGCGAACAGTGACACTCGGTTTAACGTAAAACCCCAAGCCCAAGAAGCAAACAGTGTCAGTAATAGCGTTATAATAACCGCTACTCCAACAACAACCGCTTCCCGTATCCCCATTGTGACCAAAACCAATAGCACTACAGCGCCAGTGGCAAAGGCAAGCTTACCAATTAAAGTATTCGCCTTGTCTGCGGCAGTTTGACCGTAGTTTCGTGTGACATCGACTTGAACATCATCTGGAATCAGCGTGCTATCTAATTCCGCAAGGCGCCTTTCTATCGCTTTTGCTACGTCAACTGCATTCTCTCCGCTTTTCTTCGCAACTGCGATCGTAACAGCTGGTTTAAGGGTGACCTTATCGCTTGTCCATACAACTTTTGTCGGTGTGTCGATCCCAATATCGACAGTAGCAATGTCAGCAAGGTAAACGGGCTGATTGTTGTGAAGGCCAACAACCAACTGCTTTACTTGATCTACGTTTGTTAAAAACTCACCGATTTGTATAGGGACTGCCTGATTATCCTGAGTAAGAGTTAACATTGGTGATGCAGAGTTTGCATCAGGAAGCATTCTATTAAGGGAATTAATTGTTACGCCGTAACCTGACATTTTGGCAGGGTCAAGTCTAACGTCTACAATCGTCGGTTGACGTCCAACGGTATAAATATCTCGTGTCCCTTTGATCCTCTTCAATTCGGTTTCTAACCCATGAGCGACATTCGTCAACTCCCGCAGTGCCGGAGACTCCCCTTTTGGTGATAATGTCACATTGACAATAGGTACATCTTCAATCCCACGAGGCTTAATCAGTGGCTGACCTACCCCCATGTTATGAGGCATCCAATCATTATTTGAATATAATTTGTTGTAGATTTTAACTACTGCTTCATTGCGTGGAATACCAACTTCAAAAATGGCGACAATCATCGCTCCACCTGGCTGTGAGAACGAGTAAATCTTATCTATGCCGTTTATTTCCGAGATGATCTGTTCTGCAGGATTAGTTACTAAGCTTTCAACCTCTCTAGGAGAGGCTCCAGGGAATGGGATATACACATCGGCAAAGGTTACATCAATCTGTGGCTCTTCTTCTTTCGGAGTGACCGCAATTGCTGCTAGCCCTAAAAGTAGTGCAACCAAGGCCAATAGAGGCGTCATTGCGGAATTCTGAAAAGCCGCAGCAATTCGCCCTGAAATCCCTATCTTGTTACTGCTCATGTTGTTCTCCTATTTGTCTGCCAAATACGACACAGCATCGGATACGATAATATCGCCAACTTCTAGCCCACTAATGACCTCTAACATCTCTCCATGTTGTTGACCAATTCGGATCGGATTCATAATTACTTTTTGATTATGTACACGATAAACGACACTTAACTCGCCTCGGCGAATCGCAGCACTTTGGGGAATGAGCAAAGATTGCTTTTCACCATATCGGAAAGCGACCTTAACCCACTCGCCTGGTAATAAGTTTTGGGGCTCCTCTAGAAGCTCCAAACGGAGCTTAAATGCTCTAGACTGTTGATGTGCATAGTTAAATAGCTTTGCTTCATAAGGTTCAAGTGTTTCACCGGTAAGTGTGGTGATGCTAAATTGCTCCGGTTGCTCTACCTGGTCGCGGTAACGTTGAGGAATATCGGTGACAACACGAAGAGGTGATAGCGAGAATCCCGTAATCAGTTGAGTGCCCGGCCCTACAGTTTCTCCTAGTTCGACATAACGCTGAGTGACAACACCTGTATAAGGAGCAGTAATACTGGTATAACCCAAGGATTCTTTGGCTTGAGTCACTGCAGCATTCGCTTGTTTGACATTCGCAATTGAAGAGCGAACTTCTGCTTCTGCTGCATCAAGACGTTCTCTAGAAATAGCACCTTTCGGAAACAACTCTCGGTAGCGTCTAACCTGTGCTGTTGCTTTAATATTTTGTGCTTTGGCACTATTTAGCTGAGCAAGTGCTGCATCAAGCGATGCCGATTGTTGCTCTGCACTGATTTCAAGAAGAACATCACCTTGATTGACTATATCGTTAACATCCACATTGACGGCCACTATACGACCAGACGTTTGCGCAGCTAACGTCCCACGGTTTACCGCCTCAACCGTACCATCCAACTCTATAATCTTTTTGGTCTGCGTTAATCCAACACTGATAGTGTCATAAGCAAATGCAGGCGAGAGGAAGACAAAACTGGTCAGCAACCACCACTTACTAATTCGAACACTCATGGTAGACTCCATTTTTAATTTAGCTTTATCTAATATAAATGCTTTATTTAGCTTTGTCTAATATTATTAATTAGAAATACCTTAATTAGAGTACCACTCTCTATCAGATACAAAAAAAGCTCGATAGAACTACCGAGCTTCTCTAGAACACCATGATTTTGTTACGTAACCTATCTAATACCCTATAAACACTTAGGGTTGATGAGCGGTTTCCCGTTCGCCCACTTTAGCCAACATATTATCGCCGATAAACATACCAATGAGCATGGTAACAACAAACCCTAAAACACCATAACTGCCATTAGCAATAGACGCGATCGCAGGTCCTGGGCAGATGCCTGCAATCCCCCAACCTATGCCAAATAAGGCTGCCCCGATAAGTAGTTGAGTATCAACTTTGTTATTATCCGACATACAAAATGAATCCGTGCATACTGGTTCTTTTTTGTTACGGATAACTAGCCAATAACTAGGAGCAAATATCATCAACGCGCCCCCCATAACGAACGCTAAATCAGGCGCCCAATTTCCAAAAACATCTAAAAAAGCAACAACATTTGTTGGATCGCTCATACCAGAAATTATCATGCCAGCGCCAAATAAGAAGCCAGCGAGGAGAGAAACTAACTTTTGCATACCCACTAACTCCTCCTATAGTACGTGCAACATAAAAAATGTCGTCAGCATAGCGACAGCCATAAAAGTCATGGTAGCGGCTATTGAGCGAGTTGATAATCGACCCATTCCACAAATACCGTGCCCACTAGTACACCCGTTACCCAGTTTTGTACCTAAACCAACAAGTAGCCCTGCAACGAGAACCAATGGTGTTGGTACTACCATGGCTACAGGCGCTAATTCCAACCATTTTGCTGTTACCACACCACCAAGAATCATGCCTAATACAAACAACAGCCTCCAACTTGTATCACCAGCCTTACCTTTATATATCTTACTTACAATTCCGCTTATACCTGCAATCTTTCCATTAAACATCAATAAAATAGATGCAGATAGCCCCAGCATCATACCGCCAAACAACGACACCCAAGGAACTGAAAATTCCATTATCACCTCATAAAAAAACAAACTTAAGAAAATTTAAGTAGCAAAACTCAATATGAATTTTGCAAATTAAACTCGCTCTAAGAGAATGGTGCTAATGACAATATAGGTTATGTAATTGGCTAATTAGACTCACGACTCTTTCGTCTTTTAAGGAGTAATAAACGTGTTGAGACTCTTTTCTAATGTCAACGAGTCCTGCTTTTTTTAATACGGTAAGGTGTTGTGAAAATGCAGATTGGCTTAAATTTGAGTTAGATTGAAGCTGCCCCGCCCCTTGTTCGCCATCAACAAGTTGGCATAAAACAAATAGTCTGTCTGGGTGCGATAATGTTTTGAGTACATCCGCTACATCGATGACTCGGCTCTTCATTTGCATTAAGTCCATAACGGTAGTCTCCACGATTTGATCATTTTGCATAGCGCGCATTATCTGTCCAATGCGTTACTTTAGTCAATACTTAATTAGCTTTTTAATATTTAGTTAATTTTATATTAGACATATCTAATTTTATTGATATAGTAACCACAAATGACATTGAATGATCGTTTAGAACATCGCACCTAAACGACACCGACAGAGGTAAAGTATGACTAAGATTTTAATCGTAGGCGGAGTTGCAGGTGGCGCATCTGCAGCAGCAAGAGCTCGACGTTTGAGTGAAGAAGCCGAAATTATTATGTTTGAGCGCGGACCTTTCGTTTCATTTGCAAATTGTGGCCTTCCCTATCACATAGGTGGAGATATCACAGACCGTTCAAAGTTATTACTTCAAACTCCAGAGAGTTTCCTCGCTCGTTTTAATGTTGACGTTCGTGTTATGAACGAAGTCATTTCCATCGACAAACAGAGCAAATTTGTTACTGTTCGTAACCTCGTTGACGGGAATGAATACTCTGAAAGTTATGACTTTCTATTGTTAAGTCCAGGCGCTGCTCCATTTGTACCGGCCATACCTGGCATTGATAACCCATTGACTCATACCCTTCGTAATATCCCTGATATGGATCGAATCATAAAGACGATTCAAATGAATAAGCCTGAGCATGCAACTGTCGTTGGCGGTGGCTTTATCGGATTGGAAATGATGGAAGCGTTCCACCAGTTAGGAATAAGTACAACCTTAATTGAAATGGCCGATCAGGTGATGACTCCCGTTGATAAAGAAATGGCGGGGTTTGCACATGCAGAGATCAAACAGCGAGGCGTTGACCTCAGATTGAGTGCGGCACTTGAATCTGTTGAGTATATTCCAAATAAACATATTGCTGATCAAAATGCCGGAGAGTCAAACGAACATCAACATTTACAGGGTAAGTTACGTTTAACATTAAACAATGGCGATGCCATAGATACAGATATGCTGATAATGTCTATCGGTGTCAGACCTGAAAATACCCTAGCCCAAAATACAGGTCTCCAACTCGGTGCGTTTGGTGGTATCTCGGTCAACGAACATCTACAAACCAGCGATCCATATATTTATGCAGTAGGCGATGCTGTAGAAGATCCTGATTTCATCACAGGAAAACCTAGCTTCGTTCCGTTAGCTGGGCCTGCTAATCGTCAAGGCCGGATGGCTGCTGACAACATGTTAGGGCGTAAAGAGAGTTATCAAGGCACACAAGGTACTGCGATAGTTAAGATCTTCGATCTTGCTGTAGCGTCCGTGGGTAAAAACGAAAAGACACTTAAACGTGACAATATCGCGTACGAGAAAGTATACGTACATACCGCTAGTCATGCCGGTTATTACCCAGGTTCGGAAATTGTTTCGTTAAAACTATTGTTTAGCCCCGAAACTGGCAAAATCCTTGGTGCGCAAGCAGCGGGAAAAGACGGCATTGATAAGCGCATCGATGTTTTAGCTGTGGCTCAGCGTGCAGGAATGACTATGGAGCAGCTACAACATCTCGAACTAACTTACGCTCCCCCTTATGGCAGCGCCAAAGATGTCATCAACCAAGCAGCCTTCGTTGCCAATAATATTTTGAAGGGTGATGCAACACCGATACATTTCGATGAAATAGATCATTTGAGCGACAACCAGTTGTTGCTGGATGTACGTAACCCAGGTGAACTCAAAAATGTAGGTTTTATCAACGGTGCAATCAATATACCGGTAGATCAGTTACGCCAACGCATGGAAGAGCTTCCTAAAGATAAAGAGATCATTATCTACTGCCAAGTCGGGTTACGCGGTAACGTTGCATATCGTCAATTAGTGAATAATGGCTATAAAGCGAAGAACTTAATTGGAGGCTACCGAACCTATAAGTTTGCACAAGCATAGCACTACCTGTTTAAACTAAATCAAAAGGAGTACTCAACGAGTGCTCCTTTTTAATGTCCGGATTCGATATCAGTTAACCAAACAAACGCTTCCAAATGCTTGGATTACGTTTGTCATGGTACTCCAACCTCAAGCTATCGACTTCACGTAATGATTGCTTGGCCGCTTCAAGGTCACCCTGGTCCAGCTCTGCATTTACTTCACTTACCGCGCCTGACAGCTTTTTAAAACCTTCCAGATACAATTCTGTTTTCTCTGGTGGATAATCACCTTGCTTTGAATCGGCAATAAGATTCTCCAAATCAAGTACTGGTTTGCGCATTTCGTCAATAGACTGAGCTTCTGCTGCTTGTTTAAATGCTAACTTCATGGCTTGCATGTTCTTCTTGAGGTCCACCTCCTCTGCCAGAACACTAGTAGAAAACAAAAGAACCGTTGTAAGCAGGCTAGTCGTAGTTATTTTTATCATTATTATTCCTTTTGAAGATCAATTAGACCCCAGTTTCCTGAGGTCTGAATACCGAGTTTACTAAAACTCGTTACTACAACGTTAATGAAATTGTTTCTAAACGTTATTTATCTAATTATTAGAGTTCAGCAAACTCTTCTATCGGTGCGCGCCCTCTCAGCTCGAGGAAATCCAAGAATTGACGAGCGTTGTAAGTAATAATCTTGTCCGTCGGCATTTCAACCGTAGTCAGTAATTCACTGGTCAGTTCGAATAAACCAATGGTATCGCAAAAGTGCGAGTCACTGCCTGTAGTGATGTAGCCGCCCGCTCGCTTTACCGCTCGAGCGATGTCATAGCAGCGATCCACACTTCCGACTCGGCTGTGCCCTCTCAATGTTGAGTTATTGATCTCTATTGCGACATGATTGGCTGCAGCACAGTCCGCTACGCTTTGAAAATCAAAGTCAAAGTTCGGATTTCCCAAATGTCCAAGCGCATCCACATTGCCACTTTCAATTGTATTGATGAGCGCTCGAGTGTGTTCCTCCTTAGTAGAAGGTCTAAACACAGGCTCATGAAAGCTGCCAATAATCCAATCAAGTGCTTTGTATGACGTAAGGTGTACATCAATATCCCCATTCACATTAAGAATATTCGCTTCTACACCACGAATAATAGCGACGTCAGATAGAAACCTTGGGATAACACGTTGGTTGGAGAAAAACCAAAAGTGAGGAGCACCTGGCATTGAATCAGCATGATCTGTGGTACACAGGACTTTTAATCCATGTTCTTTTGCCGCTTTAGCATTTTCAATAATGGTACTGTAGGCATGCCCACTTGCGTAAGTATGAGTATGCGTATCTACCTCAAATTTCATTGTTATCTCCTCTATTGCTATCAGCGGTAACTGTGGCACTTTAACGACAGCGAATGTCGATTCATTGCATGCACAACGTATGTTGTTCTAGAAAAAATCGATACCGCCACGTCCGCTATTAGGGTCTTTTGATTTAGAGCGCGCTTTATTCGGCTCATTAGATTTCTTCTTCTGTTTCGTCGATTGCTCTTTCGACTTTTTCTGTTGCTTGTTCTGCTTTTTTGGCTTTGACGAAGGCGCTGCTACCTCAGGCTGTTTAGATTGAAGTTGTTTTCTGTCCTCAGGTTCAACAGGTGGCTCGTCACACACGACGACATAATATTCTTGGTTAAACTCAAAGAAATCACCATCGTACATTTTGCGTCGTTTGCGCGTTTCTAGCTCGCCATTCACCGCTACATAGCCTTCCGCTATAAAGTGCTTAGCTTCACCGCCACCACCAACAAGGTTTGCTACCTTAAATAGTTTGTATAGCTCGATTGGATGGCTTGAAACTTCGATACCAATAGCTTCAATCTCAATGGCATCGTTGTCATAGTGCTCGTCGTTGTATTCTTGGCTCATAATGTGATTTGAATCGTATATTTTCCCGCATTGTACTGTGTTGTTGACTGGCAAGCCATTAAAAAGCCCCGTAAAACGGGGCAATTCGTATTTTCCTCTTTTGTTACCAAGCGAGGTTGCTACTACTCGCAGACACCAGTTTCTGAGCTGGAGGGTTGCCATCATACGTCCAGATTTCAACTAAGAAGGCATCGACGTGTTCTGCTGCTGAAAAATCGATTTGTGCACTGCCATTGCTCAGTGACGTAGAAGCTATTTTACTGTCATACACAGGAGTGAGTACACCAGAGCCGTCGTCCTCATATTCTGTGTAAACCGAAGCAAATGCTCTACCAGTTACATCGCTACTTGCGTCAATGTCCAATGAATAGTCTTCGATCGGCTTATAGTCCAATGTGTCTGGTATCGACAGATCATCCATTGTTCTTGTTACTGACACTGTGGCCGGAGGGGGAGCAGGAGCTGGCTCCGGTGCCGCGTCGGTTGTATTCCCAGTAGAACCGCCTCCTGAAGAATCACCGCCACCGCCACCACCGCCGCCTCCACAAGCCGAGAGTGTTCCTAAGGTAATCAGTAGAGCTATATATTTGATATTCATAATTTTCTCCTAAGGAACATAGCATTTGCCAGGGGTAGCATACTGCGATTCAAACCAGTTTTGAGCATTCTCCCCGGATGACTCTGCATAAGTCGCAAATTGAGGATAAGCAACCACCAAATCGATATACTCTAGTGGCCATTCCCACTCATCATTGATTAATAGCGCCCAAGGTAGATTCTGTGCTGTCTTAAAGTACACACCAGTGTTCGAATTGCTTACATCAACACCTAACCCAGCGAACATATCCGCGTCAAATTGCTCAGTTGGTTCATAGTTAGGTAAGTGAACTTCCCATTTACGTCCTGGTTCAGTAAACCCATCGCCATGGTACGTATTGTCTGTTGCGAAAATGAAAGGGTCATACGGCATAGACATTAGCCCTGTAGTAGTGCCGCTATTGTAGTTAACGTGAACAGTAAAGTTGAGTTGCACATCTTCTTGCTGAGCACACGAAGACAAGGTCCTATGGAAATCGCAGCCGTCTACTTTAAATGTTGACGTATCGTTTGTGATGACAATAATCGCTTCATTAGAAATCAGCTCTAATCCACTTGAAGCTAATGTTTCTCCGTTTTGGATTTGACGAGTAGTAGCGCTATCAATATCGTCACGGTTCACACCTTTAAGTCGGATAGCAAAGCCATTATGGTAAGATGCGCCCACTGCCCCTAGGTATCCATCAATTTTAGATTTGACAACTTGGTCGTTTTTAAGAATTTCCGTGACACGGTAACTAACAACAACGTCGTTCATGTCATAATCGGTGGTATAAGGCCAGTTATCTTCAAAGGCAACGGTGGCATAACCGGTAGCATTTGGATAATAGCGAACTGTGATGCCATCTCCGGTAACGGTTAAAGCATGATCCTCTACCTCACCACTTGTCGAACCACCAAAGTAATCTAATCCTGTTTGTTGACTAAAGCGGAAACGGCTCCAAGTTGTACCCACTAGTGCATTGATATCAGCAGTAAAGACTAGATCGTTGTTTCCGGCAGAGAGCGATTCATCGGTAAAGATCTGCTCACCAGCATCCGCAAAGTCACCATCTTGGTTCCAGTCTATCCATGCAGACAGATACCCCGTAGTCGAAGCATTAACCCTAACAATACTGTCAAGCCCGGGTTCAACCGCTGTGACAAACCCCACACCGTTTTCATCATCAGTGCCAACTTCATCATCTGCTAAATTGTTGTAACGTCCATCTTGTTCACCATCTGGTTCCCCACTCCCCAACCATGTACTACCGTCGAGCTCATGTCGTGGGCCATTATCAGCAAGCTTGGTTGAGTAACTTTCCGGAGCATCACCAAAATCAATATTTGAGTCCTCATCTATCACTGGTGCATTCGCACATCGTGCTCCGTCGTTCTGGTTCGAATTTGGACCATCGGCAAATTTGACAGCCGGTACTATGCCCGCATCTATGTTTGCGGCGTTACCCGGTGAAAGGTCAATGCGATAGATCTGACCATCTTGATTTCTCGACACATAATAGTAACCATCTACATCGAAGTACCCTGCTCCAAACGTACCCGTTTCGCCCGTATCACCAATATAGGTTTCCTGACCTGTGCTAGCGTTGAAAGAATATAAAGCTCCCGAGCCGTTATCTACACCATAAAGCTTGCCGTCGCTTGGATGGAAGGCGAAGTCAGTAAGACTAACTACAGCACGCGTCGTTACTCGGTTAACGGGTAAAACCGCACTACTATCACTCGCTAGCGGTGAAATATCGATAGTAAACAGTCCTTTTCCCGTTCTATAGAGGTAATACACACTTTCATAGACATCACCGACATAAAAAGTATGGTCAGTTGGTAAACCCGATGTATTTACGACTTCCGCTTGGAAGTCGCTCCCTAATCGAACGATTCGCTTATTGCTAGTGTCGTAGCCATAGATATAACGGTTGTTAAAGTCAAAACCCACGCCGTTAATGTTCACATTCATACCAGTATCGCTTTGCAATAGACTAGTTGAGCCCGTCACAAGGTTTACACCATACACTTGAACTGGATTTGATTGGAAAAGATAGGCTTTACTTGGGCACGTATCAAACGGCACGGCATTGCTGCTCGCACTAAACAAAGTGCCGCTCAGTGCCAAGGAAGCTATGAGTCGTTTTGTGCCTTGCGGTAACATCTGTTTTTTCATCTGCTGTTCCCTGCTTATGAATGACCTATCAGATGTTTACAAAACTCGTGCCATAAATTTAATTTATATATTTCATATAGATAGCCTAACATTCGAGTCAGTTTTCAATCTGCAATTCAATTTAGCTAACCAACTATGGAAGACTTTTCTTTATGAGAAATATGGCCCTTTGGGAGTGGAAGGACCGTCGTTAGAACACTGGTAATAACAATAAGCATTAGACCGAGTACCTGTGTATGACTAAATTCGATGTCAAACGCAAGGAGTTGCCATAAGGCTGTGAAAGCCAGATTGCTATAGATTAAAGGCGCCAATTGGGAGTTAGTATCAGCAGTTGAATACGCTTTGTGACGTGTAACCTGAGTGTTGATTATCAGTAGCGCCATAATCACTAGAGCCAAAAGTACCTCAGTATTTATAGTATTGCCGCCGAAAAAGCTCTCAGGGGAAGCCCAATGAGAGAACATTACAATCGGTAGTAGAATTAAACTAGCAATACCAAATGTCCACGCATTGGTTTCTAAACCTGACAATTCCGTTTTTGACGCTTTATAAAGGCTTAACTGGGAACCGGCATTAAAGAAACCCGCTAATAAACCGACCAAGAGTTCAGGCTTGACAACAAAACCACTACCATTATTGGCCAACATTACCACTCCAATAAACGTCATCAGCAGCGCTACGATGGTTGAACGATGAAGTTTGATATTGAAGAGAACCTTTTCCAAAACTGCGATAAAAATAGGCCCTGTTCCAAATAGAACCACACTTTCCACCAATGAGAGCTTGTTCAATGCATAGATAAAGCACAATTGGCACGCTCCAATACACAGTGCTCTTACAACGAGTAATTTGGCCATGGCAACATTAGGCCTTCTTATCTTACTGAAAAGCAGTATCGAAAATATGAGAAATGCCGGAAGCGCAAATCGTAAGAACGCCAATGTAGTCACATCGAAACTTTCAGACAGATACTTAGTTAGTAATCCAGTGACAGATAAGCTAAGTGTCGACGATAGCATATAGAAAACTGGGGGATGGGTTAGTGTAGTTTTTACCATGTATTGTGCTCACGAAATGTGTCTTTAGGGCTAAATTATAGTGATCGCGATCACTGAAAAATACTGAGTAATTATTAATGATTATGTAAGTTTTACTTACATAGAGTGATAAATGAAAAAATACATCGCACTCAAGTCTATCTATACATTCGTAGCCGTAGCAGAAACAGGCAGCATGTCCGAAGCGGCACAAAAGCTATTCGTAAGTCACTCCGCTGTAAGCCAGTCCATTAAATCCTTAGAAGATCAACTCGATACTAAGCTGTTTCATCGAATAGGACGGCGCATAGAGTTAAATCGACAAGGCCGCCTTTACTATAAAAAAGTTGCACCGGCTCTTGAGCAAATTATTGCAGCTAATGAAGCATTACTTAACAAAACGGTGACAAATCGGCTTACTGTAAATATGGTTAACTCATTGGCACTTCATTGGTGGATCCCGAGAGTAACCAATCTCCAACATTTTGCTCCGAATCTGGATATCCGTATTTCGAATTTAATTGGCAGTTTTAACCTTGAGCGAGAAGGCGTCGATATCGCATTGATTCACGGTAAAACAGACGAATGGCAAGATTACTATTGTGAAAAGCTGGGGGACGATGAACTGGTGTTGGTGTGCAGCCCTAACCTACTCGATCAACATACAGTTATATCACTCGACGCTGCGCTGGTGGATTATCCTAGTATTTTGGTTACTAACGATAGACGGAAACACGATTGGGATACATGGTGTAAAGCCAATGCTTTAACACTCCCTAGATACCATAATCACCTGATTTTTAATGCTTCTGTACAGGCTATTCATGCCGCAATCAGAGGCTTAGGCATACTGGTCACTCACCGTTTGTTTATTAAAGATGAAGTGGAACAAGGACTGCTGGTAGAGCTTGGCTCGCCCATCCCAAATCCGTATCAAGCGTTCTATTTTGCGTGTTCTCCAAAGAGCTTGAAATACGAAAGTGTTATTACCCTCAGGCGATGGCTACGTACCGAGTTCGGCCAAAAAGAGTAGACGATAAAGGCGTTTTCTCCACCTACTATTCAAGAACATCACGACAAAAACTTCGCTCACCACTTGAATGCAGGGCTTTACTATCTCGTTGAACCTCCTACAATGTGCACAAATTTCAAAATATAGGTTTTCACTCATGTCTATCCAATGGTTTCCAGGCCACATGCACAAGGCTCGCAAAGAAATCGAAGAAGTCATCCCACAAATAGATGTCATTATTGAAGTGCTTGACGCACGTATTCCATTTAGTAGTGAAAACCCTATGATTTCTCAACTCCGTGGCGACAAACCTGTCGTCAAAGTGTTGAACAAACGTGATCTGGCGGATCCAGAAAAGACGGAACTTTGGATCGAACACCTAGAGAAAGAGCAAGGTGTTAAGGCAATGGCCATCACCACATCTAATACTCAAGAAGTGCACAAAATTCTTGAGCTTTGTCGAAAGCTCGCGCCACACCGCGAAGAGATTGGCAAAAACATTCGCACGATGATAATGGGAATCCCAAATGTTGGTAAGTCAACTATCATTAACACCCTTGCAGGTAGAACCATCGCTGTGACCGGCAATCAACCAGCGGTTACTCGTCGTCAACAACGAATTAACTTGCAAAACGGTATCGTTCTTTCTGATACTCCGGGGATTTTGTGGCCAAAAGTAGAAAACCCTCATAGTGGTTTTAGATTAGCAGCTACTGGCGCAGTAAAAGATACCGCTATCGAGTACGATGAAGTTGCTTTCTATACCGTTGAATATATGGCTGCGCAGTATCCAGAACGTCTGAAAGAACGTTATCAGATCGACGAAGAACTTCCTGAATCTGATTTAGAACTTATGGAGCTAATTGGTCGTAAACGCGGTGCTTTGCAATCTGGTGGTCGTGTCAATCTTCATAAAGCCTCTGAAATACTACTTCACGAATTGCGGAACGGTACTTTAGGTCAGGTCACTCTTGAGTTGCCTGAAATGATTACAGAAGAGCTCGTTCAAGTTGAAATAGAAGCTACACGAAAAGCAGAAGAGAAAGCAAAACGTAAAGAAGAGCGCCGTAAACGTTATCTAAAGAACAAACGTTAATCCCTCACCTCTTGCGATTAGGAAGAACGAATGTCGCTCGTTCTTCCTAGAAAACAGTCATTTATAAGACACAGTAGTTTCTGCTAGAATAACGGTTTTATCAGATACAGCATTCTATTGTGAGCATTCTTGGTCAACTTCGCCTTCAATGGGCCAATAAAACGTTTAACTACAGTGTGTTAATGCTCATAGCGCTATTAGGCGTTGTGATCCCAGCTTGGTATTTCGAGCAACACACATGGGTTACACCATTAATTCTCGGCGTCATCGCCGCTGCGCTAGCCGAAACTGACGACAATTTCTTCGGGCGCATTAAAGCCATCACCCTTACTCTCATTTGCTTTGCCATTGCCGCATTTTCTATTGAAATTCTATTTAACATACCTTGGCTGTTTGCGATTGGACTTTTTTGTTCAACGTTCCTGTTCATTATTCTCGGTGCCATCGGTCCTCGCTACTCTAGTATTGCATTTGGCTCATTACTAATCGCCATTTACACCATGCTCGGAGCGCATGAGAGCACGAACATCTGGTTCCAGCCGTTGTTACTACTAGGTGGTGCGAGTTGGTATTACTTAGTTTCTATTATTTGGAATAGTTTCTGGCCAATGCAACCGGTTCAGCAAAGTCTCTCTAACGTGTTTAAAGAGTTGAGTTTGTATCTAGATGCTAAAAGAAACTTATTCCACCCTACGCTAAACCTAATTCCACAGCCTCATCGCTTAAAAGAAGCCAGTCTTAATGCATGTACTGTCTTTGCGCTCAATGCTTGCAAATCGACGTTATTGAACCGCTCTCGACGAGGTCACGTCGATGGACCAAGTGATCGCTTTTTGCAGGTTTATTTTATCGCGCAAGATATTCATGAGCGCGTAAGTTCAAGTCACTATCGTTATCAAGAATTAGCAACTCAATTTTCACATTCTGATGTCCTGTTTCGTTTTAAGCATGTTTTGGAAATGCAGGCAAAAGCCTGTAAAGAGATCGCCTTTGCGCTTAAGTTGGGGAAAAAGTACTCTCACAGCAACGACTCCATTAAAGCGTTAGTCGAATTACAAGATTCAATTGAGTATCTAGAGCGACAAAACAACCCCGAATGGTCACCTTTGTTAGTTCAGCTAAATTATCTGTTTAATAACTTGGCTACCGTAGAAAAGCTACTTAGTAACGTCAGTAATCCCGATAGTAATATTTTGGAAGACGGGATACTGGACGACACTAACCCACACACGTTTACGGCGATGTGGAATCGAATCAAGGCAAGTATGTCGAAAGAGTCGATACTTTTTCGGCATGCCGTTCGCTTATCAGTAGCTCTGACTATTGGCTATGGCATCATTCAGGGCTTCGAACTCGATCGAGGGTATTGGATCTTGCTGACAACACTCTTCGTCTGTCAACCAAACTACAGCGCGACACGTCAAAAGCTCTCAGCGCGAATTGCAGGTACCCTAGTCGGGTTATTTGTTGGCGTCCCTTTACTTACTCTGTTCCCTTCTCCAGAGAGCCAATTGTTCCTGATTGTTCTTTCTGGTGTCATGTTCTTTGCATTTAGAATCAACAATTACGGATACGCTACCGGCTTTATTACCGTACTTGTACTGCTGTGTTTTCACCAGCTTGGTGAAGGTTATGCCGTAGTATTGCCACGGCTGATGGACACACTTATCGGCTGTGCTCTAGCAGTAAGTGCCGTCTACTTTATTCTCCCGGATTGGGAATCGAAACGTATGCATAAGATCATGGCGAATTCGCTGAGGACAAATCGAAAGTATCTAATGCAGATCATCGGCCAATATCGTCTGGGTAAAAAAGACGATTTGAATTATCGCATCGCAAGGCGCGATGCTCATAATGCCGATGCTAATCTTTCTACCGCGATTTCAAATATGTTGGCGGAGCCAGGGCGTTATCAAGTAGACACAGATAAGAGCTTCCGCTTCTTAACGCTAAGCCATGCGCTTCTCAGTTATGTGTCTGCTTTGGGCGCGCATAGGCAACGACTCGAAGATGAGTCAATTCACCTTCTCGTCCTAGAGGCACATAGAACCATAAACCATCATATTGAGTTATTGGAAAATCAACTTGAAGGAACGGGGGATGAAAATAACGTTACTACCGTTGATCAGTTTGATATACACCGCAGGTTGATAGAGTGGCGCGATGAAGATGATCGTTCGGCTCGCATGGTCTTGCAGCAATTACACTTAATCTATCGAATGTTGCCCGAGTTCCATACGTTAACTGACACCCTGACCCAACCACACGGTGAAAGCAGCAAACAAGTTTAGGTCTCACCACTCCCTACCCATTCAGGTTGCTTTGAATAATTGTAGGTAAAGCAACCTGACTATTCTTACAGTTCAATTAACTGTTCCTTACAATACTCGGACAAATTCTCATCAGTTCAACGATAGATTAAACATCAACGCCATATTACGATGTGAAGATGAACGGAACTCAAACTGCTTTACTCAACAATCTAAATAAAGGTCATAAAATGTCGACGCAACAGTTTGAACAGTTAAGAGAACAACTTAAATTACTATCTCCTCAGCAATTGAAAGCATTACACGGTGAAATTTCTAACCAACTTTCCCCAAGTGCTGCGAGCCTACTTAGTGACGAAGAAATGAGCGCTCTGACGCAACTATTCCAGTAAATACCAATCGCTGTATTGTTTCAAAGTATTGCATTTTCTCTCAGTAAGCCATTGGATACACGTGGCAAAGTAATAAGATGTCACATAACCGCACTGGAACTCCTTGTATCTGAGTGTTAGGTGGGTAGAATCCCCTTCCAAACTGTTTTACTAAGACCCTCATGCCAAAAGTTAACCTTCATAAACGTGATTACCTCACTAGCATTGATAAAGATCTCACTTTAACTGAGTTCGATGCCAAGTTATCGCCTAAGCAGCATACACCTTCACGAAAAGTGAATCGCAGCCCTTATCTAACTGCTCGTAATGTTGATTACCGTTGGGGAATTCTTGATAACTCAGAAGCTAAGTCACAATTACTCGATCCTCATACCAAATCGCAAATGGATAGTTACTCGAAAAATATCGAGTTTTTCATAGGCACCCTAAAAATGCCTATTGGTACGGCGGGTCCTCTACGGGTCAATGGTTTATTTGCACAGGGTGACTTTCAAGTCCCATTAGCAACAACAGAGGCCGCTCTCGTCGCCTCTTACAACCGTGGCGCCAACCTTATTACTGCATGCGGTGGTGCTAGCGCTATGTTACTTAATGAGGGCGTAACGCGCACACCTGGTTTCGCCTTTAAGTCGTTAATTGAAGCTGGAAAATTCGTTGCTTGGTTAGTGACGCAGTTTGACCATTTTAAACAATTGGCTGAATCAACCACTTCACATGGCAAATTAAGCGATATCAACGTTAATATCGAAGGTAATCATGTTTATCTGGTATTTGAATATTTGACAGGAGATGCTTCGGGTCAAAACATGGTGACCATCGCTACCAACGTTGTATTTGATTACATCATGACGCATACCCCTGTCGAGCCTGACTATGCGTTTCTCGACGGTAACTTATCCGGTGATAAAAAAGCCAACTCTCAAACTCTACGTAGCGTTAGAGGCAAGAAAGTCACCGCAGAAGTTCTGATTCCAGCAAGGTTAGTCGAAAAATACCTACACACCACGCCAAAGAAAATGGCTCAGTTTGGGCAGATGACCACAGTTGGCGGAGCGCTCAGTGGTACTATCGGTATCAACGCACATTACGCTAATGCGTTAGCAGCACTCTATATCGCTTGTGGGCAAGATGCTGCTTGCGTGGCAGAATCGGCTATTGGTATGACGCGTATGGAAGTCACTGATGCAGGTGAGTTGTATGCAAGTGTCACCCTACCAAACTTAATGGTAGGTACTGTTGGAGGCGGCACAGGCTTACCAAGTCAAAAAGCCTGCTTAGACTTGTTAGGTTTGCATGGAACCGGTAACTCCCAAGCCTTGGCAGAAGTAGCTGCAAGCCTTTGTTTAGCCGGTGAGCTTTCGATTGTTGGTGCATTTTGTGCGGGACACTTCTCAAATGCCCATCACAAGCTAGCTCGTTAGTTCAATCAAACGATTAAAAGCAGGGAAGCGAATTTCGCTTCCCTTTTTATTACTTCTCGGCAGCCTGTTTTGGTTCCAGCTGATAGTGATACTTTTTGAAATGTCGAAGTGCTTCGTACAAAGATTTCTCTTTAATCGGTTTCACAATGACAAAATCTGCCCCAGCTGCGAAGAAGGCTTGTCGGGTTGAATCTAAATTATCCGCGGTACAAGCATAGATAGGTACTTTTTGATTTATCGTATTCCGAATTCGCTTAGTCACTTCAATACCAGAGACAGAAGGCAACTGGTTGTCCATTAAAATCAACTCAAATGACATCGTATTTAGAATCTCTAGCGCTTCCTGTCCATCCTTAGCCCAAATCACATTCATACCGTACTTTTCACAGAAGGCTTTGGCAATAAAGGCGTTGGTATGATTGTCTTCTACCAGCAACACATTCACTACTTCAGAAAACAAATTAAAGTCGATAACTGTTTCTTCAACACTTTGCTCTGCTTGACCTATTGCCGTTTCTACGGGTAGCCTAACTTCGAATCTAGTTCCGCGACCTACCTCACTACTGACTTGGATTTGGCCATCAAAAATAGTCACTAGGTTTTTAACAATTGCTAACCCAAGACCACTGCCGCCATACTCACGTGTCAACGTTGCTTCTGATTGAACAAATGGGTCAAAGATCTGCTGAATTTGATCGCTTAGGATACCAATACCAGTGTCTTCGACATGGATGGTTAACCAATTTGTATTGCTCGATTCGGTTGTTTTAAGCGCAAAGCTCACCTTCACGAAACCTTTATGGGTAAACTTAATCGCGTTACTAACCAGATTAAACAAAATCTGATTCAATCGGACTTGGTCTGTGTTTAACGCTGTATTTGCACTCAAACTATTTTGGATAACGAGCTCGATATTCTTATGATCGCAAAGTGGCTTATAAATCCCCTCAATCGCAGTAATCACTTCTTTGAACTTGAAGTTGTGCTTTTCAAGTTTAAAGCTACCATTTTCAATTTTAGAGAAATCTAAAATATCGTTTAGTACTGCCAGTAGGTGTTCGCCACTGTTACAAAGCACTTCAATTTGCTCTTGATATTGACCATCATTACCACCCTGCTTAAGGAGCTGCGAAATACCTAAGATTCCGTTTAATGGCGTGCGAATTTCATGACTCATTTTCGCTAAAAAGTCAGTCCTGGCCTTAGCTGACCACTCTGCCTCTTTACGGGCTTTAATACTTTGCTTTTCAGCCTCTACCAGTTTGGTAATGTCTTGCCCTTGTGAAAGTACCAAAGTACTGTCATCTCTAGTCTGAATTGCTGATAGACTCCATCGATATACTTTTTCTCCAATAGGGACATCAATACCTGTTAATGTTGCCCCCATACTCGCCTTCATAACGAGTGGCGTCATTTCGTTTACAAATGAAACAAAGCTCTCGCTATTTGACTGATTCAATTCTTCAAACAGCTCTAATGATTTTTTCGCGGCTGGGTTAATTTGTAGAATCGTGGCTTTCTCGGTCCAGACAATGATTGGAGATAAAGAAAAATTGAATAGATCTTGGAACAGTTTTTCTTGTTCTGACAAGCGTTCAAATGTATTGCTTAGTGTGTTACCGATATGATTGAACTCATGGATGCTTGAACCTGCAAACCTCTGAACCCGCTCTTTGTCTACAGCAACTTTGGTGTAAACCATTAGCTCAGACAACTCTTGAGTTACCTTTCTATTTAGCCAACGCCTAGTTAAAAAAGATATGGCAGTTATGACGACAAGCGAAAGAAAAATCCAGAACAAATAGCTATTACGAAGCGCTAGAACACTAGGGTTTCGCTGCACTGAAAAGATGGTCAAGACGTCTTGTTTCGTTCCTACCGTTAAATTTGTTTCAGTGATCAATAATCTATTTAAATCTGTTTCTCCGCTATAAATCAAATCAGAAATTGACTTAAGGGTGTAATTGTCATCAGGTGAAATAGTCGAAGCAATAAATTTATTACCAAAACGCAGAATAACATCGTCGCTATTGCTGCCACGTAACAAGCTAGCTAACAAACCAGCATTGTCATCAAGCACAACACCAACAAATAGGAAACCAAGGACTTCCCCGGACTCACTTTGGATGATTGGCGTACGTCGAATCAAAGTATGTTTTAGTCCTAACTGGGAATCAGTGACCAATGCGTTCCAATTGCTATGGATGTCCACTTTATGAAACAACTCAGTTAAACTTGAGGACTCTAAACCATAGAAAAGAGCATTGCCGTCATCCCAAATTACATCACTTAAATGACTGATAAATCGAAAGTCTGGTGAATGGATTGGCTCAAGGTTGTCTTCTCGGAGAAAAAAATAGTCTAGCGAGCGAGAATCATGATTGTTAAAAAAACTCTCAACCGTATCACTTTTAGCATTACTGTCTTGCAAAATTTGTAACGAAGCAAGGCGATATTCGAAGAAGTTATGTATTAAGCTACTCGTTTGGCGAGAGGTCCGTTGCACTTCTTCTTGCACAATATCTCGGCTTAAATGCCAACTTTGAATCAACACTCCGATAGTAAAGATCGTCACTACCCATACAACAGTACGGGTAATAAGTGTAGCGAGTGTCTTATGTCTATTGAAGTTCGTTAGTGGCATCAGCTTTTATCAGAATATCTAAATGCTTTCTTTTTCAACTCATCGATCCTTGATTGCGAATCTTTACTGGTAACTAGTTCAAAATCACCGGAATAAACCGTTGGTACGGGCTTTCCTTCAAGATCCCACTTAATTGCTTCCGCCATAGCAACACCAGTGTCGTCGTTCATTCTCATAACGGTGACATCAAGCTTCTTATTAGCGATTGCATCCAGTTCGGCAGACCCTCCTCCCCAGCCATTAATAACGATATCATTGCGTTTAATTTGCTCTAGAGCATCAACCGCACCTAAAGCTACATCCGTCGAGCAAGCATAAATAAAGCTAATGTCTGGGTTCTGTTGCAAGCTACTCAATGCCGCCTTGTAGCCACTCTCTTTGTTCGCTTTTGTGTAATAGGATGAAGCAAGTTGATAGTTACCTGAGTCTTCCATGTCTTGGATAAATGTACCACCACGTGCATCACTAACGTAACCTTCTGAAAAATACAAGACAGAGTAGGAATGGTTATTTTCAAAGCGCTGTTTAAAGTAATCCGAGAGTAGATGACTGCCAATCACGTGGTCAAAACCAACATAAAGAAACGGAGGGTTTTCATCCCATGCCCTCACTGGAGTCGTTATATTCTGTAAGATGAGTTTGGTGTCAGTAGAATGAATAACGTGCTCAATGAACTTACGATGACGTGTCGTATCTAGTGTAAAAATCAAATAACCAGATTTGTTTTTCACCGCTTCCATCAGCGAAACACTTTGCTGCCGTAAATCTATATTAGGTCGAGTAAAAACTTGGTTTAGCTCATAGTTAATACCAAGTTCTTCCATACGTGTCTCGAACGCTTTGATGTTTCTTACCCAATAATCAGACACCTGTTGACCGGGGTAAACCACCGATATTGTCACGGGTTTATTCTGCTCGACAGAGAGTGGTGATGGCTGTCGCCTAACGACCTCGGAAAGCTCATTGGTAAGTTGTTCTTGAACAGGATGGGCACGGAGATATTCTTGATAATCCCAATAACCCGGCAATATATCACTCGCTACCGACTGAGCGGAGAATGGAATGAGCATGGAAGCGAGCAAAGTTGAGTAGATTCTATTCATGTGTTGCTTATCACTATTCTGTTATAGAACAAGTGTATACAACATCGATGTCTTCAGCCAGTTATCTTGCTACTGTTATTTTCGCTCGAAACGGACAGCCTGCTTTACTAGACGTTCTTTCTGCGCTTTTTTGAGCTTCTTGATAGCTATTTCTGTTTTTAGAGCTTCACTTTTGTTTATTTCAGATTGACTCCACACCAGTTGCAAGGGCCCTTTACCACGTAACGCTTTTGCTCCCTTGCCTTCTTGATGTTGTTTAAAGCGTCGTTGCAAATCATTAGTAATCCCGCAATACAATGCCGATTGAGACGTTCTAATAAGGTAAACAAACCAGAGTGGCTCTTCGTTTTCAACTTCCATGACTTAATTTCAAAATACGCTAAAAAACAAGGGTAGCGATGATTGCTACCCTTTCTCGCATTACATAAGTGAATTGACTAGCTCTTTTAGCTCACTAAGCTCAGATTTTAAAGATTCAACGTCTTGCTCTAGAGCTTCGATACGTTCGGACGTCGGAGTGGAGACAGAAATAGGCCCCGCAGATTGCTGCGCAAACTCCTCAATGTCGATTTCGCCACTAAATAGGTGCATGTATCGAGACTCACGTTTGCCGGCCTCTCTTGGGAGTTTTACGACAAGAGCTCCACCTTCGCGACTGCTCATCGCATCTAAAACAACTTCGACCTCTTTAACATCCGTGAACTCGCATAAACGGTTGGTTCTGGTACGCAATTCACCCGGAGTTTGAGCGCCTCTCAACAACAAGCAACAAACAACACCTTTTTCCTGTTCGCTGAGTTTTAAGTCACCAAATTCTGTGTTGCAGAACCTATGTTGAAATTTCGACACTCGGCTATTAAAGCTACTTTCGTCACTCACTAAGCGACGAGAAATCAGTGCTTGAGTAGCATCTTGAACTTCAGCTTCTGACAAGGATAACACTGGGTCACGATTGCTTTTTTGATTACATGCTGTTGTTAGACTATTCAACGTAAGGGGATAGTGATCGGGCGTTGTCACTTCTTTTTCGATAAGGCATCCGATAACACGAGCCTCGACCAAGGAAAGTTCTATATTCATTGTTATATCCTTTTATTCGCTTTAAACCTTACAGAAGTAAGCATACGTACCTAGTGTTCAGAAAGAAACGGAACCCTAATAAAATTGCCATCTTGGTCGACCATCACAACCTTACTACGGTTGAGCTCAACTTCTGTCACTTCCAGTCGAGAGCGCTCGTTGATATAAGCCCCCTTCAGTTTCTTTGACGGCGAAACTTGAGGTTCCTCTTGATTGACCACTATGTCACTTTTGAATTCAGGAAGTGTTTTTGAGTGAGGTAACATGGTTTTCTTTAAATTGGCAAACATTGGGTTCGGAAATCATAGCGCTAAGTGAGCTATTAACTCAATTGTTTCTTTCTTGAGTGATGACATTATGAGCAATAGACCGTCAGTATTGATCTAAGGGCTGTTATAACGAGTTTTGTTATGCTTTAATCAAGCTAGATTTTGACAATAATTTAGGAAAGGACTTATGAGTAGCGTATTCGAGATCGTTGCACAAGCACGTCGTAAGAACAAACTAAAACGCGAGCTTCTAGATAACGAGAAAAAAGTTCGTGATAACCGTAAACGTGTAGACTTGCTAGAAAACTTGATGGACTACATCAAGCCTGAAATGACTCACGATGAAATCGTCACCATCATAAAAAACATGAAAGCAGACTACGAAGACCGTGTTGATGACCACATCATCAAGAGCGCTGAGATTTCAAAAGCTCGTCGTGATATCAGCCGTCGCATTCGCGAACTGACTGAAGAAGACAAGCAAATGGTTCAAGGTAAGAAGTAATCGCCTAACCGGATTTATAAGCCCGCTTTTAAAGCGGGCTTTTTTTAACATTTTACTCAACAAAAAGCGTTCTTCGTAACTAAGGTCAGCCGAAAAAACGTTTGCGTAATCGCTAACCCTCTCCGAACACAAAAGTGAGGCTTCCATCACAGAACTCTGGCTGATATAGTGCACCCGAATTAGCAACACCGTTCGAGGCAAGGAGCTTCCTCGTAAATCTCATGATGAGAAGAATAGGTACCAGACTCACTGGCAAGATTTAGAGGAGCACATTATGGACATTAATATGGTTGAGTTATTGGGTTATGCAGCATCAATTATGGTGGCTATCTCATTAACGATGAAGGATATCGTAAAGCTACGAGTGTTGAACTTTATCGGCTGTGCATTATTTACAGCTTACGGACTGGCTATTGATTCCATGCCAGTTGTTATCACTAACGGCTTTATTGCTTGCGTCAATGTTTACTTCCTAATCAAGATGCAACAAGAAAAACGCATTGTAAGCTCTAACGCTTAGTGCAAACAGAATTCGAAAAAAGCCTCACTAGATGAGGCTTTTTTTATACGTAATGGTTTCTTGCTTAGAGTCCAAACCAACGGCTGAACCACGTTATTTCACCGTAAGCGACCAGATCAAAAATTGTCAAAAACACAGCAGTAATAAGCGCTAATTTCACCAGTTTATAAGCGATGAGCATCATACCAAGTTTACCCTTTGTATTTGAAAGTCCGAGAGATTTTACTTCCTTCTCTATGAATCACAAGTGATGTTGTTTTCACTTCGCCTTTTATGCCTCTTGGCAAGTCCAAGCATCACGTATTAATCCACTTTTCAACAAAGCTTCCGCCTCGCGAGCATTGGAATTAAGCCAATCTGAAACCGATTCAACCGCAAGTAACGCTGGCATACGGTGATGATGGCGTAGATACCTCTGTGTTGGAGTGGTTGTGAGTGTAATAACCCTCTTCGACTCCGGATAACCAATAGCTGCCATATACAAAGGCGAATTATCTGCAGCATAAAATGAACACTTGGTTTTGTTTTCAGTGGAAGAGGTTCCTTGACTCCACTCATACCAACCAGAAAATGGTACAACGACCCTATGTAGAGCAAAAGCTTGTTGGAAAGTCTGTTTAATAGATACCGTTTCGGCTTGAGCATTAATAATCAACTTACTACTCCAGCTTGTTCTGAGTCCCCAGCATAGTGGAAACTGAAACAAGTCTCTTTCGGGAGACGCAACAATGCATTGAAGCTGTTCGCTCGGCCGAATGTCTAGATTCGACTTGGCGTAAAAAGGAATGCCAAGTTGACGTGAGACAAGTTGGCTAAATGGATCATCGATAATGTTAAGTCGACCGCACATAGTAAAACTAAACCAGTTTTTTTGGATAATTATAGAGGATCACGTGCGATTTCTCTTGACGACGCAAGCCTTGGCTCTTAGTTTTGTTTACGGAACGCCTTTGCTTGCGCGTCTGGAACGGCCGAGATTAAGCAGTCCTCGGCCAACCCCTTTCTTATCTGCATCTAAGAAGAAAAATATAAAAAAAGAAGCCAGCTCATTTGAGCTGGCTAAAGTGCAGTGTGGGCTAAATTGCCCCTCCCGGTATAAAGTAGACTAGTAGCGACCATGCGCCTATCCAACTCAGTACCACAAGCGTATCAATCCAATCTCTGTTCCACATGGTTCCTCCAGTGAATGTGGCGCAATCTGTTTCGATAGACTGCAACCGTCAAGATCAGTTCAATAAAAGCAATTTACGTTCCATTATTTTGGAACCGAGTCTTTGTTTTCTCGGTTTACTCTATTCACAACATACGGTCTATCCGATAAAAGCTTTATAAAACAATCAGCCATCGACCAATTTGTGACCGTACCTGTTCCCTCCATATTTAATATGGCGTCGTAGCCTTCTTTTCCTTTCATGGTATAAGCACTTGAACTGCCAGTATATAATTTGTTCAAGTCAATTGGATGATTAGCAATCTTAATATCTGTAACTCGAGCACCTTTAGGTTTGTCTTTGTCATAATGAAACTCAAGTTGCGACGTATACGGATAACTGCCTGAGCCCGTTCCAACAACACCATTACCTATGGCGTTGTCTATTGCACCTTCGATGATAAGTGGAATGTACTTCCCTTTTATCTTATAGATGCCTATCGGCACGGCAAAAGGCAATAATTTTCCGGCAATGTCCGCAACCGAAATGGCGCCGCGATTAAGTGAATTACGCACGCCACCAGCATTATGAATAGCAAAGTCAACCTGATTACCGAGCGCTTTCATGGTGTGTAAGAATGACGCAGCAACGAGAGGGGCAATCTCACTACCGCCCTGCTCGTCTGGGAGCCTAATATGTCGAAGAGTATGATTCAGAGTCGTTACTTTTTGCTCTTGCAATGCCTTTACTCTAGGACGGTACTTATCGTTCATTATCTGTTTGATTGACGGATGTTTACGACAAACTTGGACGTTCGGATGCGATTGAACTCTATCTCTGATCGCTTCATAAGGAATGGATGATACCTCACCGTCTACATCCATAAACACTCGACGTCCAACTAACAGTTCGTTTTTGCCTTTAAAGCTCACTACTGAGCCGTCACTAGCAAACTCAATTTCACAATGGCCCATCATCATCGCATGGTAACCCGCTTGAACCACATATGTGCCATTCACATTAACGCCATAGTGGTCTCTGGAAGCCAATCCTAGTTGAGAAAAGTCACCCTGTAACACATGACTATGTCCGCCGATAATAAGCCCAACACCTTCCAATTGGCCCGCTATTTCAAGGTCGGTATCATAGCCCATATGGCTTAAGATAATGATTTTATTGATGCCACTTTGTTTAATTGCGTCGATAGTCGCTCGCGCAACCTCTAGCGAAGACTCAAAGCTTGTATCACAGTCCGGGTTCGCGATGTCAGCCATTTTGTCGATAGACAAACCAAAGATGGCCACTTGTTCGTTCCCAACACTCTTCACTATCCATTGTGCAGTTTTTTGCTCCACATCATATTGGTATAGATTCGGATGCCCATTCAGCGGAAACTCTTTGTCACCCTCTCTAGAGAGGTTCCAGTTACCCGCCAATAACGGAAACTCTATTTCTCTAATGAACTTCCCGACAGGTTCATTACCCATATCGAGTTCATGATTACCCAGTGCCATCGCATCTGGTCTAAGTTCATTGAGTAATTCAGCGTTAGCTTCGCCCTTAAATAAAGAGAAGTACAGCGTCCCTTGAAAACAATCACCTGCATGTAGCAGCAAGAATGCCTCATCATCCGCCTGTGCTCTCAGTTGTTCAACTCGAGTTGCAATGCGTGCAAAGCCGCCAGCGCTAACAAATGGTTGGTAGACAGTTTCGTTATGGACGATGGTTAATGGAAGTGACGTTGGTTCAAAGTAAGAGTGAGTATCATTGATATGAGCAATCGTTAGTTTGAGAGGTTTATTGTTTTTCTTCATAGCGTTTCTCTGTTATCTCCCCTCTGATGTTAGACCGCTTTATGTGACATTCCAATGAAGTTCTTGAAATGCAGAGCACATTATACAGGTCTGTGTTTGATATACATCACATAAATTCTCTAGGGATATTTGAAATTAATATGAGCTTGATTACAGCTCATTCTCGAAAACCCTCTTATAATTGATTGAGATAGTTAGTATTTTCGCTTCTACATACTGACTACAACTTAAGGAGAATTGGATGAAGTTAGAACGCATTGATATATCCGGTTTTCG
This sequence comes from Vibrio barjaei, assembly GCF_001639065.2. Lineage (GTDB taxonomy): Bacteria > Pseudomonadota > Gammaproteobacteria > Enterobacterales > Vibrionaceae > Vibrio > Vibrio barjaei. The sequence continues at coordinate 192,503 of NZ_LQXO02000053.1, forward strand.
CGGCATTAAGCGCCTCTCTCTCGCGCTCAATGACCTAACCACGTTGATTGGTGAAAATACATGGGGTAAGTCTTCTTTACTTGATGCCTTGTGTGTTGTACTTCCCGCTGACGGCGAACTATATCAGTTCGAAATGAAAGATTTTCACGTAGATTACGCCGCTTCACATCCCCAAACGAGGCACCTACAGATTATTCTCTCCTTTGTAGCCACTGAAAGAAATGAAACTCACTCAGGCCGCTATCGCAAGCTTAAACCAGTCTGGCAGCAAGACAGTAATGGAGTAGAACGTTTCTATTATCGAATCAGCGCTACATTAGAAGGCTATGATGTCACTCAGCACTATGCCTTTCTTGATTTAAATGGCTCTCCGCTACGGTTACACCATTCAGAGAAATTAGCGCAAGAGTTGATGACACTTCACCCTGTCATACGGCTTAGAGACTCCCGTAGATTCTACCATCATGAGATTGCTACTAATGGTCATAACTCACGCTCTGAGAAGCGAATCAATAACACAGTGCGTCGATTAATGGCGATACCTGGTCATGTGAATAAAGGAGAAATGAAAAGTAGCCTCAACTCGATGAAGGTGCTGGTAGAGCACTATTTCTCATTTAAAAGCCATTCACGCGGGCTTTCTAAAAATGGCAATCGCGATGGCGTATTCTTCTCGCGACCTTCGAATGAGCAAAATCTCTCCCAAGTCATCGATGAAACCAAGAACCATCAAACGCGGTTGCTTCTATTAGGGTTGCTCAATGCTTATTTACAGGCAAAAGGTCCAAATGAACTCAGACGTTGCGCACGTCCAATACTCATCATTGAAGATCCTGAAGGTCGTTTACACCCGACTCACCTCTCCCGCGCTTGGAGCTTATTGCAAATGCTTCCAATGCAAAAGATCCTTACTACGAACAGTAGTGACTTACTCGGTGCAGTACCACTGGAATCGATCCGTCGACTCGTCAGACAGTCTGATAAGACGGTTACGACAAGTATCTCTCCTAACAACCTAACTAAAGATGACTTAAGACGCGTCGGTTTTCATATCCGATTTCACCGTTCACGCGCACTATTTGCCCGTTGTTGGTTACTGGTTGAAGGCGAGACCGAGGTATGGCTGTTCAATGAACTCGCTAATCTTTCGGGCTATAACCTATCCGCAGAAGGGGTTCAAATCATCGAATTTGCACAATCAGGTCTGAAGTCTTTGATCAAAGTTGCCCAAGCATTTGGTATTGACTGGCATGTTGTTACGGACGGTGATGCTGCTGGGAAGAAATACGCAACTACTGTTATCCATCAATTACATGGCGACCATCCGCGCCATCATTTAACCGAATTACCCGATAGAGATATTGAGCATTATCTGTATACACATGGCTTTGAAGATTTCTTTAGGGATCTCATCAAAATTCCTCATGATCACCCAATCCCACCGAAAAAGGTAGTCACTCGCGTACTCAAAAAGTTTGCAAAACCCGACCTCGCACTGGCGATTGTCGCAGAATGTGAGGAAAGAGGACCGGACAGCATCCCTTTATTGATAAGGTGGATCTTGAAACGAGTTGTAACTATGGCGAATGGTAACACTTAGCGAAAAGCCTGATATCAATTGTTTTGATAGCAGGCTTTAACTATGAAATTCAGTCTTTTGCTAGCTCTTGAGTCGTTTTAACGGAAAGCTGTTGATGTAACCAAAGTCCACTGGCTTTCATTGAATAGCCAAACAATCCACCCAGCACTAAAGACGGTACAACGATTTGCCAGTCACCATTGGCAGCAAAAGTTGCGCAAGCACCAATAAACGTACCTGGAATGTAACCTAACCAATCACGTTTTGCTTGAAAACACATAAAGAATGAAACTAAAGCCGTCATTAAATAGCCAACGATCTCTAGATTGACCAGTGAAGAGCCATGAATGATCACTAAAGCCCAAATAACACCAGACATATTGGTTAGTACGCTTTGTGCTAAACCTTTTACGCCATCTTTCGGTGATGCAAAGTAACTAGTACACCCTAGGAACCCCGCCCACGATAACAAACCTAATGACATCGCCGTCCATCCCCAGATGCCAGAGAGAATACCTGTGGTAATTGAAATAGCGATTAGTGGACTCATAAAGGGTTAACCTAGCAAAATGATTGATTATGCTAGGTTAACAAATACACTGGATATTGACGTGATTACGATCACGTTAATATTATTTGAATTACATCGTGTACATTATATGTGTGATACATATCACTATAAAACTGAAGGGCGACCTTTCATCATTCGTAGCCCCTCTCTCTTTGCGCATTCAGCTAAAGGGTTCTCGGCCATATCAGCACGCCAGATGAATGACAGTGTACGTTCCATTTCTAGTTCGGGAACGTTCAACGCAACCAATTGACCAGCTTCAATAAAACGCTCTACATCAAGATATGGTAAGCAAGTTAGGTATTGGCTATTCGCGACCATACTACGAAGTACAGGAACGTGCTCGTACTCACGCCAGACATCTAAGTCCGCAATGAGATGGTGGATGGAGCTATCGAAGATTTTACGTGTACCGGAACCATGTTCGCGCAATACCCAACGCGCTTGCTCTAGTTGAGCGAGACTTACTCTATCTCTTCTTGCAAAAGGGTGATGGGCAGATGCCACTACAGTCAGGTGGTCTCGACACCAAACTTCTTGATGAACTCTATTATCGTCGCAGCGACCTTCAATAATGCCAAGGTCGTATTTGTAATCCAAAACACCTTCGATAACTGAGTCTGTGCTCTGTACACCCAACGTAATTCTCATCTCAGGGAAATCGTTGTCGATGGCACTGATAAGATCAGGGACTAAGTGTTCTGCAGGTGTTTGACTAGCACCAAGCTTTAATTCGCCACTCAATAGATGCTGTTCGTAAAACCCCATCTCAATTTGCTGGGCGTCTTGTAACAAGCGTTTCGCTTTTGGACGCAACCAAACTCCCCAATGGGACAACGCCATCTGCTTACCCTGACGTTCAAATAAAGGGCGGCCAAGCATTTTCTCTAATTGCGCCAACGACATGCTAGTGGCTGATTGGGTTAAAGACAGCTTTTCAGCAGCTTGGCTGACACTTCCTGTATCGGCTACTGCATCAAATACTGCTAACTGCTTTAATGAATATCGCATCTGCTTTCCTTCCACTACTAAATCCAAATTGAATGCCGCAATCAATTCTCAGGCGTCGACTGGACATCATCAGTTTCCCTTATGCTGCCCGCCAGGTGGATTTTTGTGATTATTATTTCACCACCAAGAATCTTCTAAACCTGTCAATCTCTCACTTAAAAACAGTACGTTATGGACAACAACCCTTATTCTACCTTGTGCAGATAAGTTATCAATATTTCTGATATAGATTTTAAAAATTATCAATTTTACCACTAGGTACTCTACCCCTTAATCTAGATTCGAACACGGCAAGGTGCCTTGTTCTCGCACTTTGATTAAGGAGTTATGAAATGCGCGAAACATCCAATACGACAAGAGTAAGGAGTCATTAATGGCATCAGCTAGCTCCGACAATCATCTGCTCTTTTCGCCACTTGAAATGATGGCAGAAGCTGAAAAGTTTGCCTTAAGTAAAGCGAAGAAAACCAGTGGGATGACGATGAGTCTGGCCATCATGGCCGGGGCCTTCATTGGGCTTGCATTCCTTTTCTACATCACAGTTACGACTGGAAGTGCAGATGCAGGATGGGGACTAAGCCGATTAGCGGGTGGACTCGCATTCAGTATGGGCCTGATTTTAATTGTTATTTGCGGTGGTGAGCTATTTACCAGCTCTGTTCTCTCCAGCATCTCGTGGGCAAATAAACAAATCAGTTTCAGAAAAATGCTGTCAATTTGGGGAAAGGTCTATGTCGGCAACTTTATCGGCGCAATGTTTTTGCTGTTGATTGTGTCAGCAGCCGGACTTTACCAAATGGACAACGGTCAATGGGGCCTTAACGCACTGAATATCGCTCAACATAAGCTTCATCATACGTGGGTACAAGCTTTTGCATTAGGTGTGCTTTGTAACCTACTTGTTTGCTTGGCGATATGGCTAACCTTTAGCTCAGCGAACGCTATGACGAAAGCTGCAATGACCGTCTTACCTGTCGCTATGTTCGTTAGCAGCGGTTTTGAACACTGCGTAGCAAACATGTTTATGGTGCCACTTGGAATCGTTATTCAGAACTTTGCGGGCAGCGAGTTTTGGGCGGCAACGGGTACAACCGCTGCACAGTTTAGCGACTTAACCCCAATGCACTTTCTCACTAATAACCTAATACCAGTCACGCTAGGTAACATCATCGGTGGCGCGGTTTTGGTAGGGCTTGCCAATTGGAGCATCTACCGAAGACCACAACTAAAAGCAGCAAATGTCACTGCAATCACAACAACTACTGCGCTAACGTCAGTAAAGGAGACACAAATGAACAACAACATTATCGTAAAAGACATCATGAACACTCAACCGGTAACGCTTAGTGTTGAAATGCCTACTGCTGTTGCACTTGATACGCTTTTAGACCACAACTTAACAAGTGCACCAGTCACCGATATTGAAGGACGTTTGGTAGGCTTCTTCTCTGTCCACGACGTTATGGTAGACCTTTGGTGCCAAGACTACATCCCAGAGCAAGGTCAGAAAGTGGTGGATTTAATGAGTCGTGATGTCGTTGCCATCAATGCTACCGAAAAATTGGTAGATGTGGCTGAGTTTCTTTGCATCGACAAAGAGCAGCTATATCCGGTGAGCTCTATGGGCATCGCTACGAGTTTCTCTACTCTATCACTAGAAGAACGCGCTAAAGCGATGAAGGTCAGTAAGCCACATGTACTACCGGTTCTTGAAAATGGTGTCTTAGTAGGTGTGCTGTCTAGAGCAGAAGTTATGAAAGCAGTTCGCCCAATCTATGGTGAACGCCTGAATATTGTTGAACGTGAGCTTGAAACCGCATAGTTCGACACAAAAGTTTTTGGCTAGGAAATAAGTCGTTTGGCCGAAAAAAGCCCCGGTGTAAAAACCGGGGCAATCTTATTCGTAAAGACTTAGTTATTATTATTTGAAACGGTACTGAACTCCTGCGCCAGCAGATACTTGTGAATTAGAGCGCTTACCCGCTGTTTCGTAGTTCACAGTCATTGATGAAGACCAGTTTGCGTTAAATTGATATGCACCACCTAGAGCAAGAGCTTGTTTAGAACCCGCTGCACCAATACCTACACCCATCGCAAATTCACCAGAATCTTGAACCATTGGACGTGCGTTAGTAACTGCGTGAGACGTTGCAACAACACCATCCATGCGGTCTTCGAGGTCTAGCATTTTGTTACCCATTTTTGCCATATCAGCTTCTAAAGAGTCAATGCGTTTCGTGTTTGCAGCAATCTTGTTGTCTAGAGTGCTATATGCTGCAGTAGCTTCGGTATATGCTCCAGCAGCGATTTTTTCTAGTTCTCGTGCTGCCGCTGTCGCGTCTTCAACTTTCACATGAAGATCTGGCAGTGGTGCTGGAACTGGTGCATCTTCAGTATCAACTTTTACTTTTGAAGCTGTTTCATCATACTTTTTGATTGATGCTGTGTGTTTCTTTCCATCAATGTATGAAGTGATTTCGACTTCTCCATCTTTGTTAGTTACCGTTCCGACAACTTCTCCCTCACCGTATTTAGTAATGATTTGACCTGTTTCGTCGATTACTAGTTCGTTCTCATCAAAAAAGTTTTCAAGGTCCCGATTTTCAACAATTTGATACTCATTACTAGGGTCATCGATAATCACGTTATTTTCAGGAACGACGATAAAAGACTCACTGCCACCGACGGAATCGCTATAGTCAATTTTGCTGCTGTTAATGTCGATCGCTACTGTCTCACCGGTGGACTCGTCTGTAACTGTGTAAGTTTTGCCGTCAGTCTTGCCAACTTTTACAAACTCTTTTACTTCACCGTTATGGTCATAAACCTTAGAATAAATATCGCCGCTTTTATCTACAGATAGGTTGTGCTGTTCAACAATATAATTGACCGTTGCTTCTGCGTCTTTCATGTCTATTACTTTTGGCGCTTGCTCAGCTATAACTGGTGCTGCGAATAAAGTAGTCAGTGAAAGTGCGATTATCGTCTTTTTCATTTTTATAACTCTTTGTATCAATAAGGAAAATAGGATTTATTATTTGGCGACTATCCCTTCGCCCTATCGAAACATCAGCCACTCACCGTAGACCAATCATTTCGCCAATTACCGAGCCGTTCCGTTGGTAACTGGTGTGCTCATTGCTGAGAACGAGGCGAATGTTAGATACAAAGATTTTTCTAATGTAGTTGAAGAAAATTAGTTATTTATAGAAAGCAGTTAACGAAATATTAGTAAATGATTCGCAACTTAAGAGAAAAGGAAATCTGACGATAGTTATCAGTATTTTTGAATTAGTTTGGTTCACAAAAAAGCCCCTTAGAAAGGGGCTTAAAAAATCAAATTAGCATACTGATAAGAAATGGTTATTTCTTCACGCCTTCTACGTGAAGTTCCATGTCAACATAGCTTGAATCGCCCATAACTGGAATCTTGAAGTCAGCCAGTTCTAAACGTGTAGTACCATTAAAGCCTGCACGCTCGCCACCCCATGGGTCTTGTCCTGCTCCGATAAACTCTGCTTCAATCGTGATTGGTTGTGTTACACCGTGAAGTGTTAGGTCACCCATCACGTCAAGTTTGCCGTCACCTTTGTCTTTTACACCAGTACTTTTGAACGTTGCTTCAGAAAACTTGCTTGCATCGATGAAGTCTGAACTGCGGATGTGCTTGTCACGCTCAGCATGGTTTGAATCTAAGCTTGTCGTATCAACAACGACTTCTACCGCTGCTGCGTCAACGTTTGCAGGATCATAGCTGAACTCGCCTGAAAAGTTGTTGAATCTACCTTTGATAAAACTATACCCAAGGTGACTCACTTTAAAGTTAATAGAGGCGTGTGCACCTTTTGTATCAATTACATAGTCTGCAGCATTTGCACCTAGCGGCAACATCATTGCCACTGCCATTCCTGTAGCGATTAGTGTCTTTTTCATTTCGAAACTCCTAACATTTTTCGAAGGGTATTATCTTTGTTAATAAAGTGATGTTTTAACGCGGCTAGTGCATGTCCAGCGGCGGCAATAATAACGAACCAAGCAGCATAAAAGTGAACTTCGCCCGCTATGTCAGATTGGTTAGCAAACAACTCACCTGCACCAGGTACAGTGAACCAATCAAATACCTCTATGCCCCTACCGTCGGAGGTAGAGATTAAATAGCCACTGACGAATATAACAACCAGTGCTAGATACATCAGTAAGTGGCCAACTTTTGCACCTAATTGCTCAATAGGATGGCCTTCAATTTTTGGTGTGGCAGTGACACTTATCCAAAGAAGACGAAAAACCGTCAAACCAGCTAAAAGAATACCTATCGACTTATGCCAATGAGGAGCTGTTTTGTACCACTCGCTGTAGTAGGTTAAGTCAACCATCCATAAACCAACGGCAAACATTCCTATAATCACAATCGCAGAAAGCCAATGCAGTGCTCTCGCCATAGGGTTATAGTTTTTTACTTCGTTTCCAGTCATTACCAATTCCGTTACTTGATATTGCATCTCATTTAGTATCTTAACAACCATACAACCTTTGAGATACAGTATTTACCTAAATTGACACTTTAACGATAATCACTCTTTGATAATGTTATTCAGTTTTTTCGAACAAGATATTTATTTATCAATTAGTCACTTAGCTATCTTCTGGCATTTCTATCTCATATAACTCATCACTAATGTCCATGACTTTCCGTTCAAGTACCTGTTTAGCATCATCTAACCCTTTGTTAAAGAAGGCGGGACCTAGTTTTTTGATCAGGAAATCTAGTAAAAACTCAGCGTCGAACTGCCCTAACTCATAGTCGAGCTCATCACTAAAATAGGTTTGTAAATCACTAATGAGCTCTGCTCTTTTCTTGGTTTCAAACATGTTATTCCTAATTATTTGTTACAATTAAAGGGTTAACTATAACACTGCTCGAGCTAAGGCAAGTATTACGCAGTGGATCTCAATCCCATTGTCACAATTTTCCACGCAAGTCTCATAATCTTTGATTATTTCCCTTATAAGTTTCATTTTTGAAACCCATAAACTATCATAAAGACAATTTTATGGAGGAACCATGACCGACGGATATCAAGAACGCATTTCTACACTGTTAAAAGAAAAAAACATTACCAATAACGAGTTGGCCGAAGCGATCGGAAAAGGTAAAGCCACGATAGGACGTTACCTCACGAAAGGCCCAACACGTACTTATCCGTCCATTGAAGATCTTTCATTAATCGCTGAATATTTTAAAGTGCAAGCCCATTGGCTTTGCTTTGGTGTAGGCGACAAACATACAGACGCTGAAGATATTACCCATGCAGCAAACCAAAGTGCGGTCACTGTTGCTGTGTATAATCGTACAGAGGTCAATGCATTATTAAGCGGCGACACGCCTCCTTCAGTAGGCTCTATACCTGTTCCCCCTGAGTACAAAGAATGTTTTGGCGTAATGTACCCAGTTACTGGGTCCGTGTCCTATAAATGGGATTGTATCGCGCTCGTTAATCCTAATAAGGCTTGGGTTAACGATGACATCGTATTAGCAAGACTTCCAGGCAACCCTTACCCGGATTTTTTCACTCTTGTTAAAGTTGGTACGATCATCCACGTCTGGTATGGCGACGACACAACCAAGAATGCAATTCATCAAGTCAGTGATAATGATATAGACGTGTTAGGTGTCGTGCGTTGGGGCACTTGGGAAAAACGAATCTAATAACGACTCCGTTTCAAGGAAGAAGGATTTTTCATTGTTGCAAGATATCGTAGTGCATAGTATTCGCAACTTTCAAGCAGACTGCCAAAAGCTCTGCCACCAACACTACCCTGCCGTCCATAATGGTGGAATGACCGAACATCACCTCGGACTCGCGTTTGCCAGACGACTTTCCGCGAGCTTTATAAGTTTGGGCCATGAGGCAACACTGGCACCTTTAGATTCCAAAAGCGATTCGGCAAGTTCATGTAATTATCGGGTTAGTTCTCCTTTGGGGACTATTTGGATAATCACCCATCATTTCATTAATGCTAACTCTGCAAGTAAAGAGCGCCTATTTACTCACCTCCAACAATGGCAAGCCGAGAATCATTACGCTATTCAATCCAAGGATATTTTGGTTGTTGTCGCTGACCATTGGATCAATCGATGTGCTCAGAGCCGAGGACTTATCCATTGGTGGCAAAATACACTTCCACCAGATCTCGACTGTTATGTCCGCCAAGGAGTTAAATTGATTGAGGCAGATCATTCACTTAGTGGTTCACTTCGAAATCGACTTGCGATGACACCTAGCTATATTAACTTCACTCACCCGTTAAAACGGACAGCTAATCAAGATCCAGTATTAAAGTACGTTCAGCTTTTCGCAATTATTCATCCCTAGCGGCTTTGTTTTTCACGATAGTTGTCATCAAACTTTAACTACAATTTCTCATAGTGGTTCCGTTACTAACCAAGCTAGAGTTGAAGTGAAAAGTCTCAAACGATACCAATATGAAAAATATGCTGTGTTGTGTAACTTGGCATATCCTCGAGTATTCAAACAAACACGCTACGGCTTCGATCCTAATGGGCAACGAATTGTCGCCAATAGAACTGGAAAAACCGTCGTTCGCATTCTGTGGAGCCAAAACAGAGAAGAAGCGGTCATCGTAATAAAAGGCTCTCACAGTCCTACTGATTGGTTATTAAATTTCGCTATGTGGCACAGAACCTGTCGACATTTTGGGCTCAACTACTCCATCCATGCAGGTTTTCACTTTATTCTTAACCAAGAAAGCCGGCCCACACATAAAAAAGACCAATTAGGTCTTTCTGTGTTCGAACGCACGATAAGCATCGCTTCTGAATTGATTGAGAATGGTAAGCGTATCGCGATTACTGGCCATTCCTCTGGCGGCGCAATCGGATGTGTCATTGCTGATGCGCTTGAACAAAAATACCCCAAATCAATAAAACGCATTGTAACGTTTGGCCAACCTGCTATTGGGGGGTATGGATTTAAAAAGCGCTTCAAACTAGCCCATAAAACCTACCGAATCTGTTGTGACCTCGACGTGGTCACGTTTTTACCCCCCATTCCATTCGCGTACTGGCACGTGGGTAAAATGTTATGGCTATACAACGGCCGCATTTATGAAAACACCCCTTCAGTAGTGAGACTCGGGCGCTCATTAATATCTTGGTTAATCCGGCCTTTTTCTTATCATTTAATGAGTAAATACATAAGGAACAAGGATTTCTTTGATGAACGTTAAAATGAGACGTGTTTCAAAAAAAACAGACAAATCTATAAAAAGTTAATCGATTACATTAATCAATACTATTGCTATGGCAAATATGAGACATATCAATGTAATTAAGATTCTTAGCCAAGTTTTGGCTGCTTTTTATACAAGATTTCATCAAATTATAAACACTGACACGGATTCACTTTCAAAAAACGTTAATGGTTCACATTAGCTCAGACAATAATAGTGATATTTATCACAGATATCATTCAGTTACTGAATTTGACATCCGCGATCAGCGTGCCATGATAGTTTGAATTTCATTTATAAAACGCTGTAAATGCTACTAACCGATAAACATCAATTTTCCCAACGAATAAGACTCGATCGTTCAGGGTGCTGTATTGCAACCTATAAACACTTGACTTTAAAAAGTGTGTTTCAGCCTATATTCAATATAAGAAATGAAATAATCGGTATGGAAGCATTGGTTCGCTTATTTGATCAAAATGACGAACCAATTCCACCCAATCTATTTTTCCAGAATGATGAGATTTCATTAGCAGATCAGCTCAATGTGGACAGATTAAGCCGTGCCATTCATCTGCGTAACTTTAGTATGTCCTTGTACAACAACAGACTTATATTTCTTAATTTCCTACCGATATCTAGTGAAAGGCTAGCGGCTGAAGGATTAAAATCATCTCTGTTAATGTCTCGACTTAAAGCATTGCAAATCGATAATAAAAGAGTCGTTGTCGAGCTTGTAGAGTTAACGGCCTTTAGTGCGAGAACATTGGCTTCAGCTGCACGCCAGCTCAGTAATGAAGATTTTTTGATTGCTATCGACGATTTTGGATGTAAAGAATCGAGTCCTGAAAGGGTTAAGCAAGTTAAACCTAATATACTAAAGTTGGACCGTCAGTTGCTTCTTGAGTATATGGAAGGAAATCAACGACCGTTACTCTCGGGGTTAGAACTTGCTGAGCAATCAGGCGCGAAGACCGTCATAGAGGGTGTAGAAACCGAAAAACAACTCGTTGCAATGAAAGCGCTGAAGATCGACTTCTACCAAGGGTATCATCTGGCTATGCCAACTGCTTTGCTTCCCCGATTGCAGCAAGTGGTTTAAAATCGTTTACCCAACATAAACGTAACGCCTTCTCTCGTTTTACCGCTCTGCGCCATTAACGATGCTTCCCAGTTATCGCTGAACTCTTTTTGCATTCCGACCATTGTCGACCATCTACTTGATGTTTGTTTGGCACTAAACCGGATGTCTGCAAGCTGTCCTTTAAGTTGCCTTTGATAGTCTTGGTACTGTCCACCGACGACAACTTTCCAACCGCTGTCACCAATATTAAATCCTACCAGTGGTGTTACCACCAACGCATCCAAATCGACACCTACACCAGAGACAGCTGTAGAGACATATTGCGCATCTATGGTCGTAAAAAACTGTTTATGCCCATAGGCTAAGGTTGTACCTACCGATGTGATGGTAGACGTTGTTGCCATCCCGTTAAGTTCCAACTTTGCAATATTGTCGTTAAGTAAGTCATTAACACCAATTGATATGTCCGATGTAGTTATCGCTTTGCCTATCATGGCGTTGAAGCCCCAAAACGGCAGCAACCAAACATCACCTCTCACCGCAATAATACTCGTTGTATTTACCGTTTGACTTGCTCCGTCAGGCAGTAAATCCCCTACCGATTCACCGTCAACTTTAAAGTCGCTCAAGTTCATTAAGTCTTCTTGTTGGTGAGTAAACAAAGATATGCCGATCGGTTTGGGTAGCTTAATTCCCACGCTACGCACTCTATCTCCAAAGAAAGGCAGAGTCCGTCCAAAATCTTCGTCCTTTACTTCTAAATTAGAGGAAACAACTGATTCATTGGCTAAAGCCATGGTGCTTATCAAGGTTAAACAGAAAATAACGTTGCGCATGACAGTGATTGGAACTCTAATGATATTAAGGGAGCAAGATATTATCAGGTCATCAAATACAAAAATAATTTTGATTTCATATATCTACACACTTGAAAATTGACACTTCAAATACAATCTCTTGCTTACAAGGAGTGTTATATGGAAAGTTCTACAACAAAATTCAAGAGACTCGCGCAAGGAACCATAGCGATGATGCCGCTCAGTCTAGCGGTAGTGCCCTGGGGGTTTCTAGCAGGTTCATTTGCTATCGATGCTGGTTTATCACCACTAGAAGGACAGGCGATGAGCGCAATTCTGTTTGCGGGAGCGGCTCAACTTGTTGCTATGGGCATGATTAAGTCTGGTGCGACCTTGTTAGCTATGGTCATCACCATTTTCTTTATTACCTCACGACATTTTTTATATGGTCTCTCAATGAGAAACCATATTTCTGTATTACCATTGCGTTGGCGAGTCGTGCTCGGTTTCTTGCTTACTGATGAACTTTTCGCTCTTTGCGGTCACCACGATCCTAGAAAATTTGATCGATGGTATGCACTCGGAGCGGGATTATCATTTTATTTGATATGGAATATCGCGACGTTCATCGGTATCGTCATAGGCTCCCAAATACCAGATTTACAGCAATACGGTTTAGAGTTCGCGGTAGCGGCAACGTTCATTGCTATTGTGGTACCAAATATAAAAACTACTCCAACTTTCCTTGCAGCATTGTCAGCCCTCTTGGCATCTGTTGCTTTTGCTGCGCTTGATATCGACATGGGTTTAGTATTGGCGAGCCTAATTGGAATGACCGTGGGTTATATAAGCGAAGAGAGACTAAAACGATGACGTATTTAATTATTTTAGTGTTGACCGCCATAGTATTTCTAAGTCGTTACTTGTTCCTAGAACCAACAGTACCTTTGCGATTGAGTAGTTCTGCTCAGCGATTTTTAAGTTACGCGAGTCCTGCTGTTCTTACTGCTATTTGGGGACCTATTGTATTTCTACCTCATGGCGAATTGTCACTTGCAGATAACTTACCTTACTTGATCGCCGCAACCTTTGCGGCCGCTATGGCATGGTTAACGAAAAATGTTTTATTAACGACAATAGTTAGCATCTTGGTATTTCTCGTCTTAAACTTGTGGATATTCAATAGATAGCAGGAAGCCACTATGACAACACAGGAGCAACCACCACTCGTAAAGACGATGAACTGGTTGGGTTATCTTGGATTAATTCCCTTCGCGCTTTGTGTCGCTAGTTTTAATGCTAACGCCGAGCTATTTGGCTTAAATACCAGAATAGTCTATATCGCATACAGTGGGACTATATTGAGCTTTTTGTGTGGCATTCTGTGGTCGCATGCCTTGTCTGGCGAAAATCAACCACTGTTGCTGCCTATGCTTTTGCTCAGTAATCTGATTTGTTTGATGGCTTGGCTAGTTATTTTGATTGCTCCGCAACAGTTTCAGCTGGCGTTAGTGGTTTCGATGGTGGGGTATATCTGTGTTTGGGCCGTAGAAAAAGTAAAGTTATCTACGGCAGGTTCACACTTCCCTTCAACTTACTCAACCTTACGCAATCATTTAACTTTGGGTGTCCTTGTCTCACACATTATTGCGCTTGCAGGCTCATAGTACCGTTAGCTATCCAACGTGCTTACTTTGCTTTACGCTTTGCACGGTTTGACTGCCCTACCTCGGGCTTCTTAGGTACCTCTCTTCTCTCGTGTAAAAGGTGCCGAATTGATAAGATCGGGTGTGGAAGTAACATTCTTGGTCCCGAATAAACCATGACTTCTTTCATCTGAGCTTTAGGTTCTGGTTTATAGCAATGTATTGGACATTTATTACAGGTCGGTTTCGACTCACCATATGGGCAACGATCGAGTTTCGTCTCAGCGTAGCCAAGCAATGATTTGCAATCTTCACACAACTCATCACTTCCATGATGCTTTTTGCAATAAATCCGCATCATCGCAGAAACCGTCTTGAACTCTGTGGCCAGTGCGCCTTCGAGAAGGTTACTTTTCATTCTACTGACCTATCAACAAATCAGAATCAATTTCAATATAGTCGTCAGCCGCTTGAATTAGATTATTGGCAGTCAACGACCTCACACCGGCCACCGTAACTTTGGTGTTAAATCTCTGCTGAATACGTTCCACCAAAACTTGAAAATCGCCATCTCCAGATATCAAGACAATTCTATCTACACTATTTGCAGTTTCGTACACATCCAGAGCCAATCCAACATCCCAATCTCCTTTTGCGCTACCATCTAAACGCTGAATAAAGGGCTTTAGCTGAACATTAAAACCAATGCCTCTTAGAATGTGATGAAACTGCCTCTGCTTAGGATCAGTTGACGAAATAGCGTAGGCTCTTGCAATGTCAATTCGATAACTTTGGCTCAGCTTAGCCCAAAGCGCATTGTAGTCAAAGCGGCGACCGAACGCCTGACGAGTGGTGTAGTAGACATTTTGTACATCTACAAATATCGCTATTGATTCCATAATAAACATCTTTATCAATTTTCTGTCCATGATACCAGAAATCATGTTTGATTGTTTTAGCAATAGGAAACTCAATTGCTAAACTTAACGTATAACCGTCTGAGACAGCTCTAGGAGGTAACGATGAAAAATGTTGGACTAATCGCTTTGTTAACATTGTTGAGCGGCACCGCCTGTGGTTATCCAGAATATGGGTCAAAGCACTCTGGAGAGGTTCATTACGATATGTCGCATCGCAGCGTGATGTACTTTGCACCTAGCAACGACGACAAAGTGAAGGAATTTTTGCTGGGTACACTTACTAATGAATGCTCGTTAGAGGAAAGAGATGTTGTTACTCTGGTTATTACCGAGGACGGGTTCTCATCCCCTGCGTGGGTAAAAGAGACGTTTGATTATTCCACCCTGATCAAAATGTATGGCATTAGCAAGGGCGAGCATGCAGCTGTTCTAATCGGTAAAGATGGCTCTGAAAAACTGCGCTGGGGAGCGAAGACAGATTGGGCGTTAGTAAAGGAAACCATTGATGCTATGCCAATGAGACAAGCTGAAATGAAAAGAGCAGCCAGTCGCTGCTCTATCTAAGCACTAGTGGACTTCTTTTTGGGACAGATGACTGCTCACCAAACTGGCGACCATTATCGCTAAATAGAAACTACCCGTAATCGATTCTAGAAAAACGAAAAACTTCGGAATCGCAAGCGCTGGCGAGATGTCACCGTAGCCAACCGTCGTTAGTGTTATAAAACTGAAATAGATGACTTCGAAAAGATTATCGAGCCATGGCTTCGCTTCCAAGCCATTAAAGGGTGCAACAAACAGTTCAAGCTGTATCAGGTATATAAATGCAAACGACAAACCAAAAAGCAAGTAAACGCAAATAGAGCCCACAATCTGGTTCAGCGTAACTTTCTTAGGTGTCATCACCTGCTTCAACGCGGAAAAAGTTTGCGCTAAAACGAAGAACAGCATTGCAAACACGGTGATTAATGACAGGTCATAGTCTTCAAAGATTGAGATACTACCTGAAATCACGACCACCGTTATCATTATCGCGTACCAGGAGCGATAAAACGTCTGTTTTCTGTGTACGCCAACGATCGATGTACTCATACAGAGAATGAGTAACGCGAGTACATAGTCTTGCGCGTCGTCTTTAAACTGATGAACGACGGCACTTAAGAAGAACAATACCAGTAGAGAACCAAGCAAGTAAAAGAAATTGTCGTCTTTTGTCATCAATTTCATTGTCTTATTCCTTAACTCTATAGCATTTCTTTTGCGATCAAGTGTAGCAAGTAGGTTTCCCTTTCGATGCTCATCCCTTTTTTATCGCTTTCTGCAATGGTCTTTTCATTAAAGGCAATCGCCTCATGGATGTTTACCCAAACCGCCTTCATACCATTCTTTACTTCATAATCTTCGTAAGCAGTCTCACCAAGCTCTCGGTCGACTTTGCATGAATAACAGTAAGAAATCATATGCATGACATCAGCATCATCTTTATACCATGGACGAAATTCTTCATAAATTCCAAACGGCTTAATTGAATGGATATTTTTAGCACCCGTTTCTTCTTCTAGCTCTCTCACCATACCTGCGATAACGTCCTCACCTTCATCTAATCCACCACCAGGAAGAGAATAATCATGATAACGCTCAGTAAACAGCAGCAAAATGTTTTCACCGTCAATCGTAATAGCGCGAGTTGCATTACGTTTGATAATCTTTTTGTCATCGAGATGTTCTATATCAGGATGAATAGCCGTGGTAATTTGTCTCACTTTTAACCTGCTAACCTATGAAATATTGCGAGAAGTCTATCACAAAAACATTCATTTACACTTAGACACAGTTTTGCCCTGACTAAATAAGCGACTAACATAAATGAACGCTGTATTATTGCTCCCTCGCTTAAAGGGACCTTAAGCAACTAATATTATAAATTCGTTTGCCAAGTTCCTCTTACAATATGAAACTCCAAAAATCGCTAATCGCATTATCCATCTTAGTCGCCGTTCCAACGACTTTCGCTCAAGATGACACGTTATCTTCTGATAATCATAGTCCTGCTATTTCTCAGCAAGATTTTGTTCAACAAGCCATCGCTGAAGATCAGAAACTATCTGACTCAGAGTTCAATTCAACTCAATCTGCACAACTGAATAGCCTTGGATACCGTTCCATATCCACTAACAGCAGCTTTGAAGAGCTGCGTATAGCAAATGAGTCTGACAACCCAACAAACTTCTATGATTCTCCCTATCGTGTGTCTTTGTTTAACCCTCAAAATGGCGAAGACAGTGAAAGGCTTTGGTCCCAAACTAAATCTATCTTTGCGTATGGTGTCGGTGTAGCCGGTGTCTTAGCACTGATGCCCGAGTCTATTACTAACTGGGAAAAAGATGATGTCCAATTAATGAATAAGTGGTGGGATAACGTACGATCGGGGCCTGTATGGGATCGCGACGATCACATTATCAACTATATCGGACATCCTTATTTTGGTGGTGTTTATTACC
The DNA here is from genome assembly GCF_001639065.2 of Vibrio barjaei. Taxonomy (GTDB): domain Bacteria; phylum Pseudomonadota; class Gammaproteobacteria; order Enterobacterales; family Vibrionaceae; genus Vibrio; species Vibrio barjaei. The sequence continues at coordinate 209,863 of NZ_LQXO02000053.1, forward strand.
AAGCGGCTCGGAAATCCGGTTATAGACAGTGGGATGCGTTTATGTATTCCACACTTATGTCCACCTTCTATTGGGAATACGGTATCGAAGCCTTCGCAGAAATCCCATCAATTCAAGATTTGGTCGTTACCCCTACTCTTGGTTGGGTATACGGTGAATGGGCATTTAACAAAGAAAAAGAAATTCGTTTACGAGGAGGAACGGTTTGGGGTTCTGATGCCTTAGGTTCAACTGCATTGTTCTTCCTAGACCCTGTAGATAGTCTGGGGCGTGGTGTTAACAACATTGCAGGACGCGAAGTAATTAAAGCTGGCACTGGTTTCGTCGGCGTTCATTCCAACGTTATGCGCAATGGTGAAGTAGAGACGAAGTACCAAATGCAAGTTAACTATGCCTTTGGTGCAGGTGAAACAGATGACAGCCTTAAACGTAGACAGAAAAAGAACTATCACCAATACACCGACGACCCAGTTACATACGGTATCGTTGGTGTGAGTGCCGGTTTTGCGTACCCGCAATTGGATAAAGACCGTAACCTGAAAAACGACTTTGCACCCGCCTTCACATTGGGGCTGTACTTCACAGAGCAGTTCTCTACTCGCTTAGGCTACATGCAAGGAAATTATGAGTCGACCGTAAGCAACGAAAAGCACATCTATGAGAACTATAGCCTAGATGTTCAGTACTACTTTATGCCCGGTAGCGCATTCAAACCGTATTTGAATGCTGGCGTAGGTGAGGCCATGTTGGACAAAGACCGCGATACTAAAAAACTACAATGGAACATTGGTACTGGCGTTCATTATTCTCTAAATGCCAACTGGTCTTTGCAGGCTGACTGGAAATACGCTTACCATCGTAATTCTGGTGCTCGAGATCAACTATGGGGAACTCGGCTTATCTATCGCTTTGGCGAAGGCAACAAGTATATTTAACGCTTTGACGCCACTAAACGGTGAGTGCCATGCTTACCGTTTTTGTATTTATTCAACCAATGAAGCACAGCTTGTAGGAATTTTGGGAGCGAAACTACAATTGACCTGTCATTCGCATAAAATGTTGAATAATTTGACTCAATCAAAACACTTTTCCTTTGAAATCTCCTACACTTAACTCAAAGCGTGAATTCCAACTAGGAGAAAGAATGAAAAAGTTACAATGGGTGATTGGCGCATTAGCGGTAGGTGTAATGGCTGGTTGTGCGAGCGAGCCAGATAAATACGATGTAGACGAAATAACGGTTGAAAGTGACCCTGCTTATGTTTACTGCGTTGAGCAGGGGCATAAATTAGAAAGATTCTCAGAAGAAGGTAAACGTGTACCTTATTGCGTTATCTCTGACGACGAGCGTTACACCGTTTGGGACTACTACGAAAATAGAGATAAAGAGCAAAAAAATTAGTCGCTATTCTTAAATAAAAGAGCCAGAGATATACTTCTCTGGCTCTTTTATTTCACAGTATAATCGGAAATTATTCCCAGTCGAGAATAACTTTTCCAGACTGCCCGCTGCGCATGACGTCGAAGCCTTCTTGGAAATCATCAATCTTGTAATGGTGAGTGATGATTGGCGTCAGATCTAAGCCAGATTGAATCAAGCTTGCCATCTTGTACCATGTTTCGAACATTTCACGGCCGTAGATACCTTTGATCACTAGACCTTTAAAGATCACTTGGTTCCAATCGATACCCATGTCTGATGGTGGAATACCCAGTAATGCGATTCGACCACCGTGGTTCATGGTTTCAAGCATTGAACTAAATGCAGCTTGAACGCCAGACATTTCAAGACCTACGTCGAAGCCTTCTGTCATGCCTAGTTCTGCCATCACATCTTTTAGGTTTTCTTTTGCAACGTTTACGGCACGTGTTACACCCATCTGTCTTGCAAGATCTAGACGGTATTCGTTAACGTCAGTAATAACTACGTGGCGCGCACCTACATGCTTGGCAACCGCAGCAGCCATAATACCGATTGGGCCAGCGCCCGTAATCAGTACATCTTCACCAACTAGGTCGAAAGACAGCGCAGTGTGTACTGCATTTCCAAATGGGTCAAAGATAGACGCAAGATCGTCAGAGATGCCTTCAGGGATCTTAAACGCATTGAACGCTGGAATAACCAAGTACTCAGAGAACGCACCAGTACGGTTTACACCAACACCGACCGTATTGCGGCATAGGTGAGTACGACCACCACGGCAGTTACGGCAGTGTCCGCAAGTAATGTGGCCCTCGCCAGAGACGCGGTCGCCAATTTCGAAACCACGAACTTCTTGGCCAATACCAACTACTTCACCTACGTATTCGTGACCGACTACCATAGGAACAGGAATCGTATTTTGTGACCACTCATCCCAGTTATAGATATGTACGTCAGTACCACAAATTGAAGTTTTCTTAATGCGGATTAGAATATCATTGTGACCAAGTTCAGGCTTATCCACCTCGGTCATCCAAATGCCTTGCTCAGGCTTTAGCTTAGATAGCGCTTTAATTTTCATAATGTAACCTTAAAGACAGGTTTCAGGCTTTAAGCCTGAAACCCTAAAAACCTTAGATAAGACCCATATCCTTGCCCACTTCGATGAATGCATCGATAGCACGGTCAAGTTGCTCACGAGAATGAGCCGCAGACATTTGAGTACGAATACGAGCTTGACCCTTTGGTACTACTGGGAAAGAGAAGCCGATAACGTAGATGCCTTTCTCTAGTGCTCGTTCAGCAAACTCTGCAGCCACTTTTGCGTCGCCTAGCATGATTGGAATGATTGCGTGATCTGCCCCACCCATAGTGAAACCTGCACCTTCCATACGAGTACGGAAATGAGCGGCGTTTTCCCATAGGTGGTCACGTAGGTCACCGCTCTCTTGCAGCAAGTCTAAAACGCGAATTGAAGCGTTAACGATAGCTGGCGCTACAGAGTTAGAGAACAGGTATGGACGTGAACGCTGACGTAACCAGTCAATCACTTCTTTCTTACCAGAAGTATAGCCACCTGACGCACCACCCATCGCTTTACCTAGCGTACCAGTGATGATGTCGATACGGTCTACAACGTCGTGGAACTCATGCGTACCCGCGCCGTTCTTACCCATGAAGCCAACTGCGTGAGAGTCATCTACCATCACTAGTGCATCGTACTTATCTGCCAAATCACAGATTGCAGGAAGGTTTGCAACCACACCGTCCATTGAGAATACACCGTCAGTTACGATTAGCTTATGGCGAGCACCTGCTTCGTTAGCAGCGATTAGTTGCTGCTCAAGCTCTTCCATATTGTTATTAGAGTAACGGTAACGCATTGCCTTACACAGACGAACACCGTCAATGATAGAAGCGTGGTTTAACGCATCAGAAATGATCGCATCTTCTTTACCCAAAATAGTTTCGAACAAACCTGTGTTTGCATCGAAGCATGATGTGTAAAGGATAGTGTCTTCTTTACCTAGGAATGTAGACAGTTTCTGCTCAAGTTCTTTGTGAATGTCTTGAGTACCACAGATAAAACGAACTGAAGCCATACCAAAGCCGTTTTTATCCATGCCCGCTTTACCAGCATCGATAAGTGCAGGATGGTTTGCAAGACCAAGATAGTTGTTCGCGCAGAAGTTTAGTACTTCTTCACCTGTTGAGATTTCAACAGCCGCTTGTTGTTGAGAAGTGATAATGCGCTCAGACTTGTAAAGTCCTTCAGCTTTTACTTCTTCAATTTGCTCTTGGATTTGCTTATAAAACGCAGAAGACATAGTGGATTCCTTTTTCTATCCTATTTATCAATAGGTTATGTAGGGAGGTGATATTTACAGCGTATTGATTCGCCTTATATCTAGATTGGAATCATTTTAGTTCATTGTGGTGCAAACGATTATCCCTTAAGATGGAAAACCATTAGTGAATCTGAGGCAACAATAATGTTCAGCCATAAGTTATTGAGTTTATTACCTGACCTCGCGTCTTTTATTTTGGTAGTAAACGAAGGCAGCTTTACCGCCGCCGCAAAAAAACTGGGTGTTACGCCATCCGCGCTATCTAAAACCATTACTCGTCTCGAAAGTGCGCTATCGGCAAAGTTGTTTGAGCGCACTACGCGTAAACTGGTTATCACTCAGGCTGGACAAAAGGTTTACGACCAAAGTGTGTTAATGGTGAACGCGGCACAACAAGCCATTGACGTTTCTCAATCCGATCATGCTGAGCCAAGCGGGTCTATTACTGTCGCCGCACCGGAAGCGTTTCTTAACTCAGTATTACAACCTTTTATTACGCCCTTCTTAGTTAGATATCCCGAGATTCAATTGAAAGTTCGCGCCGTTGATGGCGAAATCGACCTGCTGCGCATGGGCATCGACGTAGCATTCAAGCTTACTGACAAACCAGACGAAAACCTGGTTATGAAAGAGTTAGGACCAACCAACCTCGTACTGTGTGCCAGTCCCGATTACATTGCTAAGCGCGGACTGCCCTATACACCAGGTGATCTTGAGAAACATGACTGCCTCTATCTTGCTGAAACGGAACGCGACAACATTTGGGATTTTCTCAAAGACGATGAGTTTCATACCGTGAAAGTAACAGGACGTTATGCCATCAACCACTCTCAAATGCGCCTCCATGGCGTTAAACAAGGTCTCGGCATCGGAATATTTCATGATTTTGTTATTTCTGAAGCCATAGAAGATGGCAGTGTTGTGCCCGTCCTCTCGGATTGGACCATCAAGAGTAACTACCATGGAGCCGTTGCACTCCAATACGCACAAACCAAATACATGCCGGCCCGCTTACGCGTGTTTATTGACTATGTCGTCAAGGAACTGCCATCGAAGCTAAACAATTAACCAATCAACGACGGAAGACAAAATGCTTAATGGGATCCATCACACCGCCATCATTTGTTCCAACTACGAAAAGTCGAAACACTTTTATGTCAACATACTAAAGCTGGAAGTAATCGACGAGAACTACCGCGAACATCGAGACTCCTACAAATTGGATCTCGCCTTACCTGATGGCACGCAACTTGAGCTGTTCACTTTCCCTGGTGCTCCTGATCGTCCTAGCTTTCCAGAGGCTAAGGGTTTAAGACATTTAGCGTTTAATGTCACCAAGCTCGAGCAAATCGTCGATTATCTAGAAGCAAATGATATTGACGTAGAACCAATACGAATTGATGAATACACTGGTAAGCGTTTTACGTTTTTCCAAGATCCTGACGGTCTACCACTCGAACTATGTGAAGAGCTCTAGAACTAAAGATCCACATACCGCAGAAAACCTGTTGTAGTTGCGCAACCTCCACATGAAATTACAACAGGTAATACCAGTAACATATATCACACCAAACAATCGCACCCATTCAAAACCAGTCAATATCCCCAGATTTGATTTTTAATTCCATATATTAATTCGCATAAGTACCCCTGTAAGGTTAATTTTACTAGTGTCAGGGCATCTAAATGCGGCACTTTTTAACAATTTGATTACACTTATAGTATCAATGATTCTTTTGTCTTCAGACGATTACCATCATGTCCGAAAACAAAAATCAAGGTTGTACCCTGGGATTTTCTAGCACTAGCTCTTATCGGAGCGTGCGAAAAGGAGTTCGAGATGAACGTACAAGCATTACCCATGCATCGTTTTATCGACTACCAAGGTAATCTCGTTAAGCCGTTGCCCCACTGGGCAGATGAGAACACCTTACTTCAGTTCTATCGTGACATGGTAGTTGCGAGAACATACGATGCAAAAGCCGTTGCTCTTCAGCGAACCGGCAAACTTGGGACCTACCCTTCCCATCTTGGCGCGGAAGCCATAGGTATCGCCGTCGGTCACGCTCTCACAAGATCAGACGTCTTTGTTCCTTACTACCGTGATATGCCCGCTCTCTGGGTTCGTGGTATCGCCATAGAAAAAAACCTTCAATACTGGGGAGGCGATGAGCGAGGCAGTGACTTCGAATTTGATGATGGCTCACCGTGCACCGATCTTCCCTTCTGCGTTCCTATTGCCACACAATGCACTCATGCCGTAGGAGTGGCGTCCGCATTAAAAATTAAGGGGAACCACGATGTCGCTTTGGTAACTTGTGGAGATGGAGCCACGTCTAAAGGCGACTTCTTGGAATCGCTCAACTGTGCTGGTGCATGGAACATTCCTTTGATTTTTGTCGTCAACAATAACCAATGGGCGATTTCGGTCCCTCGCTCACTACAATGTGGCGCAGAATTTTTGGCAGACAAAGCAGTTGGAGCTGGATTACCCGGCCTGACAGTGGACGGCAACGATGTTATAGCTATGTATGACACTATTTTGCAAGCGGTCGATCGAGCTAGAAAGGGCAAAGGAGCCACGCTGATTGAAGCTATCAGCTATCGCCTTAGTGACCACACTACCGCTGATGATGCTAGTCGTTACCGTAGTGATTCAGAGCTACAACAAGCATGGGACTATGAACCAATAAAACGTCTAAAATCCTATCTAATCTCGCGAAGCCTTTGGTCTGATGATCAGGAGCAGTTGCTGGTACAAGGAGCTAAAACCATCGTTGAAGAGGCTGTTACTCGCTATTTAGCCACACCACCTCAACCACCTGAATCAGCGTTCGATTATCTCTACGAAACCCCAACAAGCGAGCTAGCACCGCAAAGAGATACGCTGATTAATAAGACGTTGCGAATGCAGGGAGGCAAACATGATTAATCAACAAACTCCCGAAATCACGCTCATTGAAGCAGTTAACTTGGCACTTCATTATGAAATGGAGCACGACAACAACGTCGTGCTACTAGGTGAAGACGTTGGAGACAACGGCGGTGTGTTTCGCGCTACTGTCGGTTTAAAAGAGAAATTTGGATTAAGAAGAGTGATTGATACTCCCCTTGCCGAAGCCCTAATAGGAGGCGTTGCGGTTGGCATGGCAACACAAGGGCTAAGACCTATTGCCGAATTTCAATTTCAGGGCTTTGTCTTTCCTGCAATGGAACACCTCATCTGCCACGCTGCAAGAATGAGAAACCGCACTAGAGGCCGGTTAACCTGCCCTGCGGTATTTCGGGCGCCGTTTGGTGGCGGTATACACGCCCCTGAGCATCACTCTGAAAGCATCGAAGCCCTGTTTGCTCATATTCCTGGACTGAAGGTCGTCGTTCCCTCCTCTCCTCAACGAGCATACGGACTTCTGCTATCTGCAATTCGTAGTAACGACCCTGTAATGTTTTTCGAGCCAAAGCGAATCTATCGAACAGTCAAATCACCCGTAGTAAACGATGGACAAGCTCTGCCTCTCGATACCTGTTACACCCTAAGAAAAGGACGAGATCTCACGGTCGTCACTTGGGGAGCTTGTGTAGTTGAAACCCTGCAAGCCGCTCAATCTCTTTCGGAGCAAGGAATTGAAGCAGAAGTTATCGATCTCGCGAGTATTAAGCCTCTCGATATGGACACCATTATTAAATCACTGGAAAAAACCGGACGTTTACTTATCGTCCATGAAGCGAGCCAAAGCTGTGGTGTCGGAGCGGAGATCATTACTCGAGTTTCCGAACATTCTATGTGTCTTCTCAAAGCTCCACCTAAACGTGTTACCGGGCTCGACACAGTTATGCCATATTACAAAAACGAAGACTATTTCTTAATTCAAGAACAAGACATCACACTTGCCGCACGCGAACTTGTGGAGGGCTGGAAATGAAGTCATTTTTATTACCAGATTTAGGGGAAGGACTCGCTGAGTCAGAAATTGTTCAATGGCACGTTAACGTTGGTGAACATGTAGACGTTGATCAGGTGATCTTAACCGTCGAAACTGCGAAAGCCGTTGTTGAAGTGCCAGCACCCTACAGCGGGAAAATCGTCAGCCGTCATGGGGAGGAAGGTGACGTCATCAACATCGGCAGTTTACTGATTGAAATTGAAGAAGTAGTCACGGAAGCGTCTGCCACTAACTCTACATCAGCCCCGAGCGACGCAGCCACCGTTGTTGGCAATGTATCAAACCACACACACCACGTTGAAGTTGATGACTTTTGGGTGGGACCTGCTCACCATTCAAACTCTGAACAAACGGTCACTGCGATGCCGTCTGCTCGGCTTCTCGCTAAGAAGCTCGGTGTTGACCTATTAAAGGTGAAAGGTAGCGGGCACGACGGTGTTATTACTGACACAGATATTTACAACGAACTCGACCGACAAACACCTGGGACGGAAGTGCTTAAAGGTGCAAGACGCACCATGGTCGGCACTATGGCGGAGTCACATCACAACGTTGCTTCTGTGACGATCACTGAAGAAGCGTTGTTGTCCAATTGGTCACAAAAAGAGGATATTTCCGGTCGTTTAATTAAAGCTGTTGTGTTTGCTTGCCAAAAAGAGCCAGCCTTAAACGCATGGTTTGATGCCGATACAATGACACGTTGTGTTCATAGCAAAGTGAATATCGGAATCGCGGTAGATAGTAGCCATGGATTGTATGTGCCAGTACTCAGAAACGCCGATAGCTTTGACCAACAAGGAATCCGTCACTGGCTAAATGACACCGTTGAGGGAATTCGAGCCAGACGGATAGGCAGAGAACAACTTCAACACGCGACGATAACGCTGTCGAACTTTGGCGCCATTGCCGGAATATTCGCGACCCCTGTCGTCTCACCACCTCAAGTCGCTATCGTAGGAGCTGGTCGAATTATCGAGAAACTAGTTTTACAAGACGGTCAGCCAATAGTCATCAAAGCGCTACCTTTGTCGATCACATTCGATCATCGAGCGTGTACTGGTGGCGAAGCAGCGCGATTCGTCAAAGTACTGGTTGAGCACTTGCAGCAGCCAACCGTTGACTAAACGTTAAACAGGGTGAGTTAGCCGTCAATCAGGATACCTAACTCACCACGTTTTTTCTTACTTAAACCTAACGCCACCAGCCGATATGATTCTTTAAGGTAATACTCTAATTCTTCGTCAAATCGACCTGACGTCTCTACCTGCTGTATCCACTTCATCCCACGACTCGCAAAGTATGGCGCAGGCCGATAGCCTTCACTGTCACTAAGAAAATCAAAATTCAAATCCGACGTTTTGAAAGTAAACGCTGCCCCGCTCTCTTTGTTCCAGCCACCAATAGCGAAGACCTTGCCACCGACCTTCCAGACATGAGCATCACCCCATTGAATAACATGACTGGTCGCTGGGAAAGCGCCGCAAAATTCGTTGAATTGGTCGTAATCCATTGTGATTTCCCTATAGTAACTTGAGTTTATTAGTAACCATGGTTTATGAATAAATAAGGTTTATCGGAATATTACGCTGGTTATTCAGACTCTAGCGAGTTCTCTGAGTATCTGCTCTGCCGATACTTCCTTACAACCATCAGTGCTTTCTCCACACCATAGCGGCGAGAAGTCTGCACTACCTTGCTGTTCCGCCTGTCCCCTCAGCTGTGTTATATCAATAGACGCATAAGGAAATTGTGGTGCTTCCTGTGTTATAAAACCGAGCTCCCTCATTGCACGATTGACTATTCCTCGTGCTGGTCGGCCCGAGTACACATTGGTAATTGCAGTATGCTGAGACTGAGTACTTTTGATAGCATCACGATGTAACACCGATGTCGTGGCCTCATCACACAATAGAAAAGCGGTCCCCACCTGAACTGCCTCAGCTCCTATGTTAAATGCCTGTTCAACCTTGTCTGCAGTGCTGATGCCTCCAGCCGCCACGACGGGTACAGTGACGTTATCAACAATCTTCTTGATGAGATCTTCGACCGATAATTGAGTAGCAAGATCATCCGTTAAGAACATTCCCCTATGACCGCCCGCTTCCACACCTTGAGCAATAATCGCATCCGCTCCGTTTTTCTCTAACCAAATCGCCTCTTCGACGGTAGTCGCCGAAGACAAAATACATGTCCCCCAGCTTTTTACTCGTTCCACAAGAGCCTTGTTAGGCAGGCCAAAATGGAAACTGATGTAAGGAGGTTTAAATGCTTCAATAGCGTCAGCGATATCCTCACTAAATGGCATGCGCGTTGCCATGCTTGGTTGAATGGCAATATCGAGTTCCAACTCTTCAAAATACGGTGCAAGTCGATTACGCCACTGAGCTTGGCGTTCTTGATCAAAGTTAGGCATTGAGTGACAGAAAAAATTAAGATTGTATGGTTGATCGGTAGCTAATGTAATGGACTCCAACTCTTCTACAATACGCTCTTTAGAAAGCATGCCACAAGGTATAGAGCCTAAACCACCAGCTTCGCTTACCGCTATCGCGAGCTTACTGTCTTGTACTCCAGCCATAGGCGCTTGAATGATTGGCAGCTCAGTATGCAGCCATGATGAAAACGTCCTTTGTTTCATGTTTAATCCCTTATTAGTATTAGTTTATCCGACGATCCCGTTATTTTTCTATTATTTGATAAATGGAGAAAGGTCTATGTCTTCTAGTTCACTGACTGCTTTAATCGTTGGGTTAGTCGACAATCTTTGTAGATAATCCGCCAAATGAGTGAACGTCATTGGATTTTTTTCTATGGGCAGTAACCATTCCGCCAGCATAAATAAGAAATAATCACAGGCAGAAATGTTTGCACCTAATAGGTATTCGTTACCATCAAGCTGATCATTGATAATGCTTAGCGCCTCTGCAATACGCTCGTCTTGGGCCGACAAGAGATTGGGAATTGTCGATACATCATTGGTGTGGCGATGTGGATAGTAACGCACCATCAATTCAGCTTGCAGTGTATTATTTAAATAGGTTAACCACTGAAAAAAAAGCGGACGCAACGGACTCCCAATCTCCGGAATCAGCTTATGTTCGGGGTGACTTTCACATAAGTGAATACAAATCGCCGGACTCTCAAAAATAGCCTGACCGTTGGCGACGAGAGTGGGAATTCGCCCCGCAGGATTAAGCTTTAAATAATCTGCAGACTTTTGAACCTTCTCCTTTTTATCCACCAAAAGCAGATCATAGGGAAGCTTCATATGATGAAGCAAAAGATGCGGCGCCAAGCTCGCATTGTTAGGGTAATAATATAATTGATACAAAACAGCGTCCTTTCTTCTTTTCATTCCTTACGTTGGTAACATCTCTGAGATACCCTCTGGATAAATCGGTATCTTTCCTGCCAATACCTCGCTTTCTTCAACCCATTTAACGACGAATTCCACTCCATTAGTTTCAATCCCGTCGATATGAGTCTTTCGATAGAAACCTTGATCAACAAATCGCCCCTGATAAACAAACACAATCTCGTGTCCAGTGCGTCCATCGAAGGTAAAGAGATTCTCACTAACCCCGAGAAGTTCAAGGGAGGTCACATCTGCGCCGATTTCTTCTTTTACTTCTCGTTCAGCGGCCTCTCGCGACGTTTCACCAAACTCAATGCCACCACCAATGGGGATCAGGTAGTTCTGGTCTTTTGCAGGGTCGTAACCTTCTGCAAGTAACACCTTTCCGTTATGCCGAAAAAGGCAAACGGCTTTAGCTCTAATGGCAGCGGTCATTAGATGCTTCATCATTGTTGGATTTGTCGTCACTAAACTCTTGTAAAGCTAGTAAAGCTTTTTGAGCATCTAGTGATGGCACAAAAATATGGTCGTGATAGTAGGCAGCGATGACGTTGGCACTAATGCCTCTGTCCGCCAATTTTGAGGCGACGGCTGCGGTTAGACCTACAGCTTCAAGGCTAGAATGAACATTAAGCGTAATTTGTTGAAATACTGACTCAAAGCTCAACTTCGCTTTTACGGCTTCGGCTTTAGGTAGGACAAGTGTGAGACCTTCCGCTTCAATGAAGGTAGCAATCAACTCAAGTTTTGTATATTCCTTAAGCGTCCCTTTCACATGACAGAATACGACTTCGTCGTCGAGTAGACATGGACTCATAGAGCTCAGTAACTGCTCCAGCTCGGTAATACCAGCCATCAAACATTCCTTAGTGACTTAAAACAGAGTGCATTATCCTGCAAGCGAAGTGCACTCGCTTCAAGTTAAGGGTGTTCAATATGATAGCTAGGTTGCATATTTAACGAGCTTTGATTCACTTACTCTCGTTACAACCTAGCAAGACACTGTTACTTCTTTACGCAAACCGCTAGAACATTGCCAGATTGCTGATCCCAAGGCGTGATTTTTTCATAGTCATGCTCAAACAGATGCACTTCGAATAGCGGTTCTAGCAATGCTTTTAGTTCCTGGATAGTAAAAGCCACCATCGGATGCTCATCAAACCAACTTTGCGTTTCCTCACCCGTGTTTTTTTCAATGTTAAGCTTAAGTGCCTGACGCTCACCTTGCCCTTCATAATACCAACCTGAACGAAACGTAAATTTACTGCCTTCACTCTCTGCTGAATGCTGAACAAAAGAATGGTTATTGATTTTCAACCTATCAACCGCATTGAAGCAAAATACGCCACCGACTGACAGAGCATTGAACACACTATTGAGGCACTGTTTAAGCTTTTCTATCCCATCACAGTAATGAATCGAATAGAGAAAGCAGGTAATCAAATCAAGTGGTTGTGTAACATTAAACTCGCTCATATTTTGTAGCGAAAAATGAGCTTCCGGACATCTAACCGACGCGAAATCCAACATAGGTTGATTGATATCCAAACCACTACTTTGATAACCATAATCAATAAAGTGACGGACATGAGGACCTGTACCACATGCTAAATCAAGATGAGTATTTCCTTGGTTTCCAAACAATTGATGCAATCGTTTTACGTTATGACTTTGCGCTTGGTAATCAATATCGACACACATTAGGTCGTAGTAACCAGAAAGGTCAGTATAGAGAGAATTGGCGGACATGTTTGCCTAGTCGTTGCCGACGAAAAACTGCGGGTGGCGCATCCTATACGAAATCAAAGATATTCATAACAAAAAGTTAGCGCCCGAAAACAACTTCTCTACCAATTCACACTTAAAAGATAAATAGTAGCTGCTATTCAATACCTTAGAAGTACATTATCGAGTAATCACCAGCCTCAAACGCGCTGTAGGAAAAGTCCTAACAGCAAAGTAGCAACTTGGTGTTTAACCTAAGCTCTTAAGGTACTTTGTCGATAAGCTCCGGCATAATCTCAAACAGGTCTCCTACTAATCCGTAGTCCGCAACTTGGAAAATAGGCGCTTCAGGATCACTATTTATCGCGACGATCACTTTAGAGTCTTTCATCCCTGCCATGTGTTGGATCGCGCCTGAAATACCGATGGCAATGTACAAATCCGGTGCGACTATTTTGCCCGTCTGACCAACTTGCAGGTCATTTGAAACAAACCCTGCATCAACCGCAGCTCGCGACGCACCAATAGCACCACCGAGTTTATCAGCGAGCTGCTCCACCAAAGTAAAGTTGTCTTTACTGCCTACGCCACGCCCACCTGAAATAACAACACGAGCAGCCGCCAATTCAGGGCGCTCACTTTCATTTTGTTGCTGAGAGACAAATGCAGAAAGACCATTCCCAACATCATGACCGCCGACCGTTATCACTGTCGCTTGATTCGCGGGGTCATGCCCCACTGCTTCAAACGCCGAACCGCGTATCGTCATGAGTATTTTTTCCTCTGTCGACTTCACTTTCGCTAGCGCATTACCGGCATAGATTGGACGGATAACCGTATCTGCCGTCACAATTTCCACGACATCAGATAGCTGGCCGACGTCGAGCAGCGCAGCAATACGTGGTAGCAGATTTTTTCCAAATGTCGTCGCTGGAGCCAAAATATGTGTAAAGTCTTTGGCAAGCTGCACCGCTATTGGTGCTCCGTTCTCAGCAAGTAAATGACTAAATTGTTCATCGTCGGCGACGATCACTTGCTTGACTATATCGCAGTGGCCAATACGTTCTATTACCTCCTGACATTGATGCCCCATGACAAGCACCGAAATGTCACCACCTATTTGCGCCGCTGCGGATAGCGTTTTAAAGGTATCAAGCGCTACGCTGTGGTTATCGTGCTCTGCAATAACAAGAATTTGCGTATCCATAATCATCTCTCCTTGATACTCTTCTGCTTAAAGTACTTTCGCTTCATTAGTTAACTTATCAATCAGTTCATCCACATTTGCGACTTTCACTCCTGCTGGACGCTCTTTGGGTGCCAAGACTTCTAACATCTGATGTTTTGGAATCAAATCCACGCCAAATGAATCAATATCGATAACATCAAGTGGCTTGCGTTTGGCTTTCATGATGTTCGGTAAAGAAGCATAACGGGGCTCGTTCAACCTCAGATCAGTGCTGATGATGGCAGGTAATGTCAGCTTCAAGGTCTCCAATCCCCCGTCGATCTCTCTAGTGACTTCAACATGCTCACTCGATAGTGCGACTTTAGAAGCAAACGTTCCTTGAGGTCTACTCGTCAAAGCCGCTAGCATTTGTGCGACTTGATTATTGTCCGTATCAATCGATTGTTTACCAAGTAGAACCAGTGTCGGCTGTTCTTTCTCAACCATCGCTTTCAAGATTTTTGCCACAGCTAAAGGTTCAGGTGATAATGTCGCTTCTATATGAATCGCTCTGTCAGCCCCCAAAGCAAGGGCATTGCGCAAAGTTTCTTGCACTGCCTTATCACCAATACTCACCACCACTACTTCGTCCACAGAGCCGGACTCTTTGAGTCTAATGGCTTCTTCCACTGCAATCTCACAGAAAGGGTTCATCGACATTTTGACATTAGCAGTTTCAACACCACTACCGTCTTTATTTACACGCACTTTCACATAAGGATCAACGACACGCTTTACAGCAACTAACACTTTCATACCGACTCCTTGGATAAAAAGAACAAGCCTAAAGGTTATTATTTGAGCTTAGTAAAGTTTACGTTTACGTCAACTGCACTATAGTTATACATAGAGTTCCGAAATGGGCCCATTTTGTAAAATTAGGTGGTGAACATGGAAAGAGAATGCATGGAATTTGACGTAGTTATAGTTGGTGCCGGCCCAGCGGGCCTTGCTTGTGCCATTCATCTAACACAGCTTGCAACGCAAAACGATACTGAGCTATCGGTGTGCGTGATTGAGAAAGGTGCTGAAGTTGGGGCTCATATTCTCTCTGGTGCAGTGTTTGAAACCAGAGCGCTTGATGAGCTTATTCCTGACTGGCAATCACTTAACGCGCCTGTGCACAATCCTGTGCTGCTAGATGACTTCATCTATCTGACCACACAATACAATCACCTAAACATACCGTCATTTCTAACGCCAGCCACCCTTCACAACAACAAATCGAATCACATCATTAGTCTTGGTTTGTTATGTCAGTGGCTTGCAGATCAAGCAGAACGCCTTGGCGTTGAAATCTTTCCTGGCTTTGCAGCGCAGCACGTTATTTATTCCAATACAGGCGCAGTGGTTGGTGTTTGTACCTCAGATATGGGATTAGATAAGAAAGGAGCACACAAAAGCACGTTTGAAGCGGGTATCGAATTAAAGGGTAAGTACACAATTTTCGCTGAAGGTGCGCGTGGGCATTTAGGTAAGGAACTTATTCAGAGATTTAAGCTGGATCAGAACAAGCAACCACAGCATTACGCTTTAGGATTCAAAGAAGTTTGGCAACTTCCCGATGAGCAACCTCACTACGCCAAAGGCAAAGTTATTCATGGTGTCGGTTGGCCATTACATGACTCTAAAGCCACCGGAGGCAGTTTCGTATACCACTTGGACAATAATCAGATCGCTGTTGGTTTAATCGTCGACCTCAATTACACCAATCCTCACCTAAGCCCTTTTGACGAATTTCAACGCTTCAAACACCACCCAGCCATTTCGAAATACCTTCACGGTGGTGAACGAATCTCGTTTGGCGCAAGAGCCATCGCCAAAGGAGGTCTTCGTTCGCTCCCCAAACAGCAATTTCCTGGCGGTCTGCTCATTGGTTGCGATGCTGGCACCCTTAACATGGGCAAAATAAAAGGCACCCATACAGCGATGAAATCCGGCATGTTATCTGCTGAGGCGGTCTATCAACAACTCGCCAAGGGATGTGCTCACAATGAGGCCGATTATCAAACCTTGTTTGAAGCGTCGTGGCTCTACCAAGAACTCAGCGACACACAAAACTTTGGCGCTAATTTGCATCGTTTTGGCGAACCTATCGGCGGCATGCTCAATATGTTCGAACAAAATGTATGGACACGTCTATTCAAACGCCCCGCTCCTTGGGCAGTGTCAGACACCAATGACGATCACCTACAGTTAGCACATAAAGCCAACGTTCCTAACATTAGTTACCCAAAACCCGATGGAGTATTAAGTTTTGACAAACCTTCTTCAGTTTATTTGTCTGGTACCCAACATGAAGAGAATCAACCGTGTCATCTGCAACTTCTGGATGTTAATGTGGTAATCGATAGCCATATTCTACAGTTTGACGAACCTAGTCAGCGCTATTGTCCTGCCGGTGTGTATGAGATTATTGAAGTGGAAGGTCACAAACAGCTGCAGATCAATGCCAGTAACTGTTTGCATTGTAAGACGTGCGATATTAAAGACCCATCAGCCAATATAAAATGGACCCCACCTGAAGGTGGTGGAGGTCCAAATTATCAAGCTATGTAATGGTTAATGCGAATAAAGACGATTAAATCACCAAACCACCATCTACTTCGATGACGCGACCATTCACGTACTCATTCTCCAGTATAAAACGTACCGTATGAGCAATTTCCAACGGATCGGCCATTCGTCTTACTGGAACCATATGCTCAAGCCTTTCACGAGCTTCTGGCTTCATTTGCGCGGTCATCGATGTCTCAACGACTCCCGGAGCAATTGCAGCAGCGCGAATGCCATAGCGCGCGAGCTCTTTCCCCCAAACGGAAGCCATGGTTGCCACCGCAGCTTTAGAAGCTGCATAGTTGGTTTGCCCCATATTACCTGCTCTCGACACACTTGAGATGTTGATAATCACGCCTCTTGAGTCCGTCTCGATCATTTTCACTGCGGCTTCACGTCCACACAAAAACGTACCAGTTAGATTGACGTTAATGACCGAGTTGAACTGGTCCAAAGACATCTTAGATATCTCGCCATCTCTCGCCTTAACTAGCATGCCATCACGAAGAATACCGGCATTATTAATCAAACCATTTAGCGCCCCAAAATCAGTGACAATGTCACCAAATACAGATTCCACCTGCTCTTCATCGGTCACGTCTACTTGATAGATTTGCGCTTTAACCCCTAAATCCTCACACAACTGTTTGGTCTGTGCCAACGCTTCAAGGTTCACGTCCATCAAGGCTAGATGCGCTCCTTGTTGTGCAAGACTTGTCGCCATTGTTTGACCTAATCCTTGGCCAGCACCAGTAATGGCGATAACGCTCTGTTTCAGTTCCATCTACTTCTCCCTTTCACTACGAAAATACTCAAACAGACTGGAGAAATCTAACTCTGCATTGCCATTATTGTTATGAAATGCGTAGAGATTACGCGCTAATGCGCCCATAGGAACAGCCGATTGGCTATTAGCCGCTGCCTGCATCCCTAGTCCCAAGTCTTTTGACATCAACTTACTCATAAAGCCCGGAGCGTACTGATTGCTCGCTGGAGCGGTTTCCATTACTCCCGGACAAGGGTTATATAGTTCTAAAACCCAGTTTCTTCCAGAGCTCTGTTGCATAATATTTGATAGTACTTCAGGGTTGAGACCGTTATCGATCCCAAGGCTCAAGGCTTCACAGGTTCCAGACATGACGATACCCAATAACAAGTTATTACAAATTTTAGCCATTTGGCCGTCGCCGGCTTGCCCAGCATGGAAGATGTTCTTCCCCATATGAGCCAAGATTTGATTTGAGGTTTCAAACGCTTGAGCAGAACCACCAACAATAAATGTAAGCGTTCCAGCTTTGGCACCCGCTACTCCACCAGAAACAGGCGCATCAACAAAACTCAATCCCTTTTTGGTCGCCTCTTTAGCAACTAACTTTGCGGAATCCGGCTCGATTGTCGAAGAATCGATAAGGAATGTACCCGGTTTTACCAGTTTGAGTAGCCCTTCACCTCCATGATGGTCACCTAAATACACCGCTCGCACATGCTCTCCCGCAGGAAGCATGGTTATTACCGCATCAACATTTTCAACCGCAGCTTCTAGACTGTTAAATGCCTTCGCACCGGCAGACTCAAGCTTCTTTGCAAGCTCAGGGACAAGATCAAAGACATTGACGGATAAACCGGCTTTTAACAGGTTTTCCACCATAGGACCGCCCATGTTACCAAGCCCCACAAACGCAATGGTGTTACATTCTGACTGATTCATAGCGCTTCTCCTTAAACGCGACCAAGCTGAAATAGAGGGTGTTCTTGCTCTCGCCATAATGAGGTAAACAACTCGTCAATTACGGCTTTATCAACTGAGTTAATGTTTGGATACTTCCAATGCGGCGCGCCGTCTTTGTCAACTAGACGTGAACGCACCCCTTCTTCAAATTCCCCTAACGTGGCGCTCCTAACACCGAGAATGAGTTCGAGTCGAAAACAATCCGCAAGCGATAAATGGCTATAGTCGTTAATTTGTCGAAAACAGATGTGAGCAGTAATAGGACTGCCTCCTGTTAGGTTATGTTTTGCTGCAGCCAACCACTTTTCGTTACCAGGTAACGCCATGATATTAGTGAACACCATCCCGATGTCGGTTGCGTTGCATGCCGTACAAATATCATTCAAGCGCGGTTTCAACTGCGGTGCTGGCAAGTAGGACTTATCTTTGGCGGCCAACTTCTCCAAACATTCGGAGATAAATTCGTAACTATCTTCGACACAGTTCCAATCTGTTTCTTGCAACTGAATAACTAGCTTTTCTTTAGCATCAGGGACAACTAAATGGTCAGCCATATGAATGTCCATCGCATCCGTAGCATTAAACATGACACCAGTTAGTCCTAGAAACAGGCCTAGTCGGTCCTCAAGTTGGTTAAGGAAATAAGTAGCACCCACATCGGGGAACAGACCGATGCTAATTTCTGGCATGGCTAAGCGTGATGTCGAAGTCACAACCTTATGACTTGTTCCCATGAAGAGCCCCATCCCTCCACCCATCACAATGCCATCACCCCAACCAATAATAGGTTTACAGTAGGTATGAATTAGGTAGTCGCATTCATATTCCACACTAAAAAACTGCTCGCAGTACGCTTTGGCCACATCTGCTGGTTCTGTTTTCATCACGGTGTGCATGGCCCGTACATCGCCACCCGCACAGAACGCCTTTTCACCCGCACCGTCCAAAATCACACACACCACTCGCTCATCCTGATGCCACTTTTCGAGTTGTTGTTTCAGTAGCACAATCATATTGTGAGTGAGTGCATTTAATGAGCCACTGTTATCTAGCGTGGCAATAGCAACAACATTATCGTCTTCACCACAGGGAAGTTCTTGAAAGTTAACCGTATCTGACATTTTGCTCTCCTAGCTGTTCTTCCATTCAGGTGGTCTTTTTTCTAGAAAAGCATTCACCCCCTCTCGCTGATCGTCGGTATCGAATAATCGAATGAACAGCTCTCTCTCCTTGACTAACCCATAAGATATAAAATCGTGTCGATTAGACTGAATCAACGTCTTGCATGCCGTTACTGAACTCGGTGATTGATGAGCAACTTGTTCTGCCAATGCTACCGCGGTAGACAATGCATCACCCCTTTCGACAATCTCTTCAATCAACCTAATATCCAGTGCTTTTTGTGCCGATACTTGCTCTCCACACAAAATGATTCGTTTAGCCCAACCTTCACCTACCAGAGCAGTAAGGTTTTGTGTTCCTCCCGCACAAGGTAACAAACCGACTTTGGCCTCTGGAAGTGCCAAAATGGCTTGTTGCTCTGCGATTCGAATATCACAAGCGAGTGCCACTTCTAAACCACCACCCATCGCATAGCCGTTAATGGCTGCAATAGACACGCCGCAAAAACCAGACAGTGCCTCAAACGCTTCACCGAACACTCGTGACATGGTGCAAGCACTTTCTTTGTCCCCTTGAGCAAACACCTTCAAATCAGCGCCGGCGGAAAAGAATTTGTCACCGTCCCCGGTAATAACCAGCGCATAGACATCTTTGTTATCGTTTAGCTCAATTATTAGTTGTTTAAGACGAACTAAGCTTTCACAAGTCCATGTATTAGCGGGTGGGTTGGACATGGTTAATACAGCCACATGGTTATCAATGGTATAAGGAATCGAATTGACCTCTGACATCTTGTTTCCTCCGCGTTGAATGCGTTACTCAATAGCGAATGCGTCGCTTAGGACCCGTCTTGCGATGATCAAACGCATAATCTCGTTAGTCCCTTCTAAGATTTGATGCACTCTTACATCTCTGAAATGACGCTCAAGCGAGTATTCTTTGATGTATCCGTAACCACCAAAGAGTTGCAACACACCGTCACACACTTTAAATCCGACATCCGTAGCAAATCGTTTCGCCATGGCGCAATAGGTCGTCGCATCTGGATGCTGGTTATCTAGTTTAAATGCCGCCAAACGTACCATTTGTCTCGCCGCAACCAACTCCGTTGCCAAATCTGCCAACTTAAACTGCAATGCTTGAAACTGACTTAAACTACTTCCAAACTGCTTCCGTTCATGGAGATACTGAGCAGCTTGGTTTAAAGCATGCTGCGCCGTCCCTACGGAACACGTCGCGATATTGATTCGCCCGCCATCCAACCCTTTCATGGCAAAGGTAAAGCCTTGTCCTTCTTCACCTAAGCGATATTGCGCTGGGACAACGACGCTATCGAATGTGATGGCTCGCGTTGGTTGGCTATTCCAGCCCATTTTAGGCTCTTTGCGCCCATAACTGATTCCATCACAGTCTGCTGGTACAACAAATGCCGAAATCCCTTTAGCACCAGCGCCACCCGTTCTTGCCATTACTACTAGTACATCGGTCTCTCCACCTCCTGAAATAAAGGCTTTTGAACCGTTAATGATGTAGCTGTCGTCTTGTCTCTCGGCAGTTGTCAGCAATGAAGCTGCATCTGAGCCCGCAGTTGCCTCCGTCAGACAGTAAGAACCCAGCCAATCTCCACTAATTAAACTAGGACAAAACGCCTGCTTAGCCTCTTCTGTACCAAAACTGGCTACCATCCATGTCACCATATTATGGATGGTCATAAAGGCCGTGGTGGACGTACAACCCATGCTTAACTTTTCAAACACAATAGAAGAGTCAAGACGACTTAACTCTAAACCGCCTTCTTTTTCTGGTGTATACAGTGCCAAAAAGCCCAACTCACCAGCTTGCTTTAACACGTCTTTAGGGAAGATACATTCTTCGTCCCATTGTGCTGCATTAGGCATTAAGTGCTCATTGGCAAACTGAAAAGCCGTCTCCGAAAACGCTCTTTGATCTTCATTCAGTTCAAAATCCATAGCATTACCTCACCATCCACTTACATGATTCAAGCGCTCTACGATTTCCCGCAGAGAAACTACTTAAGTTGAATCGTCAAATTAGGTCCATCAGGAATATCATCGTCAAACCAACGCGACGTGACGGTTTTGGTTTCCGTGTAGAACCGCACGGCTTGCTTACCGTAAGCGTGTAAATCACCATAAAAACTCCCCCGCCATCCGGTGAAAGAGAAAAATGGTAACGGCACGGGAATAGGAACATTGATCCCCACCTGACCGACAAGCACTTCGTGTTGATATTTCCTTGCAGCAGCGCCACTAGCGGTGAAAATTGAGGTACCGTTGCCGTAAGGGTTTCGATTTACTAACTCAAGTGCCTCCTCAAGCGTCTCCACTTCAAGACACACTAAAACCGGACCGAAAATTTCTTGTTGGTAAATAGACATATCAGTCGTAACACCACTAAACAACGTTGGCCCAACCCAATTACCATTGGGATAGCCATCTACTTTACAGTGACTGCCATCAAGTTCGCATACCGCTCCAGCTTGCTTGCCTTCCTCAATAAAAGACAAAACCCGCTGCTTAGCCTGATGGCTGATTAATGGACCGTATGCGGCTTCAGGATCCTCTTTGGATCCAGGTTTGATTTTCGCCATTTCAACTTTAAGTTCGGCTATCCATTGCTTAGAGGAGCCAACAAATACCGCGACTGAAATCGCCATACATCGTTGACCCGCCGCTCCGACGGATGAGCCTACAAGATTACTTATCACTTGAGCTTTATTGGCATCGGGCATAATCACCATATGGTTCTTTGCACCAGCAAATGCTTGAACCCGTTTATGGTGTTGAGTACCTACTTGATAGATGTATTGCGCGGTCGGTACCGAGCCCACAAATGATATGGCTTTGATATCTGGGTGTTCCAGCAAATAATCTACTTGAGGCTTAGTGCCATGAATAACTTGAAGAACTCCGCTAGGCGCACCCGCCTGCTGAAATAACTCGGCGAGCAAAATCGATGTTAGCGGCACCTGTTCAGAGGGTTTAAGGATAAAGCTGTTTCCGGCCGCAATCGCAATAGGAAACATCCAAAGCGGAATCATGGCAGGAAAGTTGAAAGGCGTGATGCCACAGCAAACGCCAAGAGGCTGAACAATAGAATAGCCATCTATGTCCGTCGCTACATTCTCGACGGTCTCTCCCATCATATTACTGGCAATATTGGCTGCTTGCTCTACGACTTCAATGCCACGCCAAACATCTCCCTTAGCATCCGCCAATGTTTTACCTGTCTCTTTTGAAAGCAGTTCAGCGATATCATCATGATTTTTCTTGAGCAAATGCTGGTAACGAAGCATCACTCTCGCACGCTCAGAAATAGGCACGTCTTTCCAATCTTTTTGCGCTTGTACGGCACTTTCAATAGCACGCTGCATCTCTATTTCTAGCGTAACTGGTACAGAGCCAATGATTTCATTGGTCGCTGGGTTGGTGACGTCTAACCATTCAGATGCTGATGATTGACGGCATTCACCGTCGATAAACAAAGGCACTTTCTCACTCATGATCTCCCTCTCCGTATTAACGCGGAATTTCGACAGCTATTGCGGTCGCTTCCCCACCACCAATACACAATGCAGCCACACCTTTGAGCGATCTTTTCTCGCTCTCTGAATCCGCTAATTTTGCTTGCAAACTATGAATTAGAGTAACCAGTATTCGTGCGCCACTTGCACCAAGAGGATGACCTAACGCACAGGCTCCTCCATTCACATTTACTTTGCCGCTATCCAATTTAAAATGATTCACCGCAATTTGTGTTACGACAGCAAACGCCTCATTAATCTCCCATCCGTCCACGTCATCCACTCGCCATTCGAGTTTAGTAAGTAACTGTTTGATAGCTCCAACGGGAGCCAAAGTGAATTCACTAGGCTTTCTCGCAAACGATGCATGTCCTTTAATGATGGCCAAAGGTTTCAGATGCTGAGCTATAGCCTGCTCTTTTTCCATCAGCAAAAGCGCAGCCGCTCCGTCAGAGATAGCGCTTGAGTTGGCTGCGGTAATGGTGCCATGTTGACTAAAGGCGGGTTTCAGCTTTGGAATTTTGTCGAGTTTGATGGTTTTTGGTAGTTCGTCTTCATTAATTGGCTCATGGTACTTGCTATCGAGTGGTGCTACTTCGTTGCGAAATAAGCCTTGCTGCTGCGCATTGAGCGCACGTTGTGCAGACATAGCCGCCCAGTTATCCATCTGCTCGCGAGAGAAACCGAGCTCATCAGCGACAGCTTGGCCATACACGCCCATTAGCTTGCCTTCATACGCATCCGCTAGGCCATCGGTAAACATATGGTCACAGGCAGACTTGTGCCCGATTCTCATACCTTGTCTTGCGTCGGGCAATAAGTAAGGTGCGTTGGTCATGCTCTCCATACCACCAGCGATCACGCAGTTTGCCTCGCCAAATTGAATCATTGAATGGGCGAGCATTACCGTTTTCATGCCAGAACCACATACCTTATTAATCGTGGTACAAGGAACCGACTCCACTATTCCCGCTCCCAGAGCAGCCTGTCTCGCTGGCGCTTGACCACACCCAGCAGGCAACACACATCCCATTAAGAGTTCATCAACGGAGGATTTGTCTAAAGCAACATCATTCATCACCGCCTTTATCGCGGAGCTTCCCAACTGTGGAGCAGTGAATGACGACAGTTCACCTTGAAACCGTCCCATCGGTGTTCGTTTTGCTGCGACAACCCAGACTTCTCGTTGATGCATTATTCTCTCCTTGTACCCTAGCGACGACGTTGGTCTTTAAACTTCATTCTCGACTATTTCCTTGACGTATGAGTAAGCATAGCACTAACATTTACGTAAACGTAAAGAAACAACTTAATAACGTGTCATTTTTTCATTACGCCAATGTCTGAAATCACAACATAATTCGATTGAGTAATGACTTTTAAGATTAATGCAGTGGTCGCGAAGCCTGACCAAACCATAGTTCGGAGAGCAGTAACCGATGGAAACTTATAAGATCAGCGAGCTCGCAAAAGAATTTGATGTAACAACTCGCAGCATTCGTTTTTACGAAGACGAAGGATTAATACAACCTGACCGTAAAGGCACGATGCGAATTTATCAACGCAGAGACAAGATTCGCTTGAAGTTAATCCTGCGCGGAAAAAGGCTTGGATTCTCTCTTGCTGAGATACGAGAGTTATTTGAGCTTTATGACACTCATCAGGGAGAGCATCAGCTCACGCAAATGCTCAACATAATTGATGAAAAAGAAGCGGTTTTGAAACGCCAACTTGAAGATATTAATGCACTACTGGAAGACTTATCTGTGGCAAAGAAACGTTGTATCGAAGCGTTGGGAAAGCAAAAAGCAAGCTAATTGCTCCTGAAGCTGTGATTCATTGCTAAAGTAACAGGATGTAGAGTCTCTTCCAGATAAAGGGAGGTTCTATGATTAGTCAGTACAGCCCACTCAACTTTGGGCTTGATGAATCCATCAACTTACTGCGCGAGCATATTAATGGTTTTGCTCGCGAACGCATCGCCCCTATTGCTGCACAAGTAGATGCGGATAACGCATTTCCGAACCATCTATGGCCTGAGCTCGGTGAAATGGGTCTGCTTGGTGTAACTGTTAGCGAGGAATATGGCGGTGCTGCTATGGGGTATCTTGCTCATGTCATCGCCCTAGAAGAAATCAGCCGAGCTTCTGCCTCCATTGCCCTCAGTTATGGCGCTCACTCCAACCTTTGCGTTAATCAAATCTTTAGAAATGGTAATGATGCCCAAAGAGCAAAATACCTACCAAAGCTCGTTGATGGTTCCCACATTGGTGCATTAGCGATGAGTGAAGCGAATGCAGGCTCAGATGTGATAAGCATGCAGCTTCATGCTGAAAGGCACAATGACCACTTTGTTCTTAATGGCTGCAAGATGTGGATTACCAACGGTCCAGATGCGGATGTGGTGGTGGTCTACGCTAAGACTGACCCTTCGGCGGCTCAACACGGCATTACTGCTTTCATTATTGAAAAGCAATTTGATGGATTCAGCCACGCACAAAAACTCGACAAACTTGGCATGAGAGGCTCCAACACCTGCGAACTCGTATTCCAAAACTGCAAAGTACCCGTGGAAAATGTTCTTGGGGAAGTCAATCAGGGTGTTGAAGTATTGATGAGCGGGCTTGACTACGAGCGTGTCGTGCTAGCAGCGGGGCCACTGGGTATTATGCAGGCCTGCCTTGATTTGGTTATCCCCTACGTGCATGAAAGGAAACAGTTCGGTCGCTCTATTGGTGAATTTCAATTAGTCCAAGCTAAACTCGCCGATATGTATACACGCTGTAATGCAGCACGTGCCTATTTGTACGCCGTGGCCAGCGCTTGCGATAGAGGTGAGATCACTCGAAAAGACTCTGCTGGTGTCATTCTCTACAACGCTGAACTTGCAACACAAATGACATTAGATGCGATCCAATTGTTAGGCGGGAATGGCTATATCAATGAATACGCAGCAGGACGTTTGTTGCGTGACGCTAAGCTTTACGAGATCGGAGCTGGCACATCAGAAATCCGCCGCATGCTTATCGGCCGAGAGCTGTTCCAAGAGTCTCAATAGCGGAGGGATTTATGACTAAAATCGTCAGTAAAGTAAAACCCAACTCAGAGCTTTATCTGAAAAACCAGAAAGCAATGAATGCGCTTGTAGCACAGCTTGAAACCGACCTTTCATCCATCAAAGAAGGCGGTGGTGAGAACGCCATTCAACGTCAACGTGCAAAAGGAAAACTTCCGGTTCGCGAGCGTATTGATGCCCTGCTCGATCAGCATTCTGATTTCCTTGAAATTGGCCAATTTGCCGCATGGGAAGTATACGAAGATAAGGTACCTTGTGCAGGTGTTGTCGCTGGGATTGGCAAGGTCTGCGGCACTCAATGTATGATCATCGCTAACGATCCCGCCGTTAAAGGGGGAACCTACTACCCACTTACCGTCAAAAAACACCTTCGAGCCCAAGAAATCGCTGCTCGGTGCTATCTTCCCTGTATCTATCTAGTTGATTCTGGGGGAGCAAACTTGCCTCACCAAGCCGAGGTGTTTCCAGACAAGGATCATTTCGGACGCATTTTCTTTAATCAAGCGCGAATGTCAGCTAAAGGCATACCGCAAATCGCCGTGGTACTCGGCCTATGTACCGCTGGCGGCGCGTATGTTCCCGCTATGGCTGACGTATCAATCATGGTCAAAAATCAAAGTACGATTTTCCTCGCAGGCCCTCCTCTTGTAAAAGCTGCTACCGGAGAAGAAGTGACCGATGAAGAACTCGGTGGCGCGGACGTACACTGTAAAAAGTCCGGTGTCGCTGACTATTATGCCCACAACGAACAACATGCTTTAGAGTTGGCAAGACAAGCCGTTTCAAGTACTAACATAAGCAATACGTTACCAGCTACTCATACCGCTACAAAAACTAGGTCACCTAGTTATGACCCAATTGAGATATACGGCATTGTAAACAGTGACTTAAGACTGTCTTTTGATGTTCGTGAAGTGATAGCTAGAATCGTCGATGACTCTGAGTTTGACGAGTTCAAAGCACTATACGGAGCAACCTTAGTCTGCGGTTTTGCTCGAATTGATGGACGACTCATTGGCATTGTTGCCAACAACGGGATCTTATTTTCCGAGTCAGCCCAGAAAGGAGCGCATTTTGTAGAACTGTGCGCCAAACGTAAAATCCCTCTGCTCTTTCTGCAAAATATCACCGGTTTTATGGTCGGCAAGCAATATGAAGAAGGCGGTATAGCAAAACATGGTGCCAAACTGGTCATGGCGGTCTCCTGTGCCGATGTGCCCAAATTCACTATCATCATTGGGGGTTCATATGGCGCAGGCAATTACGGCATGTGTGGCCGAGCCTACGACCCAACAATGATTTGGATGTGGCCAAATGCACGCATCTCAGTGATGGGGGGATTACAAGCGGCTAATGTGCTCACTCAAGTAAAACGTGAGGTGAAGAAACGTCAGAATCAACAATGGCCCGAACAAGAAGAGCAAAGCTACAAACAAAATATTGTCGACCGCTATAACAATGAAGGCCATCCCTATTACGCCAGTGCTAGACTTTGGGACGATGGCATTATCGATCCCAAAGACACACGCCGTATTCTGATGCTTGCGCTGCGTGCTACTGATAACGCTCCTATCCCCGATAGTGAGTTTGGCATCTTTCGAATGTAACGGGCTGCGGTTATGACTAATCTCAATACTATTAAACTTACCGTCGACACCAAAGGAGTCGCTCATCTGACGTTAGATCGTCAACATAAAAGCAATGCCTTTGATGATGCCATGATTGCGGATCTGCTCGATGCACTGCTTAGCGTTGGGAACGACAAGAATATCCGCTGCTTAGTGTTACGTGGTAACGGAAAGCACTTCTCCGCCGGAGCTGATTTGGCCTGGATGAAATCCATGGCCAACAAAAGTCAAAACGAAAACTTGGAAGATGCCCAAAAACTTGCCGAACTAATGAAGCGTCTAGACACGCTAACGATTCCAACCGTAGCCGTCGTTCAAGGTTCAGCATTTGGCGGGGCATTAGGTCTACTGTGCTGCTGCGATGTTGTAGTTGCTCATGCCGACTGTCGTTTCTGTCTTAGCGAAGTGAAACTTGGACTTGTTCCTGCGACCATTGGACCTTACGTCATTCGTACCATAGGCGCCCGTTATGCTCGACGTTATATGTTGAGTGCTGAAGTCATGGGCGCCCCTCAAGCTCTGGAGCTTGGAATTATCCACGAGGTGCTACTAGGTAGTAAGATAGACCCCTTCGTGGATGCACTGGTCGACAAATTCGTTGCCAATAGTCCAAACGCAATAGCAAACACTAAGGCTTTGATTCAGCGCTGTCACAATCATCCAATTGATCCTCAATTGATTGATTTCACAAGCCAAGTTATTGCCGATGCTCGTACCTCTTCTCAAGGTCAGAAAGGTCTGCAAGCCTTCTTCGACAAAGTGCCGCCTCATTGGAAAGAAGAGGAGTAGATTCTAATGGCTATTTCTGTCCTTCCTAGTCACGTTAAAATTGTTGAAGTGGGTCCGCGAGATGGATTACAGAATGAAAAGAGCATAAGCACGTCACAAAAAGTAAACCTAATCAACCAACTGACAGCCGCAGGGTTAACTCATATTGAGTCAGGGGCGTTTGTTTCAGCAAAGCGTATTCCTCAAATGGCGGACTCATCTAACGTTTTTCAACAAATAACTAAGCAAAAAAAAGTCACCTACTCTGCCCTAACGCCTAATTTACAAGGCTTCGAAGCGGCTCTCTCGGCAGGTGCTAACGAAGTGGCCGTGTTTACTTCCTGTTCTGAGTCTTTTACTCAGCTAAACATCCACTGCTCAATTGAAGAAAGCATTCAACGGTTCATTCCCGTCATTGAAGCTGCTCATCAGCACAACGTAAGAGTTCGTGGCTATCTCTCTTGCATCGTCGATTGCCCCTATGAAGGTAAAACCAAACCTGAACAAGTGGCAGCGATCAGTCAAACCTTGATAGAGCTGGGCTGTTATGAGGTATCGCTGGGCGACACTATTGGTACAGGAACACCACTGAGAATAGCTAGGGTGCTAGAAGCTGTTTGGGAGCATGTCCCCGCATCGCAATTGGCCGTTCATTTTCACGATACGTACGGGCAGTCGCTTGCAAATCTTTATCAAGCGTTACTAATGGGTATTCAGACCATAGACAGCAGCGTCGCAGGACTTGGGGGGTGCCCCTACGCCGATGGAGCTTCTGGAAATGTGGCTACTGAGGATGTGCTCTATCTCTGCCATGAATTAGGAATCGCTACAGGTGTTGACCTTGAGTCTGTCGCCCAAGCAGGTTGGTCAATCTGTAAAGCACTGAATAAAGAGCCAGCGTCAAAAGTGTCTCTGGCTCTTAGGGCGAAACAAGGTCAAGGTTAATTAGTAGCTATTGCTTAAGTCATAAACACGTAGCGTCGATAACAGTGTCTCTAGCTCCTCTCCGATATAGTTAACCTGATAAGGTTCATTGGGCAACAAAGTAAAACTGGAATCACTAAATCGCCCAGAACCGTCGTGCTCCAAATGAACGAAAAACGCTGGTTTATCAGACGTTAGTATTATCGCGCTTCCGTTGATCTCCACTTGGATTTTCGCTTTGTCAATGGCCAGCTGTTTCACTTCCGGTTTAGCAAACCATGTATTCTGACTCCACTCGCCTTGAGATTCGAAGCGGACAAAGAAGAAACCATGGTCAGCTCGCGTCTGCCACTGTGATTTGTTCAACGACCAAACTTCTTGGTTTTCATCTGGTGCGATATCAGCGTTCAAATTCCAGCTTCCAAGAGGTTCACCACTCCAACTCATCCACACTACTTCACCTGTGACCTTCTCTTGAGTTCTTCGGTTGTTTACCAGCCTCAAGGTCAATGCATCATCAGTCTCAACAAATGGTACATAGGTAGGAGCAAATACACGTTTGGTATGATAGTGAAGTTGTTTCCAGCGACCGCTGTATTCAATACTCGACCAAGAGCTTACTGGCCAGTTATCGTTTAACTGCCAGTACAACATACCTCGACAAATCGGTGATATGGAGCGCCAGTACTCGCAACCGGTTTTAATCGCAATGGATTGCTGGACTTGGCTTAAATACAGCATCTGCTCAAAACTAGCCGGAAAGCGAAAATATCTCGTAAACATCTCGGTAATAATGCTATTACCAGAGGCATTCTTTTGATGACCTTCAAACGTAGGTGATGTAACGTTCCAATCTTCCTCCGGTACAAAGGTTTTTACTTCTGATAATGAAGGCCAAGACTGGAAGCCAAACTCCGAACAAAATCGTGGTTTAATACTGTGGTAAGCATTAAACGAAGCGCCAGAGTGCCACACTTCCCAAAAGTGCATATCACCTCGAGCATCATCGTGCCATGAATCGCCATAATCGAGTTCTCCGTTGCAGGGAGACGAAGACCAAAACTTTCGTGATGAATCTTCTTGAGTGACGAAATCCGCTAGCTTACGGTTTAATCGGTCATAATTCACCACATAACGATCTCTGCTGGTTCTCGATTCTTCATACCAATTTAACGCGCCGATTACTTCATTATCACCACACCACAAAGCAATGCAGGCGTGGTCTTTCAAACGTTGCACTTGGTAGCGAACTTCGGGTTCTACATCGTCAATGAATGTCTGAGTGGATGGATAAAGCGAGCAAGCAAACATGAGGTCTTGCCAAACCAACAAACCCAATTCATCACATGTTTGATAGAAGATATCGGCTTCGTACTGTCCACCACCCCAGACTCGAATCATATTCATGTTAGCGGCGACCGCATCACCTAATAACGACTCATAACGAGCTTTGCTTTCTCGCGCAGGCATGGCATCCATTGGAATCCAGTTCGCGCCGCGCGCCGTGATAGGAAAATCGTTAATACGAAACTCCATCGCGGAGCCAATGTCATCCTCTGTATTGTTAAGCTCCAACTTGCGCAAACCAAGGCGTTTGTTTACTGTTTGACCATCCATTCTGACGTTTAAATCATACAGCGGTTGCTCACCATATCCCGCGGGCCACCAAAGTTTCGGTTTTTCGACGGTGAAGCTAGCTGACGTCACCTCGCCATCAGTGCTGTTTACTCGCTTTTCAACTTCATCAAAGCCAATAGTTATCTCTACGCCAGAAACAGCTTGGTGGTAAACCTCTACCACAACTTCAACAGAACCGTCTTCTTTCCAGATTTGCTCCGTTGATACACGATCTAATTTAACCTCGTTAACCACGCTGATGAAAACATCGTCATAGATTCCGGAAACAAGTAGGCAAATTCCCCAATCCCAGCCCGAATGGCACTGGGTTTTACGTAGCAAGTTCATATGCGGAATTTGGTTATTGCTTCCCATTGAAGACGGTATTGGGAAAGGTAACTGCACGGTTCGGTTTTTGGCTTCAAGGTGAGCTGGCGTAAAGGTGATGCAAATAGTGTTAACACCAATCTGAACATAAGGCTTGATGTCTACCCCGCGCGCGACAAACATATTAGAAAAAGTGTCGACTTCTGTTCCGTTGATGACTAGCTTCGCTACCGTATCTAGGCGAGACAAGCATAATAATAACTGCTGGGAACAAAGCAGCTCGTGGGTCAACTCAAAGTCGCGATGTATTTGCCACTCACACTCTCGTACCCACTGGACCTCTTGCTCATTACAACCCCAATACGGATCGTCGATAACACCAGCTTTTAGTAATGCAGAGTAATTGTCGCCTGGTACTTGCATCGTTACTTCAACTGCTGGTTTTTGTTTACTGGTTAGCAGCCAATCACCGTTGAGATTTATTCGCGTCATACACTTTCCCTTATATGCTTCAGACTCATAATAACTATATAGTTTTACTTTTACTCTTAAACTATATAGTTATCTAGTAAAACGAATGGGTTATGTGAGCTGTTTATTTGCTGAGTAACAAAAGTTTGAGCTGGTACCCAAACCTAGCCTTGATGCGCAGTTTAATCTCACTCAGTGAGAATATTCTTACGACCCAAAATGTCTATCATGCGGTTTTAGTCGCTCCCGATCACACTTTTGGCTAAAACCATGTATAATGCGCGGCTATCAAACCGGTGATACTCAAAGTAAGTACCACATAACTATTCGGACGGAGGCTTAGGCCCGTCTCACCAAATAAAAGGTATAAGTATGTCTATTGAAGCAACTATGCTTGAACGCTGCGAAAACAAATGTGAACTATGTGGTGCTGAAACAGCACTTAAGCCTTTCGCGGTGGCTCCTCATACCCAAATCACGGTTGATCACGCGATTATGCTTTGTGACACTTGCACAGGCCAAATTGAAAACCCGGAAACAATGGATGTTAACCACTGGCGTTGCCTAAACGACAGCATGTGGAGCCAAGTTGCTCCTGTTCAGGTTATGGCTTGGCGTCAACTTAAGCGTCTTTCCGCTGAAGGTTGGGCTCAAGATCTTGTTGATATGATGTATCTAGAAGAAGAAGTAGCCAAATGGGCGGAGCTTGGTCTAGATGAAAACATCGAAAAGCCACGTGATGTAAACGGTGTAGAACTTAAAAAAGGTGACGACGTAACGGTCATCAAGGACCTGCCAATCAAAGGTTCTTCTCAAGTAATCAAGCAAGGCACTGTGATTCGTGGTATTAGCGTTAACGCAGATGACCCTAAGCACGTTCAAGGCAAAGCAAACGGCCAAGCCATGTATGTGATTGCAGAATACTGCCGCAAGAAATAATGATGTTCAATTCATAATGAACGAAAGAAGAGCGACCTTAGGGTCGCTTTTTTTTGCCCATCTAAAGTCTAAAACGTGTTTCAACAGGAACATGGTCCGACCCTTGAATCTGTTTCAAACTATCTCGAAAGCAAATAGTGTTTTGCGAGCCACCAACACGCCGTATCCAAAAATGGTCGATCGCGACAACAGGCACAAATGGTATCGACCAACGTTTAATGAATTTAGGCCAACTAGCAACGGGTTGCTTGTCAAAACTCGGTAGTAGTTGATCGAATCGCTCTGTCGTACTCGCCAAATTAAAGTCCCCGACCACAATGGTCACATCTAACGGCGACGCTTGCGCCATATCAACAACGTCTTCAATTACTTCATTTCTTTCACGCCAGAGTGCTTCTGATCGCGGAGATGGTGGGTGGGCAGCTATCAAAAACAAATCTCGTTCGTTGGATGCTCGCCAAACAACTTGAATAATGTTGTGCCCCGATATCGAAGTGGTGGTATTCATACCATACAACGGTGCGCGGCTAAGTATCATTTGACCACTAGGATAACCGACTCGCCTCTGCCCACCATATTGATAAGGATAAAGGTCTTTCAACAATTTAAGCTGTTCCCCATGTTGCGGGGACACTTCTTGCAACACCAAAATGTCTGGTCGTCGCTCACGAACAAAGTCAATAAAGTTCCCAAGCTGCTGATTGTCATAATAGGTATTGTATTGCATCACACTGACGTAGTTCTCATCACAACCATCAGAAGTAATAAACTGTGGCGTCGTTCCGAATAGAACCAATGAGGTAACCGACAACACCGCAGCCATCATTGCTGCTGAGATCTGTTTAATGATAATCAGAACAATCGTGAGAATAAGATAACACGCGGGAATAAAGACAATAAATGCGGCCAGATTTTCCAGCTGCCAGTTCAGGTCAAAATAGTAGAGATAACACCCCGAGAGTAAGGGGAATAGAATAATGCAGAATAGTAGTAATCGTTGCAAACCATCTCATCTCCAACCGAATTCATATATTCAGTGTAGCGGCTTTAAGTCTATGTGCTCACACAGTTAATTGGTACGAGCTGGTTTGCATGTAGGAATGTTGATTAGTCTTCCGTTTGCGACAATTCTTCGCAATCAGGTAATTTGAAGCCAATCTCCATAGCATCTAGCCATTCGAGTGCTTCTTCGTTTGTTTGTGTTTCCATAATGTCATCCTGTTTTAGAACAAGCGCCTTTGTACTCATAGCCCTAAACACCAGACCGCTAACTACAAATCGCTTGAACACTCGTCATAGAGTTTTACCTAACGTATATGACAAAAGTAAGAAACCCAAGAGAAATCGACGTTTATTTTGATACAACTCATTGTTAAACGATTGCGGAGCCAGTAAATCGCCAACCCCAACACCCATTGTAAACATAAATTTACATTAGATAGATTTATGTTTACATTATGCTTGTTATTTGAATTATTACACTGCATACTCTTCGAAAATTCAGCATTAATGACTCAAATTAGAGTGTTCGTTAAAACGATAATGCAAAGTAACCTACAAGCTGTAAAGTAGACTGTACAATGAAATCAAAAGTTCTCGGAAGCACACTTATTATTGCCGGTACAACCATTGGCGCTGGCATGCTCGCCCTTCCAATAGCCTCTGCTGGTATTGGTTTTGGCACTTCTTTAGTACTCATGCTCGCCTTATGGGCCTTAATGGCTTATACCGCTCTGTTGATGGTAGAACTTCACCAGTACGCCGATCATTCCGCGACATTACACACACTAGCTAAACAAGTACTGGGTAAAAAAGGCAAATACATCGCAAGTTTCGCCATGCTGTTTTTGTTCTATGCACTTTGTGCGGCCTATATTGCAGGTGGCGGCGGCCAGTTTGCAGACCGTCTAGATATGCTATTTGGTATTCGTTTGTCAGGAACCGTGGCCACCCTTCTGTTTACGGTTTTAGTCGCGTTAACGGTTACCATTGGTACTCATGCAGTAGATAAACTCAATCGAGTTCTCTTCACGCTGAAACTCATCGCAATGGGCAGCGTTCTATTTTTGTTGGCTCCTAATGTCACCCAAGGCTACCTAATGAGTATGCCTGTCCAGCAAGGTCTAATCGTCGCTTCTATCCCAGTCATTTTTACTTCTTTTGGTTTCCACGGCAGTATTCCTGCGATTGTGAACTATCTTGAAGGCGACACAAAAGCGCTGAAAAAAGCGATTGTTATTGGCTCTAGCTTGCCCCTTGTTATTTATATTTTCTGGCAGATCGTCACGTTAGGCGTGGTACAACAAAGTACGCTGATTGAAAACTCTGGTTTGTCAAACCTAATTGGCTTATTGGCAGAAGCTGTCCATGTCGAGAAGCTAGCTACCATTATTGGTGTATTCGCTGATCTAGCCCTAGTAACATCGTTCTTGGGTGTGAGCTTAGGTCTTTTTGAATACTTGAGAGATTTGGGCAGCAAGTTCACTTCAAAACAAAATGGCACCAAGCAAACAGGAGGTCTGTCATTCTCTCAACGCGCAATTGCTGCGCTAGTGACATTCCTTCCACCGCTATGTTTTGCTTTGTTCTATCCACAAGGCTTCATCATGGCACTAGGTTACGCAGCGATCGCACTTGCTGTACTGGCTATCTTCCTACCAACCATCATGGTGGCGAAAACACGTAAACAGCTTACAAGTGAAACTGGCTATCAAGTCGCTGGCGGACACATTGCACTCTATTCTTCAATGTTGATCGGTGTGATTATTGTTGGTTCTCAGTTGCTTGTAACATTTAAGATCCTCCCTGCACTTGGCTAGTTAAGTGATCGTTATCACATTTAAAATGAATGCATCTAAATGTATTACATAAAATGTCGATATCATACCAAGATTGAAGGTCCTCAATGAGGGCCTTTAATTTTATCAGTCTATTCAAATAACAATATCACTCCCGGAGTTATCATGAGAGAAGTGAAATTTAGAAAGATCGACGCCTTGTTCATCAAGATGTCGATTAATGACAAGATGTGGGTACTGTTTGCCCTATTTTTCGCAGCACTTACCTTTTCTGCGGTCGGTCGTTACCAAGACAGTGTCTCAAATGCCGAGCAACAAGCAATCGCTAGTGCTGAAGCCAAGCTATCTAGTTATTTAGAGGCAAGTTCAGCAACGGGTAACTCAAGCATTTTGAAAAACTTCAACGTTATGGAGTCCGCAGGCCAAGCATCCTCGATCAATAACGGCCTGGTGACAGCAACAGCTCGCGGATTGGATGGCAAAAATTACAGCCTAACCACTTCAGCTTCTATACAAATTGACAACGTCAAGTCCCAAGCACTTACCTCTCTTGCTCTCACTTATCTCTGGCTACTGCCTTTTTCTATCTTTAGCTACTGGTTAGCCACTTTTCTCGGTGGTGCACTATTTACTCTTTACTCCACCACTCAGAAAATTGCCGATGGCGACCTAACCTCTCGTCTTAATTTTGTTGCTGGCCGCGATGAGTTTGGAACCATAGGTGTGGCGTTAGATCGCGCTATGGACACTTTAACTGAGTTAGTCACCACCGTTAAATCATCGGCTACCAGCCTCGAAGAAACCGCTTCTTCTTTCCAAGAGGAAATGGTGAAGAGTAACAACCAAATCAACAATCAGTATGCCTCACTTGACTCAGTTGCTACGGCCATGGAGCAGATGACGGCTTCCGCTCAAGAAGTGTCGAACATTTCTCGCCAGTCAAATGAACAAGCAGAAGAAGATACTAAGCAAGTTGAGCTTAGCTATCAACGCGTTCAACAAGCTATCGGTGATATCAATCAATTGTCTGCGTTTATCGAAGAAGCTTCACACTCTGTCGCAGCTTTGACGGATAATACGACCCAAATTAATGAAGTAATTACCACCATCAATGCAATCTCTGAACAGACTAACCTATTAGCACTAAACGCCGCTATTGAAGCGGCCAGAGCGGGTGAACAAGGCCGCGGCTTCGCGGTCGTCGCAGACGAGGTTCGCACGTTAGCAGGACGTACCCAGACAGCTACGGTTGAAATTCAAGCTATGATTGAAAAGCTTCAATCTGAAAGTCAGAATATTGCTGCCATTACTCAACAAACCGTAGAACAAGCCGAATCCAGTAGTGCACTGATTTCGGAGATTGGACATGATGTCAACTCTATCGCTGACTCTTCTCGCGCAGTAATGGATATGAGTACGCAGATTTCTACATCTGCAGCGGAACAAAGCGCGGTGGCTGCTGAAATTGCAGCAGAGCTAAGTGATATTCGAGTTCAGTCCGGTACCATTCGCGAAGTAGCGGAACAAAGTGAGGTGGGCGTCTCAAACCTTACTAAAGCGACGGTTACACTGGGTGAAGTACTGACTCGTTACCGCACTTAATATGCTCTGAGCATAACGCAGCATTTCAAATTAAAGAGCCAGCATTGCTGGCTTTTTTGTTGCTTTACTTCTAAGAAACAAAGAAACGACAAATACCAACCTTGATGCACATAAAATTACCCATCAACACACATCCTAATTCATTGAACCAATATCTCATATGTACAAATAGCGACCAATAATGACTGTTAGTGACATAAGTCGCATTAGTACGTGAAATAGAGCAGTTTTCCACACTAGATATTTGAGCTCGTATTACTATTAATAGGTCAAGGTAACTTCGAGTAGTTAGGAGAGATATGTCACATAGCAAATCACAAGAACCATATACAGGACTATGTCCCGAGTGCGGAGCTGATGAAGGCCTGTTGTCAGAAGATAACGAAACGTTCTTGTGTGCGGAATGTGGCTACTACACCACGGAATTGACGAAGCAAACAACTCGTAGCTACCAACAAAAGTTCAATGCCACGTCAATCAAACCTTTTACACTAAACTGTTCTGTTCACTAATGTGCTCAATGACCTGTTTCATTGACGTCAAACAGGTTGCATTTTTCTGTTCATAATCACAGCTCGTGGCGAAGTGTATGGTCCTAATACCTGCCGCTATGCCCATTTTGACACCTTTCGATGTGTCATCGATATAAACGCACTCATCCGGTAGAAAACCCATCATAGTCACTGAATATTGAAGTAAATCGGGTTCAGGCTTCCAACTATTGGCATCAAAAGCAGAGATGACTTTACCTCTGAATTTCTCACTTAAACCAACAATAGAGAGCATCTTCTGAGCTTTAGAAAGTGGACTGTTGGTCACAACACAATATTCAATGCCTTGTTGCTCCAAGTGAGAAAGCAACTCCAATGCCCCCTCCATAGGTCTAAGCTTCTGCTCAAACAAACGTTGGGTTTCATTACGATAAATAGGTTCTAGTAAATCCAGCGAAACATGACTTTGTGCCAATGATTGAGCGGAAGATAGAACGTCCGCTATCTTACCGCCTGAAAAGTTATCCGATACGGCTTCTATGCTTAGGGTTACCCCTACCTGTTCAAACGTGGCAACTATCGCCTCACAACACAATCTTTCGCTATCGACCAGTGTTCCATCACAATCAAACAACACACATTTTACTTTTGACATCAAACACCAAGCCTTACAACACTTATTTTTCGTAAAATATTAATATACTTCCCTGATCAATATGTGGGGCTAGGCGTGAGTTTTTATATATTGTTTTACTTGATGATCGAAACTTCCAAGCAGATCACCGTTTTTCAATCCAAAGGTCAGATTCTTTTGCAATATCTAAGGTTTGTATTAGAGACGCTATAATGGACTCAGGACGTAAGCCCTGTGCGCTATGACAGGTAACTAAGTCCGAGAAAAGAACAACGGTATCTTCTTTACTTATTAACACCGCGGCGCAAGCTTCACCTCCCTCAAAGCCCAGATATAGGTCATGCGACTGGTCCAAAATAATTTGTGCGAAAAATTCCACAATCGCATTCTGATGTTGTTCAACCGCCCATCTTTTCGCCTGCAATAAAGCAAACATGACTGTTAATCTATGGAAATCAACCTTGTGCCACTCGATGTTCAAATCGTTTTCAGAGTTCGCCTTAAGCGACTCTAAGTAGTTGCTCGACAACGACTCTTGATACAATGCCCTTCCCTGCACGCTTTCAGGTGTTGGGAAATCAACGTCTATCTGGCTCGCCAGCCATTGATTTTTGTTGGTATAAAGTCGTTCTGCGACATCTTTCATAATAATCCTGTTCGATTTTTCGAGTAACCTTGGTTATGGTATACAAAAGCGTTAATAAAAAGGAATGCTCTCTATGTTTAAAAAGCTCTTGCTGGTCCCTGCTCTGACACTAGCCTTATACGGTTGTGGTGATAAAGAGGTAGGTGATGTATCGCTGGGTATGTTCACATTAAAAGATATCAAACTCAATACTCTAACCGATCCTATTGTTACTGGTGTCACTTGCCATATTGCCAGCATTGAAGCTGACTTAAGCCTATCCGACCCAAGTGACAGCTCTATCTCATGCCGACAAACTGGTGAGATAACACCAGAAATGATCGCGCAAATTGATAAGTCGAAGTCAGGCGAAGTGGTTTTCAAGAAGTCTAAGAGTATTTTCTTTAAGAGTATGAAAGTACGCCGCATCTATGACAAAGATAATCAAACGCTTATGTATCTTTCATATTCTACCAAAGAGACATCGGGCAGTTTTAAGCACAGTCTCTCAACTGTTCCACTATGGAATACTGCCGCCTATGTTGAGCCGGCCACTGAAGTAGCCCAATAAAACATAAGCGGGTACTTTCATAACTAGAAGTACCCGCTTCCACCCGTCGCTATTATTTACATTGACCCGCTTGTATACAGCCATTACAGCTTGTGACGGACTCTAAATGGTCACAGAACACGTAACTGGTATTCTTCCCTTTAGCGTTGAGCTTTACTTCCATCAAAGCTCTATCTGCCAACGCCAACAGTTGATCTTCCAACCCTTTTTGCAGTGATGCAACACCAAGGCTTATCTTGATCTTGAACGGATGACCAGTACTTGAGTAGAGGGTTTTACTTGCTACCGCTTCACGTATTCTCTCAGCCAACCTGTAAGCATCGGGCAGCGAGGTTTTTGGAAGTAAAATAGTGAACTCATCTCCACCAAACCGAAAACAGAAATCTTCTTCTCGCACCGTCCCTAACAGGGTCTTACCTATCGACTGAAGAACGTAATCTCCAATACTATGCCCAAATCGGTCGTTAATGGACTTAAATCCATCAACATCCAACATTAAACAAGACATATCATGCTCATGTCGTTTAAATGATGCGATTTCATGCTTTAATTGGAGTTCAAGAAATCGACGATTATATAAGCCAGTTAACACATCCCTAATAGCGAGAAACTCAAGTTCATTGTGGCGTGCGACGGTCTTTGAAATATCAATCGCTAACCCAAAGATGCCGACTACCTCATTATGGTTATTGAAAATAGGCGACTTCATATTCTGGTAGTACTTAACCTCACCCGATTTCAACGTGTTCACTTCAACGTTTGAAACCGTTTTGCCATTCAGTACCGACACATCATTTTTTATAATATCACTTGCCTGCTCTATCGAGAAAAAGTGACTGTCATCAGCACCGATGATCTCTTCTCTAGCACGGGCAAACAATTGGCATACCGCTTCATTGACGTAGGTGTAACATCCATTTCTGTCTTTGATAAAGAAATAACAATCCATGCGATCAAGCACTTCTTGAATTTTATCTGGGCTTAGGCTCGAAATATTCAATATGCAATCCGTATCATTATAATTAGTCTTAG
Organism: Vibrio barjaei; assembly: GCF_001639065.2. Classification (GTDB taxonomy): domain Bacteria; phylum Pseudomonadota; class Gammaproteobacteria; order Enterobacterales; family Vibrionaceae; genus Vibrio; species Vibrio barjaei. The sequence continues at coordinate 250,340 of NZ_LQXO02000053.1, forward strand.
GTTAGTAGGCTGATAAGCCATGTCAAGATTAGGGTTATGCATTGGTTAACAGTCTGATTAAAGATTGGATTTAACCCACTCTCATATACAGTTCAAATCACATAAATGCTGCAATTTTATGAAACATTATTGAAGCCATTGTGATATCATGCCGCCAAATTTCGTTCCATCAGCGTTTACTATGAGATTCCCTGGACAACGTAAGTCAAAACACTATTTCCCAACTAGCAAGAAAGATCTGTCTGTTAGCCAAGCTCAGTCAGCTCCAAAGCTATTCCGACCGACTATTATTGGTGTTGGTCAAACTATCGTTGATATCGAAGCACGAGTTGACGATACTTTTCTTGCTAAGTACGACCTAAGTAAAGGCCACTCTCTGGTGCTTGAAGAAAGTAAGGCAGACGCGCTTTATGAAGAACTGGTTGCTGAAGGACTAATTACTCACCAATTCCCAGGTGACACTATTGGTAACACGCTACACAACTATTCAGTTTTGGCAGATAGCAAATCTGTTTTGCTGGGTGTTATGTCAAAGAACATTGAAGTAGGTTCGTACGGTTATCGTTATCTATGCCGAACTTCTTCACGAATGAACCTGAACCATTTACAAACCGTTGATGGTCCAATCGGCCGTTGTTACACGTTAATCACCGACGATGGTGAGCGAACATTCGCGATCAATGAAGGTGAAATGAACCAGCTTAAGCCAGAAAGTATTCCTGAGTCTGTGTTTAACAAAGCTTCAGCTTTGGTTGTTTCTTCTTATCTAATGCGTGGTAAGCCAGAAGACCCGATGCCTAAAGCGGTTGCACGTGCAATCGAGATCGCAAAAGCGAAATCGGTACCCGTGGTGTTAACGCTGGGAACTAAGTGGGTTATCGAAGGCAACGAAAAGTTCTGGCAGGATTACATTAAAGACAATGTCACTATCGTTGCTATGAATGAAGAAGAAGGTGAAGCACTCACCGGATTCTCTGACCCACTACTCGCCGCCGACAAAGCGTTAGATTGGGTAGATTTGGTATTGTGTACTGCTGGCCCTGATGGCCTATATATGGCCGGTTATTGTGACAATGTCGCACTTCGTGAAACGACGCACGATATTCTTGAAGGCGAAATCGACGAGTTCAACAAGTTTGAATTTAGCCGAGCAATGCGTAAAGCGGATTGTGCAGACCCACAGAAAGTCTACTCTCATATTGGCCCATATTTAGGTGGTCCACTGGAGATTAAGAACACCAATGGCGCAGGTGATGGTGCTCTATCTGCGCTACTTCACGACATGACAGCCAATGACTTTCATTGCCAGAATGTTCCTGAGTCAGATAAGCATGTTGCCCCTTGCTTAACCTACTCGTCTCTTTCGCAAATTTGTAAGTATGCGAACCGAGTAAGTTACGAAGTCCTAACACAGCACTCGCCACGACTCACCCGCTCGTTACCAGAACGAGAAGACAGCTTGGAAGAAGCATACTGGGATCGATAAAAAAGAGGCTTCGGCCTCTTTTTGTTTTCAAAACAATCAACTAAATAAAGAGTGATTAAAAATAGAACAGGTTGCTGAATATTTAACTTTACAAAGAATTTTTAACCAGTATTATCCTGACGCAAACGTTTTCCTCAATAATTTTGTGGCTTTTAAGGACCGTTAATGCTATCTGATATTGATATCTGTCGTACGACGTCTCTTTCCCCTATTTCTGAGATTGCTCAGCAATCTGGACTACTCGACTCTGAGTTTCATCCTCAAGGTTTTCACAAGGCAAAAGTCTCCTTAAACGCGGTAAACCGACTCAAAGACAATATTGATGGCAAGCTTGTCGTCGTCACCGCAATTACTCCTACACCACTAGGTGAAGGTAAAACCGTGACCACTATCGGTTTGTCACAAGGTCTGAAAAAACTTGGTCAATCGGTCATGGCATGTATTCGTCAACCTTCTATGGGTCCGATTTTTGGTGTTAAAGGTGGCGCTGCAGGTGGCGGCTACTCTCAAGTTGCACCGATGGAAGAATTGAACCTACACCTGACGGGCGATATTCACGCGGTTACCGCCGCTCACAACCTCGCAGCAGCCGCAATTGATGCTCGTATTTATCACGAACAGCGCCAAGGTTATGAAGCTTTTGAAACTCGTACCGGTCTTAAAGCCCTAAAAATCGATATCAAGAATGTCGTCTGGAAACGCGTAGTTGACCACAACGACCGCGCACTTCGCATGGTGACAGTTGGCCGAAACGAAGTGAACAAAACCATTAATGGTTATGAGCGTGAAGACGGATTTGATATCTCAGCAGCCTCAGAACTGATGGCGATTTTGGCGCTTTCAAAAGACTTAAAAGATCTTCGTTCACGTATCGGCCGTATTGTCGTGGCCTACTCTTTGGATGGTGAGCCAATTACCACCGAAGATCTTCAGGTTGCAGGTGCCATGGCTGTTAGTATGAAAGAAACCATTGAGCCAACTTTAATGCAAACTCTTGAAGGTGTTCCAACGCTTATTCATGCGGGTCCTTTTGCCAATATCGCTCATGGTAATTCTTCCATTATTGCCGATAGCATAGCGACAAAGTTGAGCCGCTATACGATCACTGAAGGTGGTTTTGGTTCTGATATGGGTTTTGAAAAAGCGTGTAATATCAAAGCTTCCGCTACAGATAAAAAACCTGACTGTGCGGTAATCGTGGCGACACTTCGTGGCTTAAAAGCGAACTCTGGACTCTATGACCTCAAACCAGGTATGCCTATTCCAGACTCTATCTACGGCAATGATTCGAATGCCCTGCAAGCAGGGTTCGAGAACTTGAAATGGCATATCAGCAATGTAGCTAAATATGGTGTACCAGCAGTCGTTGCTATTAACCGCTTCCCTCAAGATAGTGACGAAGAACTTAACCTTCTAAAATCTTGGATTGAAGCGCTCGAACAAGATTGCCGAGTAGCAATTAGTGAAGGTTTCGCAAAGGGTGGCGAAGGCACTAAAGAACTCGCACAGCAAGTTATAGCGGCCTGTGAAAACGAAGCGAACTTCAAGCCACTCTACACACTCGATCAACCCATTGAATCTAAGCTCATGGCAGTATGCGAAGGTGGCTACGGTGCCGCTCGCGTCACTTTGTCTTATCAAGCGCAAAAGCAGCTTGAGCTCTATGAAAAACATGGCTTCAATCACCTCGCCGTATGTCTTGCTAAAACCCCGCTGTCTATCACCACCGATGGCAGTATCAAGGGTGCACCAACAGATTTTGATGTTGTAATACGTGAGTTGCGTTTGTGTGCTGGTGCTGGTTTTATCTATGCTCTTTGCGGCAATGTAATGACGATGCCAGGATTACCTGACAAACCTGCCTTTATGTCTCTTGATCTTGATGACGAAGGCAATATTATTGGATTAAGTTAATCTATTTATCTGATATAGCTATGAAAAAAGCGACGTTACAACGTCGCTTTTTTTAATGTCTTAACTATCTACTGCGCTACTATCAAGGTCAACTCGACGCGCCTATTACAGGCCTTTCCATATTGTGTTTGGTTGGTGCACTCTGGAACATTTTCGCCATAACCACGCGTATAGATCATCTGCCTAGGCACTTGTTGACTGATCAAGGTTTGACGAACGCTCTCAGCACGTTTGTCAGAAAGCTTATCGTTGATTGCCACTGTTCCGGTATTATCTGTATGCCCACCAATTACAACATCAATCCCTTGCTGACCAGATAGAAAGCTCGCTAATTGTTGCAGCCATTGTGCGGAAGTGTTGGCTACATGTGCGGATCCAGTATTAAAGTGGATTTTTTGCTTTAGGCGGATCATGACGTAGTCACCTGGCACTAGTTCATAGTCGAGACCGTTATTGACCAAGTAGCGCTCGAGAACATTCCAAGACTCGGTGCGCATTTGCCCGTAAGGTCCTTGAACGCTGGTTGAGGCGATTTTTGGCGCATCCGCCCATTCTGGGTGCATCACATCAAACTCCGACTTCGGAGCCGTTTGCAGCATGTCTGGAAACAGTTTACTTGTTGTCGATGAGACCGCGCTACAGCCTGCTAGTAAGGAGGCCGCCAAGACCATCCCTGCTTGTTTCAACGTAAACATGTCACTCTCCAATTATTCCTTTATACGCTGTTAACTATCGGCGATAAATAAGGAAACTTTATAGTGAATCAGAAAAAAACTAACGGAATTTAGGTTTTGCTTTGTAACGATTTGGCGAGCTGATTTGCTTGTAAGCAGACTTAAATAAACGTTAAACTCTGTGAGTTATTTTCCTATAGAAGCTTAAACATGTTTAAAACTCTTACTAAAACTTTATCTGTGATGGCCTTGGCTCTTGTTGTTTCGGCTTGTAGTGACTCTGATACGACACCCGTTGAGGGCAAGCAATACCGCACACTTGATACCAACCTGAGCACACTGCGCTTACCTCAAGTTACCGAAGTGTTCTCTCTAGGCTGTGGTCACTGTCGTAACCTTGAACCAATGCTTCCTGAGCTAGAGTCATTAACTGATAGTAAACTTGGTAAAGTCCATGTGATGTTTAATGAAAGCGCACAAATCGCAGGTATGTTGTTCTACTCTGCGGTCATGCAGTCAGAAAACAACGTGGTTCCTGCTGATATGAAAGACGAGCTATTCGCGCTCGTTCAAAACCCAGATATGGATGGCAGCGCAAAGAAAGCTGAATTAGATAGAATCTTTGAGTCTCGTGGAATGGTTAGCCCATACAATCTGAGTGAGGAGCAACAAAAAGAACTGTTTAATTACATCCAAACAGCAGAAACCGTATCAACTAAAGCACAAATTAATGCAGTTCCAACGTTTATCGTTAATGGTAAATACGAAGTGATGCTAGCGGGTCACCAAGACATTAATGAAATTGCTGAAACCATCAACTACCTAAAAACAAAATAACAATAAGGAATTACTGTGTCTAAAGTCTTAATCCCTCTCATTGTCCTGCTATTAGCGGCATTCATGATCTATCGAACTTGGAGCAACAGCAAAGCTGGTGAAGAGAACTTCCAGCAAGGCCAAGCATTTCTTCTAGAAAACGCTAAGAAAGAAGGCATTATTACTACTGAGAGCGGCTTACAATACGAAGTACTGGAAACCAGTGGTAATACAGAGAAGCCTGGCCCTAAAAGCAAAGTTAAAGTGCACTATCACGGCACACTTATCGACGGTACTGTGTTTGATAGCTCAGTTGACCGCGGTACACCAATTAGTTTCGGTCTGAACCAAGTTATCAAAGGGTGGCAAGAAGGCCTTCAACACATGTCTGAAGGTGATAAATATCGCTTGTACATACCGAGCACATTGGGGTACGGCAAGAAAGGTACTGGCCCTATCCCTCCGTCGGCAGTACTGATTTTTGATGTTGAATTGATTGAAATTCAATAATCAAAACGATAAACAAAAAGAACACCTATAAGGTGTTCTTTTTGTTTCGTTCTCTATCGTAAAGGTCATTGTACCGGATGAAATTCAAAGCCTGACTCAGTAACCAAATAGCAATCCATTCCACCAGCATGCGCAGCTTGAAGACCTAGTTGAGTGTCTTCAAAAACTACACACTTCTTAGCCTCTACACCCATATTCTTAGCCGCTAACAAGAACGTTTCTGGATTAGGTTTGTGACTCTCCACATCGGTGGCCGACACTACGCAATCTAGGTCATTCAAAACCCCAGCGTGCGTCAAGAGCTTCAATGCCGAGTCGCGCTGACTGCCCGTACCTATCGACATGGGTTTGGTACCTTTATATTTCTGAAACACTTTATAGGTGTGTGCTATTGGTTTACCTGTTAGTGGTAATTGTGCAAAAGCATTCATCTTAAATATCGACACTTGTTTCGGATCCAATTCAATACCATAACGCTTCGACACCTCACCCGCGATCTTCACACTTGGCATACCTCCCAATGAGTGCAGCCAATGGCGATCAAACGGAAAGTCGAATTTCGTCGCCGTCATTTCCCACGCTAAGACATGATTTGGCATAGTATCTAACAACGTGCCATCCATATCGAAGATAATTCCTTCATACAACTCTAAATTTAACAAGCAGTTAACCTCTTTTAATTCATCAACGACAGATATATTACACATTTATTACTAAAGAACAGCGTACGCTTACCGATACAATAGTAAATAATAAAAAAACGGCTTAGTTTTGTGTAGTCTTTCCATTTTTGAGTTTAGAAAAACTTTTATAAGTGACTAGAAATCAACAAGTTGATACATTCCGCGCTCAGAAAATTTTAAGCACACATATTCATATTGCCAATCCAATTGCTGGCAATATCTTTCTCGCGAATATGAAAAGGTTGATAATGAAGATCAAGCACCAACTTCTACTTTTAGGGTCAATATCCGTTTTGGCTATCGCCTCAATGTTAATGTCTAGTAGCTACTTTGCGAAGACTACAGAGAACCTTACCAATGCTCTCACTAAACTGAGTCAACTTGAAGTCACTTTATTGAATCTGCGTAGAAATGAAAAAGACTTTTTATTACGTAAAGACGAAAAATACCTAGTAAAGTTCAGAGCTAACGCTGAACAGTTCCGTAACCAACAGAATGAACTTCAGCTAACCCTTGCCAACGCTGGAGTCTCTCTTCCAAATCAACTATCAGCGGAACTTACCGCTTACGAACAAGCCTTCACAAAACTGGTAAATGGTTATGTTGTACTTGGTCTAAACCTTTCACAGGGTTTGTCTAAGCAATTTCTTGAAGTATTCCATCAAGAGCTTGATCGATACATCACTCGTGAATTATTGCAGTACCACGATGATGTTATGTTTGGCAATGTAGTGACCGTGAAATCAACCAACAACCCATCACTTAATACTGTTGGTCAAAATGTCCTTAAGCAACGTGAAGTCATTGGCTTTGCCTACGACCAAGGTTTGCTTGGTCTAACTCGCAGCAATTCTCATAAGATTGAAACAGATTTTGAAGATTTTAATGCTCAATTAAACCGTGTACTTGATGACAAGATCCAAACCATCATGACCGCAAAATGGACCATTTCTGTTCTATTACTTGTTGTCATTGCCGCTCTCATCACTTACATCGTTAGGGCAATCAACCTTAATGTAAACCGTTTGCAGTCTACTATCTCGGATATCGCCGAACACAATGACCTAACTAAAAGAGTGTCAGTTAAGGGTAACGATGAGATAGCTTCGATTGGTAAAGCCGTCAATTCATTACTGGATAACTTTGCTTCATTAGTTGGTAACACACAAAAGCAATCGTCAGAGCTTAGAAGCAGCAGCACCAATATGGAAGATGAATTGGAGAATGTGATTCATCAATTCCATAGTCAAAGTGACCACACTAACTCAATGGCAACGGCTGTTCAGCAAATGGTAACCACCATTGACGAAATTGCACAAACTACTCACAGCGCCGCTGATGTGGTCAACAAAGCAGCGGACAACTCTCAGAACAGCCGCGCATTTGTTGAAAACACTGTCGGCAATATCGAGTCCCTTTCTTCCGTGCTAGCGGAAAGTAACAATGAAATTCGTTCTTTGAATGAGCATGTTGGCAAAATTGGCGGAGCGGTTCACATTATCCAAGACATCGCAGAGCAAACCAATTTGCTGGCACTAAATGCCGCTATTGAAGCTGCTCGCGCTGGCGAACAAGGGCGCGGATTTGCAGTAGTTGCAGACGAAGTTCGTGCCTTGGCTAGCCGAACACATCAATCCACGGAAGAGATCACCAACCTCGTCAGTGCAATTCAGGCTCAAATGACAACGGTGGTCACCGACATAGAGCAATGCAACGCTCAAGGAGCAGAAACATTGTCTGCCTCTGCGAAGCTTGATAGTGCACTACAGCAAATCTCTGAGGACATGGCTGAAATTCAGACCAACTCCGATCAAATAGCTGCTGCGATTGAAGAGCAAGGCATAGTAATGGGTCAGGTAGGCGAATCTATTACAGAACTCAATGAGATTTCTAATGACAACATGTCAAACGCACGTAACTGCTTAGATGAAGTGAAAAACGTGTCTAGCCAAACCACAAAAATGGACAGTGCCATTTCAATCTTTAAGATTTAGGAAACGGTAACTAAGATAAAGGCCACATTAAAATGTGGCCTTTTTGTATTCAATTACTTTTTAACAAGCACTTGTTCGTGCTCCATCAGTTCGCGTACAAATATCGATGGTGAGGATTGATACGTCACCCACACTTTTGTTTTTGCTCTTGTTAATGCAACATAGAACAAGCGACGTTCTTCTGCGTGTTCATAGGTATCAGTGCCTATGGTCAAGGCATTATTTAGGTGAACGAACTTCCTTTTCGCTGGGAACTGTCCCTCGTCAGCACCCACTACAATAACGTAATCCGCCTCTTTGCCTTTACTAGAGTGACAGGTCATAAACTCCAACGACAAGTTTGCAAACTGCTTACACCAATCACCAAACAATTCCGGTTTATGATAGTGGTTACGTCCTAACAGCAACACTGATTTACCTTGTTTGGACTTGCTATTCAGTTCCTCAAGAATTTTCTCTACACGGCTGCCCTGCTCCACAATCACTGCTTTTTGCTTAGCGGATTTGTGGCTCTTAATATCTTTAGTCAGTTGTGTCGGATTGGCTTGAATGAAGTCAGACGCAACTTCCAACAACTTGTCATTAAAACGATATGTCGTATCTAACAAGTGGATAGAGGCGTTAGGGAATCGTTGCTCAAAGCCTGTCGTCAAATCAACATCAGAGCCTGTAAACTGATAGATGGACTGCCAGTCATCGCCTACAGCATAAAGTGTTGCATTGGTACCATCTTGAAGCTTTTGCTCACAAAGGGCTTGAACCAACTCTAAACGATCAGGGGAAATATCCTGATACTCGTCGACCATGACAAACTTCCAGTTCGATTTAAAGCGCGAAGCAGAAACATGCTTGGTCGCTTTAGTAATCATCGAGGTAAAATCAATTTGCTCATTCTCTTTGAGCATCTTTTGCCAGGCCTGATAACAAGGCCAACATAGCGCCAATTCGCTATTAAGCCGCGCATACTCTTCTTCGTCGATGACTTTCTGTTGAATCGCTTTCTTCGATAATCCAGCAGAGATCAATTGGTCTAGTTGCTGTTCTAGCCAGGCGATGAGCTTGGGGTTTTCACTTTGACTGCCAAGTTCCTCATCTCCTTTTAAGTAGGCAATAGGCCATTTAGATAAGTGCTTTTGCCAACGTTTGAAGTTAGTTGGTGTCATCCAATGCTTTTTCAGCCAGTCAATGCACCAAGCGTTTTTTTGTGTTTGCTCAGTCGCTAATGGCGTTAATTGAGGTGGTTGATTCTCAGTCTCTTTGAGTATCTTCAGTCCTAATTGATGGAAGGTCAGCACCGAAATAGCATCGGCCGTTTGACCCAGTTTTTTCTCAAGGCGTTGCTTCATTTCATTAGCAGCGTCTCGACCAAACGCCACCAACAGTATCTGTTCAGCCTGCGCGAGATGACTTTGCAGCAAATACGACACACGCGCCATCAGCACACTCGTTTTACCTGAACCTGCTCCGGCAAGGATCAGGTTTTGATCGTTGTTATGCAGAACCGCCATTTGTTGTGAGTAATTAAGTGGAGATGACTCAGATTGCGAGAATAATACCTGCCAATTCTCACGCTCATTTTCCAACCATGTTTGGTTTCGTTCTGCTAGCACTGTCGCTGTATCATCCAACCATGGGATAAGGTTGTTGATTCGCTTTGGCATTGTGCGCATCGCTTCAGACAATGACATGTTGATTTCAAGGAACTCCGCGTTCACTTCATCCGCCCATGACACCATTTGCGATTGAGGCAAAAATTGCGGCAGAGAACGCAAGCGTCGTAACTCATCTTCCCATTTCGGTAGATAGGTATTCAGCAAACCGCATTGTTTATGATGCCATTGCTGATAACAACTCACAGCATGTTTGGCAAAGTCCTGCGCTTCTCTCCAAGGTACCCCCTGAACAACCCAACACACTTGTTTGCCATTCTCTTCGTGTGCAAACACCGACACTGATGACCAAACTAACCCTCGCTTAACACTCAATTTTCCCGACCATTCACTAAACGGAATTCGAACTTCGGCGCGCACCGAGTGCAGCACAAGGCTATCGCCATTAAGTTCAAGAGAGCGAAATTCGTGTTGAGTAAATAACTCAGCGGTTGGGGAGGCAGTTAGCAGCATGTTGTTCTAAGGGTTCTAATCAGCAAATCTCTCACTAGTCTACTGTATCAGCCAACGATTTCCAGATAACTTTATGTAAAATCTGCGAAAAGGAATCTAAACTCGAATTACGATTTCCTATCGTCCTCTAACATACAGAGCTCTTCTTATTACGAACACCCACAAAAAAAGCGCCCAAAACTTAGGGCGCTTTCCAGATACAGATTAGCTACTTATTCGTCGGGGTCTGAAGTTTGTCCATCACCTCGTCCAAGTTAAAGCTTGCCGCTTTTTGCCTTGGTGGGAATTCTTTAAAGGTCTCTAAGAACTTCCCTACATATACTTGAGCTGGAACTAACAAATATACACGATCCAACATCCAGTCATAGTATGTATTGGAGGTAACATCAGCGACCTCATAGGGGTCCATTCTCAAGTTGAAGATTTTTGGCACGCGAAGTGTCACGAAAGGTTCTGCCCATATTTGCAACGTCCCCTCTACCCTCTGCTCCATAAATACCACTTTCCAGTTGTTATAACGTAGAGCGGTTAAATCACCGTCATCTGAGAAGTAGAAAATCTCCGCACGCGGTGACTCTTCACTTTCACCCGTTAAGTAAGGAAGGAAGTTGTAACCATCAAGGTGAAGTTTAAATGTCTTGTCGCCTGCTTTGTGCCCTTTCAGAAGTTTCTCTTTTACATCCGGTTCACCAGCCGCTGCTAATAACGTAGGTAACCAATCCATGTGATGCATAATATTGTTGGATACCGAGCCCGCTTCAATTTTACCCGGCCATTTCACCATTGCAGGGACACGATACGCTCCTTCCCAGTTAGTGTTTTTCTCACCTCGGAAAGGAGTAAGACCCGCATCTGGCCACGTGTTCATGTGCGGACCATTATCCGTTGAGTAAAAGACAATTGTGTTGTCTTCGATTCCCAATTCATCGACCTTTTTAAGTAGTTCGCCGACTTGGTTATCGTGCTCAATCATCCCATCAGCATAAAAACTAATGCCTGATTTACCGAGGTTCTCATCTTTAACGTGAGTACGGAAGTGCATACGTGTCGCGTTCCACCATACGAAGAAAGGTTTCTTAGCCGCTACCGCGCGATCCATAAAATCTAGAGCCGCAGAAAGAGTCTCTTCATCCACGGTTTCCATACGTTTGCGAGTTAAAGGCCCAGTATCTTCAATTTTGCCGTCTGCATAGGATTTGATAACCCCTCGAGGTCCAAATTGTTTACGGAATTCGGGATCTTTCGGATAATCGATATTCTCGGGTTCTTCTTCAGCATTCAAGTGGTAAAGGTTACCAAAGAATTCGTCAAAGCCGTGATTAGTGGGCAAAAACTCATCTTTGTCGCCAAGGTGGTTTTTACCAAATTGCCCTGTCATATAACCATGAGGCTTAAGTAGCTCCGCAATAGTCGCATCTTCCGCTTGCAACCCAAGGTCAGCCCCCGGTAGACCCACTTTACTTAAGCCTGTACGCAATACACTTTGACCGGTGATGAATGTAGAACGGCCAGCAGTACACGATTGCTCGCCATAGTAGTCAGTGAACATCATGCCCTCTTTAGCGATAGAGTCGATATTAGGCGTCTTATATCCCATAAGACCAAATGTATATGCACTGACGTTGGACTGACCAATATCATCTCCCCATATCACCAAGATGTTGGGCTTATCTTCTGCGTATGCACTGGCTGATATACCAAATAACGCGGTAGCCAAAACTGCTAAGCTCCGCTTAAACCTTCTATGTGTTGTCATGTAAACCTCTACGTTAGTTGGTCGCTTCCTGCCCATTAACGTATAGTCGCAAACACACATAACCGCCAAAAATCTAAGACAATTCCTACTATTAATAGATTAATAAACATTAATTGGATTTTTTGATTCATCTCACATAGCAATTAACTAGCAAGTAAGGGGATCGTAAAAACTCAACCTTATGATTTAGATAAGAATATTTACCAAATATAACTTTTTTTTATAGTCTGTATAAGACGACACCATCGCAGCGCTCAAATAGAGTGCAAAGCAAATAAGCACCGACACAGGTGTTTACTGCAAAATCAATGAGTAAAAGACGATGGAGTCTATAATGGCAAACCACTTAAGTAAGATTGCAATGGGCGTTGGGCTTATTGCTACATCTTCAGTTGCAGTTGCGGCAGATAAACCGAATATCCTTGCGATTTTCGGTGACGATGTTGGTTATTGGAACATCAGCGCATACAACCAAGGTATGATGGGGTACGAAACTCCAAATATCGACCGTATTGCTAACGAAGGTGCACTTTTCACTGACCATTACGGTCAGCAATCTTGTACAGCAGGTCGCGCTGCCTTCATTACTGGTCAAGAACCTTTCCGTACTGGTCTACTAACGATCGGTATGCCAGGTTCAACACACGGTATCCCTGACTGGGCTCCAACCACTGCAGATCTACTCAAAGAGCAAGGTTACATGACGGCTCAGTTTGGTAAAAACCATTTAGGTGACCAAGACCAACACTTGCCGACTAACCATGGTTTCGATGAGTTCTTTGGTAACCTTTACCACCTTAACGCTGAAGAAGAGCCAGAGACCTATTACTATCCTAAAGATCCAGAGTTCCGCAAGAACTATGGCCCTCGTGGTGTAATCAAGTCGTTTGCTGATGGCAAAATTGAGGATACTGGTCCTATGACGCGTAAGCGTATGGAGCATGCTGATGAAGAGTTCCTAGAAACGTCTCTGGCATTTATGGAAAAGGCAGTGAAAGCTGATAAACCATTCTTCATCTGGCACAACACAACACGCATGCACGTTTGGACTCGTCTACAAGAGAAGTATCAAGGTAAATCTGGTATCTCTATCTATGCGGATGGCATGCTAGAGCACGATGACCAAGTTGGTATCCTACTAGACAAACTGGATGAACTAAACATCGCTGACAACACGATTGTTATCTACTCTACTGATAACGGTGCTGAAACAGTAAGCTGGCCTGATGGCGGTGCGACGCCATTCCACGGTGAAAAAGGCACCACTTGGGAAGGCGGTATGCGCGTTCCTCAACTTGTTCGCTGGCCTGGCGTAATTGAACCAGGTACTAAGATCAACGAAATGATGGCTCACCAAGACTGGCTACCAACACTTCTTGCTGCAGCAGGTGTTCCTGATGTGAAAGAAAAGCTAGCTAAAGGCTACAAAGCAAACGGCAAAGACTGGCGCGTACATATTGATGGCTACAACTTCAAGCCATTCTTTGAAGGTAAAACTGACAAAGCACCTCGTGAGTCTCTACTTTACTTCACAGCAAACGGCGAATTGAACGCGGTTCGTTGGAATGATTGGAAACTGCACTTCGCAACGTTAGAAGGTAACATCACTGACGCGGTACGTTTCTCTCCTAACTGGCCGAAGATCATTCACCTACGTGCTGACCCATTTGAGAAAGCACCACACGAATCTGGCATGTACCTACGTTGGATGGCAGACAACATGTGGCTATTCGTACCAATTCAAGACGTACTTGGCGAATTCTTCCAAACTCTGCCTGATTACCCAATGCAGCAAGGTCAGATGATGAACCCAGCAGCAATTGACTATCAGTCTCTAGGTCTTCAGGGCAAGATGAAGCAACTTGATCAGCTTCAAAAACAAGTACAACAAATGAAGTAATCTCCACAGATTCTCTTCACAAAAAAGACCAGCTTATGCTGGTCTTTTTATTATTGGTCAATCAAGCGAAAGGGTTAATCAAGATTGTCCATGTCTTTCCATAAACGAGCAGCGACTTCCCGCGCCTCTTTGTAAATAGGCTCAACATCGAATGGGAACTCACGGTTTAGGTAAGAGAACTTACCTTCCACCATCACACTGTTTACGTTACTCGCGTTAAGTGCGAATGCAAAGTGACCCGGTAAGTTGTCAGCAACCAAAGGTGTTGGTGAGGTGTAATCGAGAATCGTTAGATCCGCTTTATATCCCGCTTCCAAACGACCAAACTTAGCACCAAAGTTACGACCAAGAATCTCATTACCGTTCCATAGATGACGCATAAAGCTATCAGGCCACATTTGACCACCAGCATCACGATGCTTGAAGAACGCAAATTTAAGCTCTTCGAACATATCTGCACCAATGCCATCGGTACCAATCGCGACGTTTTTGAACTGACGTAACTGGTGGTTATAACCTACGTTGTTGTTCATGTTCGAACGCGCATTATGAACCAAGAAGCCATCGTGTTTGTTCAAGATATTAATGTCCTTCTCGGACAAGAATAAACCATGAGCAAGCAGTGTTTTGTTATCGATTAAGCCAAAGCTATCGAGACGCTCAACAATATCTTGGTCGTAATGATGATGACTATGAGTCACATCGTAACGGTCTTCTGCAACGTGAATATGTAAGCCACGCCCAGTCGCTTTCACTGCTTCCGACAGCATTGCCATACCTTCATTCGACACGGTAAACGGAGCATGAGCGCCGATATGAGCTTCAACCAGATAAGGCTCAACACCTCGCTCTTTTTCTGCATCTACAAGTTGTGCGAAGCGAATATTCTCTTCTACGCCTGCCGCCATTTCTTCAACGCCGCCGTTACGGTCAGTCGTCTCAAAACACGTCATACCACGAAGGCCCGCTTTTAAGAAGCCTTTACGTAACGTCGCCAGTGAACCTTCAATGTAGCTTGGTGAGGCGTGATGGTCGATCACCGATGTACAGCCATGACGAATGGCTTCTAATGAACAAATCAAGCCGCTGTAGTACAAGGCTTCTTCATCCAATGCGCGGTCCATTCGCCACCATAGGTTCTTCAGGATGGAGATAAAATCTGGACTTGGCTTGATGTCCGCCATGATGCCGCGAGCCAATCCTGAATAGAAATGGTTGTGCGAACAAACAATGCCCGGCATTACTAGCTTACCAGTAAAGTCCTTCACTTCAGCATTTGGATACTTGGCACTGAGCGACTCACCGACTTCTATGATAAGGTCGTTTTCGATCGCAATATCAATCCCTTCCTTAATAAAGGCCGGTTCCATCTGTACCGCTGTTGCGTTCTTAATTATCAACATAATTCTATTCTCCTTTTACACTTCTACAGCGCCAAGCAAGTATTTGTGGTTCGATAGAACGTACTGAATAATAGTGGCTTCATCAGCTAACGTTTCTGGCAACTCGATTTGACCATTTTGATTAATTTGATAGGTTGCGACTTCCCCTTGAGCTCTTAGCAACAGTTCATCACCTTGAACTAAGAAACCAGGGTTAGTGCTTGAATCAAAGTCTTCTTTCAAGCTGAACAACGTAAATTTATCTTTGTAAGGTTTGCTGTCCCAAGGGCAGAATTGAGCACAGTTGCCACACTCGTTACAGTAAGCATCAAGGTGGAGTGTTTGATACTGGTCTTTGAAGCCAGGAATCGGCAGTGACATGTTGGCTCGGTTCGGACACACATCCACACACTTACTACACACATAAGAACACTCTAAGCAACGCTCTGCTTCTTGCTTAACAAACTCATTGCGGTCATTTTCTTCAAGCTTGGTCGCTTCAAGCAGCGCAACTTTGATTTCACCTTTCTTACGATACACTTCCGCTGCCGTTACTGAAGACTCAACTTGAGCTAACGTTTCAGATTGAAGTTCACGCTCGATAATTGCCGACGCCGCTTTACGACCACCTGAAATAGCCGAAACAATCGATGATGGACCAGTTTGCGCATCACCTAGCAAGAACACGTTTTCGACCTGAGTCTCGCAAGTGTCATTGTTGACTGCTGGCCAACCGTCTTCACCCATTGGCACACCAATACGCGTTAACACATCACGGTTCGCTTGTTCACCGACTGCTGTAATTACTGCGCTTGCTTTGAGTGAAATGGTTTCATCGGTTGCTACTGGACGTCTGCGGCCTTTCTCATCAGATTCACCCAATGTCATGACACGCGCTACGATAGTGCCATCTTGATGGAACTCTTCTGGATTGGTTAAGAACTTGAAGTTCACGCCATCTTCAACCGCTTCGTCATACTCTTCTTTGTATGCTGGCATTTCAGCTTCAGTACGGCGATAAAGTACCGTTACTTTCTCAACACCTTTGACTTTAAGCGCGGCACGCGCACTATCCATCGCGGTATTACCTGCCCCCACTACTACTACATGATTACCAAGTGCTAACGCTTCACCATCGTTGTAGCGACGTAAGAAGTCTAGAGACTTGTAAATGTTGTTATTGTCACCCGCTAACTTGATAGGGTTACCTTTGTCTGCACCGATACCCAAACAGATGTATTGATAGCCCTGCTCTTTCAGCTGGTCGATAGTGATATCTGGATTCGCGCCATATTCAAATTCCACACCATGAGCTTCAACAAACTCAATGTCATGTCTAATGGCTTTCTCAGGAATTCTGAACTGAGGAATAATGTGTTTGACCACACCACCTGCGCTCTCTTCTTTCTCAAAGATTTTCACAGGATGACCAGCACGAGCAATGAAGTATGCCGCTGATAGACCCGCAGGACCTGCACCAATAACCGCGACTGGTTGCTTGGTTGTATCCAGATTTGGATGATGCCATTTTGACTGGTAACCATCCCAACCTTTATCTAGCGCAATTTTCTTCATTTCACGAATGTTTAATGCACCTTCGTAATCGCGACGAGTACAGTTGTATTGGCATTGGTGATCACAAATATGACCTGTGATGGAAGGCAAAGCGTTTCGAGCGTAAATGACTTCCAACGCTTCGGTATACTTGTGCTGCCCCATTAGACGCAGGTATTCAGGGATATCTTGGCTGATAGGGCACGCTGTTACACAAGGTGCGACATAACAATCCGTTAGTGGCACTGGTTGTTCGACAGTAATTTCTTCTGGACCACGCCACTCTTTCTGCGTGTATTCAGCGCACAAAGACTTCTCTGCCAGTTTTTCCAAACGCTCTAGGTTAACGCCGCGCATTGCCCAATCAGTGCTCACTTCAAGCTCTTTGGCACAGTCAGCAAGGCGCAAGTAGCCGCCTGGTTTTAGTAGGTCTGTCGCCATAGTGATTGGGCGAATACCGGTTTCAAAGATCTCTCTGATGTTGAACTTGCTTGCACCTCCAGAATAAGAGATGGGTAGCGTTCCGTTAAACTCGCGAGACAATTCCAACGCCACATTGATAGATAGAGGGAACAAGGCACGACCAGACATGTACATTTCTTTATCAGGAAGACGACCTTTATTGTTCAATGTACCAAGAGTGTTCGTCAGTTTGACACCAAAGCCGATATTCTTATCTTTACCAAGCTTAACTAGACGATGAAGCATGGCCTTCGCATCTTGCAGTTGCAAGTCGTGAGAGAATGCTTCTTTGCTAAGGGAGATATAATCAAAGCCCGTTTGATCAAGAATACTGCGAACACGGTCATAACCTAGCAGCGTAGGGTTCAATTTAACGAAGGTATTGATGCCCTTGTCTTCCAACATATAACGACAAATCGCTTCGATTTCGTTTGGTGGGCAACCGTGCATGGTTGATAGTGTCACCCCTTCAGTCAAACTGACTGGAATATCATCTACCATTTCGAATAATTGTTGCAGTTCAGTTTCTGATGTTTTGCTATTCAACAGTTTATTATTGGCGATAAAGTCTTTTAACTCTGTTGAATATTGTGCAAATTTTGGATGCTTTGAAGAATCGAGCATATTATCAATATACTCTTGCATTGGCTCAGTCAAAATACCATCTAAATCATAGCCAACACTCATATTAAAAATAAATGATTTCGCTTGCTTCGCCGCTTTACTATCAAATACTGATTCCAGTAGATGCAGCGCAAACCATGCTTTCAAATATTCGTCATACGCTTTGTGTAACGTAAACTCAGTTGACCATTCCGTATTAAAACACTCATCTTCTGCATCAATACATGGTTTAGCAATTTCAAGACGGTCTAACTTCTGAACAGTCTTAAGCTCCATGAAGCGACCACCAGCAAGCCAAGACGTAACGATGTTCTGTGCCAATTGAGTATGAGGTCCGGCGGCAGGTCCTACAGGGGTTTCGCAGTTTTCACCCCAGACCGCAAGGTGTTGGTTTGTCTGTTTTTTATAGAACTGCTTTTCTGGGATGCCGAAAATCGATTTGCTTTGATGATACTCACCAAACATGCGTTCAAGCAGCTCGGTGAATGGAATTGGGCGCATGATATCTCCCATGGTAACACTCCTTTATTAATTCGCTTGTACTTCTGTGTAAATGAATTAATGAGATAAGAGCAATCACTAAGCCAAGGTTGTCTAATTACTTAACATGAAGACATTTTAACTGCTATTTCGTGACAGAGGTCTGATAATAAAGGCTGTTGAGAATAGTTATTAATTTGATTAAAGTGTAATCTTATTTAATGCGGTTTTTTATGATAGTAAGTTCGAGTGTTTTGTTAATTACATCTATCATAACAATAAAAAAGCTATCATATTGATAGCTCATTATTCTCACATTAATTGTCAGCTAAATGTTTAGCTTTCTAATACGACTTCCGGCTGGTTAGGTATATCGATAGCTTTCGCTTTACGCTGCCGTTGAAGTACATTCTCGTCCTGTTGAGGTTCCGTATAACCGCCCTTCTCTACATGCTCCAACCACACTTTCAATTGCGCTGTGGTTTGTTGTCGTTGTTCCAAAGAAAGACCGGACACCAACTGTTTTTGTTTATCAACGTGAGCATCAATCAGAGCGTTAGCGATGTCATATCCTGTTTGCGTAAGTTGAACCACAACACAACGTCTATCACAGTTCGAATGGTATCTGGCAATCAGCTTTTTACTCTCCAAACGGTCAAGGCGATGAGTCATTGCGCCTGATGTCAGCATTAAAGACTGCGTGAGTTCACTGGGAGTTAAACGATAAGGTGCAGAAGAGCGCAATAGTGAAGCCAGCACGTCAAACTCTCCGGTTTTCAAACTGTATTGACGGCATAAACTCGCGAGTTCTTGTTCTACACATTTACTCACTCGCATTAATCGCCCAATAAGAACCATTGGCTCTGTATCTAGCTCCGGTCGCTCGTGTTTCCACAGTTCAGCAATACAATCCATCAGGTCCATATTAATCCCCTTCCAACCAACAATAAGGGCACCAAGAAAGTGATTCGAGGTGCCCTTGCTTTTATCTACTTATAATCACGTTCATCGAGCTTATCGACATGCGTCTTAAATCGCCCAACCGCCCGCGTAGAACACCACCAATACGATAGTAATCAACACAGTACCAACATTAAGTTTTTTCCACTCGCCTGATACCACGCGGCCACATACTAGCGTTAGGAAACCAAGCATGATACCTGTCACGATGTTACCGGTTAGTACGATGAATACCGCACAAACAAGACCAGATAACGCATCAACAGAGTCATCAAGTTTTAGCTTGCTAACATTGCTCATCATCAATAGACCTACATACATCAGTGCAGGCGCTGTCGCGTAAGCTGGAACAAGGTAGCTAAGTGGAGCAAGGAACAGTAGCAATAGGAACAAACCACCTACCACAACGGCAGTCAGACCTGTTTTACCACCCGCAGCAGTACCTGCCGCAGATTCGATATAAACCGCTGCTGGCGCACCACCAACAAAACCAGAGAAAATACTACTGACTGAGTCAGACGTCAGTGCTTTACCACCGTTGATGATGTTGCCATCTTTATCGAGTAGATTAGCTTGTCCCGCTACCGCACGAATCGTACCAGTCGCATCGAAAATTGCCGTCATAACCAAGGCTAATACACTAGGGAGAACAAGTGGACTTAATGCACCCATAATGTCCATTGAACCAAGTAGTGAGCTTTCACCTGAACCAAACGATGGCATGGCGAAGACGCCTTGGAATTTAACGCTTGGATCAAACATCAGACCTAGCACAGAAATCGCAACAATAACCAGTAAAATTCCACCAGGAACACGACGCTTCTCTAGGCCGAAAATCGCTGCTAAGCCAAGTACTGACATGATAACAGGGAACGAAGTAAACTCACCCAAGCTAACAGGTAGACCTTCCACTGGGTTTTTCACCACAAGACCAACACCATTCGCTGCGATAAGTAGCAAGAACAAACCGATACCAATACCCGTGCCGTGCGCAATACCAAAAGGTAGGTTTGTTAGGATCCACTGCCTTACCCCTGTAACGGTAATCGCAGTAAAGACAACACCCATTAAAAAGACCGCTCCCAGCGCAACAGGTATAGATATTCCTTGCCCGAGCACCAAGCTGAAAGCGGTAAAGGCGGTTAGGGATATCGCACAACCAATAGCCATCGGCAAGTTAGCCCAAAAGCCCATGAGCAGTGAACCAAATGCCGCAACCAAACAGGTGGCGATAAAGACGGAGCCTTGGTCAAACCCAGCAACACCAAGCATGCTTGGTACTACGATCACTGAGTAAACCATGGCTAAGAAGGTAGTAAGTCCGGCAATTAACTCTTGCCTAAAATTACTACCACGTTGTGAGATTAAGAAGTAATTGTCGACCCAACTATTGTTGGTTGACGTGGGTTTATCTTCAGCAATCTCCATCGTACTTTGCTGATTTGAGATATTTTCGGACATGTTATATTCCTTTTCATTAAGTCTTGGTCATCCCTTGTATTGAGACCAATGCATCTGCTGTATTTGCTATATTTGCCATAAAATCAGCTGCGCTCATAAACCAAACACCCGTCAACGTAGGTACGATAAATACTTCTATCGTCGCCGAGGGTCATGAGCACAAACAGTTTTTCAATAAGTTCAGAAGAGTTGTCGTATCGAAGTTGCTGGAGCGGTGTCGCACAAGGATCAATCACAACAAAGTCAGCTTCTTTGCCAACCTCAAAGTTGCCCAATAGGTGGTCTAGAGAGAGTGCTTTCGCTCCACCTAATGTCGCCAAATATAATGCCTCAAACGCCGAGAGCTTTTGCTGCTGCAATTGAGCAACTTTGTATGCCTCGTTTAACGTTTGCATCATATTAAAAGTGGTTCCTGCGCCGATATCCGTCCCGATACCTACTTTCACGTTTCGTTTCCACGCCTCCTGCATTTTGAATAGGCCGCTGCCTAAATACAGGTTGGAAGTTGGACAAAACGCGATAGCTGAATCCGTTTCTTGTATGCAGTCCCACTCTTGGTCCTCTAGATGAACACAATGTGCGAATACACTCTTTGATCCAGTCAGGCCATAATGGTGATAAACATCTAAATAACCGTCTTGTTCAGGGAAAAGTTCTTTAACCCAAGCAATTTCGTTCTTGTTTTCTGACAAATGCGTATGAATATACGTATCTGGGTATTCCTCTCTTAACTTATGCGCCATTTCCAACTGTTCCGGTGTGGAAGTGGGTGCAAATCTTGGGGTAATCGCGTAAAGCAGACGGTCCTTTTTATGCCATTTCTCAATCAGTGTTTTAGTTTGGTTGTAACTTGTCTCCGGTGTGTCTAGTAAGTAATCTGGCGCGTTGCGGTCCATCATGACCTTACCAGCGACGATTCTCATATTGAGTTTGTTTGCTTCAGAGAATAGTGCATCTACGGACTCTGGATGAACCGTTCCGAATACCATGCCTGTTGTCGTGCCATTTCGAAGCAACTGCTTAATAAAGAACTTAGACATCTCCTTGGAGTAGTCTCTGTCTTTATAGCGCGCTTCTGTCGGGAACGTATAGTTGTTCAGCCATTCAAGTAGCTGTTCACCATACGCGCCAACCATTTCTGCTTGTGGGTAATGAATATGGGTATCAATAAATCCTGGCATGACAATTTTGCCTGGATAAAAACGAATACGTACTGAGTCTGGGACTTTATCTTTGCCTTCTTCCCATTCGCCGACCCACTCGATACGACCTTGGTCAACAAGAAGAAGTCCATCTTCAATAAAACGTACGTGCTGTTCGATATCTTCAGGCTTATCAACTACTTTTGTGATATCAAGTATTGAAGCCCTAATAGCCTTAATTGATTGGGTATATTGCATAATTACCTCGACCTTAACGCCCCTATTCACTACTTTGCTCACTAACAGAGGCATTACTTCCCGTTATTTGTAATAAATGTGCGGCAGCGTTTTTTGGTCTCCGCTGCCGCACTGTTTGTTATAATTTGTTGAGACCTTTGAGGATTTTCTCTGGTGTAAAGTGCCACTCGCGTAGCCATACGCCACAAGCGTCATGAATTGCTGTTGCAATGGCAGGCGCTGCACCGTTTACACCAATTTCAGAGATAGATTTCGCACCGTATGGTCCAACTGGATCATCACTTGGCACCAACACCGCTTTGAAATCTTTTGGAATGTCACCAATCTTCGGCGCACCATAGCTCTTAAGATCGGTGTTAATTGGCACACCGTTGTCGTCGTAAATTAGCTCTTCAAACAAGCTGTGACCGATAGCGCGCATACTCGCACCGTAGATTTGACCAAGTGCCAAATCAGGGTTCACTGGCGTACCGCAATCGAGCAATGCATGGAACTTATCAAGTCGGATTTCACCGGTTCTAGTATTGACAGCAACTTCAGCAAAGTTTGCCCCGTAAGGGAAAGCGAACTCAGCAGTAGTGAAGCATCCTGAAGCCAACAGTTGTCCCCAACCCGTTCCGCTTTCTGCTTTATGAGCGATGTCGAAGAAAGTTACTTCACCAGCAGGCCCTTTTACCAAGCCAGGTGCGACGATTTGTACATTTTCAACCGACTCTTCAAGCATTTCCGCACCGTACTTCAAGATTTTCTCGCGCATCGCTTCTGCAGCGCGTTTCGCTGCATTACCAGAGAAGCAAGTGCCCGAAGAGGCATACGCGCCTTTATCGAAAGGTGCATGGTCAGTGTCACCAGAATGAATCGTAATATCTTCCAGTGGACACTTAAGAACTTCAGCAGTTAACTTGGCGATCACTGTATCAAGACCTGTACCGATGTCTGCACCACCTGAATGAACGATGAAAGTACCATCAGAAGCCATCTTGATACTGCAGTTCGCTTGGTCGATATCAGGAATCCCTGATTTCTGTTGAATAATCGCCACACCGCGACCCACTTTCCAATCACCTTGATGATCTTTTGGTGAATCCCATTCGATGAGTTTACGACCTTCACGAAGAATCGCTTCTAACGCACAACTGTGTACCTTAGGAGTGGTAGTTGGCATTTTACCTTCGCCGATTGCACCAAGAATCTTAAGTTCTTGGCCTTCAACGACTCGGTTTTTCTCAATCATATCGAGATGGTCAATACCTAATTCTTCCGCAAGTTCCGCCATCGCCATCGTCAATGCATAGTTACCTTTCGGCGCACCATAACCTTGATAAGCACCTGTTGGACAGATATTTGAATAGTACGTAGTGACTCGGAAATCGACGTTGTCACAAGGGTAAAGCGGTAGTGACAAGGCAGGACCATTTGATGGTACCGTCAATGCGTGGTTACCATAAGGGCCAGTATTCGCGAGGAACTCCATATCAATAGCGGTAAGCTTACCGTCTTTGGTCGCCCCCAGTTTCACGGTCACTTTCGCTACGTGACGAGTGGAGTTACAAATAAACTCTTCTTCGCGAGTATGGTGGAAATATACTGGACGACCCGTGGTATAGGTTGCCCAAGCACACACGTCTTCAAGAAGGATGTCTTGTTTTGAGCCGTAGCCACCACCGACACGCTCTTTGACGATGTGAACTTTGTTCTGTTTCACATTAAGGATCTTGGCGACTTGGCGACGTACGTGCCAAGGCACTTGTGTAGAGTCGTGCATGATGACGCGATCGCCATCCATGTAGCTGTAACAGATATGGGTTTCGACTGGCAGTTGCTGTACCTGCTTCGACTCATATGTACGCTCTAAAATAACGTCCGCTTCTGCAAAACCTTTGTCTAGATCACCAATGTGTCCACGAACGCCTGCAGCGATGTTCTTTCTTGGCTCACAGCCAATTGGGAAATTCACAATCAGCTTACCTTCGCGAGGATCAGCGTTGGCATTTTGCTGCTCTAGATCGTCTGGTGCCCCTACTCCATATTCAATAGGCTCGTTATGAACAATTGGTGCATCTGGAGCGCGCGCTTCGTCGATACTCATGACAGGCTTGAGTACTTCGTACTCAACATCGATCAGTTTCAGCGCTTCGTTAGCAATATCTACAGACTCGGCAACAACAGCAGCAACACGGTCACCAACGTGACGCATTTTTTGACCGAACATACGTCGATCAAGCGGTGAAGGCTCTGGTGCACTTTGACCACCCGGCGTATAAGGAATA
Source organism: Vibrio barjaei (assembly GCF_001639065.2). Taxonomy (GTDB): domain Bacteria; phylum Pseudomonadota; class Gammaproteobacteria; order Enterobacterales; family Vibrionaceae; genus Vibrio; species Vibrio barjaei. The sequence goes on from NZ_LQXO02000053.1 coordinate 274,789, forward strand.
TCAGGACAGTTAAGGTGAGTTATGACACTCACTACACCTGGTAAGGCTTCTGCTTTAGATACGTCTAAATGCGTGATCCAAGCATGAGCATGTGGGCTGCGCAGCATTTTGATGACACAGGCATTAGCAGGAATTCGATCTTCTACATAACAAGGCTTAGCCTGAACCATTTTCGCAGAGTCGAGTTTTGGACAGTTCTTACCAACGATATCCAAGTCATCTCTAAATTCTGGCGCAAACATCTCTGTGTATTGAGGATCAGCTTGGCGTTTCACTGCCAGTTCAACAACTTCATAGAATTGCTGATAACCAGCATCACGGCTAAACAAACCAGATAGTGCATCGTCTATTTCTTCGCGTGTAGGCTGTTGAATACGCTCTAGTAAATCAGTCAACAGCAATGCCAATGCTGGGTCGTTATATCCCGATTGAACAACACCAACATCGATCATCGCTTGTTGAACTAAACTGAGTTGATTCCAAGAAGATAGTGCTTCGGCCGTTTTGACTTCGCCACCTTCCAATTGAGCAGCGATAAGCAGTGATGCGTTCACAAGTTTGCCGTTGAACAACACCACATCTGAGCCCGCATAACCCCAACCATCATCACTATTTCGGACGGAATGTAGTCCCATAGAATGCAATAGTGTTTGAACGTTGGTTTCTGGTGCGCAATGAGCCGTTTCAGGTCGGCCATTAAGGTTAAATTGAATAGACATTACGCTACCCCCTTTGCCATTTCACGGCATTCAATTAGTAGGTCAGAGATCACTATGGCACTTAGGTAAGTTTTGTACTCAGCGCTACCACAAATATCGTCCACGGCGTGAATTGAATTCTTAATGGCTTGCTCTAGTTCATCACCACTAAATGTCAGACCTTCAACATCGCGCAGTCTTATTGGCTTAGCGATTTCGTCAAAACGAGTCGCAATCCCTTCCATGGCAACAATCTGTTTGCCTTGCTTATCTACAGACACCGACGCATTAATTACGCGTAGGCCATCAGCGCTTCTTGCAACTCGTTTGCTTAGTGCAGCAAGCGTGATATCAGGAATGACGATCTCTTTAATAAGCTCATCACTTGGTTGCTGAATGTAAGCTTCCAATTCAACCTGCTTGTCATCCGCGAAGCGAACTAAAGCATTGAGAGCCATCAGGACAGGAACCAGGGGAGCTTCACACTGATGAGCAGCTATTTCACCACCAATCGTTGATTGATTTCTTAGATGTCTGGAATAGATGAACCCCGCAGCTTGTTTAATGTTGCTTGGGACTAACTCACTGTCGACAAGATCTTGAATTCGGCTCATAGCGCCCAAAGTGAGGGTGTTGCCATCTAGTTTGATATAGTCCAAACCCAGTTTGTCGATTGCGACAAAAACACCTGCATCACTGCGAGTCGGTGCTGCGTTTAACTTAGATCCTCCGGCAAACCACACCGCTTGACTTCCATGGTTAGCTTTAAGCTCCAACGCTGCACTCACTGTGTCCGGCGTGAGGTATTTAATATTCATATTCTTCGCCTTTTAGCATTGATTAGATTGAATTACAGAAAAACTGTTACTAGGTAAAAGGCAACATTTGAGCCAATGCTTACTTTGTTATTTAGTATTCGTGAGCTCGGTCTAATATTGAAAGAATTTGCGATATAGATCGTGATTTTCAATATCAAATTAAACTGCACAGACCAGCTAAGTGTTATTTATTGTCATTGATTTTAACCATCAATTAACAAATTAATTATTCATTATTAGGTGATAGATGAATATCAAATTGATACTTTCGATACTATTTTATCAAGTTGATAGTTAATACTTTGATTGCGTTAACTTAAGCAGTTTTTGGTAGGCTTCGGGAGTATCAACATCTAAATGAATAGCAGGGTCACTAAGTTTAAGGTAGGCTATCTCTCCTAGCTTAAGAATCGATTTCATCGAATCAAAGTTCCCTTGCTCTCGTTGAGCCTTAAAGCTTGTCGTATGTATCAACACTGGGTGACCTGTTGCGAGCGGTTTACCGGGGAACAACGTTCCAGTAACCTTATGTTCCCAAAGAGTTTTATAAATTTCTCTTGCGATACAAGGCATATCGCCATGGCTAATATAGAAGAACTCCGTATCGACCTCATTAATACCTAATTGAAGTGAAGAAAACATGCCTGAGCGGTAATGTTGGTTTCGTACAATGGTGACCTTTTTGTTGTCTTGAAACTGCTCAATCAGTTCATCTTCCCTATGCCCAACCACTAAGATCACACGAGTACAGAATGACAACGCATTTGTGATACTTTGCTCTAAGATCGTATTGTCTTTATAAGGTAGAGTTAATTTCCAGCATCCCATTCGAGACGATAATCCGGCTGCTGGAATGACACAGTCAATGTTATTTTTATTTTTTATCATACGAAATTCGAATTGAGTTTTTTGTATTTTAATCTATTGAATTGGGTAAATATGCCAATGTCGTCAAATAATTCTTTTTCCGAGTTTGCACATTCATTAATTTCAAGAACCACCAGTGCCCGTGAGCCAATAACTATTTCCTTGGTGGGTGGCGGAGGAAAGACACAACTCTTGTATCGGCTTGCTAATGAATACCAGCAAATTGGCCACAAAGTATGTGTTACGACAACCACCAAGATGTACTTCCCTAATGCGCCAGAGCTGAATCAAGTCACGGACTTTGCCTCTCATTCACCATTACCATCAACGGGTATTACTTTTGTTTATAGCGAACGTTTATGCCCTAGCGACAACGATGCGAAAGTGAAGGTTCGTGGCCTCTCTGGTGACCAGATTGAATCCCTAATGCGACAACAACTGTACTCTGTTTTTATCGTCGAAGCAGATGGTTCACACCGACTTCCTCTTAAGGCACCTGCTAGGCACGAGCCTTGCATTCCTAACCATAGTGATGTGGTAATTGGTGTCACTGGTGCAGATCCGATACTTAACCCGGCTAATCCTGAAGCCATTCATCGTTGGAATGAATTCAGTATGTTAACGAAATGCAAAGAAGGGTCAGTCATTGGGAAAAATCAAATTCAAGCACTGGTGCACAGCGACCAAGGTCTGTTTAAAGGATGCAGTGAGCAACAACAAAAAATATGGGTCATCAATAGATTCGATTTAGCCAGCGATAAAGCACAACTGACTGAATTGGCCAAGCAGATATTTGATGAAGAACCTCAGCTCGCTCAACTCGCGTTAACACAAATGACGGCAGATAACCCAATCCACCACATTTTCAATCGGACTCTATAGCATTTACACAGAGGTAGTTTGGATGAACATTTTCGCCAAGGCAGCACAGTTAGAGCAAACCAATACACCATTTGCGTTTGCCAATATCATTGAAACAAAAGGCTCTTCTCCTCGTCACACTGGAACCATGCTCGTAGAACAAAGCGGACAAATTCATGGCACGATTGGTGGCGGCATGATAGAGCGCTACGTGATCGATCAAGCCATTGAAGCAATAAAAGAAAACAAACCTCGCGTCGTTACTGGACGAATGACTCGCACCGGCCCTGAAGCGATGGGTATGGATTGCGGCGGCGCAATGACGCTTTCAATTGATGTCTATGGCTCTCGCCCTCGCCTGTACTTAATAGGGGCTGGTCATGTAAACAGAGCCGTTGCTCAAGCCGCCGCTCCATTAGGATTCGATATTACTGTTGTCGATGCTTATGAAGGCAGCTTAGCAGAGGAGCATTTCCCCCAAGGCACTCATCGAGTATTAGGCGACACTATGCTCAGTGCCATCGACTCTCTTGATATCACACCAGACAGCTACGTGATAATCGCCACCAACCACCAAGATCAAGACGCTATCAACGCAATCGCCCAGAAACAGACTACATATACGGGTTTAATGGCCAGCCGCAGAAAAGTACAGACACTATTCCAAGGCTTACGCGAATTAGGCACCAGCCAAGAAGAAATCGATCATATTCACTCTCCTATCGGCTTTGATATTGGCGCTGAAACGCCTGAAGAAATCGCCATCAGCATTTTGGCTGAAGTACTTAATGCGAAAAATGGCGCTTCAGGAGCCAAATTGAAAGAACGCGTTGGCAGCTTCAATCAAAAACTGGTGCTTGTACGCGGTGCAGGTGATATCGCGACAGGTGTCGCTGCGAGATTGCACAATTCCGGCTTTAAAGTAGTCATGAGCGATATTGAAAAACCAACCATGATTCGCTGCACGGTCTCATTTGGTCAATGCCTTTACGGTAAACCTGTCACAGTAGAAGGCATTACTGCGGAAAAAGTTCAGTCTTTTGATAAAGCCTGCCGATTGTTAGAAAAAGGCAAGATTCCTGTGTTTGTTGACGAAACAGGAAAACTCGCAGAGGCCATCAAACCTGATTTTGTTGTTGATGCCATTCTTGCGAAAAAGAACCTTGGTACACACAAAAGAATGGCACCCGTCACCATCGCTTTAGGCCCAGGCTTCACCGCTGGTGAAGACTGCCACGCAGCAATAGAAACCAATCGGGGACATCAGCTCGGTCGAGTAATTTACGACGGTCCATGTCAGCCTAATTCAGGTATACCTGGCAGCATCTTAGGGTATACAGAGCAACGGGTAATTAGAGCGCCTGGCGTAGGTATCTTTACTGCCGAAGTAAAACTTGGTGATCTGGTTGAAGAAGGACAACCTATCGCGAAAGTCGATGACATGGTTGTTTACGCACCGTTGAGCGGTAAAGTCAGAGGCTTACTCAACAACGGGTTGAGCGTTCATCAAGGCTTTAAGGTGGGCGATGTCGATCCGCGTGGTGAAAACGTTGATCACTGCACGATTTCTGATAAAGCTCGTGCGGTTGCAGGCGGTGTTCTTGAGGCAATGTTGTGTTTAAGTGGTCGGTAGTGGGTATTAACCTGTAATCCATCATCTTCAGCGCATGGTAACCATAGTAGTGACTATATTAAAAAACGCCTGATGGTCTCATCAGGCGTTTTCTTTTATTAGAACTTACAAAGCTAACTCACCTACTTTCCGTAAAAGTTACGGTACATCATGTAAGTGTGGGCTGCTGACCAACTGAAGTTGCTGGCACCTTGAACCGCCCCTGTTTCTGGGTTGTAGTTTTCACGAATTGCGCCGTCGCTACCAAAGCCTTCACCGTTTTGGAACAGGTCTTCAGCGATGCGTACCGCATCATTATGGCGTCCATACTTCTCAAGAGCTTGAAGGCCGAAGTAGAATTGATCCAACCATACACGTCCACGCCAATAGATATCAGCTCCGTAAGCTGGGTTGTCACGACTTGCTGTTCCTAATGACACCCCTTCGCCTTGATATTCTGTAGAACTATCAAACTTACTCGCATCAAGCATGACATCCATGACCTTGTCCGCGTTCGCTTGAGTCGCCGCGCCGTTAAACAATGGTGACCAGCCGTCTGGAGCCTGACCGCGCTCTGTTAATACGACACCCGCACAATAAACATTTTTGCCTTGATAAGGCGTATCAACTCGCTTCAAATCGGCCCCAGGTACTGGAATTCCTGATGAATCTAAGAAACTGTTACCATCTTTGTCAACGAGTCGAATGTCGTAGTAGAACGAGGTAGCAGAATCAAACATACAAGTGTTGATGTAGTCTTTAATAAACTCTGCATGCTCCACAAATTCTTGTCCACGGCCTTTCCCTTCAACGCCATCAGAGACTAAGCCAGCCATTTCAGATAAGTACTTATTGTCACTGTACATGTAAGACGCTTGGTCTACCGATTCTTGCAGCATAGAGAAGCCAACTAGGTTGGTGCCACTATCGTGGTTCTCACCAAAACGTACCTGCCAGTCTTTGCGTGCATCACGCAGTTTTGCCATGTTTGCATCAGAAACATCACTGTAGGTCCAGTTTTCTGACGAGCCAGTAATCGTGTTATCGAAGTTATAATGCTGCTGAGCATAACGACCTAGCTGATCGTATTCCGTTGCTGCAGATACTGTTGTGATCCAATCGCGAGAGTTTGTTTTCGCCAAATCATAGATAAAACCGAAACGAGCGGCATCATCCATACCCGACTCCCATGACGTCGCTGTTTGTGAACCATTGCTGTAACCAGTAATAGCCAGCTCTTCGTAGTTATCCAGAACCAAGTTATACGAGTCCACACCGATAACTTGATACTGCTTCGACGTGCCGTTGCTATCAATCTCTTTCACCTTATCAGCACCTACGAGAGCTTTTAGATCGTCACCTAGCTCTGTCCACACTTTAATGTACATATGTCCATCATCAGTGTTGTGCGAAGGATCAACAGCCGCACCATACTCAGGAACTCCATTCGAGTTGTGGTCACGGTTTGATAACCACCAATCATGATACGCCACCAACTTTGGATACATTTCATCAATCCACGCTTGAGCATCATTAGCACGGTCAAATTCGTTGATAAGAGAATGGTAGATTTCCATTACAGCCCAAGCCGCTAGCGAAGGCTTAGTATTACGCTCATTCCAGTTCATTGACGCATCGTTTTGTGCCGCAGAAGGAATGTCGTATTTGTCGTCGTAGTAACGAGAGTCAATTCGATCTTGTGGTAGCGAGTAGTTAACAACATCCAATAAATAACCTGCGTCTTGTGGTCTGATTGGGTCATCATCTTTCACTTGGAACTGGAACACAGTACGAATGTTCTCCATCGCTACATCTGGATTAAAGTGAGCCATCGCATACGCGTGTTTCCATGTATCCCAAGGCCAAGTATTGTTACCAGAGAACCAGATAGCCGTTACCGATGGCGTGACGGTACCGTGCTGAACAATACCCGCTGGTGAGCGCCAGTTTCCGTTAAGGGTCATCATGGCTTTCACTGCAACATTACTTTCTGCTTTAGTCGCCTCGTCGTTGGCTAAACCATGCTTTAAATAATTATTCCAGCGAGCCTTAGCTGTGCTCATTGCTGTTGCGCCTTGCTGCAACAACGTGCTCACCGCACTCGCTTCGCTGATAGCTTCTGTTGGGTTGTGCACATAAGAATACGCGTTATAGAAAGTAGTATTGCCATTCGCGTTAATAGTGACCGAGCCTTCGGAACGATAGTTATAGTCAGTAACTGTAGTTGTCGCATTATCGACAGAGCGAGTCACAAAAAACTCAGCCCCCTCTTCACTCTTTAAGCCCGACCAAGACGCTGCTTTGTTAAACGTCAGCTCAACACCACCATTTTCGCCAGTAAGCGCCTTATAAACCGTATTAGCAGCGGCATCATCCCCTACGGTACTAAAATCTCTTAGGAAACCACCAGTCCAAACAAGCTTAAGATTACGCACTTGTTCTAACTTATTGCTAATTCTGGTTTCAATAATTGATGAACGATTGGTACCAAAACGTGTCGTCATCTCAATCTTAAATTCATTATTTTCGATAACTTGATGTAACGCGTCTGGTGTAGAAAAAGCCTTAACTTCCGCAGATAATAAATTTATTTCTTGATTGTTGTCTGCATCAATTAGAGTAAGTTTGTCAAAATTTTCATTAGCTATATAACTAGAGTACTCCTGATCGACAATCATAATGCCACCAGCAGAACCTATCGCAGAATCATCGCTTGGTAATAAATGACCATGCCACGCACCTAAGTCCGTAAATGCGTTATAACTTAAGTTACTTTGCGCATCACGGTCTTTCATTCGATCCGGATTGCCTACTCTATCTAATACGTTAACAAAATTGCTTACGTCTGTTGAAGGTAGTGTTTCCGTCGAATCTGAACTCGAACTGTTGCAACCAGAGAGGGAGATAACCGAACCTACAAGAATAGCCAAGATAGTCTTTTTCATCTTTCAATCCATTTATTGTGATATTAATCACTATTATTAATGGAGATTTGCAGAACAAATCTCTACGCAGGGGATGTGAGATGAATAGTACTGACTAGCGTTATTCGCTCAATAAATGTCGAAGGAAAATTTGTGGTTCTGGGGAAAGATTACTTTCGTTGCACTACATTACTTGACAATTTAAATAGCATCATTCGTCAAATGAATATAAAGCAAACCAATATTTATATAAATACCGAAACCATGTGAAGTTATTTACGAATAATATGATAATTTATATTTTCAGAGTAGCAACCATAATTAATAGTTGTCATTCACTAATAATAGAATAGTAAATTACAACTGTTAAACTTGGAATAAATATCATATTTCTACTTCACTACTGCTATAGAAACTTTTAATCTACTACGCTTGTTTTTTACCAAGTTCTATCAAGATCTTCTGAATACAAAGAGATTGCTCGTTTATATTCCTTTATGGCTTCGCTATTGGTTGTCGATAACAAGAGATTCAATAGCAACTGAACGGCCTCCTTGTGACGTCCTAAGTTGTACAGGCACATTGCATAAAATGGCTGGACTTCTTCCGCTTTCGGGTATTCAGACATGGTCTGTTCAAAGTAATGCAACGCCTCAACAAATTCGCCTAAACTTCTGTAAGTGCAAGCTAAGCCAAACAGTGTGTCAAAACGCTCTTTATCCGCTAACTTGCCAAGTAATGCCGATTTATAATGTGGAATCGCGAGTTTTTCTTTGCCTTCATTATCGTATGACCATGCAATCTGTAAATGCGCGGAAGCGGCGTAAAGTGGATCAACAAGCAATGTTTCGAGGAGTTGACGAGAGTCTTTGTGCTTTCCGGCCTTGCGAAGCGCTATGGCTTCTGAAATGACGGTCTTCATAGGTAAATAACGAGTCCTTATCTTTAATGTACTTCAGCCTTACCACATCGGTCGCATCGATACAGTTGTTCATTATCAGGATAGCCAACTATTTCGATTTCGCGACTCGAAAACAGCCTGATAATTAACCCAAACACCGTGTTAGGTGTCGAATCACTGGTAGCTTTTCGCTGTAGTTTTAACTCTGAGTTGGGGCTATATATCAACAAGTGTGACGTTAGTTGATTACAATGGCGGCAGAGAAATGGGCGCGTCTGATAGTCGCTATAGTGCTCCATGACCTATCCTTCCTTGAGATCTCATTAGAACATTTCAATTTAACGTAATGTAGATAAGATAAATTAACATATCTTAATCTGAGTGATCGTAAGGAACTGTCATGGTAGGCAAGAAGTAGACGAGGAATAGCGCAGAACTTGATGTGAAGTGGAAAGTGAAATCTCAACACATAAAGACATCGAGTGACGCCTCTATGTGTTGAACAAGCAAACGTGGTTAACGAATTAAACGTAGTACGCTTCCACAGTGCCTTTTAATTTGATTAGTATAGGTTGACCGCGACGATCCAGTGCCTTTGGTGAAGGGATTTTTACCCAACCTTCGCTGATGCAGTATTCTTCAACATCAGTACGCTCTTTACCGTTTAGGCGAATACCAATCTGGTGCTCAAAACACTCAGCTACGTGATGTGGGCTGCGTGGGTTACCTGAAAGATGATCTGGTAAAGCTGGCTTTGCGTTGTTGTCGCTCATGATTATGACCTAGTGTATTTAAGAAGTGGCTTATTGTAGTCAATACCGCACGAGCGCTCAAGAAGAGTCATCTCCTTGAAAGGGGTAACTGCCTTTTTCTTAAGCAGATTTAGCTAACATGGATTATATTTGATAGTACCTTAGTCACAAAATCAGAGTTATTGCTATGTTCTTAACACGGTTAATATATGTCAGTACGCTCTGCGAAAGCTGCGATGATAAAGCGTTAAACGATATTCTCAATATATCACGTGAACACAACCAAAAACGTCACCTAACTGGACTACTTAGTCACAATAACAAGTACTTTCTACAGTGTTTAGAAGGTTCTCGCTCTGCGGTCAATCATACTTATAACCATATCTTGAACGATTCGCGACACAGCAATGTACTCATATTGGATTATAAAGAGATCAGCCAGCGTGAATTTGGTGATTGGTCTATGGGGGACATTCCACATTCTCACCTGACTACATTACTCAACCTTCAATTCTCTGGTTCGAACGAATTTAATCCCTACGAACTGTCTGGTGAAAGTGCCTATCTTATGCTTTTGGAACTGAAGAAAAACCTACCTTCCGAATAGCGCCTTCGTGACCAAATATTCATCTAGAAAAACCGAAAGAAAGTACTAAAGCGACCTGTTAGGTCGCTTACCTCTGACTGTTTCGTTGCTCACTTAAGTGATAGAAAATACACAACTTTCTAGTGGGTGGTGCTATCGCTACTCTGGCTAGTGTAATCGATACATTGGCACTATCGCTTTCCAATCCATTCTCGTAAACGTGTCTATCTTCAACATTCTCACCATGCAGTCCTTACAATTTGACCAATAGTATCTTTCTAATCACATTTACAAGCAGTGGATCAACTTAGTTTAAATGAGCAACAAAGCACATATTTTTACATTTCAATTACAACATAGATCTGCATCACAGAGATTCTGCTACAAAAAAGGATAAACTTGGGGTCCCCCGAAGCTACACACAAAATAATGAACCATGGATACTACTAAAACTCTTATTTACGATACTTTAATTCGTCTCGCTGATCATGCCCCGGAACAACATGCACAAATCCGTCAAGATTTGTATGAGCAACTAGAACTGCCCTTTAGCAAGCAGGTTGCTCTCTATACCAACGTACTTGCTCCAGCCAGCCTAGGACGACTTGACGACAAAGAACGTCTCGACAATGCCGTTAACCTTGCCGATTCAATCTTAAACTCATAAAAAATAAGCGTTGATTCTCAAAATGTTAGAATCAACGCTCTGTTTGTAGTCATACCCCATACATCGCCTTTATGGTTGATCTCGATAGCCAAACCTCGCTAAATAGTGCCAGATTTTCTTAATATCTTGCTCGTCAAAGTGCTGTTCCGTTACCGCCATGCCAAGTAACTTTGCATCGATCATTCCATCTCGCGCTAGTTCTCTCGCTAATTCGATAAACTGCACACCTCGATAATCAGGGTATTGGTTCATTGCTTCAATAGACAGTTGATAGCCGTTATGCCACTGGATGGGAATACCCAATTCAAGCGCATATTGTTCAATCATAGTGGCTTGGAAAACAGGATCTAAGACTAAACACTCTATGTCATCTTTTAACGATACTGTCCCGTGAATGTGTGCTTCAATGTAGTCATCGAGTAAGTCGGTAGAAGAAGACGTTGCTATATTGATCAGGTTATTCAGTGTTTCTGAAACAGCAAAATCTTCTGGTTCAAAAAAACTGTCTGGGTAACAATACGTCGCTCTTTCGAGCACATGCGGTTTTAACTCAAAAAATGCAGACCCAAACCTAGGTGACGCTCCAGTTGAATAGCTTCGGAAGTTAACTGCGCCGTATTTCGGCCTTAAATTCATAGGTGCACGGTCATAAGCACCATCAAATACCCGTTGTTCCCATAACCAACGGTCGCCACCTTCAAAAGCCGTCAAGCCGCCGTTACTCGTATTGGTTTCAAACTGGGATTTCAGCTCACCATCTTTGGCGATGGCGAGTAAAAGAGGCTGCCCTTCAGCCGTGTATCTATCAGGGTGAAAGTTGATTGTAATGCGGCTAGTATTCGTGGATGGCTTACCCTTCGATTTAGCTCGTATATTATCTAGTGCTGTATTTATGATGTCTTTATCCATTAACTTTCATCCGATCATGCAACTCCAGAGTTTCCAACTCATGTTTGAGATTGGCGAGCGTATGTTGACTATACACCTTGATGCCATCCCTAAGTAACATAGCGGCAGTCACTCCTTGCCCAGGAATTTTTACGCCAGTGAATGTGCCATCATAAATCTGTAAGCTACCACATGATGGACTCCCCTCGGCTAGTATGGCGTAACGAATACCCTGTTCGCGACACTTCTTAAGTGTAAGCTCAGCACCATGCAAGAATTCAGCGGTCACCTCATGACCATCATCCTCAACAACAGAAGCTTTGCGATCAATAACATCGGCACCTTGTCCTAAAATAATTTCCGCTGGCGCTCTCGGCGTTGGAAGACCGGCCGAGACTTCAGGGCACATTGCTATTAGCTCAACATTCGACCTAATCCACGCTAACTCTTGAGCTGAAACAGATAAACCACTCGCATTGTAGCGAATCTTGTTACCTAGCAAACATGAACTAATAAGCACTTTTTCCATTACTATCTCCGTGCAAAACACTCCAATCAATCAGCAATAACTCAGTTCGAATCCAAAGAAAACACCAACTCAATCTCTCGCCCATCCACTAAGGTGCCAGTCTCAATAAAACCACAGCTTAGGTAAAAGCGCTTAGGTCCTTTTTCATCAATAACGACACTCGTAAATAATTCTATTATGCCAAACTCTTGCCTTAGCTCCTGATAAAGCAAAGCAATAGCCTGACGTCCAAAGCCTTTCTTTTGATAGTTTTTATCTAACATAAATCGCCACAGCGAGAATCTATTAGATTGGGAGTCAACGTTAACGAGAATAAAGCCAATGGGCTGTTCTTTGACATAGATAGCCCTATACCACGGAGACGCCATAAAATTCGCCTCCGCTAGAGAGATGGCATTGCTATCGATATGTGAAGTTTGATGAGGGGCGACTTCAAGCTGACAAATAGCATAGAAGTTGTCACGCGTGATGGTTCTTAACGCTATGTTCATGTTTCAGCTACTAGTAAGGGACTCACATAGAATGAAAATATCACGGCTGGCAGAGGTTAAACATAGTTAATTTCAAAATTTGGATTGTGAATACCTAGATGACAAAAAAGGTTCAAAACCCAAGTTCGAACCCTTAGTGATATATCCAAGCTCTCTAAATCAAAGCTCAGTTCATGGCGATATGATTGTACCTGAGGCCAGCTTCTTGAAGAATTTTCTCTAATGCCTCCTGAATCATGAGATCAGGTTCTTTTCTAGCCAATGATGTACGGTAAGATTCGCCTGTAATCAATAGTTGTCTACTCGCTGCTTTTCTAAAATCAATCTTTATTTTTATCATGTAATTTGTAATATCCCACTGCCAGTTATCGACATATGTAATCACAATGTCGGCATCGTCTGGGATGTTATCGCTATTAAGTGGGGTAGCTGGATAACCTAGCAACGTTAACTTATCGGCAATTACATAATTCAAGTGTCTTTTGTCTGGCGAAAAATGCTGAACATATACATTCCCCAACTCACTTAACGACTGTCCCGGAGCGACTGTGGCTTCCAGCCTAGTCGCACATCCCGTTAATAACGCAAAGACACCTAATGACAGCAGTAATTTTATTATTTTCACATTCATTCTCATATTGTTGTGTTTTTGGGAAGCAAATACTAAACCAAGCACTTATGAAACTGAATGACCTTGAGCAAATTTTCTATAATAACCTTATGATTTTATGGCGATTCTATCGTTTCAAAACCAGCAACTCCCCCTTCCCAACAGGAACCAATGACGTAGTTAAGTTACTCTGGCTCTTTACCCAGGCGGCAAACGCTTCTAGCTCTGAAGCATGGGATATGGCATTGTCACACACAAGCAACCCACCTGATTTTAGGCGCGAGAATAGAGATTCAGCAATGGACAAATACTTGCTGCGGTCTGCATCGAGAAAAATAAAATCGACCTGTTCAGGTGTTTGCTTTAAAACTTCACAAACATCGCCTGACCATTGGGTAATATTTTCCAAAACTTGAGCTTGTTCGAAGTTGTCACGAGCCTCTTCTATCTTAAGCGGATTGACTTCAATGGTATGCACCATTCCGGTGTTCGCGATTGATGAGGCTAACCAAATCGTTGAGTATCCATTTGAGGTGCCAATTTCTAAGATACGCTGCGCGTTCGTGGCTTTAACCAGTACTGAGAGAAACTCACCGGTATCTTTTGTAATGTTGAGGTACTTTTTCGCTCGCTCTGACTGCAGACGATCGTTGTCATTGCCTAACCGCTCCAATCGCTCTAAAACCTCTTGCGTCTTAGTATTCATACTTCAGCTTCCTTGTAATGTGGCGCTAATTAAACAAGACCAGCTAAGATCCAACCTCCAGATCTGAGCCAAAACGATTATCCGTTAATCTCGTATGCCTTTGGGTTGCTACCATACTGATTGGACTCTGGTTTGCTGTCCAACACCAAGAAGTACAGTAGTATTAAAAAACCGATTATTGGAATGATATACAGCAACATCCACCAGCCAGAGCGACCAGTATCGTGCAAACGACGTGCAGTGACAGCTAAGCTCGGCAACAAAATCAACAGCGTGAACACTCCACTCAAAATCCCGACGTCTTCCGCAGAGTTGTACCAGCCTAACGCATTATCTATCACCGATAGAACAATCGTTAATATCAGACTATATAAAAAGAAGTACCAATACTCTTTCCGTCTGGCGCGACCTTTAAAATCAACAGGCCGTTTTAAAACACTTAGGAACCAATTCATAGACCACTTACCTTTTGTTTGTTATCTCATTAAAGACAGATTTTACTTAAGCTGCTTTTCTATCTTTCCAATCTCGCGTATCAGATCCACACCAATCACTTTCTTGGTCTCGATCTTACTCAGTTCGATAGTTTCAACAGCAGCTACTGATTTCAGCTGCGCCAAAATTTCACCACTGGGCGATATCACTTGGCTATTACCACAATATTCGCCAACGATACTCCGGGTTTTATCTATGCCGACTCGATTACATGTCGCTACATAACAGTGGTTTTCAATCGCTTTAGTGCGAGAGAGAAGTAGGCTCTGCTCGCCACCAAAGTTTGCTGGATGCAACAAAACATCGACATTGGATATCGCGTATTCGCGAGTAATTTCCGGAAACCACAAGTCAAAGCAAATCCCTACTCCGAAAACATAACCTTGGCATTCAAACGTCAGCAATGAATCGCCGCGAGAGAAGTACTGTTTGTCTATATTGGTTTGGCTGATTTTTCTATAGCGGTGCTGTAAGCCAGCGCTATCTATAACTGCAACGCTATTGTAGAAACGCCCTTCATCATGCTCTGCAATGCCAGCAACGATGACTGATTGATAAGTCGCTGCCAGTTGCTGTAACGTTTCAATGGTGAGACTGTGTTGGTACTCCTCACTCAGCTCATGGATATCCTGAGGCGAGTCAAAAATATAGCCAGTTGAGAACAATTCAGGCAGCAAGATGACATCCCCAACCTCTTGAGTTTCTGAGAGAAGTTGAGCGACTTGGAGTAGGTTTTGATGTTTGTCTTTATAGACCACATCGGTTTGAACAATAGAGATCTTCATCACTGAATAGCCGTGTCCTTGTTAAACTTGATCTAACATACGATAGCTATTCAATGAATTGTATAGTGGTTTTGTCGGGTATTGTCAGAACTAGATCGGACGACAATAATCCTTAACTAATTTCGGTCACGATTTCAGTCTTTACGGAATTGGCGATAAAGCAATTTTCATGCGACAAATGGTGCATTTTTTCAAGCTGCTCTCGGGTAGGTACACGCTCTCCAGAGAACACCACATCCGGGCGCAAAATGACTTTGGTGACTGCCATTCTTCCCACTTCATTCTCTGCAAGTATTCCTACTGCTTTATCGATGTAGCTGTCGATAACATATTTTCGTTTTGCAGCAATCGATAAGAAAACTAGCATATGGCAGCTCGATAAGGCAGCAATGTAGGCTTCCTCTGGATCAATATTTTCTTCTATGGAGAGAGGCAATGGCACCACATGAGGTGAAGGTGATGCAGGAACCGTCAAACCGCCATCAAATTCCCATACATGACCACGGCTGTAGTTATTATCGCTAAATACTTCGTCTTGTTTTCGCTTCCAACTTACCTGTGCGTAATGCTCTGACATTTCATCCTCCTGATAATAATGGCGATAATTAAACTAGCCCTGAATGCACTCAACCCAATATCTCGCAATTGGATTAGGGTACACCTTACCCATTACGATATTTTCTAACTCACCGCCATTGGATTCAATAACGCGTCTTGAAGCGACGTTATCTTCATCTGCGGTCACTAAGGCTCGCTCTATGCCTAAGGCATTCGCTTTGAGTAAGACAAGTTTGAGCATGTGCTTTCCATAGCCTGCCCCTCGATAAGAGGGGGCAATATCGTAACCAATATGACCGCCCTCTAATGACAGAAATCCATTATCAATATGATGGCGGACACGAATTGCACCTAGAATTCTCTGTTCAGAATCTAGCAACCAGAAATGACTGCAAGGCACATAGCCTTGGCGTAAATTGATACCCTTTGCTTCATCGATTAAACGCTGAACATACCGTGGAAAATCGCTAACACCTTCGCGGTAATACTCCGCATTATCCACATCGTTAAGCTCAAAATCTTGGTAGAAAGCCTCAAAGGCTTGCATCCGCTCTAACGACGGGGTAACGAGTTCCATGTTATTGATTCCTTTATCTTTGCAAGCTGCTAGTTCTTTATGCCAACAACCATAGCAGACATAATACCTTCGCTTCTAGAAAACCAAGTCGATTACTTCAAAAACTCCGTGACTTTTTGAAGATTGAATCTCAGTAACCGCTTATCAAAATCGCTGGCACTTTCGCTATCCACCACACCATTTTTGAATTCATAGCGAGAGCCAACCTTTTCGACGTATTTATTAAAGTCGATCGTTTGCTCATACTCCGAGAATATCTGTTGCAGTTTCACATCGTTGATCTCTACGTCGTTGATTGCCCACTTCCAATGATCACGCCCCATCACAAACAAGCCATCGATGTAGTGTTCTTCTGGCTTTTCGACAAATGGCAACCAATCAAAAGAGAACCAGTTATTCTCATCTTCTTTTTGCAACCGAATGCTCACACCTACCTCATCCGAAAAAAGAAACGGTATCCAAAAGCTATTACGCTTAATCTTGAGCGTATACGCGCTGCCACCCATTAAATCAAAACGCTTCAACAAACTAATGTAGAGTAAAAAGTTTTGGTTGTTGCAAATCCCAGACTCGTCGATATTCACCAAATGCGAATCAACGGAAATAGGAAAACAAGGCGCAGAAAAATCTTCGGTTTTAAACCTCTTAAAGCGCTCGCTGAGTACTTCATTGATTCTATGATTCTCTCCCATCAGACTCGCTCCCGCGAATATAGTAAGGAACACAACAATCAATGAGAATGTCAGAGATAAAGGAATGGTTCGTTTATATTTGCCCATCAAACACTGCCTACATGAATATGCTTTATCGGTATTTACCGACAATATTTTTATCCATGAAGAATAACACTCTGAAAGAGCGTGCTATGTATGGAAAGGTCGTCTTGTGTCTACGTAGGAACCGACAATGAATGGCCTAGGTTTGCCATAAAGTAGGTTTGCTATAAATATGCCTCAACCACCGATAAGCAATGCTCGACCGACTTTTCTTTCTCACCTACAGGGGCAACGTAATGTATAGCGGCTTTTGCATGCTCTATGTCAGCAAGTTTACCTATCACCCAAGCCGCTAAATACTGCGAAGAAATACAACCACCGGATGTAGCCACATTACCGTGTGCATGTAGAGGTTGTTCCAACACCTCGATTCCTAGATCTTGGACCCAAGGTTTCGTGGTGAGGTCGGTACAAGCGGATACTCCATTCAGTAAATCCAACGCTGCCAGAAGCAACGTACCGGAACACTGTGCGCCAATTATTTGCCTGTTAGGGTCAAGAGAAAGCCGTGACAGAATGGTTTGGTCCGTCGCAATTTGTCGCGTCAATATACCGCTGCCAAACAACACGGCATCGGCTTGATTTGCAAACTCTAACGGTTGCTGCGCTACCACCTCTACACCATTCATTGATTTCACCACATCCGTCGGACACGTTATCTGAACATTCCACCCGTGCGGTTTCATTCGATTCAAAATTGCCGAGGCAATAAAAGAGTCCAGTTCGTTAAATCCATCAAACGTTAATACTGCTATATCCATATAACCCCTACTCCTATACACCCATCGCTTTCTATAAACTGATTTTTGAGTAAATCACCGTGTTACATAGTTCACCGTTTGGCAATCGACGTTCATTGAGGGCAATGCCCTCTAAGTGATAGCCGCAACGCTCAGCAACTGAACGACTTTTTGCGTTCGTTTCAGCAGCTCTGATAATTACCCGATTCGCCTCTAATGATTCAAAGGCATAGCGCTCAACAAGCTTTACCGCCTCTGTTACATAACCTGAACCTACGCTTGATGTATTCAGCCAATAACCAATTTCGAAAAATGGCACCGCCTTATCACGAATGATCAGCCCCACAGCACCTACTAACGTATCGGTCTCTTTATCAATGATTGAAAAGCGCAGTTCATTTTCGAAGTTTTCAAAATCTTCCATCGCTTGTTTGGTGGTCTCCACCGATTCTTCTTGGGTCAAAGCGTATGGTACCCAAGGAAGATATTCTCCAAGCTCCGCTTTACTCGCTTGGATTGCCGCCAACATTTGAGGCTGGTACTCCAATGAAGGAGGAACGAGTTTTATTCTGTCTGATTCCACGGGCATTACTCCTTAACTTCATCACGCAATAGCGCCAATTAATCTAAATTGTCAGGGGTATGAAGGTAGGTCCCACAGACCTGGCATTTATAATCCCCTGTCGCCTCTCCATCCATCAACAACGTTAATATCGCTGCGAATAACCCAGAGAAAAAGCCCGTAGCTTCGTTCTTTGGGTGTTTACCCTCTGTTCCAAACGAGGTGTATTTCTGTTGTGTTAACGCCTTGCAATTACAACAGAACGCCTTCATCTTCTCCGTACTGTACTGGCTCATTAGTTGCTCTAGTCCTCCAAGGCATTACGCCAATATTGGATCGTTTTATCCGACACAGTGCCGTCTTCTCTAGCTGCAGCAACGAGAAACTCAGATAGGTTTATTGCAACCTGTTCATTGCCCATCAAATACAAACTACGAATCGCTCGTGTCAGTCTTAATTGATTATGATCGTGACTTTTTAACCAAACGTGATTCTTCCCACTCAGCGGCAAGACAGAGGTGATTTCAAATCCATTTCTCTGCATTCCCCAAAAATCCAACATGACATCAAGTATCTTCAAATGAGCAACTCGAAGTGCTTCTGAATCGGCAAACACGTCTCTATCTTTCTGTGTTACTAAAGGAGCATGCTGATTAAACTTGGTTCCCTCGTCGATTGGGAAGAACACCTGAATATACTTATGATCATGCTCCAACCAAAAGTGGTTATACGCCAACAGCTCATCAATATAACGACCAAATTTATCTGGACTTTCTCCAGTTATAAAACGAGCAATCTCACTCATTTATTCACCCTGACAATAGTTATTGTTGTATTTTTAGCTATAAACCTAACAGCTTATTTGAGTATGTGACACAGCCTTTTGCACCAAAGCCATACTCCGTCTTTTCATAGTCGAAATAGGTGATAGATTTCGTGTTTCGCTCTGCTTCAACAACAAGATTACCCTGTTTATCGATAACTGCCGTAGGAGCGGTTTGCTCAAAGGTTGTAGAGTTAACCGATATCACTGTAAACACATTTTCAATAGCCCGAGTAACAAGGTGCGATTTAATAATTGAATAACGATTGGCATCAAACTCTTGTTGGACATCACATAAGCTCACGATAGCGACATCGACCTGTTCTTTATAGAGTTCTCTAAAGTACTCAGGGAATCGAATTTCATAACAGATTCGAACACCAACCCTAATACGCTGAATCTCGACAACGCCATTAAAGTCATTCCCTACGTCAAAATTCTCCGCATCCCAGCCCCAAAGGGCTCTTTTGTCGTAGTAAAACACCTCACCTGAGGGTTTGATGATCGCAACA
Source organism: Vibrio barjaei (assembly GCF_001639065.2). Taxonomy (GTDB): domain Bacteria; phylum Pseudomonadota; class Gammaproteobacteria; order Enterobacterales; family Vibrionaceae; genus Vibrio; species Vibrio barjaei. Next base: position 294,527 of record NZ_LQXO02000053.1, read on the forward strand.
GAATTCGCCGCTTTATCTCCAAACTTGCGAATAAGCCCCAAGAAAACAGTGATCTGCGTGTGTTTAACCAAATCTACAATCTGATTAAACGCAGCGTCTTGAAGTTCAAAATCAATATCGGCAACAGCACCAATTTCAATTGGTGGATAACCAGATAAGGCGCATTCTTGAGTAACTAACACATCTGCACCATCGCACTTGGCTTCGAAGATAGCACGCTTGATTTGTTCATGGTTTTTGGTTGATTGAGCACTAATTGGGAACTGTAACAATGCAAACTTCACAGTGTCTACTCCTTGAAATCGTCTTCGGCACTTAACAAAGAGGCAGCGAACTCGCGCATAAGACGCGCATTGTTAGCACTATTTTCATTACCACATGCTTTGCCGTAGTACTTAATATCTGGTGATGAATAAATTGGCAGTTGATTCTCAGCATAAGTCATAACGGTACCAGCATCACCGCATAGCGCCCCTCTGGCATAGGACCTAATATGTTTATGAAACTCAGGCAGCAGTCCCCCTTTCAACCAGTAATCTGGCGTATCGTTATGCCATGCCCAAGCCAAATGCCCAAGTTCATGCTCTAAAACATGCACGTCACTATCTGAACTTAAGATCAAGAATCGACGACTAAAGTTCACATGGGCAGTCCCTACCGTTCCATCTTCTGTGAACTCGTGGCTGCTTGGGAGCACCAACACATAGTAACTATCGGTTTGTTTGAGCTTTTCATGGTCATTCGGTGTCATTTGCTTTAATAGCTGTTGATGCAAACTCCCAACCTCATTCCCTTTAAATTCGCCGGTATCGATATTAGAGACACCCGCCAAGGTACGCTTAAGGGGAACACATGAATTGCTTAATACTAAGTTTGAATAGTCGATATATTCCTGTAACCGGTGTTCATCAATAGAGTCATCGGTAAAGAAAAACACTGGCGTTTCAGCAACCTTAGCTAGCTCACATTCCGGCAAAGACAATTCTTCTCCACTTCGCTTACCAAAGTAAAATAGCGCCGCTACGACGACAATTGAACCCACTACCAACACACTTTTATTCATCTTTTTATCCAAGCTGTACTGCACGACCCACGTAATTAAACGGCAGGTTCCATTTGGTACTTCATTTCAATAAGCTGATGCTCACCAACAATCTCAACTTCTCTGATATATTCAAATCCAAAGTTCTCGTAGTACTTTCTTAAATAAGCATGGGCGTGGATATCGATACATCTCACTCCGATATTGCTGGCGTGTTTTATTAGGGCCCGGACAATTTTTGATGCAACGCCATCACCACGATATTCCTCAGAAACCGCCACTCGCGCCATGGTCGACGAACCGTCTTGATTCACCGTTAAACGAGCGGTCGCGACAGGCTTATCGCCATCCCAGACTAGAGCGTGAAATGAGTCATTATCCAAACCATCCAAGTCCAACTCTGTTGGGATATTTTGTTCAAGCGTAAATACTTGATAGCGTATAGCCTGACTCATTGAGATCAGTTCAAGACTCTTACCGATAGTAACGTCCATGGTCATTCCTTTGTTTTACTTCATGGTTGGTGTGGAGTTTCCAATACCACTTGCCACTCAATGCTATGTTGTTCACCAACTTACTTAGTCAAACAAAATGCTATAGAAAATGGCACTAACACCTTGTTTATAATTACTTTTCTTACTTAAGGCAAGCTTCAGCTTATACTCTCACTATGTTCAAACCTTCATCATCCGTCGGTTCTTCAAAGTACTGCGTCACGTGATGAAACACCTCCTCAGTGTCAAAATGTGCCCTTTCTGGCTGCTCAACCCGACGCTTGCCGATTTGAACCAAACAAACCTCATCCGGCACATCGAGATAGCAAAGCTCATGAGCACATCGCACTTCAGAACATAGAGATGAAAACCACGAACGCTGTCTAACTGTATTGGCAGGAAAGTCCATGACCACATCAACGCCCACCGTTAATAAGCTCTGAACATGTGACTTAATAAAAGGTTTAATAAGAGTAGAGAACTTGATGTAGTCCTCAAACGACTGGATTTGCTTGGGATAGTGTGTGGCTAACCACTCATCCTCAGAAATGCGTACCGCTCTTTGCTTGGCCGCAATTAGCTTGGATTGTGTTGTCTTGCCAGCACCCATTTTTCCGCAAAAGAAAATCAATTTGCCTAAGCTTTCCATGTCGTCCCCATTAGCTTAATCACACTTAGTCAAAGTTGTGGCAAAACCAACTATGTGCACAACGTTATCTCTACGCGTTCTTTGCCTTTACCTAGATTTTTACGTTTTAGCTGAATCTGCCCTACTTCAGATGTTCTATTTAAGTGCGTACCGCAACATGGCACCTGAGTAAAGCCTTCTACTTCCCAGTATCTGCGCTCATTTTCTTTGTCAGAGAAATCACTGATAATTCTCGCGTCAGAATCAATGAGCAGCTGCGCCTCAGTTTCGACTTCCTTCAATAACGTGGTTAAGTTTTCTGGCCATTCAACGTCAATACGACTCTTATCTTGTGCAATATGAGCGCCTATTCTCACAATGCCACTACAGTGTTGATAAAGTTTTTTCTAACACAACCTCCGCAGCAAAGTGCAGTTTCATTAAGGAATAGCGACGCTCCCAATCAATACACGTAACCACTGTATCTCCAACTTTAAAATCTGGCGGCGAGGCTAAGGTATAGATAATACGTGTACCACTTGGAGTCGCCTGTAAAACGGAGACATCGTTAATCGTCCCGCGATCGCTTTCTTGTCCCCCAGCCTCTGCATAAAATATCGTGTTATTTAATTCAACGTTGTTGCCTTCAATATGAGTAACCTCGGAACGCAGCTCAGTTTGGTACGGGTTAATCCAAAATACTTTTTCAGTCATCCGCAACTTACAACTTAATATCTACGTTATTTCGAACATAAGTAGGAGTAGACAACTCCTCGTCTAAATCCTTGAACTTCGGCTGCTTTGGCATTGACTCAATAATCGAATTCAATTCCTGATAACTGATACCTACCACACGGCAAGCCGTCATAAGTCCATCGATAAAACACTTTTTATCGCGCTTTTGCTGGTGCTCACTGGCAGGAATAGATGTGTATAGCTCACACTCTTTAACTAATAAGGCTAGAAGTTCTTCTTTTGGCGCTTCCATATAACCACTCACTCTCGACATATCTTATTGTTAATATCAGCAATTTCGCCATTGAAATGCAAACCAGAACGTCTTTATTCGAGTCGTGATGACAAGCCTCAACGCTGATACATCAGCGCCTAGGTCAATGAAAGCCCACCATCGACTACCAACGTATGGCCAACAACATAGCTGGCTTTATCTGACAGTAAAAACTCTATCGCATTCACTATTTCGTCAACGTTCCCAAATCGTTTGATAGGCACTACCTCAGAAACCTCAGAAAGCACATTAGGAGACTCTATTTGTCTTTCTTCCCAGCGAGGCGTCCACGTAACACCTGGCGCAACAGCGTTAATCCGAATACCAGCACCAATGTTTTCCAGCGCTACGGATCGGGTTAACCCTTCTAAAGCATGTTTTGAAGCGCTGTACATAGATGCATTCGGAGTAGGTCTAAGACCGTTGATGGAGCTGACGTTTACAATCGAAGCACCAGTCTTCATTAGTTGCAGTTCAGCACGTAGGCATAATGCTTGACTGAAAAAGTCCACCTGAAGCGTTTCTTTAAGTAGCGGTGTATCAACCTCAGACAGCTGCCCGCGCGAGACCAGTGCTGGAGAAGCGTTGTTCACCGCAACTTCAAGCTTACCGTACTGGTTAGAGATATAATTGAACAGTTGATTTAATTGATGCTCGTCAGAAATATCTACCGAGTGATAATCTACACTACTTAACTCTGGATACTCAGCAAGCGCGCTACTCCAAGCTTCTTTTGAGCGAGAACAGGTAACAACTTTATATCCTAGGTTTACAAGCCTCATAACCACGTGCAAACCAATTCCTTTTGAACCACCAGTAACCAATGCAACTTTCACCGTTAAACTCCTTTCAATCTGAATCTCTTGACCGTAGCACCTTTAAAAACTCCCGTGTCGCTATCAGCTTGAATCCCCCACTCCATTTACCTCTCAAACGAAAGCGATTGAATAGCCTGCTCCACAGACGCAAACTGTATTTTTGTCAAACACACTTCAGCTTTTGAAAACTCGTGCTCTTGAATAAGTTGAGTAATTTCAGATAATGACAAAACAGAGTCGTTCAGTTCGAATGTATAACGTCCGCTCGCTTGGCAAATTATGAAGCAGTGACCATCACTATCGATCAAACGGTCAGCACTACTCCAAATCAAAGACTCTAGTTCACTCGCTAACGCTGACTCAGAGCCAAGATACATAAGCTCTGGGTCGCCCTCTAGTTTGAAAATACATGGCCATTTAACCATTGTTGTTCCCATATACTTGTGCGATCAGCACTAACGATAACAAGTGAGACACGCCATTGTAGCGTTCGCTCAATAGTGCTCTATACCTCGTCAGCAAAATACGCCATGATCTCCTCAGTGGTCATTTCCTTGGTTTCATTTGCAAAGCAATAATACCCTGGGCGCATATCACTAAAATACTGCATATCCATTTCCAACCCTTCTACGTTAGGAAACAGACCTAATGACATATTGTAATCACCGGTTGCTTTAAACTTGTAGAAAAGATGAGTGCCACATTCTGTGCAAAAACCACGAGAAGCCCAAGACGATGACTGATACATTTTAACTTTATCACCACCTTCAATCTTCACTTGAGTGCCACACTTCACTGCAAAATATGGAGCACCGCCCCACTTCCTGCAGGATTGGCAATGGCACACAGTAAACTTGGGATTAACATTTTCGGCCTTGATTGTCACCGCGCCGCAAAGGCAACTTGCTTCTGTATAAGACATTGAACTACTCCTAATTTAATGAAATAGAGTGTGATTTTCTCGAGCGACTGGCTCACATAAATGGATGTTTGCTAACTGAAAAGTGGCTTTGAGGGCAAGTATCTAAATAATGTACTCAGCATTTGTCATTAACGTTCATCTTCGCAAAATCGGAATAAATAACCATCTGGGCTTTCGACAATAAACTGAGTTTGTGTGACCGTTTTACCGTCAACTAAATAAGATTTGCTTTCCATGGGAAGAAAGACCGAACTGGGTGCTTTAGACTGCACTGTTGAATATAACGCGTTGATATCACTTACATCCCATTGGAAGTTAACACCTCGTCCAAAGGGATGCTCTAAGTTGCCAGTTAACCATTTTCGGGAGTCGCCACCTACTCCCTCAAGCATCAAGTCAACTCCCTCACGCGTTAAGTAAACAAACTCCTCTTCTTCTCGTTGGTACTTGATAGCAAAGCCAAGCACGTCGACAAAGAACTTGATGTTGTCCTTGATGCTTTGACAATAGAGTTCTGGGACGACTCTCATGTTGAGGTTTCCTTTGTTTGGTGGATGCCTGAGGTGATATTAATGTGGAAGATGATGAGCGTAACAACGCCATAGTCGTTTGTTATGTTTTAATTAGTTCATCGATTCTTAGTTTAAAAGCTTCATTACAATGCGTACTAGTTTTTAGCTTCTCCAACCAACGAACGTCTGAGGCTCTCATATTGAGTTGATCATCAGCCTCCAAGTGTTTGAGCATAGCATCAATGTCACTAGTAGATAGCCACTCCAAATAGTCACAAAATGTTCGCCAAGTTGACCAACATTTACCCCGCTCTGATGGTGCCGACCAACGCAAAATATCAATAATGTGAAGGATCCTAGGCTCAAAAACTGGCGAGTTCGGAAATGGAGATATTCTCAAAACATTCATGAAAGGTTTGCTAGCAGTATAAAAGTCCCATACTCCATCTGTTTTTGAGCATGCTTTTAGAACCGACATATGGAACTGATCACGAACCTCTTCAGAAGGGTAACGGCTTTTATTAGATATAGTGACAACAGCCTGAATGAACTGGTCAACCTCTCTGTATGACATTCTATTTTCGGGTTGTAGTAACTCACCACCAAACTCTTTATAGAGCACCGGATAAGATAAGATCTCAACTAATGCAGAAATCGCTTGATCTCGAGACTCCTTATTGTTGAAACTATTGAGAATATCTTCGTCTTTTATAGGCTTATTTTCTACGATTTTTGTAGAGAGCTCCCTCAAACGACCTTCAATATTTTTGTATTGGATTAAGAAACGCTTATTTGATTTTTTGTACTCGGTGTACTCTTTAGCGAGATCTTCAAGAAACTCACCTATTTCAGCTTTTATGATAAAGATGTTTTTATCTTGGAATAATAAGCGAGACTCTTCTAACACATTATTACTTACACTTGGGTGAACAATCATAAATGCAGGGGGCTTCTCTTCACCCAAATCGGCGTAAACTTCATCATAGAGAAAGCCAATATTTGGATCCGTTAAGCTGTAGCCGATAAATATCGGAGATGCTTCCGAGAATAGAGTGTAAATTTTACGATTCAAATAAGTGTCTTCACGTTGAAATGAAAAGTACTGACTCTGGGTCACGACGATTGAATCTGGTCGACCTAAATCTCCGTGAATTTTGAATATATTTTTTCCATTGCTTGCGACTTTAGGGCACGAGTCCTTTCTAACAACGACATTGGCTAATCCATCAAAGATACTTTCGAGCAAATTATCCCAATTAGTAGTAACTATCATGTTAGGTGCAAGAACCCGGAAGCGTCTTACCCAACTAGGATCAGCAACCTCCTTCTTGAGATCTAGTAGAGCCTCTGAAACAAGCGAATTAAACTCATATTCAGAATAATTGTGATGATTTCTAGCAAAAGAGAAAAGTAGCTCGGCAGCTTTTAGAGGATTGCTCAGATCCAATACTAACGGATACTCGATTTTCTTGCTTATCTCTACAAGAACATCCCCCCAACTCCCATAACCAAAATTATAAGAAAAACCTGAACCAACCCAAAAGAAGTAGTTTTCGGTAAAGACTGATGCAAAAAGACTCTGCTTTGCATCTTCAGACAATTGTTCAATACAACTCATAACTATCCTATTAAAACATAACGCTTTACTAAGTGGCGCTTACGTAATACCTACCAAACGCGTTTTCCTTCAGGCCAAAACCGCCGAACGTTACGCGTCCACTTAAGTAACTTGTTAGGCTAATTTTTCCTCGATACTAAGAGCCAATATTGCTAACTGTTCGTTGAATACTTTACTGTCGATTGAATAGTGAGCTCTTCTGTGACATGTCGGACAAAGAGCTATAACATTTTCTGGATAATCAGCGCCACCGTCCGCAAGCCGAGTTAAATGATGCACTTCTAAGTAAGGACCTGATTTGGTCTCAAAAGGTGATTTTGCTCCACAGCCTTCACAAATTCCACCCGCACGCTTCTTTGCATACAATTTGATGGCTTCGCTACGGTAACGGACATAAATGACTTGTTCTTTGGGGTCTAAGTTACTCGGAGTAACTGAAGTAGCAATGTCACGCAGTTGCTTGAGTGACTTACTTCGAGTTGGCTTTGTTAAGTACGCTGCTTTAGGGCTTTCTACATTTGAAAGCCTTGGTTGTGAAAGTACATCTAAGTGAAAAATGAACGCATTACGAAGCTGACCATTTTTGTCCGGACGTTGTTCAATATGGTGTTCAATGTAGTTACACACTCCGACAAAACGGACAAAACCTTTCGAGGTCGATTCAAACAGCAGTATTTCTTTTTTATTTTTCTGGTGCTCGAAGATTGCCAAATTCCCTTTGGCCATCTGCATGTCACCTTCCTGCCCCTCTCCCGTGTATCTGAATATACCATCAGGACCAAATCCATCTGAATAACCGAACTCTTCGCCAGCGTCACTGGTAAATATAAAAACGTAAGGATGTTGAGCAGGTGTTGCAATGCCACCATACTGTTGTCCTTTGTACACTCCATGAATTTCAGAACGACGGTTATAGATTTTTCCAACTTCGAACAATGAACTCTCCTTATTTGCCTAACGCCTTGTTAAGTAGCAGCTAACTGCCTCTACACTCAAACATGGCCACCATAATCACTAAACTCGACCAAACCAAAATCGCCGACTGTTAGCTGTCTGCTTGAACAATTTGTTAAGTTTCTTTTTCGTCGCGCTCATCTCGTGACCTTTTTAGTTTTACACTCACGAGCATTGCAACTGTTGCAAGTAATACTGATGCTAAAACTGTTACGGTTGGCAAGGTAATATTTATCAGCTCTTTGATTGGTGACGACAACGTGGGTTTGTCTAGCACTGTCGATAACGCAACTGCCATAGTGCCCATTGCAGCCGTGACCCCCAACATAGCACTCATTCTTTCTGTCTGCTTTTGTCGATATTCAGATTCTATGGAACTACGTTCAACTCGCAAAGACAAAGCCGCATCTGTAGTTTTCTCTTTAGTCACTAAATGAGCTAGTGTTTCACAGTAGTTTTTTTTCGTTTCAGAAGAGATAAAACTTGAATCCATTATTTCTTTTATCAATTCTTCAGCTATTTGTTTAGGTTGGTATACATCATCTCGCTCAACTCTGTATTTTCGAGCGGTTGCATTTATTAGCGATGTTAATACTTCATTGTCTGGAATATGCCCTTCCGATATACCTGGACGAAGTGCATAAACGACCTCTTTGTTAACCGCTGAAATCTTTTGAGCATACTCTTTGTTATCTTTTTTGGAGAAAAGGTAGCGAGTGATCAGAGTTACGATCAAGCCGCTAAGTATTCCCCCACCAATACCAACCACCCAAGAATTATTTAATAGATCCACATACTCTCCTTGAAACTTAACGCTTATTAGACGGATTTAATCCGCCTAACTTCCCCACACAATGCAAAACTTACCCCTAACTTTCAATCACCTACAACAAAAAATGCAAATGCAGTTGCATATTAAACAGAAAAAGCGGAATTATTCCGCCTAATGTAGGTAAATACGGATTTCTAGTCCTGCGAAGCACGCTTGAATGGTTATCGTCAGTCTTCGATGGTTTTAGTCCCGCATTGTTCGCAAATACAATGACGTGAGAAATCGTCCATCGAGGCCAGAAATGCGCCAAAAGCCCACCCTTTCAAAAAGCCAGTCAAAAACTCTTTGCGTTTACGCTTTTTGTCTTCTTTGAATGGGCTTTCTTTGCGTACCAATACGACGACGTGGTCAGTGTTTTTCCCGCAAACACTGCAATAACGGTTTTCTCTTTTTTCCATCACGGCTACCGCACTCTTTTTAGCAAGAGCAAGCTGTTGATTTTGTTAAAGTCTGTTAATGAGCGTTACTTTATGAAATTGTGGCACAGGATACTGTTAACTTGGTTGCATAATTGATATGCAATCAATGTCGATTATTCGTACATAGGTGAGATGGGACTGATTTTGGCTAACGCTTTTCGCAGTCTTTCTTGTTTTTGATGAGATTAGTGAGTGCAGTGGCTTCGGTGCGTTCAGCGGATTGGTAGGCTTCGAAAACGTCGCCGTTGTGGTAGCCCATAATGTGTAACGTGACTTGAATGATAAAAGTGAAGAAGCCGATAATCAGAGTCAGGAAAGGAACTACGCCAAATTGTTCTAACCACAATAACGCAGCGGAAATCATAACGACAACCAATGCCGTTATGGCTTTGTTTTTACTAGACAGTGTCATACAACCACCACTCTACTTTTCGTCTGAGTTCATCCTAACGCCAATGCGTTGCACATAATTGGGGTGAGTTCACGAAGCCGAAATACAGAGTACAGAATAGGAATAACTGTGAGCTAAGCCGCTTTACAACATACTTTACGATTGAGGCTTTAAAATTAGGTTTAAAAGCGGCGCTGCTATTAGAGAATGGACACATCCTGCCATTTGCCATCAAGTAAGATACGCTGCTGTTGATACCCCGCGTCTAATAGGATTTCTCGACACTTCTCGTGATACACACCTAAGTGATGAGGCGCGTGAGCGTCGGCGTTAATCTGTACTGGGATATTCTTTGCTTTAGCATGCTTAAGTAGCCAAGGGGATGGATAAACATCGTCGGTTGCGCCGCGCAGCATACCGCCATAATTGACCTCCAATATCACGCCAGCCTTTGCAACTGCGTCTAGTGTGGCAATGGCGATCTCTTGGTACCAGCTATCTTGTTCATCAAAGAAAGCGAGCGCTTTATTGTGCTTTTTGACCAAGTCGTAATGACCTAAAATATCAAACCCACCAGCTTCGCATAACTCTCGAACGCGCTGGTAATAGACTTCAATCATCGAGCGCGCGCTGCCGTTGTGCACTTCATCCAACAACACTTTAAATTCATCGTGTGGGCCGTCGACACTAAGCATAGAATAATGCTCGTTTGGGGCGTCTAATGTATGAACCGAGCCAATCTTATAGTCGAGGGGATACGCGTCCCACTTCGTATCGCTTGGCGCAGTCAAACCAACGATAAAGTCGATTTCTAATCCTAAATACACGTCAATGTCAGAACGATCTTTTTGCTGTTTAATGTCGGCAACGTAGGCCTCTAGGTTTTCCGCTAACATGCAGAAATCGTTGTCGAAAGGCAAAGGAGCGTGAGAGCTAAAGCCCACCGATTTAAAACCAAGGGATACGGCTTTATCCACCATCTCTTTTGGTGTTCCTTTCCCATCACAATAGTGACAATGCATATGGTAGTTGCTTAGTAACATGGTTGACTCTCCAAACCCGTTAATCCTTATTTTAGCTATGGATATAGTAACCCTGGTTATCATCCAAGCAAGCGATAACTGCCTTGATTTAGCGCTGATTTTGTAAAGTGGTGTGAGGAGCCATCGCGCAAAAGTAAAGCCGCAGTATAAACACCGCGGCTCTTATCTAACTGATTAGCAATAAAGGATTAGAAGTATTGAGTACGCTCCGCTAAGCCGAATTGACGGCGGAAGCAGTTTTCGCTCATTGGATTGTTGGAATATTTTCCTAACCCGGTTGTCCAGAGTTCTTCATCTTTCCCATCCATCTTTGTACCTTGAAGACAATGGAGCGAGTGAATGAGCTCGTGAGCAAGTACGACATAAGGTTCCGCTTTTTCACCTTTGCGCGTCATCACCTGCACGTTAGTGAAATGCATATAACACACTGAGCCAGTGGCGTTGGTGGCTGCGGTTTGATTGACAGCGGAGTTATGACTACCACCAGCCATCCAGAACGGACAACCCTGGGGAGCAAACCTTGCTTGATTACTCGCAGTCATACCCGTTACGTTTGCTTGACCATCGCTGTCATAGAGCACATCACGCTTAAAGCCACTTTGAGTGAAGTTAAGGTGTGTTGGCACACAAATGACGTTGATGTTGTTAGGGAACGAGCCTCGCGCCGCAGGCTTAGCCGCTTGAATTTCAGAGAGCAGCGATTTGCCCGCTGATACTTGTTTAAGTTTTCTTAGGTTCTCTTCCATGATTGGTCGAAAAAAGGGATTTTTGCTTGGATCGTACTGAACAGCGAATCCGGGGAAGTTATTAAGTACTTGCGTAATTAATGCCATAGCTTACCTCTATTTGAATACTCGACTACTCACTCAATGTTCATCCTGAACCGATCATTGCGATGATCGTATTGAGTTAATACTTAGTGTAGTCACTATTCAGAGGTTGTAGGCATAAAATGGAATTTTTCGTGCTAGATCATGAAGATTGGTATATCGACAAGAGCCAGTGGCATTCTGGCTCCTATACACTAATTCTGTTTGGGACTAAGTTTACACAGCGACTTGGTTAGCAAACAGCGACGTTACGTAGCGGTAAGATTACATGGCGGCAAGCGCAACTTTTCTTTCCTTATTCACCACACAGAAGTTACCGCGCTTAGTACGACATTTTGAGCAGCGCTCACACTCTACTGGCGCTCGATCACCCTGTTTCCAACGCTTAATCAACCTAGGCTCTGATAACAATGGGCGTGAAAGTGCGAAGTACTCAATACCGGTATTTTCTGCAATCGATTCAATCGCAGCAATATCCGTCAAACCACCAACTGTAATTACAGGAATGTTCACTTCTTGGCTAATCGCATGACCGTATTCGTGAAAATAGCCTTCCTCTTGAATGGTATAACCATCGTGAGTTTCGCCAACCATAGTGTTAGCTTTGCCGTGGATATTGCCAGAGATAACCAGCGCATCAACACCCATCGATTCAAGGGTTTTACATACCACTCGCGTTTCATCGAACGCTAAACCGCCTTCAAAAAACTCGGTAGCTGTCAGTTTTACCAAAATCGGGAAGTCATCACCAACTTGCTCGCGGCAAGCTTGATAGATTTCAACTAAGAATCGCATGCGGTTTTCTAAGCTACCGCCATATTCATCATCGCGACGGTTATAGTACGGGCTCAGGAACTGGTTAATCAGATAGGTATGTGCAGCATGCAGTTCTACCCCATCAAAACCTGACTGTTTCGCTCTTAACGTTGCTTTAGCAAAGGCATCAACAATGTAGTCAATCTCTGCTTTTGTCATGGCTTTGCCTTGTGTTTGCGTACCCATTTCAGGGACATCACTCGGCGCAAAGATCACCCTTTCACCAACGTTAAACGTGGTTTTCGTGCCGCCATAAGCCAACTGCATTACAATCTTCGAATCATGCTGATGAACCAAATCGGTCAGCTTTTGGTACTCTTCGATAAAAGAGTCATCGTACATCCCCATCATGCCAGCATTGGGTTTTTCTTCTTTTACGATGTTGGCATAGCCAGTCACAATAAGACCAACCTCACCTTGGGCAAGTTCTTCATAGATGGCGTAAAGCTTGTCAGTCATATGACCGTCTTCTGTCGCCATATTTTCCCAAGTTGCACTTCGCATGAAGCGGTTTTTCAGCACCAAATTGCCGATGCGACTCTCTGTGAACAAGTGGCTCAACTCCAATCTCCTCAATGTACTGTTATGCTTATTATTGGTATCAAAAGCGAGGCGCGATAATACAGAGAATGGACGAGGTAAAACTTAATCTAGATTAATATATTGGCGTGCAATCAATGGAATGTTTGATTACTTCATTGGAATAGAAACAAAAAAAGTCAGCCATAAACAACGGCCTGACTGACTCATTTTTGTGACATTGTCACGCTAAGCACTAGTGCGATTTTCTGATTTGGAATCATCGTCGTCTATCTGACAATGAGAAATCCAACGTTCCAGCGACTCACCAAGTGCTTTTGCGTTAATAGGTTTAGAAATATAGTCATCCATCCCTGCTTCTAAGCATTTTTCTCGGTCGCCTTGTAGTGCGTTAGCTGTCATCGCGACAATGGGAATGGAATGGTTGATATTGATATTGTTGGTGTTTCTTATCTCCCTCGTCGCTTCATAGCCGTCCATTTCTGGCATTTGGCAGTCCATATAGACAAGGTCGTAGTTGGCAGGTGTTCTAAGAGCAGCAAGTGCCTCAAGTCCATTCTTGGCTTTATCGACTTTGATACCAAATTTCGAAAGCAGCGATTGCAGCACAACTTGGTTGGTGGTGACATCATCTACAATAAGAATACGCGCGTTGTATTGCGTTTTCTTCACCGGTGTATGACGTGTCACAAACGCTTCACTTCTATCACTTCCCGACAATCCCGATACTTTTTCTAACACACTCAACAGGTCGGCTTGCTGCATCGGTTTGGTGAGATAACCGCTAAAGCCTGCCTTCTGCATTTTCTTCGCATCGCCACGCTGCACCACCGATGAGAACATCACCAAGCGAGTGTCATTGTAATCAGGGTTATCTTGGATTTGTTTTGCTAGCTCGACCCCGTCCATATTCGGCATTTGGTAATCGAGAATCGCAATGGTGAAGGTTTGCTGCTGTTTGTGGTTATCAGCTAAAATCCTCAATGCCTCTTCACCACTATTAGCTACCTGATATGGAATCTCCCAACGAGTGAAGATCTGCTCGAGTAAATTGCAGTTCGTATCGTTGTCATCCACCACCAAAATACGTTGTTTTTTCAGGTCTCCAGTAGGCAAATAGACCACGGATTGTTTAGATGAGTTTTCAAGACAGACCGTAAACCAAAATGTCGAACCTTTACCCGTTTCACTGGTGACACCAATCTCACCGCCCATGATTTCCGTTAAACGTTTACTGATGGACAGCCCTAAACCTGTCCCACCATATTTTCGAGTGGTTGAACTGTCTGCTTGTGAGAAACGCGAGAACAGCTTTCGTTGCTGCTCTTCACTAATACCAATACCGGTATCGCGTATTTCGAATCTCAAGACACTATCGGTGAGTCGTTTCTCATCCACGGTCACGTACACTGCCACCTCTCCATCTTCAGTAAACTTGATGGCATTACTAACCAAATTGTTGAGCACTTGGCGAATACGACCAGGGTCACCGCGATAACAGAGCTCCATCACAGGCGTAGCCGGGCAAACAAGCTGAATCCCCTTCTGTTCCGCCGCAAAATAGAGCATAGCCCCGACATCCTCGACCACTTCACCCAAGTCAAAGTCAATCAACTCTAAGTCAATTTTGCCGGCCTCAATTTTCGAGAAATCGAGTATGTCATTAATAATAGAAAGCAATGACTCAGCGCTATTTTTGGTGGTTTCAGTCATTCTTATTTGCTGCTCGTCGAGCTTGGTATCGAGTAGTAAGTTAGTCATGCCTATCACACCATTCATTGGCGTTCTAATTTCATGACTCATGGTTGATAAGAACTCACTCTTCGCTTTGGCTGCCGCCTCTGCTCGCTCACTCTCAGAACGCAGCTGTTGGGTATACTCTTTCATCTGCTGGTCGTTCTTAAGCAGGTTAAAGGTCATATCCCTAAAGCTCGCCGTTAACATGGCAAACTCATCAACGCCTTTCAGGTGACGGCTTCGATTTAATGTCTCTAACCCATTTTGAAGCTGGCCTTCAGCTACCTGTCTGGTAGCACTGATTAGGGTATCCATGCGTTGCTTTACTCGTTTAGCACTCCAACCAGCCACAAAGAGTGAGATGATGGCTGCGAACAAGGTTCCAAAAAACAGTACCAGTGACGTTTGATTTGCCGACTTTGACGACGCCATAGTGCGTATGGTGATAAGGTCTTCTTCCACCCGAATAAACGTTGCAAATTCTGCACGCATCTCATCGATCAGCCGCTTGCCCTCTTTTTGCAGGGCAATATCATGGATTGTCTCCATTGAAGCAAGGCTGCTTTCCACCAAACGTCGTTGAATAATAACCTTGTCGGCGATTTCTCTTAACCAAGTATTGTGTAGGTTGTCGATTCGTGTCAGTAGTTCAACTTGGCTGGGGTTATCACTCACTTGCCTCGATAACGTGGTGATTTTTTCATCCCAAACTTCTAGTGATAAATGAAATGGCTCTAAAAAGATCTCATCCCCAGTGAGCAGAAAACCGCGTTTACCTGTTTCCATATCAACAGTCAGGCTCAGTAGTTCTTGAGCACGACCAATTGCTTTATGAGTGTGCTCCACCCAACGTGCGTCTTCCACCATAGATTGAGTGTTTTGAAACACCGCGACAGAAACGACAAACATCAATAAGACAGGTACAGAGAAGCTCAATAACAGCTTCTTGGTTACTGAAATATTATCGAACCATCGATTGAGTCTGGACATAATTGACCTATCACTATTGAGGCAATTATTTGTAGTCTAGGATAGGAAATTTAGAATGTTAGAAAATCGACACCGAATTAACGACTAATAGTATGAATTAATAATAAAAAACTGAGCATCACAACTGAATTTCATCACTCTTTCGAGGAAAATTTTACTCGCCTTTCACAGTTCAAATCTCGATAGCAAAAATGCTATTAACTTTAAATTTTAAATAGTTGTAATTGAAAGCGATTCCATCTCATCAACCCATCCCGCAGAGCTATACATCCCCAACCTTAAATCATAGGCTTTTATGATTTAAATCAAACACTAATCGTCAGTTCTGTCTAGCAGTCACATAGTTTTCGAAAATGATTAGGCGTAATCTAGATTGGTTAATTTGACATGATTTACACCGAATACATTCCGTGATTCGTCCCCTATGTTTTCGATTCAAGACAAAGGAGTAGTTATGCGTTTTAAAACTGGTCTCATCAGACTGTTGGCCTGTAGTCTGTGCTTTATTCCAGTCGTTAGTCAGGCCGCAGATACCGATACATTTGCTGGCCAATCAGGCACCATTAATATTGCGGGCGGCACCGCACATATTCCCGTAATGAAACTCGCATCGCGCGCGATTATGAAATCCAACCCTGATATTCGTATCACCATCGCTGGAGGTGGTTCTGGTGTTGGGGCACAGCAGGTTGCCAAAGGTTTAGTTGATATCGGCAACACCGGTCGCGCATTAAAACCTAGTGAAGCTGAGCAGGGTTTGGTCACATTTCCTTTTGCGATAGATGGTGTGGCTATCATCGTTAATCCAGAGAACCCCGTTAAAGATCTAACCCAACAGCAAGTTATCGACATTTATTCTGGAAAAATCACCAACTGGAAAGCGCTGGGTGGTGAAGACCGTTCTATTAACCTTTTTACCCGTGATGAAGCCAGTGGCACACGCGCGGTATTCTTTAAAAAGATGCTCAACAGTACCGCTATCGTAACGAACGCCAACGTTATCCCATCAAATGGTGCCATGAAAACCGCCATTGCCCGTGACCCTGGCGCCATTGGCTATAGCAGTGTTGGTTACATCGATGACACAGTGAAAGCCCCAGCGCTCAATGGTGTCCACCCAACCAACGAAGCTTGTGCATCAGGCGAATACAAAATCGTACGCAAATTGTATATGAACACGAAAGGTGAACCTCAAGGTTTAGTCAGCGAGTTTGTTGACTTTATTTATAGTCCTCAAGGCGCAGAGTATATCAGCGCATCTGGTTATATCCCATTAAGCAAGCGTTAACCATGCACCATTTGGTTGCACCAGAGCGGGTACTACTTTCCCTAGTGATGGTAGTGCTCGTTTTGATGTCATTATTGTTTGGTTTTCTGATTTGGTTTGCATTGCCTGTTGTTACTGACCCAAGCGTCGCCGTCTTTTCTCTTCAATGGCAACCTGATCAAGGACACTATGGCATTTTACCCATGGTATTCGGCTCTGGTGTTCTTGCTATTACCGCCAGTTTAGTTGCCTTCCCTTTTGCTCTTGGCATTGCCAGTTTCTGCCAATATAGCCGTTACCAACCTATCGCTATTTGGATTCGTCGCCTAGTCAGACTAATGGCTGGCATTCCGACGGTGGTCTACGGTTTAGCCGCGGTTTTCTTGTTGGTGCCACTATTAAGAGAGACCTTTCGTATTGGTTCCGGCTTTTCCCTGCTTGCTGTTATGTTGATGATGGTATTGCTGATCTTACCCGTCATGGTCATGATGTTGGACTCTCGGTTTCAATCCTTGACGCAGCAGTTGCGATTAACCTCTTGTTCACTTGGCATGACGGACAGTCAAATGATTGCCCACGTCATCGTACCAAACTCAATGCACGCCATAGCAAGCGCCGCCTTGTTAGGGTTTAGCCGAGCGATTGGAGACACTCTATTACCACTGATGTTGGCAGGCAATGCGCCACAAATCACAGGCAGTATTTTAGATTCTGTTCGCACCCTCACTGCTCATATTGGCTTGGTTCTCGCTACCGAAAATAGCAGCGCTATGTACAATTCGTTATTTGCGGCTGGGCTACTTCTACTCACCATTAGCGTTTGCATTACTTTACTGATTCGAAAACTGACACACTCAACTGATGGAGGAATAAACGGATGAAAGCTCGGTTCTTCCATCTCTGGAGTGTGCTGTGCACGTTGCTGCTGCTCGCGACTTTGAGTGTTTTTATCGGCTTTATTATTTATCGCGGTGCACCAACGATAAGTACTGAGCTATTTTTTGGTGATGCGTTGCCCATTAACGCCATGCTAGGTCGGGAACCTATCTGGGATGGTATCTGGCCGGCGTGCGTTGGAACACTGTCGGTCATCTTATTGGCGCTAACACTTGCCCTCTTGCCTGGAATCGCTACCGGAATTTGGCTCGCGACGAGTAAACCGTCGTTCTTAAAGCGCTGCCTTGCGATTGGCATCGATATTCTTGCAGGCATTCCGTCTATTTTGATGGGGCTATTTGGTTTTACGCTGATTCTCTCTTTAAGGCATTGGTTTTTACCCTCTGCCAATGCTTGTTTGCTGTTATCCGCACTATGCCTCGCCATGCTAATCATCCCTTATTTGGCCGTTGCTACACGAACGGCTTTACAAGCTCTTCCGTCATCACTCAACGTCACAGCCCTTTCTTTGGGGATGTCGCAATGGCAGGCGTTACGAACCGTTTTGTTACCACAAGCGAAAAGCGGCATTATCGGAGGCATTATGCTCGCCATAGGCAGAGCCGCCGAAGACACAGCAGTCATTATGTTAACTGGGGCGGTTGCCAACGCTGGATTGCCCGGTGGTATTTTTGAACGCTACGAAGCGCTACCTTTCACCATTTTTTACTACAGTGCGCAATATCAAAGTGAGACTGAACTGCATATGGCGTTCGGTGCAGCGTTTACCTTACTTTGTCTGACTGCCAGCTTATTTTCGTTAGCTGGACTCACTCAGCGTAAATCGATAAGGAGAGCCTAACATGAGCTTTCAACCCTCTTCACAGCTTGCTGGTTCAGTTTCAAACTTGACCATCGCCTTTGGCTCCAATCAAGTTGTCAGAAACGCCAATATGGATTTTTATCGACACCAGATCCATGTGCTTACTGGAGCTTCTGGCTCTGGAAAAACTACATTTTTACGCGCTCTAAATCGCCTCAATGACTGTTTTGCAGAGTGTAAAACTACAGGTGATATCAAGCTTACGCTCAATGATACTCAACACTATGTTCAGCAAATGCCTGAACACCAACTTCCCCAACTTAGGCAAAAAGTCGGGATGGTATTTCAACATCCTCAACTGTTGCCGGGTTCAATTCTCGATAACCTGTTGCTTCCATTGAGAATAGTCAACTCAGTCACCGGACAAAAGGCACATCAAATCGCCCAAACCGCACTCAAACAAGCAGCTCTTTGGGAGGAAGTCAGTGATCGCTTGAGTGATCATGCTGCTTCGCTATCGGGAGGACAGCAGCAACGGCTTTGTTTGGCGAGAACGTTGGCTTTGGAGCCAGAAATTTTATTACTTGATGAGCCTACCGCGTCATTAGATAAACACACGGCGCAGCAAATAGAGGCGTTGATTGTAGAATTAGTCAAACGCTACACCATTATCATGGTGTCTCACTCAGCCAAACAAACGGAAAAGTTGGCTAACCGAGTTAGCCATTTTGAGTCAGGAAAAGTATTTACACGTTAACCACATCTTCACGAAGTAAACTAATGTGTTGAGTAGAAATAAGGTATCGAATAAAAGTAAGGAAAAAAAACAGGCCGTAAAACAAACACGGCCTGAGTGGGTTAAGTTAAATCGTTTAAGCCGGAACCGCCTCAAAGTCTAGCGATACACAAGTTCCGCAATTTTCAGCCAGTACATCTAAGCTCTCATCAAGTGCACCGATATAGGCTCTGCCACCAAACTCTGCGAAGTCGACAACCGCATCCACTTTTGGTCCCATGCTACCTGCTGGGAATTGGTATTGTTTCAACTCACTTGGACCCACACTGCGCAGTGCTTGTTGGTTCTCTTTACCCCAGTTTAGGAACACTGCTGGTGCGTCAGTTAGGATAAGTAGCTTCTCTGCACCTAGCTGTTTCGCTAACAAGGTTGCGGCTAAGTCTTTATCAATCACGCCTTCAACACCTTTAAAGCCAGATTCGCATTTACATACCGGGATACCACCACCGCCACAAGCGATGACAACTTGTCCAGCTTCTAGCAGGGTATCTATAGAGTGTTTGTCGATGATGTTTTTCGGAAGTGGTGAAGGCACTACTCGACGCCAGTATTCACCATCACGTTTCATCGTCCATGCGTTCTTCTCGGCTAACGCGCGACCTTCTGCTTCATCGTAAACTGGACCCACAAACTTAGTTGGATCGGAAATACTTGGGTCATCACAGTCAACTTCGATACGAGTTAGTAGCGTAGTCACGTCTCTTTCAGGCAATTTGTTTTGTAGCTCTTGAGCTAGCATGTAGCCGATCATGCCTTCACTTTCTGCGCCCAATACATCCAGTGGATAAGGTGATACTTTGTCGTATGCTAGGTTTTGCAATGCTAACAGACCGACTTGAGGGCCATTACCGTGAACAATCACCACGCGGTATTCTTTGGCAATTTCAGCGATCGCTTTGGCGGCAATTTTGATGTTGTCGAGTTGGTTAGCGAAGCTTGGCTCATCGCCACGTCTTAATAGTGCGTTACCACCGAGGGCAACCACTACAGTGCTTTTGTTTGTTTTGCTTGCGTTCATAGGGACTCCTTGAAAGACGCCGATCATTCGCTGTGCTCGGCCTCCACATTCTGTATATGTAATAAATCGTGTGTTATTTGAGTTGTTTCTGTCGTTATTCTGCTGAGAAAGGCTGACGGTGAATAAACTGTCCGTCCCCCGCTTCTCCGGTAAATTCGCCGTCGTACGCTACTAACCTACCTCGACTGAACGTCATGAGTGGCCAACCTTGACAGGCAATGGGCTCATAAGGCGTGTAGTCTGCATTGTCATGTAAGTTATCGTGTCTAATGGTTTGTTTTTTGTTCGGGTCAAACAACACCAAATCGGCATCCGCGCCACAGCCTAGATGGCCCTTCTGTGGATAGAGACCAAATAATTTGGCAGGCTCATAGCTGGTTAGAGACACGAACTGATTGGGGGTAATTCGTCCGGCTATGACACCTTCTGAGAACATCAGAGGCATACGAGTTTCGACGCCAGGAATGCCGTTTGGTGTTTTGGTAAAATCTTTTGCGCCTAGCTGTTTTTGTTCTGCATACGTGAACGAGCAGTGATCAGTCGCGACAGTATCAATCGATCCATCCGCTAAACCTTTCCAGAGTTTTTCGCTTTCTACTTTGTCTCTTAATGGTGGACTAAGCACGTATTTCAGCGCGTCTTCACGTTCGTAACGGTCACTGTTCAACACCAAATATTGTGGACAAGTTTCGACCCACACCGGCTGGTTGTTCTCTCTTGCTAGGCGGGTGTAATCCAGTCCTAGACCGTTAGAAAGATGGACGATGTAGAGCGGCGCAGAATCTGCAAGTTTGGCAAGGTTGATCACTCTTGCTATCGCTTCCGCTTCGCATTCTAGCGGACGACTTAGCGCATGATATTTCGCTTCTACTTTGCCCTGCTCTATAAACTGTTTGCGTTTCAGTGACAGTGCTGCATCGTTCTCTGGGTGAACCGTTGTCAGTGCGCCAACTTTTTTCAATTGCGTTAGCGCTTTAAGGACCGAACAATCATCCAGCTTGTAAGAGTACGTGAGGTACAGTTTGAAGCTCGGAATGCCGCGCTCATGTACCATGGCATGCATCTGTTCCAAAATCTGGTCATCAATGTGCTGAATAACGCCATGGAAACTGTAGTCAATCACCGCTTTATCAGCCGCATAACCATGGTAAACGTCCAGTTGATGGAACAAATCACACCCTTTGGGACCAAAGCCCATATGATCGATGATCATCGTCGTGCCGCCACAAGCAGCCGCTCTGGTACCGGTAAAAAAGTCATCACAGCTTCGAGTGATTCCTGCATCAATGTTGAAATGGGTATGTACGTCAATACCACCCGGCATGACGTACAACCCTGTTGCATCAACCACGCGAGTATCTTCGCTCACGGGTTTTAGGTTTTCAGCGACTTGCTCAATCTTTCCATCAATGACCAAAACATCGGCTTTACGAATTTCAGCATGGTCAACCACAGTGCCATTTTGAATCAGCAATGGTGACGATGAGTTATCGAGAAGGGATTCGATATTGTTGAATTGTTCAAAAGTCATAAGATCACCGGAAAGTTACATGTCGCATCAAGATAAAGGAGTCGCGATAAGCTGTGACGGAAAATCCCATCCTAGAGCGGACTCCGCCAACTTCAGGCAGACACAAGTTGGCACTCTAGGATGGAGAACGACGTGAGTCGTCACGCGCTAACAGATACAACTCAACGTGTTAGCGCGAGGTACTACCTTATTGGTTACGTTTTTTCTCTAGATACATTTGAGGAATAACCGCGTACATTGCTGCACAAGTCACCAAATGCTCTTTCCAAGTTTTCTCGTTTGGCGCATGAGCTTCTGGCTCTTTACCTGGGCCAAAGCCGATAACTGGAATGCCGTAACGACCCATGATAGATACGCCGTTAGTAGAGAACGTCCATTTGTCGACAAGTGGTTTTTTGTCGAATAGTAGCTCGTAAGATGCTTCTAGAGTCTTAGTTGCAATGTGGTCTTCGTCGATCTTCCATGCTGGGAAGTAGCACTCTGTTGGGTAAACCAAACCGGTGTAAGCAGGACGGTCATAGTTGTACATAGACACTTTCGCGCCATACTTCTGAACTGCAGGTAGGTTTTGAATCTCTTCGATTGCGCCTTCCCAAGTTTCACCCCAAGTGATACGTCTATCGATAGATACTGCACAGCTATCTGCTACCGCACAGCGGCTTGGAGAAGTAAAGAACACTTCAGACACAGTTAGCGTACCTTTACCCAAGAATGGGTCGTCGCCAAGGTTGCCAGCCAATTTCTCGATATCGTTAAGAATGTGACCCATTTTGAAGATAGCGTTATCACCACGCTCAGGTGCAGAGCCGTGGCAGCTAATACCAGATACGTCTACACGAATTTCCATACGGCCACGTTGACCGCGGTAAATTTGGCAATCTGTAGGCTCAGTGGACACAACGAATTCAGGACGAATATCGCTTTCTTCAATGATGTACTGCCAGCATAGGCCGTCACAATCTTCTTCTTGAACCGTACCAGTCACAAGCAATGTGTACTCGTCTTCTAGGCCCAAGTCTTTGATGATCTTACCTGCATAAACCATCGACGCCATACCGCCTTCTTGGTCTGATGCACCACGACCACCGATGACTTCATCATCTTCCATACCTTCGTATGGGTCGAAGTTCCAGTTGTCTAGATTACCCACACCTACGGTATCGATGTGCGCGTCCATTGCGATCAGTGTAGGACCGTTACCAATCCAACCTAATACGTTACCCATTGGGTCGATGTCAACGCGGTCAAAACCTACTTTTTCCATTTCTTCTTTGATGCGAAGAACGACTTTTTCTTCGTCGCAACTTTCGCTTGGAATCGCAATCATATCGCGAAGGAAACGAGACATATCAGCTTTGTATTCTTGCGCTTTTTCCAATACGGTTGCAAAAGGGATACTTACAGTCATTGTTACTACTCCAAATTCTGTTCCCAATGGAGCCTTGCCCCACTGGGAGTGTTAATGCTTGAAATTACTAATCTTTCTTTGTCACTTTTTTCTACGTTGTTTTAGATTGTCGCGTGCTTACCTTGCCAAACGACTTCGCGATAGTGCACAGGATCTGTGTCGCCTTCAGTGTTAATAACCAAAACAACAGAATCTTTATTAAGCGCTAAATGCTCTTTTAGGCTCTCTTTTTCACGGCTGTATTCCACCGCTGCCAATAGACCCAAACCAACCGCACCGGACTCACCAGAGATAACCGCAGGATCGCCACTTAGAGGGTTACCCAATACGCGCATACCAAACGCAGCTACACGGTCTTCACAGGAAACAAACTGAGTGGCACAGTTTTTAAGCACTTCCCAACCTAATGGGTTTGGCTCGCCACAAGCTAGACCAACCATGATGGTTGCAAGATCGCCGTCTACGTTGACCATGTCTCCAGTCTCAGCAATACCTGAACGATAAATACAGTCTGCTTGGTTTGGTTCCACAACGACTGAGCGAAGCTGACCTGGGCCACAATATTCAGCCAGATAGCCCAATACGCCACCAGCCATTGCGCCTACACCCGCTTGTAAGAACACGTGCGTCGGTTTATCCAAACCTAGCTCAACCATTTGCTCAACGGCTTCCACTGCCAAGGTGCTATAACCTTGCATGATCCATGTTGGGATCTCGGTATAGCCTTCCCACGCCGTGTCTTGAACCACTTTCCAGCCATGCTCGTTAGCGGTTTTGATGGCTAGTCTTACGGTATCGTCGTAATTCATGTCAGTAACAATGCACTCTGCGCCAAGGGCACGAATGTTGTTAACGCGCTCATCAGCTGCGCCTTTTGGCATGTAGACAACTGCGTTTTGACACAGTTGATTCGCCGCCCAAGCGACACCACGACCGTGGTTACCATCAGTAGCCGTTGCGAAGGTCATTTTGGTTTTGATTTGAGTTTTGAAAGTTTCGAAATTGAAACCGTCGATGTCCATCTTGTATTCATCACACAAGAGTCGTGCAATAGCGTATACGCCGCCTAACATTTTGAATGCGTTTAGGTCAAAGCGATACGCTTCGTCTTTAACAAGAATGTTCTTCACACCAAACTCTTTTGCAAGGTGAGTTAGATTGTGAAGAGGTGTTGGTTGATAGCCATCTAATTGCAAATGAAATCGGCGCGCTTTTTCGGCTTCACTGATGGAAAACTGATCGGAGAGGCGTCCATTAAAATGCTGGTTATCGGCAATATGAATATTAAAATTCAACTTTGACATAGCGATACCTTATTTAATCCATTTACACACTCGCCTTAGAAAGGAGTTAAGGCGAGGTGTAATACCCTTTTTACTTAGGGTAAATATTACGGGAGTGCTTTATTTAACTCGTTTTGCTGAATCTTTTAATAGTTCGTCAAGAACGCCAGCTACATCTTGATATTTTCTGTTCAAAATCATTGCAGCGATAATATATGGCTTCCAGCTTGCTTCTTTATAAGTCGCAATACGGTACTTCTCGAATACAGACTCTTCTACTTCACCTTCTTCACAAGACACGCCTGTGATATCAGCAGGTAGACAGTGCATGTACAACGCTTCACCGCCTTTAGTTAGCTTCATCATCTCTTCAGTACAGTGCCAGTCTTTGTGCTGTGCGTTTTGTGCCAAGCACGCTTTCTCTAGCTCTTTTAGTCCATCATGGTCATTAGCGCGTAACAGGTCAGTACGCTCGCCCATAACTTTGTAAGGTGCCCAAGATTTTGGATAAACGATGTCTGCATCTTTGAATGCTTCTTCCATCGAAGTTACTTGAGTGAAGCTACCGCCAGACTCTTGTGCGTTTTTCTTCGCTTCTTCAACAACTTCAGGAATCAGGTCATAGCCTTCTGGGTGTGCTAGCACGACATCCATACCGAAACGGCTCATAAGACCGATGATGCCTTGTGGCACAGATAGAGGCTTACCGTAACTTGGCGAGTACGCCCAAGTCATCGCAATCTTCTTACCTTTAAGTTGATCTAAACCACCGAAATGCTCTTCCAACCAAGCTAGGTCAGCCATAGACTGTGTTGGGTGGTCGATATCACACTGTAGGTTAACCAATGCAGGACGATGAGGAAGTACGCCTTCTTTAACACCATCATCTAACGCTTCACCTACTTCGCGCATGTAAGCATTACCAGCACCTAAGTACATGTCATCACGAATACCAATCGCATCAGCACAGAAAGAAATCATGTTCGCTGTTTCACGAACAGTCTCACCGTGAGCGATTTGAGATTTACCTTCATCAAGATCTTGTTGTGCTAGGCCTAACATATTGATAGCGGAAGCATAAGAAAAGCGAGTACGAGTCGAGTTGTCTCTAAATAAGGAAATGCCTAGGCCGTTTTTAAATACATTAGTGGCGATATTTTCACCACGCATGGTTTTTAGTACTTGTGCAGTTTTTAATACTCTTTCTAATTCTTCTGGGCTTTGCTCCCACGTTAATAGAAAGTCTTTATCGTGAAGTTTTGATTCTAGTTGAGAAATTTCTTTAATCAGTTCATTCATATTTTTCATTTGCTATCCCATTATCCATCTAGATTAACTATAAAAAATACAACTCAAGATAATATTCGCATGCTATTTATATTTAACAGGCTAACAAAGCGTATTTGCCCTCTTGTTTGTATTTGTATTTACTCCTAACTGGCCGATCGTCTGGCCTTCAGATTTCTGTCACTGGTTCTTATATTCCAAGTTCTGTGCCAATAATTCGTATCAAATAAAAAAGAATGAAATTTCTTTGAAAGCCCCGTGTTATAAGGGCTCGTCGATTGGCGATTGAAAGGATGAAAACGATGACAGACTCAACTATCAGTCTGACTAGAGCGCCGAAACCAATTTGATAGCGATAGTAAAAGGGTGAGTATCATATTGATATTGGATGATAGACACTCTTCTCAGGGTGAGAAGAGTGTCTTAGAAGAGTTATTCTTTGCTGGCTTTTGACTTAGGAAGGATAAGGTTTAGCGTCACGGCAGCTAAGGTGCCTGTGGTGATGCCAGAATGGAAAACAAGTTTCAAACTCTCAGGGAAATGACGCAGCAGATTAGGCTCGTAGGTAACCGCCAAACCTGATGCTAACGCCACACACACCACAATCGCATTACGTCGTGAATCCGTGGCTTTCATTAGCATTCGAATACCCGCGTAAGCAATCATACCGAACATAACGAAACCAACCCCACCAAGCACAGGTTTTGGCACCGTCACCGCTAATGCCGCAAATTTAGGGAACAGACCACCAAGTACCAACAAACAGCCTGTCACTGCGACGACAAAGCGGCTAGCGACTCCACTAATACCGACGATACCAACGTTCTGACTGAAACTTGCCACTGGCATGGCTGAGAAGAACGAGCCAAAGGTACTGCCTAAACCATCGGCTAACAGCCCTTTTTTCAAGTCATTACCTTTCAGCTCAACACGACAGTTGCTTGCCAGTGCCATAAAGTCTCCTGTTGCTTCTGCAACCACCACCAAATAGACCAAACTCATGGTAATGATGGCTGGGATGGAAAAACTCATCCCAAAATGTAGGGGCATAGGTGCTGCCACCCAATTCGCTTCGGCAATTTGAGTAACATCGACCATTCCCAATGGAATAGCCATCATATAGCCTGCGGCTAAACCAATAATGATACTCGATGCGGCAACGACGCCTTTACAGAACACCGAAACGCCTATCACCACGGCTAAAGAAGCGGCTGCCAAGAATATTTTCGGCAGCGTCGCGAACTCAGGGTGACCTTGAGGGGCATCACCAATCCAGTTCATTGCTACAGGTAAGATAGTTAGACCAATCAAGGTCACAACCACACCACTAACAATGTTAGGGAATAGCTTGCGAATATGGCTCATATAAAAGCTTGAACCTACCACTAGAAATGACCCTACAAATGCGGCTCCAAGCACTGCATCCAACCCTTCAGTTTTGCCAATGGCGATAATGCTGCCAATAAAGGCGAAACTCGACCCCATAACGACGGGGAGTCGGATTCCGATTTGCTTAAAGCCGATACATTGCACAAT
Organism: Vibrio barjaei; assembly: GCF_001639065.2. Lineage (GTDB taxonomy): Bacteria > Pseudomonadota > Gammaproteobacteria > Enterobacterales > Vibrionaceae > Vibrio > Vibrio barjaei. Next base: position 321,947 of record NZ_LQXO02000053.1, read on the forward strand.
AGTGACCAAACCAGACACAAGCAATGACGCGCTGATTAGCGTGACAATGTCTTGTGGCGGCAAGCCAATTGCGCTACCCGCAATAAGCGGCACTGCGACAATACCTCCTATTGATGCCAACATGTGCTGTATTGCGAGAAATAAGGTAACGCCATACGGGGGTTTTTCGTCTAATTCATAGAGGAGTTCCATACTGCTTCCTTTTATAGGCTGTGCTCTACTTGAGATTGAGGAATGTTGCAAAACTCTGTGGCGCGCCTAATTGCTTCTACAATCGGCTGATAACCAGTGCATCGGCACAGGTTGCCTTCCAGAGCATCACGAATTTCTTCTTCAGTCGGGTTTGGATAGCGTTTAAGCAACGCCCAAGCACTGATGATCATGCCCGGTGTACAGAAACCACACTGCGTTCCTCCAGTGGTCAAAAACTCATCCATAAGAACCACACCCAGTGGGTCCTTTCTTAACCCTTCAATGGTGACGATTTCACTGCCTTCGCACTGAACAGCTAGTGCCAGACAAGAACAAACCGGCTTGCCATCTTTAATCACGGTGCATGCACCGCACTCACCTACCGCACACCCTTCTTTCGTGCCAGTAAGTGACAATTGCTCTCTTAACATGTCGAGTAGCCGTGTATTACCCGTGACTTCGAGGTTATACACACCGCCATTCACCGTTAGCGATATTTGTTTTGTTTCTTTAACCATTGAAATGCACTCCTATGCTAACGACTGGCCATCTGACAGCTTGGTTTGGATTTCCGACATAAGCTCTCGGAACATGTTCAGATAAACAGGCTGTTTGTACGCCGCTGACCAACGTCCACCAATTTCTGTTTCGATAATGTCTGATAGTACGCTGATAGCACGGCCAACAACCTGCTCGTCTAACGTGGTTTCACACAATACTTCTTCTACTTGATACAAGCGTCGTGGGTAGCTAAATAGTGCGCCATCAACGAGGCGACACTCTTTGACTATGCCCTGTTCGACATTCATCAAACAGCTCAAGCTCAAACGCGTGATGTTCAGTGCATTACGACGTCCTAGTTGAACGTATTCGGTTAGCTCGAATGGTTTATCTGGAATCGTAAGAATGATCTTAGTCAGTAGCTCATCTGGTTGAATGTCCGTGCGATAACCACCTTTAAGAAGCTCAGCAATAGGTAAACGTCTCACTTGTTTTTCAGACGCTAGCTCAATTTCTGCCTTGTAAGCGATCAACGGCGGAATTGAGTCGGCACATGGTGCTGCATTGGCAATGTTGCCACCTAACGTTGCACGGTTTCTGATTTGTGTTGAACCTATGGTTTTGCATGCTGTTGCTAATAATGGGAAGTGGTGACGGACTTCTTCGTGCTCCACTACATCAGTGATGCATGCACCACCACCAATCATTATGCTGTTACCTTCGTGAGTGATGGCTTTTAGCTCTTTGAGGCCCGTGATATCGAGTAGCGGTGCTGCGGTTTCTTGCAAACGATGCTGAACAAGCACATCGGTACCACCCGCTAAGATAGTCATTGAACCTTGCTGCATTAACGACAACGCCTCACCCAAGGTTTCAGGTCGAGTCACATTGAGATCGCACAAGCGGTTCACTTGATGATGGTTATCACCGCTGCATAAGAGCTCGCTTTGACGTACTGGCTTTTTAAGGTTGTAGCCTAAGTACACTTGCTCCAGTGTCAGTGGTAACGTTCTGTGACGTTTTTTAGTGGCAAACGCAACAGCATTAACGATGGCAGCAGCTGCGAGCTCTGCGGCAGGTTCACCAATACTTTTCGCGCCGTAAGGGCCTGCTGGGTCGGGGTTTTCTATCGCGTGGATATTGAGGTTAGGAATGTCTTTGATGGTAGGCATTAAGTAGGTGTCGAAGTTGTCGGATTTCACTTCGCTCTGTTCGATATTGTAGTCTTCTAAAATACCGAATCCAATACCTTGAGCGATACCACCCGCTACTTGGCCTTCAAAACCGACAGGGTTAATGACCTTACCTACATCGTGTACTGCGGTTACCCCAAGTACATCTACTTTACCGGTCGAGGTGTCTACTTTTACTTCTGCAACTTGGCAGCCGTAAACCCACGTAAAGTAAGGTGAGCCTGTGCCCTTCTCCTCATCCCAGTGAATCGGCGGTGGATCGAACCAACCGTAGGCCGCAAGGTTAATCCCTTGCTGACGACAACGTGAAATCGCCTCTTGCAGTGGCACTTGAATATCAGATTGTAAGTTCGATTTAATCTGACCGTTTCGCCATGTAGTGTCTTCAATTCGCGTGACTTCGAGGTCGGATTTTATGGTATCAAACAAACGAGCTCGGATGGTTTCTGCGCCGAGTTTCACCGCATTACCGCCCGTCATTGTGGCGCGAGATGCAACGGTTGGTCCGCCGTCAGCGATTAGGCTCGTAGGCGACTCTGAGAAACGCACCATATCCAAAGGCACACCTAGCACTTCACCCGCTATCATCGCCATGGTAGTTTGCAGGCCTTGTCCGTTTTCACACACACCAGTAGAGATATTTAGACTGCTGTCTGCATTTAACGATAATAACGCGGTGGAGTTATCCGCACCTTCCGCGCCTAAAGAACAACCACGATAACTAAGCGCTAAACCAATACCATATTTGATGGGCGAATTGACGTTGTTCTTAGCGTTCATTTCCGCCATGCGCTCATAAAACTGAGACTTTTCTGCTGCGGTTTTCAATACTTCTGATGCCGAGACCGTGTGCTGGTCAAAACATTGCCCTGTCATGCTCAAGGAGCCTTGTTTCAGAACATTGCGTTCACGCACAGTAATTGGGTCGATGTCGCATGTTAGTGCTATCTCATCCATCAAGGATTCGTGGGCGAAAATAATCTGAGGAGAACCAAAACCACGCATTGCACCCGATACGCTGTTGTTAGTGTAAACCCCTGTCACGTCTACTCGAACATGGTCAATATCGTACGGACCAGCGGCTTGAACCGAAGAGCGCCAAGTTACAAACGGTGTACATGTCGCGTAGGCACCAGCATCCGCGATGATGTTGATTTTAATCCCTTCAATTTTACCCTCACGCGATACGCCTACTTTGTAACGCATGGTGTATGGGTGACGTTTGGTGCTTTCGATGAGCGATTGCTCTCTGTTATAGGAGAACTTGACTGCACGCTTGGTAAGGTAAGTGGATAGCGCCGCTCGACAAGCAAGATGATCAATGGTGTCATCTTTACCACCAAACGAGCCACCAAGCACAGAACGCTTCACATTGATGGTTGCTTGTGGAATGCCAAGGAATCCGGCTACAAAGCTTCTTACTCTATGAGGGTTTTGAATCGAACCAACGATAGTCAGCTCGTTATTATTGGGGTCGAGATAAGTGGTTATTGATTCTGGCTCAATATAGCCATGTTCTTGATAGTGCGTTTGATAGGTGTGTTCGATAACCACATCGGCCTTCGCAATGGCCTTATCTGCATCACCTTTAACGGTGTGGTGAGTGTTAACGACATTAGAATCTTTATCCGGATGAATCAGTCTTGCATCACTTTCTAACGCTGACTCTGGGTCAGTAACGGGTTGAAATGGTTCATATTCGACTCGGATCTTTTCACTTGCTTCACAAGCAGTCTCGTAACTGTCTGCAATAACGAGTGCAATGACATCACCACTAAAACGTACCCATTCCTGACATATAGGGTAAAAGTCTCGAATGATCACCCCTACTTTGGGGTCTCCTGGAATATCGTCATAAGTAATGATTCGCTCGACGCCAGGGACTTTCATTGCGTCCGTGGTATCTAAAGAAAGAATTCTACCCGCAGGTATATCTGTGTAACGGCAAACTCCGTGAAGAGAACCCGATATGTGAACATCGTCGCCGTAAACTGCCGTACCTTCTACTTTGGCTCGTCCATCTACTCGAGGCATTCTGCTGCCTAAGCCAGCTTCATTCATAATAACTCCCTCTTGGTTGAATGAGGTGTGCATCACGATTCGCGGCACGCCCACGAAATAGAGCAGTAAAGCAGGCGTGCCGGAAAGCTAGATCAAAGCATTTATCAAGCCATTAATTTCATAAAGTCAATCGTCAGCATAAATATTCTTGTTAAAAATGAACTACCTAAAAAACTGTGATGGAGATTTTATTTATCGGTTGATATAACGGCGATATATATCTTAGCTATAAAATACTCGAATCTAAGTTAATTTATTTATAAACCTGAAAATTGCAGATTATCATTGTGAGACTATCAATTTGATAGCCTCACGGGTTGATAGACTCATTTGGAGAAATTCTCATTTTCAGACATCAAATGGAAATAATGCTTATTTATTCAAAAGTGCGTATTGATAAATATGTGACCCAGATACCAAAGCTCTGAAAATTGACAGGCGTGTACATTTGTCTCTGACCTAAATCAAACTCATAAGGAGTAATTAAAAATAGAATGTCATTCTCTTAATAACGATTAAAACATTATGCCTGAAACTAAGAACGCTTCCGAACTCATGGCTATACAGCCAACCATCATCCGATTCACCCAGATGCTGTCTACCGTTCTCAAGGTGGATGCTGAAGTGGTTGACGCGGATTTGGTCCGTATCGCGGGAACAGGCCCCTATAGCCAATTTTTTGGAAAAAAACTCAACGCCAGCTCACGACTTTTTAGATACATCATTGAAACAAAAGAAGAAAAAACACTCATCAAGTCTCAAGCCGATCCGCTCTGTGCCGAGTGCACAACTAAGGATGCGTGCCGAGAAACTGCCTTCCTAGGTGTTCCTATTCTTCTTGAAGATCGTTGTATTGGCGTAATGAGCCTTGTCGCTTTTACAGAAGAATCTCAACAGACTATTAAAGACAATGCGAAGCTTTTTTCCGACTACATAAAACATACCGCGCAACTTGTTGTGGCAAAAGTCACAGAAAACCAAACACCAAATAAAGGCCTCGAAGATGTCTTTATTAACTTAATTGACAATATGGACCAAGGAGTTTTAGTTCTTGATGAAAATAACTACGTTAAATATGGCAATCAACCAGCCCTAGCTAACCTAAATATTACTATTCAGGAACTACCAGAAAAGAAAATAAATATTAGACCTCTATCACAATGTCGCGGTAGTAATGATCACCAACAGCAACATATTGTTTCTATTGGTCGTCGAGAAGAATTATTAGTCGGTCAGTTTTACAATTGCCGAAGTCACAAATTATTCTTAATGTCATTCTACCAACCACATAACCCTGTCCTGCCTTACGAGACCAATGCCGTATTTGCCGAAGTCATCGGTGAAAGTGCAAAAATGCAAAAGCTGAAAGGACTCATGTCACGCATTTCTAAGAGCCCATCGAGTGTTCTTATTAATGGTGAAAGTGGTACAGGTAAAGAAGTCATCGCCAACGCTGTTCATAAGCTTAGCGGACGAGCACAAAACCCATTTATTGCGATTAACTGTGCGGCGATTCCGGATCAGCTTCTGGAAAGTGAACTATTTGGTTATACCAAGGGTGCCTTTACCGGTGCGTCCAGCAAAGGCCGGGTTGGTTTAATCCAAGCCGCAAATAACGGCACACTGTTCCTGGACGAAATCGGCGATATGTCGATGCAGTTGCAAGCGAAACTGCTTCGTGTACTAGAAGCGCGGGAAGTCATGCCGATTGGCTCTAACACAGCTACTCCAGTAGACATTCGAATTATTTCTGCGACCAACCGAAACTTCGCCGAGATGATTGCTACCAACAAGTTCCGTGAAGACCTTTACTACCGACTTAACGTTATTCCTTTGCAACTACCTGCATTGCGTGAGCGCGAAGGTGACGTACCTTTGTTGGTTCATCACTTTATGGACATACATACCCAAAAACTGGGTACCAATTACCCGGGTATGTCTGAAGAAGCTATGAGCTGTTTAACCAGTTACCACTGGCCGGGCAACGTTCGTGAATTGAGTAACTTAGTAGAGTATCTGATTAATATCGTACCGGAAGGCGAACAGATTGATGTTGACCTTCTCCCCCCTCACTTTGAAGCACATCAGCCTGAGCCCAAACCTAGCCCTATTCAGGATTCAGGAATGAGCTTAGAAGACATGGAACGAGTCCGAATCGAAGAAGCAATTGGCCGATTAGGCAACCGTAAATTAGTCGCGGAAGAACTAGGCATAGGAATTGCTACTCTCTATCGAAAACTCAAAAAATATGGTCTGAACGAGAAGTGCTATAGCTAACTATTTTCGACAATCTCTTGTTGAACGCTCTCAATAGCTAAAATGGGGCGCTGTAATAACCAAGTCTGCACTTGGTTATTACCCCATTGATGCTTCTCTCCCTAATTCACTTACGTACGGAGTTGTTGCTATGGAAAATATCGCGCTTACCCAATACAGTCATGGTGCCGGTTGTGGCTGTAAATTGTCACCTAAAGTCCTTAACCAAATTCTCGCCTCCTACACACCTACGCCAAGCAGTGATCAATTAATCGTTGGCAACCTTAGCCGTGATGATGCCGCGGTTTATCATATTGGCGATGGACACTGCGTTATCAGTACCACCGACTTTTTCATGCCAATCGTTGACGACCCGTTTGATTTTGGCCGTATTGCTGCCACTAACGCTATTAGCGACATCTATGCGATGGGTGGGAAACCTATTATGGCACTAGCGATTTTAGGCTGGCCTATCGACAAATTGGCTCCAGAGATTGCAGGAAAAGTTATAGAGGGAGCACGCAGCGTCTGCCAAAAAGCAGGTATTGAGCTTGCGGGCGGCCATTCTATTGATTCTCCAGAACCGATATTTGGCTTAGCCGTAACCGGAACTGGCAAATTAGATCAAATCAAACAGAATTCAAAAGCCACCGCTGACTGTGATCTATTTTTAACCAAGCCTATAGGTATCGGTTTATTAACCAGCGCTGAAAAGAAAAAGCAGCTTAAGCCAGAGCATAAAGGGCTAGCAGTTAAATGGATGTGTGAGTCCAACGTGATTGGTCAACAGCTCGCCGAGTTTTCACAAGTAAAAGCTATTACAGATGTGACGGGTTTTGGCTTGCTTGGTCACCTTACTGAAGTCTGTAATGGCTCCAATCTAGATGCCCATATCGATTTACCTGCAATCCCTTTGTTACCTGGCGTTGAGGAATATATTGAGTTAGGCACCATTCCCGGGGGCACCCATAGAAACTATGACTCAGTCAAACACATGCTGGGTGAAATAAGCGACTTTGACAAAGCCATCTTATGCGATCCACAAACTTCTGGTGGCCTGCTTCTGGCGGTAGAAAAGAGCGGCGTAAACGATATGCTGAACTTCTGCAGAAGTTGTGGTGTTACGGCGACAAGAATTGGGTCACTGACTCAGCCAGCCAATAGTCAGCAACCACAAATTAAAATAGAACGTTAATAGTCACAAGATGGGAGACATTTGTACTGCACTTGTCTCCCAAAACAACCAGCCAACCATAATATAGAAGCTTGCAATAGCGAAAACCGCGACATAACCCCACATCCATTGTTTCTCTTGGTTTTTGTGTCGACGATGAAGTAAAGATTCCAGCTTAAACCAAGCGCTTTGACCGAACACTACCACTAAGCTTAACGATAAAAAGCTGCCGAAAAAGCTCGCCAACATCAAACCTAACGACAGTTGCCAACCAAACCAAAGCATACTGAAAAGCCCTATCAATGCCGTGCTGCTGCAAGGTCGCAATCCATATAATACAACGTTTGAGAAGTTCCATGTCACCACTGCACTGACTTCAGGTCCGCGCGGCCGTTTTTGCTTGATACAACCTTTAATCAAATAAACGACGCCAAGCACTACCATACCAGCGCCTACAAACTGATTGATGGATGCAACCCAGCCTATGGAAGCCCGATACCCAATAGATAAGAACTGATTGGCAAGTAAAACAATGGAGATCGTCACTACAGCTTGTAACATATTGATAAGTAGGCTTAGCCAAACTAGTTTCCATCGGCTTAAGGTTGAGCTTGTCGCGAGCAACATCACAGCACTTTTGCCATGCCCCGGTCCTAATGAATGAGTAAAACCATAGGCAAATGTGCACAACGCAGTAATAATGAGTGCCTGCCAGTCGCCAGAATCAACTCGATCCAAGTAGTCAGATAGTTGCTCTAGCAGTGATCGCTGTACCGAAACAAACGTCCATCTAAGGGAGTCAATGTTCTCTATCACACCCACAATCACTGTGACAAAAACAGCCACTATTAGCACCAGCGTTAAAGCTTGAACCCAGCGGTTAAAGCTATTCACAATGTATGCTCACTTTTTGACTGAAATGGGCACCAAGGTCGTCATCTCCTTGTTCATCGATGCCTAATGAGTTCGCGTAATCAAGAATTTCTTGAGACGGACTTGGAGTTTCAAGGGTAATTTTGCACTTGTCACTTACGTCTGGACTAAGCGCAATGGTCGACGGGTCTTTCCATGAAATATCAATGAAGTACGTATTATCGTAAACCTGAACATCCAGCTCCTGAGTCGAGACATCGATAGCGCGCGACAACGGCAATGTAAAAGTCAGTACCATACGTCGTCCTCGCTTAGTTAATGCGTAGACCTGTGGCAAACGAAATTTAAGCGGTTCGCCATCAACATACAAATAAGTAAAGTAATGCGTATTCAATAGATTAGACATCAACCTTACCGCTTCTTTATGCGCTGTTTCATCGCTATCGAAGACTGAAAAATCACCATCTAGTGCGTAGGCACTGGTGAAAGGATCAAACACCCACTCCATGCTGATGCTATCCACCAACGTCCCTTTGCCATTGACCGTTAACTGGTTGCCTATCCACGAATGCGGATGTGCGTTGGCGTTGGTCGCCAGCGTCAACAAAGCAACAACGAATACTCTGCGCCAATAGAAAGCCTTCAATACGAACCAATTAAACATGGCGTTTTTCTTGAACAATACGACTGTCGTCTTTGTTACCTACAAGTTGGTCGAATTCTGAGATTCGAGCAATAAAGGCGGGCTTATCTTCTGCTGGGATTGACGTTGCCATTGGCAAGTTAGCTGTTATTGGATCAACAGCACGATTTCGCACTAGCACTTCAAAATGTAAATGCGGCCCCGTTAAGCGCCCAGTTGCCCCGGATAACGCTACTTTCTGACCCCGTTTAACATGGTCGCCTCGTTTCACAAGAATACGCTGCAAGTGTAAATATCGTGTTTTGTAGACACTGTTATGTTCAATAACTAAATACTTGCCCGCATAAGGGTGGTTGCGCACCGCAATTACCTTACCATCACCGGTTGAATGAACAGGCGTGCCGACAGGCGTTGCAAAGTCAGTACCGTTATGTGGTGAAATACGTCCAGTGACAGGATGTATACGTCGTGGATTGAATGGTGAGGTGATTCTTCTATATGGTTTAGCAACGGGATAGCGGTCAAAAGCTTGCTCTAAACTATTGCCTTCACGATCATAGAAACGACCATCTTCAGCCAGAAACGCAGCGACTTCCTTTCCTCTAATTGTAATCGAGATTCCCTGTACTTCAGTGTTACCCGTTAAATGGTTTCGCAGGTATTGCTCATTGACCAGAATGTTAAAAGTATCACCCGCTCTAAAGTCTTTGGCGAAGTTTATTTTGTCTCTCAAGACTCGGGTAATGTTGGCGATCTGTGTGATCGTTAATCCTGCTTTATGCGCCGAACTCGAAAAGCTGCCAACCACTTCTCCAGAGAAGAGATGTGTTTTCCACTCACCTTGCTCTTCAATAAATTCATAGCTGTAGCTGCCATCTTCCAAGCGTTTATATACTGCCCTTTCCACTAAACTCTCATGATAGGTCAATTGCTTGAGCTGGTTAGTCGTTCGATCTATCACCATTTCTAGGTGATCGCCGGGCTTAATAGTATCGAGTTTCAGCGAGTTTAAATCGGCCTCTAGTAGACTTTGCAGGGTGTTATACGACAAATCCCAGGCATTGAAAATGGTGCTTAGCGAGTCACCAACTTTAACGATGTAATGCACTTTAGCAAGGTCAGGCTTTTCTGCTTGCAGCGATGTCGTTTGGGTTGGAGCGCTAGTTTCAGGGCTATTCAGCGTAGATTTGTATGGTGTAATTTTAATGGTTACAGGTTCGGGCTGAGGCTGTTCTTGTTCTATTGAGAGATATGCTGCGAGGGAAAAAGAGACAGCAGCGATAGCAAACAAGACGTATCGTGGAGACTTCATAAGATAACAATAACTAAAACACAATTGTTATGTTATAACATCACCTTAACTAATAATAAATACCGTTTGTGTCAGAATATGTATCACAGTAAGCATTATTCGCCAAGTCAGCGATTGTTAGAAAAAAACCTCGCCATGAATCACAGCAAGGTTTTCGTCATTTAATGAGGGCAAATTAAGGGGGTTATGGCACACCGTGACCTTTTGCTGCAACCCAAACTCTAAACCACTGTTCACGAGTAAGTTCTATTTCTAGAGAAGCAACGGCTGCTTTAACTCGTTCAATTTTGCCTGAACCAATGATAGGTAAAGGATTCGAAGGAAGACGCTTAACCCACGCATAAATCACCTGATCGATGCTGACCGCCCCTACTTCGGTGCGAATTGCCTCAAGCTCTGCTCGGACTCGCTTCGCTTGTTCCGATTTGCCGTTGAAGATTTCTCCACCAGCAAGTGTTGACCATGCCATTGGCAACACACGAAGTTGTTGCAATTGATCTAGCGTACCGTCATGAGCCACTTCAAAATTAAGCGGGTTAATTTCTACTTGGTTAGTCACTAGTGGTTTGCTCAAACGCGATTGCAATAATTCAAACTGGCGTGGCGAGAAGTTTGAAACACCGAAGTGTTTGACCTTACCAATCTTGTATAGTTCATTAAACGCATCAGCAACTTCATCAGCATCCATTAAAACGTCTGGACGGTGAATTAACAGCACATCTAGCTCATTTACGCCCAAGCGCTGTAACGAGTTATCTACTGATTCATAAATATGTTTTGCACTGGTATCGTAATGGTTGATCTTACGATCCGGATATTTATCTGAGCACAGTTTGATGTCGCATTTAGAGACAATTTGAATCTGTTCACGGACTGAACTATCTAGTGCTAGCGCCTCACCAAACAAACGTTCGCACTCATAGTTACCGTAGATATCAGCATGATCAACAGTAGTAACACCGAGTTCAATATGCTGTTTAAGGAAGGTCAGACGTTGTTGCGGTGTCATTCCCCAATCGGCTAATCGCCAATACCCCTGAACCAGTTCTGAAAACTCTGGTCCATTTGGCGCCATTGTCACTTTCGAAACAGCTGTAACACTCGAAACCATTGGTTATCTCCTTATTTAAGTCTGCCAACATCCTATGCTTGTTTTACCTAGCTCTCAACGGGTAAACTTCGAAAAAACGAACTAGAGTACGAAGTTGTGAGCTTTGCAGACAGACTACAAGAATTGATTGGACAAGAGAGTGTTAGTGGATTTGCTCGACGTGTCGAACTATCAGAAGCACTCATTCGCAAATACTTAAAAGGTAGTGAACCAAGCTTAGCAAAAGCTAACCAAATAGCCATGAAAGCTAACTGCTCACTCGAATGGTTAGCGACAGGATGCGGATACCTGTACCGCCAAGCAGAGGTTGTCGATATGGAAGCCTACCAACTGGCCTACGATGCCGTTAACGGTACTCGGCTGGCTGAAAAGGACATTTTCGAGCATCGTAAGCGCATCACTGCTTATCAATATTTGCGCGCGACCAAAAAGCCAGATGGATATTTGGACCAATCAGGAATGAAACGACTACTGACTTCGCTTGCTGAGTTATGAATCCACTCAAAAACCCCTCAACTTTATTACCGAAACATCACCAAGAATAACATTTCATTAACAACTATTCGTTTTATAAAAAGAACGCACCTCCTTCTATCTAACTAACCTATACATGAGCAATCATCGGTCCTATAAATGTGACCGAGGTTAAACACATGTTTGAAAAAAATATCTTACACTAAATATAAATAACGCATTTATTAATAAAGTAGGAAACAATCAACAAAGCATAATTAATCTGCTTCAAACCATGTCCCCTAATAGTGGTATTCAAAAATGAATTTATTTTTGAATGGGGATTGTTTTATCCAAAAAACGGAAATTATAAAAAAGGGAATAACTATGAAAAGTCTATTCAAACTTTCTACATTAGCGGTAAGTGTATTTGCTGCGTCTCAAGTTAATGCTATTGAATTATATAATAATGAAGGCACTGAACTTACTATGTATGGTGCGATTGCTGCACAAGTTAGTAAGTATGATTATGATAAATCAACACCAATGGGATCAGATGATGCCTATGGCCTTAACGGTGACTCTACATTTATCGAAGATCCAGGGTCATATGTTGGATTTGATATCAGTCATACACAAGGAAAGTTTAAAGGTGTAGCTAAGATAGCGTTTGATGTTAATTTCGGGACTCAAACAGACGTTAATGGATATGGAGATAGTTTAGAGGCACTTACCGCAAGACAAATTTACGCCGGCTTCGGCCACGAGGACTTTGGTACCGTGACGATTGGTCGCCAAGAAAGCCCATATATGAAAACTGATAAAGGCTATTACTCATACTGGGCTGGTGGTCTAAATATGATGCAGTCTGACGAACTAGGAAGTCGCCGTTCTCCGAATACTGTCGTTTGGCAAAATGATTTCGATAATTTGTACGTAGGATTGCAATATCAAGCGCGACGCGATGTTGAGCAAATTGCTTTCGGTAATGGGTTAAACTTTGGTTCCTTTATCGTCGGTGGCTCGATCGACGCGAATGGTTTAACTCGTTCAAAGATAAAAATAAAAGATGGATTCGGTGGCGCTTTAGCATATACGTTTGACTTCGGTACCTATTTATCTGCTGCATACAACCAAGCGAATGATATCAATGGTGATTTCATTGATATCTTAGGCAGCGCCACTGGTACAGCCGACAACGCTGAAGTGAAACAATATGCGTTGGCTGCTGAGCACCACTTTATGGATGGGGCGATTTCTGTATCCGGACGATATGAGCACTTCGAAGCAAAAGATGGTAGTAACAGCCCAATCTTCGACAGTAAAACTGACAACTTCGGATTAGGTGCTAACTTCTACTTTACGGAATCAATGCGAATCTACGGAAGTTATGAATATGCTAAAGAAAACAACAACCTGACAGGTAAAACGCAATCTGAAGCAAATATATACAATATCGGCTTTGGTTGGGCGCCAGTCGCCTGGGGTGAAGTGTATCTAGAAAGTTACTACGATGACGTACAGCTTAACGACAGCATTAACTATGAGACTGGCGCTGCTCCAGCAGACACTGAATCCAAAGGCGCTCACTTCTTCCTAGGCGCAGCTGTTTTCTTCTAAACAGTGACTAAAACGTGACCTATTTAATGCCTCCTTCTCAGGAGGCATTTTTACATTCCAACCACATTTCACCCTTGATATTTCAACATACCTAAATCACCGACAGATTTCTTTACTCCCCTCAACCCTAATCCATTCATTAATTCTATAAGTAAGAGTCATTACCATAGCCTAATTAATTACATAAAAACTTATAAAACTATAAGTTGTGATTTATACCATGAATAACTCTACGCAATTTAATTAAACTCCGGTCAATCAACCACCTAATCAAGAGGAATATTGGAACTTAAACAAAAATATAACAAATTCAAACAAAGCCATTTTTAAAACAATAATCAAATACTATGACACGCTAGCGTTTAAAACGTAGGCAGAGACTTTTACACCTAATTATAAGCTTAAGAAACATGACTAAACTGAACCCTATTTTCCTAGCACTTTTGGCAACTTTTTCTTCCAATGCAATAGAGCTTTACAACGATGAAGGCACTGAGCTATCAATTTACGGGGCGATAGCCGCACAGCTTAGCCGTTATGATTACAACTCAACTACCGCCATGGGTAACGCCAATGGCTACAACTACAATAGTGATGTTATCCACGTAGAAGATCCAGGCTCATATTTGGGCTTCGATATCTCCCACACTCATGGGCAGTTTAAAGGTCTCGTGAAGCTGGAATGGGATGTTAACTTTGGCACTCAATCAGATACATCGGACATTGCATTACAGCAGCGCCAAACCTATGTTGGCTTCGGCCATGATATTTATGGTCAAGTAACCATTGGTCGCCAAGAAAGCCCTTATATGAAAACAGACAAGGGCTATTACGCATACTGGGCTGGCGGCCTAAATATGATGCAGTCTGATGAGCTGGGTAGCAGACGAACCAAGAATACTGTCGTGTGGTCAAAAGAGTCCGAGAATTACTATGTTGGACTGCAATATCAAGCCAGTCGTAATGAGGACCAAATCTCGTTTGGTAATGGCCTTAACTTTGGCTCCGTGTATGCACCTGTTGCGACGCGCCCTACTATCACCATAGATAATGGCTTTGGTGCCGCTGCAACCTATACTTTTGATTTCGGTACTTACGTAGCAGCTGCATATAACCAAGCCAATCATATTAATGGCGAGTTTATCGACTTGCTTGGTATACCAGACCCAAGTGCTAGCCTGACCGCAACGGATGCAACCATTAAGCAGTTTGCCGTTGCTTTTGAACATCATTTTTCTGAGGGGTTACTCTCTGTCTCCGGACGCTACGAACGATTTATGTCTGAAGATGGCGCAACCAATCCGGCGTTCAAAGGCACCACGGATAATGTTGGTCTAGGTGCTAACCTATATGTGACTGAAAATATTCGTCTCTACGGCAGCTATGAATGGGCGTTAGACAAAGATGATCTGGCTAGCAAGACCAATACTAAAGTAGCGATGATTAATTTGGGTGCGGCTTGGGCTCCCGTCCCGTGGGGGGAAATCTATGTTGAGGGTTATAGAGACGATGTCACCCTCAACGACACGTTAAACTGGAACACGAATCAACCGACCGACTATCGCGGCTCATCTAATCATTTATTCTTAGGAGCAGCAGTGTTGTTTTAAAGACTAGGGATAAACAAAGTGGAGCAGTTTAGCCTCTGCTCCACAACATAAAACAATTCAAATCACCATCATTTATTGGTGGTCTTTCGAGTAAGATCACAACAACCTGCTATTATTTTACATAGAGTTATATTGAGCAAATAATAGACAACAAGGAAGGTAGGTATGTACGATCTAAAGAAAGAGTATGACCAGTTTGGCCCCTGGTTGATCGAAATAAAATCGCAAGAAGACATTCCACCCCAGTTCTCTGAACAACAGCATTTTTTTGAAGACGCGGTATACAGCTTTAAGATCCCTGTGCATCAAGAACGTAGAAATATGAAGCCAGGCATGTTGCTTTACCCTGAAGTTGTCATCATTCAACAAGATTTCATCATGCATTTGAAGATTGATGGTGAGCGCATTCAAGCAGAGAAAATGTGGTACACCGATGTGCTGTTCCTCACACATGGTGGAGACTTGCTCGACAACTACATTGGCCTTCAATCGATTCAAGGTGAGATGATCATCAAATACAACCTCGTGTCTCAAGATGTTGCCAGCCATGTGATAAAACTATTGCGTGAAATCGTCTCTCCTAGAACCAGTTACCCTATTTCTACAGAACTAAATGACGCGAGTTTGTTGGACAAAGTGACATACAGTTTCTATTGCGGCACTGAAAAGCTGTTGGAACCGCTGCACATACTGGCTTACCAAAGCGAGATGATGCTCACCGAAAGAAAACGCACGAGCATCATGGATCTTTACCATAATTTCGTACAGTACAAACTGTTGCGCTCAATGATCATGACCGATGGCGTTGATTTGATTATCGCTAACCAAGGTAAACATATTATTGATGTTAAAGATGCCAACTATAAATTCGGTCACACCTTTATTCGAATAGGCTTGATTGAAAACGTATCACTAGAGCCTCATCCTCACTTCCCTGAACTAAACGCGCTCATCATTAAAGTGGGATTATGCGAGTTTACCTTAGCGGTCGACAAAACCTTCTCTATCAATAAAGTCAATGAGCTACTTCTTGTCACTAAGCAAGTGAAAGAGCCAGCCTAATACGTTAAATACACTAAGCGTTCTTCCTAATCGAACTAGGGAGAACGCTAACCACACTGCTGTTGTAACCAACTTGCCAGCTTCTTAATTTCCGGTTGTCGGGCACGACTCTTTTTGTAAACAAAATAGAAATTGTCGCCCGTTTCCAATCCATGTGAAGGGATCACGACCAAATCTTGTAAGTCTCGCTCAGTCATCATGTAACCATTGGCGAACGTAATTCCTTGGTCATACTTTGCCGCTTCTACGGCCAACAACATATGACTAAAGTGCTGCATATCTAGGTCTTTTGGCATGGTAATACCGCCTGCTTGACACCATTTTAGCCAGTCTTTACCTCTTTCTCTGAATACTGAATCCGTCGACAAGATGGGATAGTTCCACAACGCTTCAGGAAGGTTTTTTCCATCTATCTCTTTCCATATTTTATGGCTGCAAACAGGGTATAGAATCTCGTTGTACAATGGCTCGGCGACAAAGTTCCTTTTTGGTTTCTCTACCGTAATAAAACAATCACCGATGTTATCTGATAACTCAGGGTCTTCCGCCACCATGTTCAGTGTCAGCTCGATTTCTGGATACAGGCGCTTAAAATCAGACAACCTTGGAATCAACCACTTTACGGCTAACGAACTGTAGAGCGCCAAACGGATCGTGCCACGCTCCCCTTCTCTAATTCTCTGGCTGGCCTTAGCAATAGACGCAACGGCGGGGCTAATCTCTTCCAAATAGCTTTCGCCAATCTGAGATAGTGACAGCTTCCTCCCCTGCCTAATAAACAACACTTCGCCTAAATACTCTTCCAACAAACGAATCTGATGGCTGATGGCACTTTGGGTCACA
Source organism: Vibrio barjaei (assembly GCF_001639065.2). Taxonomy (GTDB): domain Bacteria; phylum Pseudomonadota; class Gammaproteobacteria; order Enterobacterales; family Vibrionaceae; genus Vibrio; species Vibrio barjaei. Next base: position 338,851 of record NZ_LQXO02000053.1, read on the forward strand.
TTGAGCTCTTCAGCGGCAAGTGAAAAGCTGAGGTTTCTTGCTACAGATTCAAAACAATGGACGGCACGTAACGGAGGAAGTTTCATTATCTAAATATCTCATACTAAGTGAATATTTATCATTTCACTTCATCCTAGGACATCTCGTATGCTCTCGTAAAGTGGAAGAGGAGAATAAACATGAAACCAATGACAGTCGGCGTAGCGATGCTTTTGCTCGTGTTTGGTAATCAAATTGCTATTTTGTCAGACGCACTGATTAAAAGTGTGGGTAATGACGTCGCTGTATTTCAGTTTGTCTTCTTCCGTCAGTTGTCAGCCGTTCTGATCTTGTTGCCTTTTTTCCTATTTAGTAAACCAAAAGACATCACCGAAGGTTTGAAGTGGCATGCACTGCGCGCGCACGTTTGGTTGTTTGGTGCCATATTTATGGTTTACGCCATTTCATCGATGCCGTTGGCAACAGCTAATGCTATTTTCTATGCAGCGCCGCTGATGATGCTACCTTTAGCTGGTCTGTTTTTCGGTGAGAAACTATCGCGCCAAACCATCGCGGCAGCGGTTATGGGCTTTGCCGGTGTGTTAGTCATTATAAGGCCTGATCAAGTCGACTTTGCCGCCTTATCGGCCTTAGTGGTTGCGCTTACTATTGCGGTAAACAACCTATTAATTCGCAAGCTGCCTAAACAGCAATCTGTCGTACACACGTTACTCGTCACTAACCTTGTTGGAATGCCAGTCTCGTTATGTTTGGCATACATGGAAGGTCAACCTTGGGACTGGAGTTCATTTCCAGTGGCCGCCGCATCAAGCACTTTTATTTTGATTTATGCGGCGACCTGCGTGTTGACCTATCGTTCTGTGGATAGCAACAAAATCGCCAGTGCAGAATACAGCGGTTTGATTGGCGCAGTGGCAGTGGGTTTGCTGTGGTTTGGTGAAGTCCCCGATATCTTTATGGCAATTGGTACCTTGATGATTGTCGTTCCTATTGTCTGGTTAACCAAACATGAGAAGAAGCGCAAACGAATGCATAAAGAGACCGCGATTGTTGAAACCTAGCTCACAGCAATGTGAACAGTTTGTGAATGCAATTTGTAATATTTTTTCCATTTCATATACTTAATAGCGAACTCTGAAATGGAAAATCACTATGAAACGCTTAACTAGGACGTTATTGTTCTCATCTCTTTTAGCTACATCAAGTCTTCAAACAGCCTCCGCAAACGAGTGTGGTACTGTCACTATCGCTGACATGAACTGGAATTCAGCCACACTCATCGCCAACATCGATAAATTTATTCTGGAACACGGTTTTGACTGTGATGCAGAACTTGTTCCCGGCGATACCATGCCAACAGGCGCATCCATGATTTCAAAAGGACAACCTGATATCGCACCTGAGTTCTGGAGTAACTCAATGCGTGAAGCCTTAGATCTCGGTGTTAAGGAAGGTCAGATTCAATACGCAGGAACCACACTTACCGATGGCGGTGAAGAAGGGTTCTGGGTTCCTGAGTATATGGTCAAACAAGATCCTTCTCTCGCAACAATCGAAGGTGTACTCGCCAACGCGAAGAAGTTCACACACCCTGAAGATCCAAGTAAGTCAGCATTTTATACTTGCCCAGCAGGTTGGAATTGCCAAATTTCAGCCGGTAATCTCTTCAACGCGCTAGGCATGGAAAAAGCCGGATTTGAACTGGTTGACCCTGGCTCAGGTGCAGGTCTTTCAGGCTCGATTGCGAAAGCCTATGAGCGCGAAGAAGCGTGGTTTGGTTATTACTGGGCACCGACTGCGGTTCTTGGTAAATACAAAATGGTCAAAGTAGACTTCGGCAGCGGTGTTGACGAGACCATGTTCAAAGACTGTATTACCCAAGAGGAATGTCTAGACCCTAAACCAACCATGTACCCACCTTCAGCCGTTGAAACGGTCGTTACCGATAGCTTTGCCAAGAAGTCACCAGACGCAATGGCGTACTTCAAACAGCGTGAGTTTACCAATGCTCAAATGAATGGCCTACTAGCTTGGATGGAAGACGAGCAAGCGGATGGTGAATATGCCGTAGAGCACTTTATGAAGGAATACAAAGATACGTGGGCAGCTTGGCTGTCACCAGACGTAGCCGCAAAAGTACAAAAAGCTGTTGATGCACTGTAAAAGAAATAAAGCTCTAGAAGGATTGCCTCTTCGGATTTAGAGGCAAATTAGAGTCAGAGATTGACCCAACACTCGCCATGATGGCACTCGTTGGCGTCAATCAAACTAAAAGAAGATCCCTAACATAGGGATCTTCTCAAATGGCAGAAGTAATCAAGGAGTAACAGATGTCTAATGCCAGTTGGTTGAGTGAAATACCTCAGCTCGATAGAAAACAACTACTCGATATTCGTAAAACCCTCGACGGTGCTTATCGCGACTTCTCTCGCGAATATGGCGACGCCATAGAATCCATCTTTGATCCTCTCTTAAGTTTTTTAATCTGGTTTGAAAAACTGCTTCTTTCTAGTCCATGGTGGCTGATCCTCGGTATTTTGGTCGGCCTTGCCTATTTGGCTAGTCGTTCATGGAAGCTCAGCGCTTCAGTTGGGATTGCATTCTTTCTAATCGGCTTCTTCGGAATGTGGGACAATACCATGAGAACCATGAGTATTATTCTCGTCTCCACCTTTGTCGCTATAGCGCTTGGGATACCCACAGGTATCATTATGGCGCAATCTAAAAAAGCACGCGCCGTCATCACACCAATACTGGATATTATGCAAACCATGCCCGCGTTTGTTTATCTGATCCCAGTCGTTATGTTACTAGGTATTGGCAAAATACCTGGCGTTATCGCCGTGGTTATCTATGCGATCCCACCAGTCATTCGCTTGACAGATCTGGGGATTCGCTTAGTTGATAAAGAAGTACTAGAAGCCGCAACCGCTTATGGTGCAAGTCCTATGCAGCGTCTATTTGGTGTTCAAGTACCGCTAGCCATGCCGAATATCATGGCGGGTATTAACCAAACCATCATGATGGCACTAGCAATGGTCGTTATCGCATCCATGATTGGTGTAAAGGGACTAGGTCAGCCTGTACTTAAGTCAATTACCAACCAGTATTTCACTCTTGGTCTACTCAACGGTTTAGCGATCGTAGCACTCGCTATCATCTTCGACCGTGTTTCTCAAAGCTACGCTAAACGTACTCAAGCTCATTTAGGAGGAAGAGAATAATGACTCAGCCTCAACCGATTATTGAAATTAAGAACCTCTATAAAATCTTTGGTCCCAAAGATAAGTCATACTTACAAGCCGTCAAGGACGGTGAGACTAAAGATGAGCTACTGGCGCGTACTGGCCATACTCTCGGACTTCAAGACATCAACCTTGATGTCTACCCTGGCGAAATTTTCGTCGTTATGGGACTTTCCGGCTCGGGTAAATCCACATTGATTCGTCACTTTAACCGCCTTATCGACCCTTCTGAAGGTGAGATTATTGTTGATGGCTCTGACGTAATGAAACTATCCGATAAGGACTTGCGAGATTTTCGCCGCCATAAGATGTCAATGGTCTTTCAGCGCTTTGGGTTGCTTCCACATAAATCGGTCATCGACAACGTGGCATATGGTCTACATATTCAAGGCTTAAGCAAAACAGATCGCTTAGCCAAGGCAAAAGAATGGATTAAGACCGTAGGCTTAGAAGGCTATGAGGAGCAATACCCTAGCCAACTTTCAGGAGGACAACAACAACGTGTTGGCCTTGCTCGCGCCCTATGTACCGATGCCGATATCCTGTTAATGGATGAAGCATTCTCGGCACTCGATCCGTTAATCCGCAGCGAAATGCAGGACCAACTGATCGAACTGCAGGAAAAGCTGCACAAGACTATTATCTTTATCACTCACGATTTGGATGAAGCGCTACGCCTAGGTGACCGCATCGCCATTCTTCGCGATGGTGTGGTTGTTCAACAAGATAAACCTGTCGATATATTGCTGAACCCAGCGGATGACTATGTAGAAGCCTTTGTTAAAGACGTTAATCGTGCGCGTGCGTTAACCGTAGAGACAGTGATGCAACCTCCTATTTCGCGCATTACCGCCGAAACTCTGGGAGAAGCGCTGACACAAATGCGTCGTTCAAAACACGATTATGGTTACGTTGTCACTGATGAAGGATACCAAGGAGTCATCACCCAAGAAGCGTTGGAGCAAGTTGAACGCTCTGATTACCATAAGGAAATTCCTGATGAGATGTTGGACGATGTCCCAGCGGTGAAAAGCGATGCTCTATTAGAGGAAGTGATTCCAGAAACGTTGGATAACGATCACCCTCTTCCGGTTGTGGATGACAACGGTGACCTTCAAGGCCACCTATCTAAGTCAACGCTTGCTGATGTGCTAAGTGATAACACCAGCGAAAATGAAACCTCGGAAGAGGAAACGTCTGAGCCAAAAAAGGGCGCAGCCTAACCTAATTAATGGCGCAAACCCAGCGTTTGCGCCATTCTGCCGCCGGATAATCGTCCGGCCAATACTCTACTTGCTTAACGATTTCTCCGTTTACAACGGTATGAAACGTAATGGCTTTTGCTTTGATCTTTCCATCAGTGACATTAACATCGGTAACGACCATATTGCCGTCTGCAACAATAGAAACAATAGAAACAATATCAAACTGCCATAACCCATTAGCGGGATACTCAGTGTTTACCGCAGCAAAGTTCTCTCTTCCTACGATTTTTTCATTCGACTGAGGCCAATGAACTTCAATGCTTTCTGCTAAACACTCACTTGCATAATAGAAATCATTCCCTTCCATTGCACGCCAATACGCTTCTACTACCTGTTTAACGTTTTCCATAAATCTACCTTACGCGTTGTTATTAGTCATAAGTTAGCGCATAGGGATATGTATATCCATACAGTAAAATGCATTTTGAGAGATCGGACTTATAAGAAGCGAATGATATGACGGCAGCTATACCGTCGTACCAGGTTGAACGGCGAAACTACCCTCCTGAGACTCGGTATAACGATATCGACTTTCTTTTAACAACCAAGACAACGGATGGCGAACCCAAGGTTGTGGATCGTTTGGAGCAAAAGCATCGACCCCACGCAAGGAAACACAACGCCAACCGCATTCTTCAGCCTGACGAATACAACGGCTCGCGTGCCAGAGTTGAGCAACAATATTCACCTTGCGAACTTGGGTATACTGAATAGCCTTCAAGGCGACTTCTTTGGTCGTCATATAAGTCTCGTTAGGCCCGAACTTGATGGAAGTAACACGCGACTTAAAACTTGGCTGAGACTCTAGAACAATGTCGCAAATTTCCCACTGCAGGAAGGCTTGAATCCTTGGCTGGCTGAGCATAATGATAATGACCTGCTCGGCAATGAGTTGATTGACCTCTTTGCCTTCTCCATATGAAAAGGCCAAAATCGGAAATCTAGGGTCAACGACACCACAAGGTTCGGTAAAGTATCGGTGTAGTCTAAGATAGATGTCTAGCTCACATAGGGCATTGGTTGGTACGAGCTGTTCGTAATGAGGGTAGCAATGACGATGGGTCAGAACCCACGAAGTCTCAGGCGTTATCAATTGACTATCAGTCCATGTTAGAACGGTGCAGGGCTTGAGCATTTCCATTCCTCACGATATTCAGAAATTACATTGAAGCATTCGACAACCTAAAACAAGTTACCTTTACTTCAAACTTAAGCCACCTCAGTAAAGCCTTTACCAACAAACGTTCTGAACACGTAATCTAATGAATGTAGCTGCGATTCATTATTCAAGTAAGTAGCAAACAGAATGAAAACTAATCTGTCTCAAACTTGCATCAAAAACTAGAGCTTAACTTGTTCGCTGCTCACGGTTTGCCTCTTTACGTTTTAGCAAAGTCACACTTCAGTTTTATGAACAACGAAGAATCTCTACGTTAAAATCGTTTCTAACCGCTCTATAACTCCAACCTCACTCTCATAAAATTTGTAACGGCTAAGAATCTGGAACAATTAATGCAAATGTAATCACAGTTTCTTATCGAAAGCGCAAATTGCACTATTCGTAACACATTCAAGGAGAGAGATGATGTTAGATAACTTTGTAGACTCAATACAGGCGTACACTGAGCTTAAAGAGATAAGCATCCGTTCTGTATTTGGCGGGAAAGGCGTTCTGTCTAATGGTGTGATGTTTGCACTAATAAAGGGCAACAAGCTCTACCTTAGAGCGCCGAATAGTAAGTTTAAGGACGAATTTTCGCAATTAGGGTGTATGCCATACGAGTTTCACTGGCGCTCATCATCTCGCAACTACCCTAGCCTATCTAGTTACTATTCCATTCCTGAAGCTGTAAAGCATTGCGATAAACAAATAGCAAAGCTCTGCGAAGAAGTTTGGAGTGTAGGTTTGGAAGAAAAAAGGCGTAAAGAAACACCCACGCGCATCAAAGACCTTCCTAATATGCAATACAAGACGGAGCGAATGTTACGTAAGGCGGGTATCCATTCCATAGATGAATTACGAGAGCAAGGTCCCGTGAATGCGTATAAAGCAGTGTGTGGTAGCCAAGACAAACAGCCGGGGATCAACTTACTGTTTTATATCGCCGGTGCGTTGGAAGGCATCCATTGGAGTATCCTTCCAGAGACACTGCGAGAGACGCTTTCTCGCCAAGCAAACTCTGACTATCTTGCTCATTAAAAAAACGCCCTGCGGCCAAAGACTGCAGGGCAAAACATTAATACAATGTCTATGTTGGATGCATGTGTTAATTGAAAGTGGACAGGACAACTAAGCACATGCCGTTATTAAACCACGTGCTTCAGTGGTTCGATAGCGAATAACCTTATCAAGTGATTGCAAACCCACTTCAATCGATGACCAATTGTTTCGAAATGTAGATCAAGCCCCGTCATGCATAGGTTATCAGAGTTTAATCACATTCCACTGTACTAATTTATAAATTAAATCATTAAATTTATTGAGGTTAATTGTAGTTGAGTTGTTTAAATAGGAGACAATTTTAGTTATAAATGGGAGTTATTACGGACAAAGTTTTACGTATAGGATGTACTCAATGAACAAAAAAACGCTCCCCATCACCATTGCCTCTTTACTTGCCGCAACTTCTTTTCATGCACTCTCTGCCAGTGTTCCTGATGGGACGATATTAGCAAGTGAGCAATATCTTGTTAGAGGAAATGGGGCCGAGCCTAGCACTATCGACCCAACCTTCGTTAATTCAGGCATGCCGGGCGACATTATTGCCAATGATATGTTTGAAGGGTTAATTATCGAGGACCAAAATGGGCATATGATTCCCGGCCAAGCCAAGTCTTGGAGTGTCTCCGACGACGGTTTAACGGTGACTTTCCAACTAAAAGAAGATCTTAAATGGTCTGACGGCTCACCGCTAACAGCAGAAGACTTTGTCTTTGCTTGGCAACGCGCGGTAGATCCTAGTACTGGTAACAACACAGGCCACTATTTCAAGACCGCCAACATCGCTAATGCTGGCGCTATCTTAACGGGAGACGTTAAAGCCTCTGAATTGGGTGTAAAAGCGCTGACAGACACTGCACTTGAAGTAAAATTGACCAAACCAACACCGTATTTCTTAAGCTTAATGAGTGTGAAGACCTTCTTCCCTCTTCCTAAAGTGGTAGTAACTAAGTTCGGTAACCAGTGGACTCGTCCAGAAAACATGGTCACCAATGGTGCCTATAAGTTGGTTAAGTGGGTACCTAATGAGTACGTTGAAGTGGAACGTAACCCACAATATTGGGACGACCAACACACTGTCATTAATGGCGTGACCTATCTTGGACTTGCTTCTCAAAATGCTGAACTTGTGCGTTATCAATCAGGTGAGATTGATATGACCAACCGAATTCAGTTGGAGCAATATCAACGTTTGATTAAAGAAGATCCATCTCAAATCCAAGGGTTGCCACTACTTGGTTCGTACATCTACTCTTTCAACACCCAAAAAGCGCCGTTCGATAACGCCAAAGTTCGACAAGCCCTTACCGTTGCTATCGACCGCAACATACTGGTTGAGAAGATCACTGGTCAAGGAGAAGTCGCTGCTTATACACCAGTTCCATCTATCATTCCAAATTACGATGCCCCGCATATGGCATACAGTGATAAGAGCATGCAACAACGTTTGGAAATGGCAAAACAGTTGTTAGCGGAAGCTGGATATAGCAAAGACAAACCACTCGAATTTACGGTGACTTATAACACCAGTGAAAACCATAAAAAGATAGCATTGGCCCTCGCCTCCATGTGGAAACCGCTTGGCGTCAAAGTTCACCTGCAAAACATGGAATGGAAAGCGTATGTTTCAGCTAAATCTCTAGGAGATTTTGAGATAGCGCGTTCATGGTCATTTGGAGATTATGCTGAACCATCCTCGGTGTTAGCTTCCTACACTTGTAATCACGTTGAAAACGAAAGTGGCTTCTGTGATGCGAAGTTTGATGAGCTAATGCAACGTGCTAGCGTAACCGCAAATAAAGCCAAGCGTTACCAACTGTTCAACCAAGCAGAAACCATACTCGCCGAAGCCGCTCCAATGATTCCGCTTTACTATTACAAGCATACTCGGCTGGTTCGAAACACTCTGAAGGGCTTCCCTATTAATAACCCGAAGGGCAATATCTACGCTAAAGATATGTACTTTGTAGCACCTTAGTCTGTATTTCCATCCATAATCGGTAGACTTCATCTGATTCTACCGATTATGCCATTAAATATTTTTTACATTTATGTGAACGCATGCAACATTTCATCTATTGATAGCTTTCATTTTATTCAATATTGATTTAAATCAAAAACAGGCTATTAACCAACCTCTAGTCTAACCGCATCTCTACTAACACTAACGCACAAAATATTTTGTTGTTAATTGTTGGTAAACACTAGGATGGATGACTAGGGAGCGCTTATGCAGAGGAAATTTACCCGAGCTCTAGTGTGCCAGTTACTTGCACTTCTTTTCGTAAGCTTCGACAGTTTTGCATTATTTGTTAGTCCGCCAAAAGACCCAATCCCCCTCATACAGCAAATGTTCCCCGACCTCACATCTATCTCTGACAAACAAGGCGAGCCTTTAGTCAGAACGATTAGCAAGGATGACAATATTATCGGGTATGCTTTCGAGACCAATGATATTGCGAGTATTCCTGCCTATTCTGGCGAACCCGTGAATATGCTTGTTATCATCGATCCTCACGGTGAGTACTTGGCATCAAAAGTACTAGAGCATCATGAGCCCATCATTTTAGCTGGTATTCCTGAAAGCAAATTATGGGAGTTTAGCGATCAATATGTCGGGTTATCGGTCAAAGACCGCATTAAAGTGGGTGGTAAAGAAAACGCAAACTATGTTCCTATCGATGGTCTATCCGGCGCTACAGTCACAGTAATGGTAATGAATGTCGCTATAACTAAAGCTGCCACGAAAGTTGCCGAATCACTCGGAATAGTGAAACCCCTTAGCAATATTATTCAGCCAAAATCCACTATAAAACGCGACCTCTACTCTGTGAAAAACTGGCTTGAGCTGACTGGAGACGGTTCAATTCGAAAACTATTAATTCGCAAAGGAGCCGTTCAAGAGGCATTTAATGATACCGATGCAGAAAATGTTGAACGCGTTAAAGATGATGAAACTGAGCAAACTTTTGCTGAGCTTTATTACACATTAGCTGATATCCCAACAATCGGTAAAAACCTATTTGGCGAACAGGAATACCAATGGCTAATCAAAGATCTAAAGCCAGATGAACATCTAATCGCGATTTTTGGTAATGGTTACTCATATAAAGGTTCTGGTTATGTCCGAGGTGGTATTTTTGATCGACTGCAAGTTCATCAAAACGATAACGAGATTTCTTTTCGTGATTTAGACCACCGTCGGGTTTTGGATCTGTACATACCCGGTGCACCAAAGTTTCATGAAATGTCGATTTTTAGGGTACAAGCACATCATGAATTCGATCCCGGTGCGAGTTGGCAAGTTGAGTTACTTGTACGCCGCCAATTAGGTGCTATTGACAGTGTGTTTACCAGTTTTAAAGGTGACTATGCACCGCTGCCTGAATACGTTGATACGCCTGAACCCATTATTATCAAACCAGAACTGTCTTTGACGGAACAGGTCTGGCTCGAGAATAAAGTAAAAGTCATCGTACTTTTTGCACTTATTAGCACATTAATACTCATACTTTTCTTCCAAGATCTTTTGGTTCAGCACCCAACACTTATGCATCGTCTTCGCCATGGTTTCTTGGTCATCACCGTCGTGTTTATAGGCTGGATTTGGGGTGGTCAACTCTCTGTGGTAAACGTATTCACCTTCCTAAATGCGCTGATGACACAATTCTCATGGGATCTGTTCCTGCTCGACCCCATTATCTTCATTCTTTGGTGTGCTGCGGCCGTCACTATATTGATGTGGGGGCGTGCAGTTTATTGTGGTTGGCTATGCCCATTTGGTGCGCTTCAAGAACTCATCAACCAATGTGCACGCTACTTAAAAGTCCCTCAGTTTGAACTTCCTTGGGCTATTCATGAACGACTTTGGGCAATTAAGTATCTAATATTGCTTGGTCTGTTTGCACTCTCTTTGGATTCTCTTGCACTTGCCGAGCAATTTGCGGAGATAGAACCTTTTAAAACAACGTTCCTTCTAAAGTTCGACCGTGAATGGCCATTCGTCTTGTGGGCAGTACTGTTGCTCTCAGTCAATATCTTCAATCGCAAAACCTTCTGCCGCTACCTTTGCCCGTTAGGGGCTGCACTATCAGTGTCTAACAGTATTCGTCTATTTGACTGGCTCAAGCGTCGCCCTGAATGCGGCTCACCTTGCAAAATTTGCGCGAAAGAATGCGAGATTCAGGCAATTCACCCCAATGGTGAAATTAATATGCGCGAATGCCACTACTGTCTAGATTGCCAAATTACCTATTCCAACGATGGTAAATGTCCACCATTGAAAAAACAGGCATATAAACAACGGAAACAGAGAAATGCTGATATCCCAGTGACCGAAATCCCTTAAGTGGCGAGGTGTCGCAGTACTCGTTGCAGGCAGCTACATGTATCAGCCCTACACATAATGAATGGAGACTCACATGAGCGATGACAACAAAAACCTCAATAAAGACAATTTGCCGGTCAATGTTGACCGACGGAAATTCTTTGGAACCAGTGCCGCAATAGGATTAGGTGTTGCCGTAGCCCCTATGTCTGCCGCCATGTTTGCTTCCATGGCTAAAGCTCAAGCAGCAGAAGCTGGAAACAGTCCATATGTTGAGCCCGGCGAAATGGACGAATACTATGGATTTTGGAGTGGTGGTCACTCCGGTGAGGTTCGTATTCTCGGTATCCCTTCTATGCGCGAGCTTATGCGTATCCCCGTTTTTAATACCGATAGTGCGACAGGCTGGGGGTTTACTGACGAAAGTAAACGAATTAAAGGTGACAGCGCACACATCATGTCAGGGGACTCCCACCACCCTCACATGAGTATGACCGATGGTCGTTATAACGGTAAATATGTCTTTATTAATGACAAAGCCAATTCCCGTGTTGCTCGTATTCGCTGTGACGTCATGAAAGTTGACAAAATGATCACCATTCCTAATGTTCAAGCGATTCATGGCCTTCGTGTACAGAAAGTACCCGAAACCAAATACGTTATCTGCAACAGCGAATTTGAGATCCCAATGAATAACGACGGTAAAGCGACATTGGAAGATGTCAGCACCTACCGTTCTCTGTTCAATGTGATAGATGCGGAGAAAATGGAAGTGGCATTTCAGGTTATGGTCGATGGCAACCTCGATAACACGGATGCCGATTATGACGGTAAGTACTTTGCTTCAACCTGTTATAACTCAGAAATGGGAATGAACTTAGGCGAAATGATAACAGCCGAGCGCGATCATGTGGTGGTTTTCAGCTTAGCCCGTTGTGAAGAAGCGTTAAAAGCTGGCAAGTTCAAAACCTATAACGGTAACGATGTTCCCGTACTTGATGGACGCAAAGGTTCTACCCTAACTCGCTACATTCCTGTTCCTAAATCACCGCATGGTATGAACACATCACCAGACGGTAAGTATTTTATCGCTAATGGTAAGCTCTCACCAACCGTTTCTGTCATTGCCACCGCGAAACTTGACGACTTGTTTAACGATAAGATCCAACCAAGAGATACCATTGTCGCAGAGCCTGAACTTGGACTTGGTCCACTGCATACTGCGTTTGATAATCGCGGTTTTGCCTACACCACCCTTTTCCTAGATAGTCAAATTGCAAAATGGAACTTAGAAGAAGCTATCAAAGCCTACAACGGTGAAAAAGTTAACTACATCAAACAGAAAATTGATGTCCACTATCAGCCTGGACACAACAGTACATCTAGTGGCGAGACTCGTGATGCGGATGGTAAATGGCTTGTGTCTCTCTGTAAGTTCTCTAAAGACCGTTTCTTGCCTGTTGGCCCGTTGAGAGCTGAGAACGACCAACTTATCGATATTTCGGGTGAAGAAATGAAGTTGGTACATGATGGACCAACTTTCGCTGAACCTCATGATGGAACCATTATTCACCGTAGTAAAGTCAAACCAAGCAAACTGTGGTCCCGTGACGATCCTATCTTTGCCGAAACCGTAGAGATGGCCAAACGTGATGGTGTCAACGTTATGACAGATAACAAAGTTATTCGAGATGGCAATAAAGTTCGTGTTTATATGACGTCAGTAGCACCGACCTTTGGTATGAACGAATTCAAGGTCAAGTTGGGTGATACTGTCACTGTGGTAGTAACAAACCTCGATACCATAGAAGATGTCACCCATGGATTCTGTATGACAAATCATGGCGTTCAAATGGAAATCAGCCCTCAACAAACTGCGTCTATTACTTTCGTCGCAGATAAGCCAGGAGTTCAATGGTACTACTGTAATTGGTTCTGCCACGCGCTCCATATGGAAATGCGAGGTCGAATGTTAGTGGAGGCATAACCGCGACTTCATCAAGCTCCCTCACTGCTGAGGGAGCTACCTAGTATTATCACAACATTAGGATGGATTCATTGAAGCATACTTCTTGGCTACTCATAGTTACGCTCATCTATCACGGTTTTGCATTCTCCGCAGTAACAGCAGTACATCCAAATAATGATTTACAGGCAATTCTGAATCGAGCCGAGCTAGGTGATACTGTTGTTTTAAAACAAGGACACTATGAGGGGAACTTTACCGTTTCTAAACCACTCACTCTTACCAGTAACGAGGGTGCGACTATTGACGCGGGTGGAAAAGGCAACGCTCTAACGCTCACAGACTCAGGCATCAAGATTTCTAACTTAAACATCGTCAACTGGGGAGGTAATCTTACAGACCAAAATGCCGGCATTTATTCCGATAAAGCGGTCAAAGACCTCATTATTATCAATAATAAGCTTAAAGGTGATGGCTTTGGAATGTGGATTCAACGAGCTCAAAACATCACTGTTAGCAGCAATATAGTTGTCGGTAATCCTTCACTTCGCTCGGCAGACAGAGGCAACGGCATTCAGTTATCTACTGTAAAACACGCCTATGTCAGCAATAACACCATCTCGCAAACTCGCGATGGGCTTTACGTTATTTCAAGCCAACACTCTGAGCTCCGTAACAACACCATGCATGATCTGAGATACGGTATTCATTATATGTATTCTCATAGCAATAGGGTTATCGGTAATCTTGCTTACAATACACGGGCGGGTTACGCCTTAATGAGCTCTAAACAGCTTTCTGTTTTAGGTAACACCAGCCGTGATAACGAAGATTATGGCATGTTAATGAATTTCATCACTCATTCCACCATTAGCTACAACCAAATCAAAAACATATGGACCAAGCCTGAAAACAAGGTTATCGGGAGAGAAGGCAAAGGACTGTTTGTTTATAACTCTGGTTACAATGAAATCAGCTACAACACTATTGATACGGCCGAAATAGGTATCCACCTAACCGCTGGTTCTGAAAACGTTCAAGTCAGTGGCAACAGCTTTATCAACAATCCTGTACAAGTGAAATACGTTTCCACTCAAGAGCAAGAATGGAGCATAGAAGGACAGGGAAATTACTGGAGCAACTACCTTGGTTGGGATTTAGATAACAACTCAAGAGGAGACACACCTTTTGAACCAAATGACGGTATTGATAAAGTCGTTTGGAAGTATCCCGAGTCAAAAGTTCTTCTCGATAGCCCTGCGATCATTTTGCTCCGTTGGATTCAAAAACAGTTTCCTGTACTAAAACCATCGGGTGTTAAAGATTCCTTCCCATTGATGTCACCGCTAGATATTTCCACAGAACTAGAACAGCTGTCCCACCCTGTTTCATTACCAATACAAGAGAGCCATTTATGAGTAAAGCCATCGTTCAGCTCCATAACGTTAGCAAACAATATAAGTCTCTCCACGCAGTAGATAATCTCAGTTTTTCCATTCAACCGGGCGAAGTCCTCGGACTATTTGGTCACAATGGCGCGGGTAAGACGACTACGATGAAACTCATTCTTGGCGTTATTGAGGCATCAGCAGGAGAAGTTAACGTATTTGGTACAGACCCCTCGACGAAACAAGCGTGGCAGAGCCGAAAACAGATTGGCTATCTGCCTGAAAATGTTAGCTTTTATGAGCAGCTTACTGGGTTGGAAGTACTCACCTATTTCGCTCGTTTGAAATCTGCACCACTAGGTCAGGTAAAGGAATTGCTGACCCAAGTTGGATTAGCTGACGCCTCGAAGCGACCAGTCAAAACTTACTCCAAAGGAATGAGGCAACGATTAGGCTTAGCTCAGGCGTTCTTAGGTGAACCCAAGTTGCTATTACTTGACGAGCCAACGGTAGGGCTTGATCCTATTGCTACCCAAGAGTTCTACCAAAGCGTAGATAGATTAAAGAAAGGTGGTGCAAGTGTCCTTCTCTGCTCTCATGTGCTTCCTGGAGTAGAACAACACATTGACCGAGCTTTGATTTTGTCTAAAGGCAAAGCTATCACCATCGGAACACTTGATGAGCTAAGAACACAAGCGAAGTTGCCAACAACGATAAGAGCAACTGGTCTAAACGGTGCTATTCACTCCAACAAACTCTTGTCGTCCTTTGCTACATCAAACAATCAGCTTTCAGTACCCAACAAAGATAAAATTCAGGTATTACGCGAGCTACTTACCTATGAGTCACTAAGCGATGTTCAAATGGAGCCCGCTAACCTAGAACAAATATACCAGCATTTTCTTCACTTACCTTCAGAAGCGAACCAGCCTAAGGAGTACAAGTCATGAACCCTATTTTTGCTGTTGCTCTTAAAGAGTTTCAAGATGGCTTACGAAACCGCTGGTTCATCTCGATTACATTGATCTTTGCGTTCTTGTCTATCGGCATAAGCTATTATGGAAGCGTAGCGTCAGGTCAACTCACTACCCCTTCACTCTCAACCACGATTGCAAGCCTATCTAGTCTATCTGTGTTTATCATTCCACTGATTGCACTGTTATTGTGCTATGACAGTTTTGTTGGAGAGCAGGAATCAGGAACCTTGCTACTTCTTATGACCTACCCTATCAGCCATGCTCAATTGTTACTCGGTAAGTTTATAGGTCAAGGGAGTATCATCACGCTATCAACCATTTTGGGTTTCGGATCAGCCGGAGTATTGCTTAGCGCCACGACAGCGCATCAGTCTATCGCCAGTGCGTTTACATTGTTTATCGTCACATCAAGCCTGTTAGGTCTTTGTTTCATCACACTGGCTTATTTAATTAGCTTGCTGGTATCGGAGAAATCCAAAGCTGCGGGAGCGGCGTTGTTAGTTTGGCTATTCTTTGTACTGATATTTGATCTCATATTGCTGGGCATTCTGGTAGGTGGCTATGAAGTCCTTGATCAGCAGGTATTAGTTCAAATTATGTTGTTAAACCCTGCCGATCTTTTCCGTCTAATTAACCTCTCCGCACTACACAATAGCGATGTCAATGGCGTATTAGCTGTCGCCATAAACAGCAGCTTATCCACTTTGAATTTGCTGATGGTCATGTTTGCTTGGATAGCGGTTCCATTGACCATTTCTCTTTTTATCTTCCGACAAAAACACCTATAAAGCCCCTACACAAGGATTCCGTATTATGAACGTCGTAAAATGTATGTTTGTTACTCTGATGGCACTGATTCTGTTTGGATGTGGTGAGTCAGAGCAACAACAGATGGTCAAACAAGCTCAAGCTATCGAAGCCGCTGATGAATGTCATGTCTGTGGAATGGTAATTAAGAATTATCCTGGGCCTAAAGGTCAGGCCTACCAAAAAGGTGAAGAAAATACAGTACGATTCTGTTCAACACGAGATATGTTTAGCTACTTATTACAGCCAGAGAACCAACGACAGATTGAGCAGATATTTGTGCACGATATGAGTAAAACACCATGGCAAAAGCCAGAGGACGATTACTTCATCGATGGCAAACAAGCGTGGTACGTTATAGGGTCGACCCAAAAGGGTGCAATGGGTAAAACACTTGCTAGCTTTAGCAAGCAGAGTGATGCAGATTTCTTTAGTGAACAGTTTGGTGGCAAGGTTTATAAGTTTGATGAAATAACCATAGATATTCTTTAACTAAAGTCGACTCCTCTCGGAAATATCGAGCCTTCGTGACATGTCGATAGGTTCGGTATTCCTTCTTCCTACGCCAGCATAACTCACATTGCCATTCTCAAATTTTATTATTAAAGACATCAGTATTAGAACAAAATATAGCCCCTGCCTAATAATTGCACATCAATGTGTTCAATTAATAGGTTGGTCATCCACTCCTAACCTGTTCGCATAGAACCTTTTTTTCACCTAGTGACGCTGTCCTTCACTCTAGATAGAATCCGCGCCCAACCTCCTAGAACACCCTATTTAGAGAATCCAATAATGAATCAAGTATTCAATTCAGCACATATGACAAAAACGCTAATGCTAACAATCTGGATCGTAGCCGGTACGGTTATTCTTCAGAAGTTAGGCATTCACGATAAGTGGCCTGCATTTCTTGCGCTTATCTTTTTCTTTGAAGCAAAATTTGACCTAAGCAAACTTAAGAACATTTTCGCAGCTGGTATTGTAGGTATCGCTATGGGAATGCTTATACCTGCAACCTTGGGAGCACTAGCGCCTATCGTTGGAGGTGAGAATGCGTTTTACATTTACGTTGCTGGTGTTGTTCTGATTACTATTGGCATGGGGCCAATTGCTCACTTTGCATTTAGCTATATTACGTTCGCTTATGTTGTAATGTGTATTCTTCACAAAGACCATGTTGTTGAGCATGGCTTCTCTTGGATGGCAGTGGCTCTTCTTGGTGGCGCTATGTACATTGCTGGTGTTACTGCGATTGCTAAATTACTTGAGAGAAAGGCACTTGTAGCTCAGCAAGCATAACACTACGTGGGCGCGGTCTGTCATGGCCGCGCTCACTTATCTATTATCTCTTTGGTGTAATAATCATTTACCCAACCAACACTACCAAAGTTTTTGAAATTATTTATACTCTCGCCCATCAGAATACGAGCGGTTTCGTATTCACTTGTTTGGTGGTAATGCAGTATGTTTCAAACTCTTGTTTCTCTGCCTCCAGCTATTGCACTTTCAATAGCCATTGTGACTGAAGTGATCGCAACTTCGTTTATTCCTAAGACAGAACAATTTACCAAGCTGGCTCCTAGCCTAGTAGTTGGTATCGGCTATGCCGTGGCTTTCTTTTTGCTATCTGTCACCGTTAAAAGTATGCCGGTTGGTGTGGTTTATGCGATCTGGAGCGGTGCAGGCATCGTCCTAGTGGCAACGGTAGGATATTTTGCATACGGACAAAAATTGGACCTAGCGGCAATTGTCGGAATCGGGCTTATTCTATCTGGTGTTCTTGTCGTCAACTTACTTTCGAAAACCGTAGGTCACTGATCTCGACCTCATCGATGAATTCACTGAGGGCCCTGATTTGGGCCCTCAGCTATTTGTAATAATCTAAACAGGCTTACCCCATACTTCAATTTCTTGGAAGTTGTTCCATTTGAGTAGCTTGCTGTTCACAGGGTCATTATTGCCGTTACAAGTAATTCTTAGGAAACGAGCCTGTTGACCACCAAGCTCAACGTCCACATAACCAGTTGTATCTCCCGGAGTTTGATAACTCATGAGTTTAGTGAACTGCACTCCATCGCTACTTACCGATATATCCATAAAGTACTGCCTTACATCGCCCTTAGCTTGTGAAAAACGTAGCACATCAAGGCTAGATGTCTCTGACAACGTAATATCAAAATGAATTCCTTCGCCTTTAGCCGTCCATTTTGTCGTAGGGTCACCATCAATAGCCATCTCTGGCGTATGATCCACTCGTGTCACAGAGGCTGCGACACCGACGATTGCTAGATTTTCGCTTTCCGTTAAATCCTGTCCTAAGAAACCTAAGTAACGACTTGGAAAGTGATTTTCCTTGTCTGGCGACAAAGTTGGGAATATATAATCAACTCCTGACTCCGATAAGCCAAACCATCGACATAATGTCGCAGCATACTGTTCCGACGCTGTGGTAGGTATGAACTTGTTACCTATTGCGTCTGGACCATCCTTAACAAACTCTGGATAGCGACCATAAGCTTTGCCGCCTTTTACATTGCCGCCTATGACCAATTGGTTACTTCCCCACCCATGATCTGTGCCTCGATTGCTGTTATTTTGAATGGTTCTACCGAAGTCAGACATAGTGAAAGTTACTACGCTATCTTGCAATCCATCAGCCTCAAGTGAGGCATAGAATGCGGAAACAGCATCGTCAATCGTAGTCAACAAACCATCGTGTTTACCACGCTGATTGCTGTGATTATCGAACCCACCTAGCGATACAAAGAATACCTGACGTGCTTGATTGAGACCGCCACTTGATTGGATAAGCCTTTTAACCATTTTGAATTGAGATCCAAGATAACTAGAAGGAATGCTCGGGTCTTCTGGGTATTGGTCGAGCAGATTTCCCAATGTATCTTGAAAATCTAGGATGTCTTGGAAGCTCTGCAAGTATGCCTTACCAAATTCCGATGCATTGTTATCAGCAAGTAGTTTGGTAATATTATTGTTTACTGAATTTACCGACAAAGAGGACATTGCACGAATTCCCGATGAACTCACTCTAAGATCTTGGACTCCCGAACCATTCATTAGCTCGTTGCCACTGAAAGACAGATTAGGTGAAATGGATTCAGCCCCTGTCGCAAGTAGGTCCATCATCATTCCAGCCCAACCGTAAGGATGATATTGACTTGTCTCCCAGCTTCGCTGCCATGCCAGTTGCTGCTTATTATGCGCCCCCAAATTGGGAGAGCGTTTGACACTGTTATAGTTTTCCTTGGTCGTGGGCTCAATTAATGAACCAACATTAACGATACTTGTCGCCACTTTGGCCTCGAACAAACTGGATATTTTGGGCATAGCAGCATTGAGGGCTAAAGATTGCTGATTGTCGTCCATAATATGACCAATTTTCGACACCTCATGATCCCATAACTGAATATCTGGCCGGGAATCTCTATAATTATTTAAATTTTCTCCATCTTTTGGAACAAGCATATTAAAAGAATCATTGCCACCATAGAGAAATAAACAAACCAGGGCTTTATAATCACTTCCTTCATTTGCTAAAGCGCTCGACGGCAATGATAACGTCAATGGAATAGAAGTTGCTGCAGAACTATAAAGAGTGCTTTTAATAAAATTACGTCTTGTTAATTTCATAGTACTTTACTCCTGAACCATAAAGTTGGGAGAAATAAATGCAAAATAAAGCATGGCTGATACCGAGTAGGGTTTATTATTATCGCTTTTCGCATTCCATAAACCTTCAAATCGAGGCGCTAAATCTGCAGGAACTTCTCCCCCAAAGAATCGATTTGCAATTAAATTTATAAGCTGTGAGTAGTCTCCAGATGCCGATACGAAATCCGACACATCCGGATAGAGTTCTCCAGAACTATTTGAGCTAGTTTTATAACCATTATCGGTAACCAGTTTCCAAGCAATATTGCTCATTTTAACGGTTTGGTTCCAATCAATGATCTCAAGCTCAGGAGCAGTTAGCCCTTGCTCGCCAAGACCGCCCATTGGTAGGTAATCCGGAGAGTAGAAATTAAATACCGAAGGTGAACCCAGTGGATATTGACCAAAAGTGTCTTGATATAGCATGGCGTTTGGTGTGATAGTTGCGCCTGCCCCCGGTTTGCAATCCAAGGCACGATACAGATAGGTCATGGCCAATATGGGCTCACGAAGTTTCGCGCGAAACAAACTTCCTTCGGCATTTACTTCGTCATCAAGTAACACTGCTTTAATCACTGCCGCTAGGTCTCCATCCGTTTGTTTAAACACGGATGAGACTCGTCCTACATAGGCCGGAGTCGGATTAGAGGTGACAAATCGCTTAATCAACAAGGTAGAAATATTCGGGGCGGTATTAGGGTGCTTGACTAATACATCCAGCACGTGCTCGAGTTCTTGCTCCGCTCCAACACCAGCCGGAAAACTTTCTCCTAAAACCTCTTTTGATTCCATATCGTGGTATACATCGTTCGCTTCCATTGGAGCATTCATGCTGCTATTAGACATAAACCAACCAGTAAATATTCTTGCCATATCCTCTACATCGGTATCGTCATAATTAGCTTCGGGGTTACCTTGCTGGTCTAAATAAAGTGTTCCGTTTGGATTAAGCTTATTTAGACCTATCGTAAACAACTGCATGATTTCTCGTGCATAGTTTTGATCTGGATTCACACCAGTTTGAGACTTGGGAAGGTTACCCACCATAGTCAAGTAATGCCCCATGATGGGTGAGCGTGTGACATGGTAAAGCAGCGTTTTGTAGTCGCTAAAAGCGTATGTTGTCAGAATGTCATAATAGTTGGCTAACTCTAACGGATACGGTGCCAACTGCGCATCGCGGTCGCCCACAACCAGAATTTGACTGAGTGCGAAAGCAACTCGTTGACGTAACTGAGCCTCATCTTGCAGTGCAAGATCAAACCAAGCACAGACTCTCATTTCCTGAGTAAGGGTTGTTTGACCACGCTGTTGCTGCTGCACTAACGTTTGTGAAACATGGTTTGTGTAACTGAGGTTAATCTGTTGGTCGATCCAACCGTTTCTATCATCATTAACTAATAACGCTTCAACATCGCCTTTCTTAATTCCCATAGTCGCTGTATCAAGAAATTTAGACGCCTGTTTATATGATAAACCATCCATAGTTATTCCTTATATTACTCCCTAGCCCGCATTTATAAAACTAGTACCAACAAAATATATTTCAAACACAAAAACCAGATTTAAAATAATTCCACTGAAGCAAAATCACATATATAAAAAACAATACAAACACTTATCGACAGATTATATTAACCACAACAATTAGACTTTAAATAACATAATAGAATACATTAAAATAAGAACAATTACTTTAATAACAAATAGATCAAAATAACTCACGAAAAACAAAAGTATTTTTTAGGCGATTGTCAATCGTCGATAATCTAGATTAAATATTCCAATTTTCATCGAAGAATTTTATAAGGTGAGCAAATAACCGATTTTTAAAAAAATTATAGATTGCTTTTCTAGCTAGTTCCTGCACCATAGAGGCTAAACTAATGTGCTACTAGTAAGAAATATCATGAGATCTCTGCCATGGAATGCTTGGTTACTTGCCACTGTCCAGCCTTTTGTCCTCTCTGTAGGCGCTTTAAATGTATTTTTGGGAGGCATTGTCGGTACCAGTCTTCATAGTGACCCAACCCTCGCTACTTTTCCGGTCACTGCTTTGATTTTAGGCGTATCGCTTAATATCTTTCCCGCAGCTCGTATCCAAAGAAAAATCGGTCGAAAGCGCGCTTTTGTCATCGCTGCGCTAGTAAGCAGCATCGCGGCCTTCTTTGCAGCTTGGAACATCGATAATGGCAGTTTCTGGGGATTCTCACTGAGCACTTTTATTCTTGGTACTCAGTTAGCTTACGTCGGTCAATATCGATTCGCAGCAATAGAGAGTTGTGCAAACCCCTCTCAACACGCCAGTGTGATCAGTTTGGTTTTAGTAGGTGGCATTGCAGCAGCATGGGTTGGTCCTGAACTGCTCAATTTAGGCCAGTTTATCCCAATGTTTGAGTCTGATTACGCTCGGGCGTATGCGGCACTAGGGACTTTAGAGATCGTTGGTGCCCTTATTCTAGCTATCGCAATGAAACCCCTAGAGATACACGATAACAGTAACGAGGCAGGTGAAGCGCGCACCCTTTCACTTCTATTTAAACAGCCTCTACTTTGGCTCGCTATCGGTTCTGGACTTACCGCTTATGCGGTTATGGCTTTCTTAATGACC
Source organism: Vibrio barjaei (assembly GCF_001639065.2). Taxonomy (GTDB): domain Bacteria; phylum Pseudomonadota; class Gammaproteobacteria; order Enterobacterales; family Vibrionaceae; genus Vibrio; species Vibrio barjaei. Next base: position 361,330 of record NZ_LQXO02000053.1, read on the forward strand.
GCGACACCGCTTGCGATGTCAGGTCATGGACATGATATCCAAAGCGCAAAATGGGTCATTCAGAGTCATGTCATGGCAATGTACTTACCATCATTAATCACTCCGCTGATCATTAAACGCATCGGTCTCTACAAGTTGATATCCTTAGGTTGCATTATATTCCTTACTTGTATTGCCATCGCTCTACTAGGGCATTCCGTACACCATTACTGGTGGGCGTTAGTAGCGCTTGGTGTGGGTTGGAACTTCTTATTTATCGGAGGGACAACATTATTACCTCAAACATACACGCCTAGTGAGCGATTCAAAGTGCAAGCCGTAAACGATTTCTCTATTACTGGATTTCAAGCGGCAGGTTCTTTAGGAGCGGGATTCGTTCTCTATACCCAAGGCTGGGCATGGATGTTAATTGCCTCACTGTTTCCTATCGCGCTGTTGCTCGTCCTTAATCTAGTAGTTAAGAAATAACTCAGGTAAGCCACGTTTTAACACACATAACTATATAAGGCCGTCGATGACGGCCTTATTCGTGCTTAACAATAGGTACCAAGTTGGCAATGAGAGTAGCTGGCGTGCATGTCATTGACTTTAACAAGACGTTGATTTACGTCGCCCTGCCCCGCCAATTGAATCTGGTACCAACGGTTGTATCGCTTTTCGTCGGAAGTAATACTATCGGCAACGTACTTAAGAACCTGATCATACGTAGCAACATTTTTTTCTGAAAACCGATAACTATCAATAACGTCCTGCCGCTTTTCACCCAGCTGTTTAGCTAACGCAACACGGTCTTTTTTCATCTCAGTATCTTTTTCAGTCACTAAAATGGCTAGATAGTAGTAGGTTAATGCCGCATCTAACTGGCTTTTGTTAGCCGTTAAAGTATCCAAATGATATTTCACGTCATTTTCATCGGGGGATTGCTTATCAAAGGAGGCGACAAAGTCTTCGCTGTCCAACGCATCCCTTGAAAAAGACCAATCGTAAGCCACCAGCAACCCCAAAATCACAGGTAGTATCCACTTTTTCATCTAGAGCACTCTTTCTACTTGTCCAGAACGATACTCGAAGCTCTCCTCAGCCTCGACCCAACACTCCACCATCTCACCTTCTAACTCAAGGCTTTCGCAGTCCTCTAACACGCCAAACTGACCACTGGTAAGCATCACGACAATATCCATATGCATTTCCTTATGCAGTATCTAGATATGATCAAAATTAGTCGCTATACCCCAACTCTTCAAGGGAACGAGACTAAAGTCTTATCGACTAACGGACTCAAATCAATCACACATCCCCAGAAAATCCATTACTTAAACTAATCCACAAAAATTATTAAAATGTATTTACTAATTGAAAGCAGAGTAATTATTTAAAGCTAAATTGTATTTGAGATCTCAATCACGGATATACTTTGAATTCAAATATAATATAACCATCAATATGGAACTGGATAGATAAAATGAAACCAACAATGAAATTTAAACTAAAAGTTACGGAGTGCATCAAGCTGGTATTGCTTGCACTTCGTTCTTTTTGTTTGTTTTTCATACCACAATCTATTGATTCCGTAGATAAACTGACAAACGCATCTCAATCAGAACTCGCAACAGACGAGCTCAATCTTGCAGAGCAATACTCTAACTTATGGACTAAGAGCGCCGAACTCATCCCTCCATTTAGAGCAATTTCTCTTCCAATGGCAACAACTCGATTCAACCATGAATACATGTACGCTGTGCAACACGCTCGTCTACTACGTCTTGTATTGAGCTTTATTGCCATTGTAGGATTTACAGAGATTTTAAAAGCATGTCAGTACTCTGTACTTGAGAAAGCCTACGCTTTTCTTACATTAGTTGATAGAAACATCAAAAAAACACACAACTAGCGTTATCGCAGTTGTGTGTTTTTTTTTTACAATAAAAAGAGGATTACATTATGTTCATCGTGTGCGTTGCCGCTTGCCCTACTGGCGTAGCTCATACCTATATGGCCGCTGAAGCGCTTGAAGTTAAAGCCAAGGAATTGGGACTTGAAATTAAAGTCGAGACTCAAGGTAGTATGGGAGCTGAAAACGAAATTACACCTGAAGATATTGCGCGAGCTGACGCTGCTATTATCGCAGCTGATGTGGCAATAAATGGTGTAGAGCGTTTCGCTTCACTTCCTAAAATTGAATGCAAAGTAGCAGATCCGATTAAGCACGGCTCTGCTTTGTTTGAGGCGCTAACAGCGGAGGTGTAATTATGAGCCAGTTCAATGCAGGACAAAAATCAGTAGGTACTGAAATTAAGAATGCCATCATGACCGGTGTGTCATATATGCTCCCTTTCATCATTGCCGGCGCGGTACTGATGGGAGTTGCTCGTATCGGTGCCTCGTTTTATGGTGTTGATAACATTTGGGATGGCAGTCATTCTGAATCGGTACATCAACTAGTCAGACTGTTTCACGACTTTGACGGCTTCGGTGGTATGGCATTATCGCTAATGTTACCTGTTGTTGCAGGATACATCGCGTTTGCTATCGCTAATAAGCCAGCGATAGCACCAGGCATGATTGGTGGTTTGCTTGCCGGTAAAATCGGTACTGGTTTCCTAGGGGCGCTTGCCGCGGGCCTTCTCGCTGGTTACATCGTAAAATATCTAGCTACCAAAATTAAGCTACCAAAGTCACTAGCTTCTGCCGGACCAATTTTTATTATTCCTGTTGGCGGTACTCTGCTCGTTTGCGCACTAATGTCTTACGTAATCGGCGACCCAATGGCGGCATTGAATAGAGGTCTAGAAACATGGCTACTCTCGATGTCTGACGGAAACAAAATCGTTCTTGCAGCGGTAGTCGGTGGCATGGTCGGCTTTGACCTTGGAGGTCCAATCAATAAAGCGGCAGTCACTACGGCTATGGCTCTATTGGCTTCTGGCATTTATGACCCAAATACAGCAGCCCAAGTCGCTATTATTATTCCGCCTATTGGTATTGGTGTTGCGACGTTAATCTGGAAATCTCGCTTTCCTGCATCACTTCAAGAAGCAGGGAAAGCATCAACACTGATGGGGCTAATCGGTGTGTCAGAGGGCGCTATTCCCTTTGCACTGGCTAATCCAAAGATCATTGCAGTAAACGTTTTGGGCTCTGCCGTTGGTGCCGCTATGGCAGTAGGCTTAGGAGCTGTAAACAAAGCGCCAATCTCAGGTTTCTACGGCTGGCTTGCTGTTGAAAGCTGGTTTGTTTACGTCTTAGCAATAGCAACGGGCTCGGCCATCATTGCTGTAGGTTCCCTGTTGGTTTTCAATGGAGAACAAACTACAAAGCAAGACAAAACGGAAAACGCACCCAAATTTACCGTTTCCCGTTAAACAAATACTTCTTAGTTCAGGGCTAGTCACCTAGCCCTGAGATATACCTTCATTATAAAACTATTAGAGCCCATGCTCTGGGGTTAATCACGCCTTATGAAAACTATTCACTTAATTCAGCATACCCATTGGGATCGCGAATGGTATTTTACTGAGAACGATTCAAAAGCACTACTTTATTATTTTATGGACGATTTAATGTCTAATTTGGAACAAGATAATAATATCGGACCTTTTGTATTAGATGCTCAAACCGTTGTATTAGACGACTATTTTCAAGTTGCACCAGGACATAAAGAAAGATTAGAAAAACTTATCAAAAACCAAAGAATATTGATTGGCCCTTGGTATACTCAAACGGACTTTCTCACCGTCAGTGCTGAGTCAATCACTCGTAACCTACTGCTTGGGATGAGCGACTGTGAGAAATATGGACAAGCGATGAAAATCGGCTATGTTCCTGATTCCTTTGGGCAAACAGAACAACTACCAATGCTATTAAATCAATTCAATATTGATCGAGCAGTTCTATGGCGTGGTTGGTCTGAACGACTCGTCGCCAATACAGAATTTCAGTGGCAGAGCCAAGATGGGAGTGAGATAACAACAGCAGTCTTTCCATGGGGTTATGGGTGTTCAAAATGGTTACCTACTGACCCTATGAGTTTTACCGAAGCTATTACTTCCAATGCACGAAAGCAATGCCAGTTCGCAGCGAGTGAGCACGTCATGCTTCCGAATGGCAATGACCAATCACCTTTTGAGTTTCAGGTAGTTAACCTTCTTGATCATGCCAACCAAACTCAAGATGAATTTCACTTTGTGAACAGTTCTTTCGATGACTATTTCGATGCACTTGCTACATCGGCGCCCACTCTAAATTGCTTCAAAGGTGAAATGCTCGATCCTAAGTATATGAGAATTCATCGTGGCATTTTCTCGACACGAATGGATATTAAGCTCGCGAACGAAAAGTTAGAAACCCTAGTCAGTCGTTATTTGGAGCCTTTGCTGGCATTAAACTACACCAATGGACTGCCTTACCCACAAAATGCCGTTAATCAGATCTGGCGTGAAGCCATGAAAAGTCATGCACACGATAGTATCGGTGGTTGCAACTCAGACCGTGTAAATGCAATGGTTCTTAATCGTCTTTTGTCAGGCATCGAAACCGCTGAGCAATTGTTAGAACTCAACTTCAGAAAGTTAACGCAAGGTATTCAAGCCTCTGTCGATGGCACAAAAATCGTAGTCTTCAATAGTGTTCCGAAGAAACGTGACAGTTTGGTTGAAGTTACCATCTACACCCCATCTGACCAATTTAAAATCGTCGATAGGCAAGGTAACGAACTGCAATATCAAATCATTGACGAATCTCAACAAGATATGTCGACGATCATTCAGGAACTGTCGAATAACACAACAACAACTTGGTATAGAAAAATCTCCATGATGGTGAGTGTTAAGGATATCCCTGCATGTGGTTATACAACGATTTACCTTCAAGAAGATAAGCTAAGTGCAACTAACTCTGACACAATCCGCCGCCAAGAATCAGTAATCAGTAACCAATGGTTCACGCTTGAATACCAAACTAACGGTACACTGCATCTTGTCGACCATAGGAATGGTGCTCAATACCCGAACCTGTTCGAAATCTGTGATGGTTCTGACGAAGGTGACAACTACAATTTTTCTCCACTCCTCAATGATTGGGTAATTAGCAGTAAGAGCGCCGAACACACCGTGTCTGTAGAAACAGGCGTATTAACGTCAACCATGACATTAAATTTCTCCATGGTGCTTCCTAAAAACCTTGATGAGAGAAAGCAACACGTCGCTTCAACTCGACTTCCTATTTCTCTCAAAATCACTCTACGTAATGATCGTCCTGCCATTGATGTAGACGTTGATTTAGATAACTGCGTTTTGGACCACCGTTTACAAATCAACTTCCCTACTGGCATTGAGTGCTCACAACACATGGCAGACCAACCATTTGGCTTGGTCACTCGAGAGAACGTACCGAGTGAGCTTGATATCTGGCAACAAGAATCGTGGACTGAAGCGCCCGTTGCTAACTATCCGATGCAATCAATGGTGCTACATCGTAATGCGTTGCGAGGGTTAGGTGTTGTCACAAAAGGATTACGCGAATACGAGTTTCATCAAGACACACCTAACTCTATTGCTATTACCCTACTACGCAGCGTTGGCTGGCTTGGACAAGCAAATCTCACTTATCGACCAGGTCGTGCCTCTGGTATGGTCCTTCCTGCTCCTGACTCTCAAATTCAAGGCCGTCATCAGTTCTCTCTTTCTCTGGTTCCTTTCTGTAGTGAAGAGGAAGCTGACTACTGGCAAACCGTTGAGTGTATCAATACACCCGTCATCAGCCATGTCGGCACTGACTGGGCAAGGTTCAGACTCAACCCTACAACGCTTGTCGTCCCAGAATCACAAAGCCTGGTCGAATGGAACAATTCTCTGCACTTCAGTACATTAAAGAAATCTGAGCACTCAGAACAAATTATTTTACGTGCTTTCAACCCTACTTTATCTTCGTGCGAATTTGGCGATATTCAAACTCCTTACTCATACCAAAATGTTCAACTAGACGAACGTAGCCCAGTAGAAAAAACGGCAGACATACCACCATGCCGACCAGTAACAATAAGCCTTGCAACCAAAGCACTATGAGAAACGACAATGACTAATCTTAATTTTATCTGCCCACTACCAAATGGTTTACATGCGCGACCTGCCAAAGAAATTGAGCTACGAGCAAATCGATTCAACTGCGACATTCTCTTAGTCAACAGCTCAAAAGATAAAACTGCTAATGCGAAAAGTGTCTTGTCTATGATTAGTGCCGATATCTTGGAAGGCGATCATTGCCAGTTTATTTTCACTGGCTCAGACGCCAACGAGGCACTTCTCTTTTTTCAAGCATTTGTTGATACTGAACTCAGCCATATCGACAATGCGATAGACACACAGAGTGTCCAATTAAGCGAACAACCTCTTCCCGTTGGTTTAATGCGTGCAGCACCTCGTTATGTACGAGGTACCGTTGCTTCAGTCGGTTTGGGTGAGGCTAGTGCTACTCTCTGGCAACAAACTGACCTCAGAAAAATGGCCGCTTCATTACCGAGCCAGACGTCATCTTGTATCGAGAGTGAATTACAGAGTGCTTTGAAAGCGTTACAATTAAACCTTTTGAAGAAGCAAGCTGGCTCTGAAGGCGATTGTAAAGAGATACTCGAAGCACACTTGAAGATTGCCCAAGATGAAGAGCTAAGTCGTGCTCTAATGATGCAAAATAAAGCGTTAAACGCTCTTGATGCGATCGCAAACGCATGTGACAAATTATGTGCGCCACTCGAAAACAGCGCTAGTGACTATTTGAAAGAACGAGCGCTCGATATCAAAGATATCGCGCTTCAACTTGCTAGCATTGTGCGCGATGAAGACCTGAGTCAAATGCCGACGATCACAGCACCAACTATCTTGGTCTCGGACACGCTACTCACCCCGAGCCAGCTTCTTGCTCTTCCGAAGGCTCTAATTCAAGGTATTGTGATGGGTGAAGGTGGCAGCACTTCTCACACCATCATCTTGGCTCGCTCTTTTAATATTCCTGTTTTAGTCGGAATAGAAAACCTTACTAAACAGATTATCGAAGGCCAACGGCTCGTTGTTGATGCCATTAGTGGCGCATTGATTTTAGAGAGTAACGAAGCTTGTGATGCGTTCTATCAACTAGAGAGCAAAAAACTCCACACACTTTCGGCTCAAACCGAGGAGTTTAAGGATCTTAAAGTAACGACACTCGATAAAGAAAAGGTTAACGTTCTCGCCAATATAGTCTCAAGCGAAGAAGCTCAAGGTATCTATTCGTCTGGAGCAGATGGCATAGGGCTATATCGAACTGAAATGCTGTTCTGCGAGCGCACTACTCCACCATCTGAGGAAGAGCAATTCCAACATTATTCAGATGTTGTGAAACATAGCCAAGGAAACAAGGTGGTGATTCGAACCCTCGATATAGGCGGTGACAAACCTTGTGCTTATATGGGTTTTCCAGCAGAAGACAACCCTTTCTTAGGTTATCGTGCTGTCAGAATGTACCCTCAATATGACGCCATTATACGTTCTCAGCTTCGCGCATTACTTAGAGCCAGTTGTTTTGGTGAAGTGTCTATCATGGTACCTATGATTTCTAACCTTAATGAAATCATCTGGTGCAGAGAGCTCATTGACGAACTGACTATCGAACTTGCCAATGAAGGGCATCAGTTAGGCGATATCCGTCTTGGTGCAATGGCAGAGGTTCCTTCCATTGCTTACATCTTCGAACAGGCATCTGAGTTCATCGATTTCATTTCTATTGGTAGTAACGACCTAGCGCAATACTTCTTTGCATGTGACCGAGGAAATAAAACCATCGCAGGCCTTTACGACCACTTCAACCCTGCCTTTATCGCATTTCTAAAGCAGTTGATTGGTTCGGCAAAAGCGGCCAAGTTAGAGGTTAGTCTGTGTGGCGAGTTCGCTGCTGACCCTATCGCGCAGCCCTTATTACTGGGTTGTGGACTCACACAGTTTTCTATGGCAGCCTCGAAAATAGCCGCAAGTAAACGTGCCTTAACTCGACTTACCGTAAACGAGTGTGAAACTTTAGTTAATGAAGTACTTACCTTAACTAATAGCGAGCAAGTGAAAGCGCGTGTCGCAGCGTTTTACAACAGCAGTGACAGCAAAGAAACACTCGATGAAGCGCTCGTATTTACTCAACAATCTATTACATCGAAAGAAGAAGCCATAAAGCTACTCTGCGATAACTTAGAGATTAACGAGCGCACAGGTTGTGCAAATGAGGTTGAACGAGCGATTTGGGACAGAGAAGCCGTGTTTTCAACCGCACTGGGGTTTTCAGTAGCGATTCCTCACTGTAAATCTTCCAGTGTCTCGCATAATAGTGTCTCAGTTCTCACCTTAGACACCCCTATCTCTTGGGGTGAGGATGTCGATGTAGATATTATTATCATGCTTACTGTCACTGAAGAGGGTAAGGATTCACATATGAAGATTTTCTCGAAAATAGCACGCAAACTCATGCATGAAGATTTCCGTCTCTCTTTGCAGCAAGCTCATGAACGGAAGCAAGTCATCGACATTTTGAATAACGCAATCAACGCCTAAAGCTTGTTCTTACCTGATTGCTGATAAGCAATTAACCATCAGTATTCGTCGGAGGAGGTCCACAGAAGTGTGGACCTATATTTCAGTGGCTTCCAAATCATCTCAATCCTTAATTTTGCTATCTGCTGTGTTTTTCAGTTGGGGTCTACTAACTTCTGCAAACAGTATATTAGTCCCCTATTTTCAATCGACATTTTCACTAAGCTACGAACAGTCAATGCTTGTTCAACTGGCTTTTTATTTTGCTCCTTTTGCCATAAGCATTCCTACTTCTGCTTTAATGGCACGCAAAGGGTATAAGTTAAGCCTGACGGTTGCGCTCATACTCACATTTTTGGGCTCGCTCTGTTTGTGTATCAGCCTTTATGCTGAAAGTTTTGTCTTCGCGTTAAGTGCCGTTTTTATCACCGCTATGGGAGTCGCGGCTTTGCAGGTTGTCGCTAACCCGTACATCATCAGAACCAGTAACGCACAGAACGAAACTAAGAGGTTAACGATCGCTTCAACGTTCAATTCGTTAGGTACAACCATCGGTCCTATTGTTCTTGGTATCGCTATGATTTCCATCGGACTATCCAACATTTACCTAGTTTTATCCGCATTGCTTGTTTTGCTTGCCTGTACTTTGTACTCCTCGTCGATAACCGATTATCGAAGCGTGGAGAGCGTGAAAATTCTAAGTCACCTAGCTACCTTACGACACCAGCCTCAGTTTATTTTTGGTGCTGCAACTATCTTTGTTTACGTTGGGGTCGAGGTGTCGATTGGTACCGTCACGATAAGTTATCTTTCTGACCCCAACATTGGAGGATTCAGTGCTCCAGTTGCAGCGACATTAATGAGCTTATACTGGGCTGGCTCCCTGCTTGGTCGTTTTGGATACAGCATTTTTGCCCAACGTATTTCCGCGATGAACACGTTGTTCTCTGGCGCGTGTATCGCGATGATATTACTTTCAGTTGCTATCTTATCGCCGTCGCTTTTCGGCGGAGTCGCCCTAATAATGATTGGCCTGTGCAATTCATTTATGTATCCAATCATATTCTCTCGAGCGGTTTCAGGACTCGGTGATGCAAGTGGTGCAGCGTCAGCGATTCTCATCATGTGCGGTATTGGTGGCGGAATTATCCCTATGATTCAAGCAATGCTAATCACCAGGTTTGATGTCCCTACTAGTTACCTCATTCCCGTCCTGTGTTATGCCTTTATTGCTTCGTTCGCCTTCATCGCCAAGAAGCGAGGACTATCCATCGTGACCGCATAGCAATGTATCTTATCTCGCTTGAACTGGTATCCGCTTTCTTCCCCACGGCTTGGAGCATTTCGCGAAACGTCCTGCGATTTGGTGGCCGCAGTGGTGGCAAACTCCAGAGCTAGTTAGCGCGCAATCGCCGAGTTGGTGCCAGTTACGTGAGAGCACTTTATTATGACAGTTTGGGCAATAGGTACTGCTGCAAGCTTCATCGTGTACATTGCCCACATAGACGTAGTGAAGACCGTTGTTAAGCGCTATGTTTCGCGCTCTGACTAAACTGTCAGCTGGTGTTCTGGTTTTATCGAGCATTTTAAAGTCTGGATGAAATGCGGTGAAATGAAGTGGCACTTCTGGGCCCAAATTATCCATGACCCACTGGGTCATGGCATCGATTTCAGCTGAGCTGTCGTTTTCGTCAGGGATAAGCAGAGTGGTAATTTCAAGCCAAACATCGGTTTCATGCTTAAGATACTTCAACGTCTCTAATACCGGAGCAAGTTGCCCACTGCACACTTTATGATAGAAACGCTCAGTAAAAGCTTTTAGATCAATGTTGGCAGCGTCCATCACTGTATAGAAGGTTTCTCTTGGCTTCTCACACATGTAGCCTGCCGAAACCGCAACGGTATTTACTCCTACCTCCTTACATGCGAGCGCCGTATCGACAGCATATTCAAGAAAAATCACTGGATCGTTGTAGGTAAAGGCGATGCTATCACTTTGGTGTTTCGTCGCTGTTAAGGCTATTTGCTCAGGACTTGCCTGACTGCCTAACGTGTCAATTTGACGAGACTTACTGATATTCCAGTTCTGGCAAAACTTGCACCCTAAATTACACCCCGCAGTCCCAAACGAGAGCACTGAACTACCCGGATAAAAATGGTTGAGGGGCTTTTTCTCTATAGGGTCGATGCAGAAACCACTCGAACGCCCATAGGTGGTCAACACTATCTCACCATCAATGGCTTGACGAACAAAGCATGCGCCACGCTTGCCTTCTCTGAGGGTGCAAAAACGAGGGCAAACCGTGCAAGTGACTCTTCCATCGTCCTGCAAATGCCAAAATTGTGTACGGTGATTGGCGTTAACTGGTTCCATCTCACACCTTCATTCAGTACAAAAACTATACTAATGAGTATATACATTTGATGTTATATGAGTGGAAAAATGACGATTAGACCTCCTGCTGTCGCGGGCCGTTTTTATAACAAGGATACCGAGCAACTCACTAGACAGGTAAACCAGTTATTGACTGGCCCTAACGTCAGAGACGCAGAGACATGTAACGTTCAGAATGATCTGCGAGGACTTATTGTTCCACACGCAGGCTATGTATTTTCAGGAGAAACAGCAGGATTAGCGTACCATCAGTTGCAATCTGTCGCACAGCAGTTTTCACGAGTGATTTTAGTTGGTCCTAGTCATCGAGTCGCGTTTCACGGATGTGCATTACCTTCTGTGGGTGCCTTTGAAACACCTCTTGGCCGCGTGAGCATTGACCGAGATTGTGTCGAGTTACTTGCCGACAATTCCATGGTATCGATTAACGATCAAGCACATGCTCAAGAACATAGCTTGGAAGTCCAACTTCCCTTTCTTCAAACGGTATTGGATGACTTTCAACTGCTGCCCATCGTCACAGGACAAGTTAGTGCCTTAGAGATTGCCAAACTTATTGAGCCAATATGGGACAGCAAGACCTTATTGGTGATCAGCACTGATCTTAGTCACTTTCATCGCTATTCTGATTGCCAACGCCTTGACCGGCAGACCTGCAACAAAATTGAGTCAGGCATGACGACGATTACACCACACGAAGCGTGCGGTTCAACCGGTGTTAATGCCGTAATCCATCTTATTTCAACCAAACATTACCAGTTACAGCGTCTCGCTTTGATTAATTCCGGAGACACTGAATATGGTGATAAACAAAGGGTCGTTGGTTATGTCAGTTACACAATCTGCCGCTAATCCATCGAAAAGTACGCTAACCCATAGCGAGCTTTCTATGTTGCTCGACGTGGTTGAACACACCATTCATTGCTATTTGAACGAACTACCGCTACCGAAAGTACTGGTACAAGATTACCCAGAAAGTTTGGCTTTACCCGGGGCTTGCTTTGTCACGCTAACCGTAAACAGTCAGCTGCAAGGCTGCATTGGCACAACAGTGGCACAGATTCCCTTAGTACTAGAAGTAGAGAGAAAAGCTTGGGCAGCGGCTTGCCAAGATAGACGATTTACCCCACTTCAAAAACATCAAGCCGAAGCGCTTAACATTGAGGTTTCCGTACTGACACAACCCGAACTCCTGTACGTTGATTCGGAACAAGACTTACTACAGCACCTTTCCTTGCACCAGTGCGGTGTGACGTTAAAGGACGGAAAAAAAGGCGCGTTATTCTTACCCCAAGTTTGGGAACAACTCCCTAATCCGGCTCAATTCTTAGGACACCTAAAACAAAAAGCCGGGTGGTCTCTAGATTTTTGGAGTGATTCGATACAAGTCGCCACTTTCGAAGTGCAAGCATTAAGCCGCCCATTCCGCAGGCTATAGATATTCTAACGCTCTGATTAATAACCAGTGAGCTCCATATATCCTCTACCCAGATGAGATCCTTCAACGATAATTGGACCTTCCCAATATGGGATGGATAGTGGCATTTTGGCGTTAGGATTAAGTGCTGAAAGCTTTACGTTAATGCCCTGAGACACGACTTTTAGTATCCAATGCGTCGGGTATGATTGGCCTTCAATTATCGTTTGTTGAACGGCTGACAGTTCTAGATCGTTTTGAGTCAAAGTAATGCCTCGACCATCTTTATACATTAATCGCCCATAGGAATAACTCGCTTGTCCGGTCGCAGCATCACGCAATTGAAAGACCACCAAACTCGTTGCTTCGTCTAACCGTATTGCGAACCAATCCCATCCTTGTTGAGAATCGAGCAAAAATTGAGAGCTCCACTCTCGGTCTATCCAGCCTTGTCCAGATACCTGATGGCTTTCTCCATTAATCGATACAGTACCGTGAACGTCGATAAAGGGCTGGCTGTAATAATACGATGCAACCTTTCCGTCAGCGCTTTTCTCGCTATAACCCTCATCACCTTGTTTTTGATAGGGAGCGGTTCGAGTCAATGACAATTGATAGCCGAACTGGTTTGATGCGACATCAAGAGTCGCAGGGAAAAGATCGTTGGTTGTGGAAGTCCATTGCCAATCATCAATAAAGACTCGAAACGGTTCGCTTGATACGTCCGCTATTTCTGGGTGCTGGCGAGACCACTTCTCATCTGCAAGATGAATATCAGGGGTAGTAATCGCACTGTGCGCCATAAAGATCTGCTGGCTTTGCCATCCATTTTCATTCGCTGGTGTCTCCGAACTCACCGCCAAGCGAAACTGTGTCCATTGAATGCCATATTCTCGGCCTTCGGCATCCTGTAAGTTTGCCGTCAGATACCACCACTCTTGGCGAAAGTCGTTGTGGGCTTGATGATCTTCTGGAAAAGAAAGAATGCGACCACCTTTGACCTCTTCAAATTGACCATCATCGGAGCCTAACATTTGACCAAAACTTGGAGCGTCAGGTTCACCGCAGCCAATAAGGATTAGAGCCGATAATGCCGCCATCATCTGTTTGAACATTACAGTACCTCGCTTTGCAAACTTGCGACCACAGGACGAATCACCAAACGCCACAAAGGAATAATGGTCGCGACGATGGTCACGGCGACGGTTATGGTCGCAAGGCGAACCACATCGATCCAACTCCAAACAAAGTTCAAACTCCAACCAAATGCTCTCAATGTCACAATATCAGTCAGCACATAACCGACCAATGCGCCCAGTGGCAAGGCAACCAATAATGTGAACAGCACTAAAGTGACCATTTGTCCTACCACCATAACAAACAATTGCGATTTGTTGACGCCCAGTGCATAAAGCCGAGCGATAGCTGCTTTGCGAGCTTCCAGTAGCATAAAACAGGAAGTAAATAAGCCGATAACAGCGACGAGTAACGTCACACCATTGAGAGCGCTGGTAATAGCAAAGGTTTGAGCAAATATATTGAGCGCAATCGCCTTAATTTCTGCCTGATCAAACAATTGACTGGAGTGTAAATTCAGTTTGGTTTTTAATGCCTGCTGCATAGCTTCGCGGTTACCGCTCACCTTCACACCTAAGCTGCTTGGCACCATCGAGAACCCTTGTGATTGCCATAACTCAGGCGAGATAAGCACTTCGCCATCGGGCGAACCATAATCATAAAAAATGGCACCGACTGTCAGTGTCATACCAGACATAAAGTCTCTAGGCAGCTCACTTCCCAGCACTAACCCCAGTTTCACTGCCATCGGCTCACTGATAGCCACGACATCCCCAGCATAGAAACGGGACCAAAAATCATTAACTTTTGATTGAAACACCATGGTTTGTTCTAAGGTTATACGGTCTTTGGTACCTAATCGCGTAGGCAGTCCACTGACGTTAGATTGTACATAATATTGCTTATAGACCTCTTCCACGCCGTCGAAATGAGCTAACGTCTGCTCGACTTTAGTCATGTCACTTTGTGCAGGACTGACATAAATATCCGCATGCAGGCGCTGCTCTAGCCAATGTTTCAATGTCGACTCGAAACTGCCCACCAAAGTGTTCATTCCTATATTAGCGGTAATAGCCAACAACAGCGCCATCATAGCCAAAGACAAAGGTGCAATCAGTTCCCGCAATTCCGCAAATAGGTACTGGACCAACCCAGTAGAGGTTTTACGTTCTGCTATTCGAGCTAGCAGGCTAAGAGACTTGGGCAGTAACATTGGAATCGCGACAATAAACACACCCAGCCAAAACATCGTTAAGCGAAAATAACTACTCAACCAAAGGCCAATGAGTGCCACCACAACAAATATCAGCCCAACGATCATCAAGCGGTTTTCATTGCTCTGTTCCGGAGATTGATAGAATCCGCCGTGGGAGGATAAGGGTTGTTGTACCCTCTGTTTAAAATGATGCCAACAAGCGAACAATGCCGCTACTAACGTAAGTAGCAATGCCTGAGCCCACCATTGCCATTGCCATGTGCCAGGCAATAACGTTGCGCCGTAAAGCTGCTCTAAGGTGAGTGCTACCGTGGGATGTAACCAATGACTTAATTGGATACCAAAGATAAACCCCAGACTGGTACCTACAGTAACTAAAACCACCAGCTCTAGAATCAGCGCCAAGAAAACCGTGTTAGGTGTGAGTCCCGCTTGCTGCACTTGCACCAACAGCCGATTGCGTTTCAGTAAGCTGTATTTCACACCGTTGTAGGCAATGAATAGCCCAACCAGAAATGCCAACATACTCATTGCTGTGAGGTTGAGGTGAAAGCTTTCCGTCAGTGAACCAAGGTCTGAGCTTTTTGTATTGGCAACCCATTGTGCTTTGCCTGATATCAACGCCTGCCACTTAGTATCGTCAGCCACCTTGTTATCCAGTATGGCAATGTAGCTAAGCTGCCCCTGTTTGTTCAGCAAACGCTGGGCAAAGCTGATATCCACCAGCAAGCGACTTCCCAACTGCCATTCGTCGGGTACGACAACAAACTGGATAGCAACGTCGTCCAAAACCGCAGTCTTAGTGCCGCCCATCCTTTGATACTGAGTTTCGCTTACAATGACAAAAGGTTCGCCATTCATCAAATTCGCCATAGGCAATGCTGAATTAGATAAAGACACATCATCACTTTCTGACTGTAATCGAGAGCGCGAAGTGACGGCCGCTACAATATCACTTCCTTGGATAGAATAACGTCGCCCAGTATCATCTCTCACTCGACCCTCAAGTATTGGCAACGATTGACTCAACCCAGATTGACGCAATGAAAAGTACACCGATTCCGCAAGATAGCGCTGTCCAGGCATTGGAATGACTAGATAACTCGCCTTGACGCTAAGCGATTCTGCCGATTCCGCGTAACTGCGTTTGGCGTTTAAATTGATCGCTTGCACGGCCACAAATAACGTCACTGCCAAGAGAATGCCAATAAGAATAGCGAGTGCCTGTAAAGGCGCTTGACGATAGTGAGCAGCAGAAATGGACAGAGCGACTCGTAGATGGGTCCCTTTACGGTGTTTCATAAAGCAATCCGTTTTCTAGACGGCAACGTCGCTGCATAAACGCCGCACATTCTTCGCTGTGAGTGACAAGCAAAACAGATGTATTTCCTTCGCGGGTAATATCTTCTAACAGTCGCATCACTTCCAAGCCCGCTTTCTGGTCAAGGTTTCCGGTGGGTTCATCTGCCAAAAGCAATGCGGGTTGATGCGCCAACGCTCTTGCAATCGCCACTCGTTGTTGCTGACCACCTGATAACGCAGAAACATGGCGTTCGAGCAGTGGTTGAATATCCAATTTAGCGACTAAATAGTCGCACCAAGCGTTCCACTTCCGTTTGTTTAAACTTAAAGGAAACTCAATATTCTGTCGGACATTTAACGGCGTTAGCAGGTTAAATTGCTGAAAGACTACGCCAAGCTTGTGGTGACGAAAATAGCCCCATTGCTTATCGTTCCACGTTTGCGCCAATTCACCAGCCAACTCTAAGGTCCCACTGGTCATTGGCTCGAAACCACCCAAAATATTCAATAGCGTGCTCTTGCCACTACCACTTGCGCCAGTGAGTGCCATGCTCTCTCCTTCCGCCAGCGACAAGTTCACTCTGTCCAATACGTGATGAGATTCTTTGCCGTCAATAAACGTTTTGACCGCATCTTTAAGTACAACTACCGGCCTTGGTAAAACCATCGCTCTTGGCACTATCGAGCTTTCCATCCAGATTCCTTATTTGGGTTTGGATACTTTATACGTACTCGTTAAGGTAACGGATGCTTACCTTGTTGAGCGAGCTAATTATCGAAATTATAACGGATATTTCTTGTGCATTGCGCCCACTCATTAGCTAAGTCATTGTGTTTTCGTTAATCCGCTGCGTCATTTCACATATTCCTGAAAGAAAACGTTCTTTGAACTATAAATTAAACTATATTGATACAAAATGTATCAATATGGATAGTTAAAATGCATTCAGTAAAAGGAATTAGAACAACCATTGGCGAGTCGCCTATTTGGAAACCCGACACCAATAGTCTCGTCTGGGTCGAAGCTGCAGGTAGTGAGATTTTTGAGTATTCAATTCACAGCCAGAGTACCCAAGTCTTTCACGTACCTTTTGATATCACGGCGATTGCACGATGTGAGGGCAATGGTTGGATATGTGCTAGCAAACAGGGACTGTTTTATTGTACTTCGAGTTTTGACGATTTTACTCCTATCGCTGATCCTTGCTTTGGTTCAACTAAGCTTCATTTAAATGATGCGGTTACGGCTCCGAATGGTCATTTATGGTTTGGTTCAATGAACCACAAGCAACTTGAAGCTCCTGATGGCAAGCTTTACCGACTAACGGCGAACACCGCGCTTGAAATGGATTCTGGATTCAGCGTCGCCAACGGCATAGCGTTTAACCCAGCACTCAAACGCGCCTACTGTTCAAATATGTTCCAAAGAAAAGTATATGAATATCAACTCGATGATTCGATGACCCAAATAATTGAAAAGGCGGTGTTTGTTGAGCTCGATGAGTGCAAGGGCTATCCTGATGGGCTGTCCGTTGATCGCCACGGAAACCTGTATATCTGTCATTGGGACTGCGGCATCATTTCTTATTACACTCCGTCACAGAGCAAAATAGGTCATGCCACACAACTTGGTGAAATCAATCTTGCGGTTAAGCACGCTACGCGCTGTACTTTTGGCGGCGAAGATTTCAATACCTTGTTCGTCACAACGGCAGACTATGAACTCACCACTCAAGAGTCGGTGTTATATCCCAGTTCAGGAGAACTCTTTATTCTCGATGCGCCAACTCAAGGACGAGAAGAGTATCGGGTTAATACCGACGTTTTGCCCCACTCAAATCAAGTCAATGTCTCTTTAACCAGTTGAAACTCGTAAAATACTTTGGGAATATAAAGCCTTGCTGCCCACATGACTGCGTTAACGCAGTGGTATTGGATATTATTTAGGGTGAGCTTTTAAAAGGAATCTATGGTGTCGGAAAAAGTAAATTCAGTCGATCGTCTTATCAACGTTATTGAACGAATTGGCGAAGCAAAGAGTCCTATCTCAGCTTCTGATATTATCTTCGAGTCAGGGATTCCCAAGCCTACTTGCCACCGATTGTTGCAGCAACTCGATGACGCAAACTACATCCAATCCGATGAACGCGGTCATTTCTATCCGGGTTCACAAATGCTGTCTATTGCATTAGATGTAAGATGGACCAATCAGCATAAACTGCAACGACAAGCTATTCTGCACGGCCTTTCTCGTAAGCTAGAGGAAACCTGTGGTTTGGCCTTGGCGAATGATGACCCTAGCCCGCATATGGTCTACTACGACCGAATTCAAACTAATTGGCCGTTGCAGATTGTCATTCCGGTTGGTTTTCCCACTCCACTTTGGGCATCCGCCAGTGGCAAGCTTTATTTAAGTACTTTGACGCCACCTCAATTACGTCGAGTATTGAGTAAAATTGAACTGAGCCAGTGTGCGAAAAACACCATTATCGACAAGCAGAGCCTAAAAAAGGAGCTAAACGTTATTCAACGCAGAGGATACAGCGTGGATGATGAAGAGTTCATTGATGGTATGGTGGCGATCGCACTTCCCCTTTATGACCAATTTGGCAACTTTATGGCAGCCTTATTTTGTCATTGTCCAAAGAGCCGTAAAACCGTTGCCGATCTCGAAAATTACCTCCCTATTCTTCGTGTCGCCCAACAGAGCCTAGAAGCCGTATATCAGGAAATGAAAGAGCTGGCGGAAAGTAAATAGCAAGGTGTGACTCATCTTTACCTAATCATACAGTCACATAGCTAAAGCTTCCTTAAACTGGGGGCATAGTAATTACCAAACTTAGCTCTTTTTCACTAAGTTCGTTAGCTGTTCACGTTCGCTATCTCGCCATTTCAAGGAACTCATCAGATTATGAAAAAGCTCTGCTTTTTAGCTGCATTACTCATCACTGGTCATGCACAGGCACAATGGGACAACCCTGTCGACCGTTATGCCAACGAATATAAAAACCATATCTCTGCTAAATGCCCGATTCCAAAAGACAATATTCAGCATTTTGTGTACTTTGCGCGTGATCGAGAAGCCATACACAATCACCCATTGCTAAACAACACTCGCTTTTCGGGTGCGCAAATCATGTACTCGTGGGCAATGTTAGAACCAGAGAAAGATCAGTACGACTTTTCTATGATTCAAGCCGATTATGACTATCTAAAAGCACATGGCAAAAAGCTCTTTATTCAGCTTCAGGACGCGACGTTTGATCCTCGCTACAAAGGCGTACCTAGCTACCTATTGTCTGATGAATACGATGGTGGTGCGGTTTACCAATACACAGACGACGGTGAGCCAGAGGGTTGGGTGGCAAAACGGTGGGACAGCAAAGTAAGAGCGCGTTTCGCGAAACTCCTCAACGCATTAGGAAAACAGTTTGATGGAAAAGTTGAAGGCATCAACCTTCAAGAAACCGCTATTGGCGTTGAGAAAGATCCAAGCTTCACTGAAGCGAGTTATGTCGAAGGACTCAAGGATAATATGCGAGCCATGAAACACGCGTTCCCAACCTCCACCACGATGCAATACGCTAACTTTATGGTTGGTGAATGGCTACCATGGGAAGATAAAGGTTACTTAAAGAGTATTTATCAATATGGACAAGAAATAGGCGTTGGCCTTGGCGCACCTGACCTTATGATGCGAAAACGCGGACAATTAAATCACGCCCTAGCAATGATGCATGAGAATAACTATACCGTGCCACTTGGTATCGCGATACAAGATGGTAACTACATTGGCCAAACCAACAATACTGACGTCGTGGATAACCGACAAAGTCTTGTTCCTGCCCTCCACTCATTCGCTCAGTCGTTTCTTCATGTTAACTATATGTTTTGGGTAAACCAAGAACCCTATTTCGAGCAGGATGTATTACCTTGCTTTAAGTAATCGGCAATAGCCCCGCTGTAAAACCTGCCTGAGTCTGCTTCAGGCAGGTTGAAATCTTAAGGTGCTTGTTTCCTGAGCATTTGGTAACTGCACATGAATCAATCCATGACATTCACAATAAATCTCGCTACCATTCACGCAATGTAAATAATTCTCATTGGCGACTAACATTCTTGTTTGCTGGTGCACCGCTATTTTGCTATGACTATTTCTCATTCAGATTACTTCAAAATTGCTCTGCCCTTTATTATCTCCACAGTCACTCAGCCTCTGCTGGGTGCCGTCGATACTGCTGTGATTGGCCACTTAGGTATCACAGAGCTGATTGGTGGCGTTGCTATCGGGACGGTCATTATGAACACCCTATATTGGTTGTTCGGTTTTTTCCGAGTTAGTACAACGGGCCAAAGTGCAATGGCATTAGGTAAAGGTGATGAGGCATTGATGACAAATAGTTTGATGCGCCCATTTGTTCTTGCTGCTGTTGTCGGTGCAAGCTTTATCCTACTACAGTCCGTCATTTGGCAAGGAGCACTCTGGATAATAGAGCCCGAAAATGCCGTAGCTGAACAAGCCCATATCTATTTTGGTATTTTGATCTTCGGTGCTCCGTTTGTGCTTCTCAACTACACCATTATTGGTTGGTTGATGGGGCAAGCGAAAGCGAAAGAAACTTTATACACCCAGGTCTTTGGCAATGTCTTGAATATTGTCCTTGATGCCCTGTTTGTACTGTACTTTGACCTTGGTGTAGCGGGTGTGGCTTATGCAAGCTTGATTGCACAGATCACGACATTTGCGATTGGAATGACATTAGTATTCAATACACAAGGAATGTCTCTAACTCGCCTTACTTCCTCCGCCAAAATGAGTAGGCACGACTTCTCAACGATCGTCTCATCGAACACTGATTTGATGTTGAGAACGGTCTGCATTTTAGTTTTCTTCAACATGATGGCAAGAGTTGGCTCTCAACTAGGGGCTGACGTACTTGCGGTTAACGCCATTCTTATGCAAATTACTTTTATCGTCAGCTACATGTTTGACGGTATCGCCAATGCCTCTAGTGTTTTCGCAGGTAAAGCCGTCGGACAAAACAATCCAAAGATGCTAGATCGAGTGCTAACACTCAATTTCCAGTGGACATCGGGCTTCATCGTAATTCTCACTCTGTTGGTGCTGATGTTCCAATCGCATTTAGTTTTACTGTTCACGACACAAACAGAACTCCTCAGCTTGTATCACCAAGTGGCAGCCTGGCTAATTGTATTCCCCTTGGTTGCCGGGTACGGCTTAACGGTCTACGGGATCTTTACCGGAACCGGAACAACCCGACCGGTCAGAGACTCCAGTATTGCAACACTGATGGTGTTTTTATTGGCGCAGTTATTGGCTGTTCCACTATGTGGTAACCACGGTTTATGGCTTGCTTTTACTATTTTTTATTGTGGCCGTATCGTCTTTCTCTATCCATTCATCGGTCAAGTTAAGCAAAAGTGTGGTCATCAAACCATTTCTTAGCCCCAACCACAAAACCATACTATTCAAGAAGCACTCTTTTGAGTGCTTTTTTGATTTAATCTGGTGATACACCAGCTAGAAAATCTACACCGTAATCTGTGCATTGCTCTTCTCTTACCTAACTCGTGATGATAACATTGTTATGTTATAACGTATTATTTAAGAGTTTTTTCGTGACACCTCCTCTCCTCGCCATAAATCAACTATCTATAAGCAGTAAAGACCGAATCCTATTTCAAGGTATTCAGTTTGACGTATCTGCGGGGGAAATGCTGGCCGTAATGGGTCCTTCAGGTATTGGTAAGTCCATGCTATCTAAAGCCATTGCGGGCTTTACTCCAGACACCATATCCGTATCGGGTACGATAACAATTGCGGGCAGTGAAGTCTGTGAGATTCCATTGCTTAATCGTTCTGCACAACAACGGCCAGCCTTCATTTTTCAGGATGCCCTTCAAGCGCTTAATCCTCTAGTTTCTGTAGAGAAGCAGCTTTGTCTCGCTCTCACCGGAGACCAAACAAAGCCAAGCGCTAGAAATCGGAACACCATAGTTAATCTACTTGCTCGTCTTGGGTTTCCTGATCCGGCCATAGTATTAACCAATTATCCTAGCCAACTCTCTGGTGGGCAGAGACAACGCATTTGCATTGCTATTGGTTTATTAAGCCAAGCTCAAGTATTAATTGCAGACGAACCGACAAGTGCTCTCGATCCTGTCACTGAACAGGAAATATTGACTCTCATTCGCCAAAGCGTAAAGCAGTCCAATATGGCTGGTATTTTGATTACACACGACCTAAATAGTGCGTTAGCTTGCGACAAATTACTGGTTATTGACGAAGGAAAAGTCGCTGCTTATGGTGAACCGCGAGTCGCTCTTGAATCCAGTTCTCATCATTTTTGTCGTTCACTGAAAGGACTCCTTCAATGACTGCCATTATCGAAGAGACTATCATGAGTTGTAGTAAGGTAAGTTCAACTTTAGTGAGCTTTAGCAATGTCAGTGTGCACCACTACTCTACTCCTAGATGGTTGGGTGGAAAACCATTTAAAGCACTCAGTAATGTTTCCCTCCAGATCGAGAATCAAAACACTGCCATTGTTGGCCCATCGGGTGCCGGCAAGTCTACGCTTATTGAATTGCTCTTTGGTTTACGGACACCTTCACTAGGAAACGTTCGAATCGCGGGAAGGACACTCCCTCTCCACAACGCAAGCGAACGTTTGAGGGTCTGCAGTGAAGTACAAATGGTTCCCCAAGAGCCACACACAAGTTTAAATCCGTATTACACAGTCGAACAAATCCTGATTGAACCACTAGAAAACCTCAAAATTGGGGGGAACCACCCACAGCTCGCACAAATTGCACTGAACGAGGTTGGCTTGACCGCGGACTTGTTGCCACTCTACCCGCAACAGCTTTCAACAGGTCAGGCACAGCGAATCGCCATCGCTCGTGCGCTCATTGTAAAACCCAAGTTACTTGTTGCAGACGAACCTACCAGTAGCTTAGACCCAGTAAATCGCCAACGAATAATCGAACTGCTCAACTCGCTAAAGCAAAAATATGACCTGCAACTACTTCTTGTCAGTCACGACCTCAAGGCAGCAATCGCGCTATGTGAAGAGATAGTGGTCTTAGATCAAGGAGAGATCGTCGAATACGGCTTTGTTAAACAAATCATGGAACAACCTGTTCACTCAACAACTCAGGCACTGATTCGTGCCCAAATTCATTCAAAAGCAAATACTTAACACAACATCACCGAGACATAATCATGCGTTTTCACTCAATTAAATTGGCATGCGCGCTTGCGCTCGCTCTACCGTTAACTGGCTGTTTTGATTCACAAACTGAAAACAGTGACTCAAGCGTCAAATCCGAGATTCGTGTGGCAATGATGCAGCCACCTCGCACTGGACTATCACCATTATCTGACGACGCTTTCAAATTATCACGTTGGAGTACTGCGGAAACGTTAATCAATCTTTCCCCTGCTTCCGAGGTTGAACCAATGCTGGCTACCGATTGGAAGCAGATAGACTCACTCACATGGCACTTCACTATTCGCCAGGGTGTGAAATTCCACGATGGTTCCATGCTAACCGCAGAATCAGTGGTTAACTCACTGCAACAGGCTTTGAGTGCTGCACCTAAGCCTCGTATACTTGATGGTGTTGACCTCACTGTGAGAGCCCTTGATTCATCGCACGTAGAAATCAAGACAACATTTAATGACCCTTTACTACCTAGCCGCTTATCAAGTCCTCAACTCGCCATTTTGGCGGCAACTGCATATAAAGAGAATGGTCGAGTCGTACCTACTGGTGCAGGCACTGGTCCATTTGAATTAATAGAAATTAACGGCACAACCAGTGCCAAGCTAAAACGATTCGATGATTACTGGGGTGAGAAAGCACACATAGACACGGTCATCGCTGAGTATGTTCCAAATGGCTTCACGCGTGCAGCAGCACTACGCACAGGTTCCGCCGATGTTGTCGAAGCTGTGCCTGTATCTCAAATAGCAACGATTGATAGCAACCTTTTACACGAAGTGGCTATGCCGCGTACTAACACACTCTACTTAAACAATAAGTCAGATGTTTTTAGTCAATTAGAGTTGCGCCAAGTTGCCGCCGCCGCGGTAGATAGAGAGCAAATCATTAAAACTGTGTATGAAAACCATGCCGATATTGCGAAGGGTTTGTTAGGTCCGGCACTTGCTTGGGCTGCACCACTTCGTCCCGAAGCATCACCAATTGAAGCTAAAACAAAAGCAAATGGTGAGAAAATCGTCATAGGTACTTTCACTGACCGTGCTGAACTTCCTGAAGTCGCCGCTTTGCTCAAACAGCAGCTTGAAAGCGCAGGCTTCCAAGTAGAACTTGATATCCGTGAGTACGCTCAAATTGAAAACGATGCATTAGCGGGTAATTTTGATGCCTTTATTCTTTCTCGAGCGACAGTTTTGGATTCAGGCGATCCTATCGCATATATGATGAGTGATTTTGGCTGTAAGGGATCGTTCAACTTAGGTCAATTCTGTTCTGAGGAAGTCGACAACGCTCTGACTTACGCCGATCTACAGCCTTTAGGAGCAAAACGTCAACAAGCCATCATTGCTGCAGAACAGATCATTTTGAACGATTTCGCTGCCATTCCACTGCTACACGAACGTGTCATTCAGGGTGAAAGTCTTCGTGTTTCTGATGCTGTTCGCGACCCAAGCGAACGTCGCCTTATCAATGCAAACACTAAGGTGAACTAACTTAATGTTGTCTGTTGATACTTCTCGACGAATATTCGATGTGCTAACACCTTGGTTATCAAGACTTATCTCATTGATCGTCGTCGTCATTTTAGTCGGTTTGATGCCAGATATTGCTGGCATTGACCCTAGCCAATCGATTTTGCGTGCCCGCGCTGGACAACAACACATGTTAACGCCGGAAGCACTTGCCGCGGTAAGAGCCGATTTACAGCTTGACCGTAGTGCAATGGAACGATTAACAGACTGGCTTAGTGACACTCTGCATGGTGATCTAGGCTACTCATGGATCGATGGTTCACCGGTCATAGATGGTATTCAACAGACAATGTCGACCTCTCTGTTACTGATGTCGATGGCACTAGGTTTAACTTCTGTACTGTGTGGGTTTAGCTTAGTTCATACCTTGTTTAGCTGGAAACAAAGAAAGCTAAAGCAAACCCATAATAGCCTGAGTACGGTGCTCATCTCGTTACCTGAATACGTAGTAGCGTCCGTTCTCATCCTTATTCTATCTATTTGGTTGGGTTGGTTCCCCCCCTACGGGTGGCAAAGCTGGCACCATATTTGGCTGCCTAGTCTGGCACTTGCGATTCCCGCTAGCGGTCTTTTGAGTCGCCTGTTAAGGGACAGTTTGCAGCGCGTCCTCAATGAACCATGGGTGATCACTTGGCTCAGTGCGAACATCAGTTCCTTCCAGATCATGCGCTTCGCATTAAAACGTGCAATTAGTAGTTTGATCCCGCAAGTCGCGATGATAATGATCGGCCTGACCGGTGGAGCGGTTGCTGTCGAGCAGATTTTTTCCATCCCAGGAATAGGACGACTAATTTTAGGTGCAGCGAAAGCACAAGATCTACCAGTGCTCCAAGGTGGTTTGTTAGTACTTCTATTTATTTCGATTTTCATCAGTAGCTTGAGCTTGCTTGTTCAACAGTTGTTGTTAGGCCACAGTCTCAGAAACGGTAAGCTTATCAGTAGTCATTCATCTTTTGCGTTTACCTCGAGTAATAACAAACGATTGACGGCGGGTTTAATCTTTTCACTGTTGCTGGCTGTTGTTATCTGGTCATTGTTTCGCGACCCGTTTAGCAGTCAGTTCATCAGACTTGCTGCTCCGAGCTTGCAGGCACCTTTAGGTGGCGACGGCATTGGACGTGACCTTCTAGCCCGCATTGGGTCTGGTATGTTATCGACGTTTTGGGCAGGGTTTGTCGCGACAGTGCTAAGTTTGGTTGTGGGTATGGTTCTTGGGTTCAACACTCGATACAGCCAAGGTTTAATCGAAATAACCAAGGGTATTCCTTATATTATCGCTGGCTTATTGGTTGCTGGAATGACGGGGATGAATCCAAACAGTGCCATGATTGCCATTGTTTTGGTGTCTTGGGCCCCTCTTGCGGCTCACTGCTCAAGTCTTATCGTCGAGGCTAAAGCGCAGCCCTACACGCATCTTGCGCCGATATGGGGAACGAGCAAATTCAAGATACTTAGGTACTATCTCCTTCCTTATGTGCTTCCGCCATTATTGAGACATGCACTACTTAGAATGCCAGTGATTACGCTAAGCTTAACGTCGCTGAGTTTTATCGGTCTTGGCGCTAAGCCACCCTCACCCGAATGGGGGCTGATGATTGCAGAAAACCTACCGTATATTGAACGAGCACCGCTTGGCGTACTTGGTCCAATTTTCGGATTAGTGCTGTTAGGCATTGCTATTAACCTTTTGTTTGACGATTAATTGTCAACCGAAACGCTAAAGCAGGTAGTGCTGTGAAATTCGTTTCGACCATTTAGCACTAAACAGAGAAGTATCTATAAGAGAAATACCCTTTGTTATGACTTCTTTCAATATAGCGCCCAAAAGGTGTCCTATTTGTGTTAAAATCCGTCCTTCAGGATTAGATGTAAAACGGACACTTTCATCATAAACTACTGATTAACATAATGTTAATTGGAAGAATTTCGAATTCTAATCAGTTATTAATTAAACATGGAGTTGGTCTTTATATTCGTTCACACGAATATGTAAACCTCATAATTATGGGTTTTAAATCTCAAAAATACAGTATAGATTCTACAGATTATCAAGTCGGTCAAGACAACATCACTAAATGGGGCATGGATGTTCACAATACAGTGTTTACCGCTTCCGCGGGCTTATCCATCCTCTTCATCGTCACTCTCTTAGTACTTTCCCCAGAAGACGCAAAAGCAGCCATCGATGCCGTTAAATCCGCTGCACTATCAAAGTTTGATTTTGTCTTTATGTGGGGCGCAAACATTCTTCTGATTTTTGCCTTGCTGATTGCTTTATCTCCGCTCGGTAAAATTCGTTTAGGTGGCGACAATGCCACAACAGATTATTCAACCATTTCCTGGATCGCCATGTTATTTGCAGCGGGTATGGGTATTGGTTTGATTTTTTGGGGCGTAGCAGAGCCGACCGCCTTTTATACCAATTGGTTTGGTACACCGCTAGGTGTTGAGCCGTTTACACCAGAAGGGCGAGAACTAGCCTTAGGTGCTGCCGTATTCCACTGGGGACTTCACGCTTGGGCTATCTATGGGATGGCCGCATTATCGCTAGCATACTTTGTCTATAACAAAGGTCTTCCGCTCTCAATGCGTTCGGTATTCTACCCTCTACTTGGTGACCGAGTTTGGGGAAGAGTCGGTGACGTTATCGATGTAATGGCTGTTCTGGTAATCCTATTTGGCCTTGCAACATCACTTGGTCTGGGCGGCTCACAAGCTGCAAGTGGAATCAGTCACGTATTCGGACTAGAAAACAGCCTTCTGCTTCAGATTGCCATTATCCTGACCATTATGGGTTTGGCTATTGTTTCTGTTGTTCGTGGAATGGACGGCGGCGTTAAGGTATTGAGTAATCTCAATATGATTATCGCATTCGTTTTCCTTGGTTTTATCGGTATTTTGAACTTCACAACGGTATTGGATTCAGTTTCGACCGCAGTAGTTGGTTATGTGAAAAATATTCTTCCACTAAGCCAAAGCGCTGGCCGTGAAGACACCACATGGCTTCATGGCTGGACTGTGTTCTATTGGGCCTGGTGGGTTGCATATGCGCCATTCTTCGGTATGTTCGTTGCACGAATTTCAAAAGGCAGAACAATTCGCGAATTCCTATTTTGTGTACTAGTTATCCCTACTCTTGTCACCACTGCATGGATGTCTTTCTTTGGCGGTGTCGCGATTCAACAGATCGTTGATCATGTGGGTATACTTGGTGCCGCTCAGGGTATCGGAGACGTTTCACTTAGCTTGTTCTATATGCTTGATGCGTACCCTATTGGTAACATCTTATCGCTGATTGCCGTTGCGCTGATCATTGTTTTCTTTGTGACCACTTTGGACTCAGGTTCAATCGTAGTAGACAGTATGACTGCAGGTGGCAAACTCGAGCTTCCTATCAAGCAGAAAGTGGTCTGGGCTGTGATCTCAGCCGTCATCGCCGTGGTCATGTTGTGGATCGGTGGTACTCAATCGATTCAAGCTCTTCAATCGATAACCATTATTGCAGCGCTGCCATTTACACTGATTCTGATTTTAGGTTGTGTGAGTTTGATTAAAGGCTTACTGACTGAGGTTGAACAACCTCAAGTAGCTAGCGACAAGTCTGCACAATAGATAACTTTAGGCTTATCGTAACCGGTTTACGGTAAGCCTTTTTTAGTTCTTTACTCACATTCCCCTTTGCCCTCACCGTTCAAGATCCTCCTTAATAAAACGACTGTTCGACATGCCCCTGCTCTCCAAATGGGACATCAGCAGAATAAATGCCAAACATCAAAGCCATAGTCTCAACTAATGTTTTATCAAGTATATTTGGGTATAATCTCTATCAATTTAAGGATATTTCCTCAAAACGGTGTACCTAACACCCCGTAGCTGCTTTTCGATTCAAACCATCAATGCGGCAGGATAAAGGACTATTGAACACATGAATTCCGATTTATCTATCCATGTATTGCTCATTGAAGATGACCGAGACTTGGCAGCTTCGGTTGCAGATTACTTGGAATACGAAAACATAAAATGCGATCACGCCTACGACGGACAGAGTGGTTACAATTTAGCCAGCGAGAATTACTACGATGTCATCCTTCTTGATTTAATGCTACCCAAGGTAAACGGCTTTACGGTTTGCCAAAACCTTCGAAAAGCAGGTATTGACACACCTATTCTCATGTTGACGGCCAAAGATACCATTGAAGACAAAGAGGCTGGGTTCAACTCAGGTACCGACGATTACCTTGTAAAGCCATTTATGATGAAAGAACTGGCTTTACGGATAAAATCTCTATCGAGAAGACGAAGTGGCCAAATAACTAAACTCGTTGCTGGAGATTTGACCTATGATCTTAAACAAAAACGAGTAACGCGTTCAAATCAACCTGTTGAACTCACTCGACTTAATCTTAGGTTGTTAGAGCTGCTAATGCGTAAATCTCCTCAGTTGGTCTCGAGAGAAGAAATCGAACAGACGCTATGGCCTAATGAAATACCTGAAACCAACAACCTAAAGGTTCAACTTTATCAACTTCGACAGAAAGTTGATAAGAATCATAATATTAAACTCATCGAAACTGTTGTGGGCCAAGGTGTAAGAATTCAGGTTACCAGCAATGCTTAATAAGAGCTTTCCATTAAAAAACCATCTCACCTCGTTTTTTCTTGGAATCACGATTATCACTGCCTTCATGCTTTTCGAGCTGCTAGTTCGCTACTTTGAGTACGGCATTGAAGATTCCGTGAAGATGAGAATGTTAACGGAGTGGCGAGCCTACTCAGAAGCTTACCAGTTAGACCCCAATATCGAGTTGCCAAGTTCTTATGTGATTCGATTCTACCTAGACGACCTCCCCGTTATTCGTGTGGAAGGAACGAATATTTTGGAAAATGTTCAACTTTCCAACAATGAATTCACTGTGGTTTCAGTGGATGAAACTTTTTCCGATGACCCAGAGAAGGAAATCACTTTAGGGATATTTAGGTTTCTTCGCAACGACGAAAGAACGGTATACGTCATCGCGAAATATGACTACCACCTAATCAATGACACAATCGATATATGGTTTGATAGCCGATTCAATTTTATCTTGCTAATCGTCGGTGGTTATATCTCTATAGTGCTGTTGGCACTTTGGTTTTATAGCTATCGAATAGGAAAAAGAACAGAGCAACTGGTTCATTGGTCTGAACTAGTATCAGAGAACTTAGAATCAAACCCCACTCCCGATTTTACTTTTCAGGAATACAATCGCGTCGCTTCATATTTGCAACGAGCACTATCGAAAAATGCCCGCTTACTCGCTCGGGAAAAGGACTTTTTGTCTCATACCAGTCACGAACTTCGCACCCCTCTGGCCATCATCAGAGCTAATATGGAGATATTGGAAAGAATAGCGCTACCAGAAGCATCAAAAAACGCGATTGTGCGCATAGACCGAGCAAGTCAAAATATGCAACAAGTCGTTGAGACAATGCTTTGGCTTTCTCGTAAACACAACACCCCTCCACCACAAAAGGAAATTTCAGTAGCCGCTTTATTGAATGAACTGGTCGACGAGTACTATCACTTCATTAACGGTTCTGATGTGTCGTTAGAGACTGATTATAGTAACGCTCCAGTACTAGAATTACCGGAAACCCCGATACGAATCGTTATAAGTAATCTTTTGGTTAACGCATTCAAATACACCCACGCAGGGCTTATACGCATTTACTGCAAAGACAACACCGTCATCATTGAAAATACCACTACGGGGGACCATGAGCTGCAGGTAACAGACGGATTTGGTTTGGGACAAGATCTAATATTCAGAATTTGCGATAAGCTCGGTTGGTTTATGGAAACTAAAAAGACCGAGACAGGCTTCATTGCTATTCTTCACTTGCCAACATAATGTCATGTACTCGCAACAGGCCGAACCGAATGTTCCAAAAAACGAGAGTGCCACCATTTCACCTCTGTTTCACCTCCCTTCCGATAGAATGGACGGTATGTCAGATTTATAGGCTAAAGATAGTTCCTTCAGAATAGTTTTTGTTTCTTAGCCTAGAACTCTGCTCGTATTTACCGCCTCTCGCTGCATCAAGCGACTTCTTATGGAGCCATTTTTATGACTTTGCAATATCCCAAAGCCCTTCCTATAGCAATGACCGTAGTTTGTCTCAATATCAACGCAGTCAACGCGGGTTCATCCAGTGTTGATTTTTCTATTTCAACACAACAAGAAGCACTTGGTATTACTGAAGTTCCGTTACAACTGAAAAAACAGTTTTCGTCAGAGTTACGCTTTAATCGTTACACTTCGGTTGTTGCACCTAATGGAAAGTCGATTCACATTGTTGCTCAAGACCAGCTGTCTGACGGACAGATAATTCGAGCCAAATCGGTTCTTGTTCATTATCTTACCGACTTTTCCGGATCTAAGTATGGAAGCAATAAGGGTGCTGTTGCGAATAGAATGGCTGAGAATGGTGCTACTTTACTCCTTTTAAACGGACGAGATGATGGCACTAATAATGCTGCCGAACTTGAGGGGCAGCCTTTATATGAAGAGGAAATTCAAGTTGAGGGCGGACCTTGGTACATGGCGCAAAACTACCAGCACCGAGACGCGACTTTTGAAGAAATATTGCACCTCGTTCATGATTATGGAATCGGCGTAGATGGGTATGACAAATTCATAGGGGTTCTCCCTGAGTACCAGACTGAAATACGCAATGCTCAAATCAATGCTTATGCCAAACAAATTTGGGCTATGACTCCAGAAGTACAAGATTGGATCGACGAGCTAACGGCAGAGAACAGTCTAACTCAAGAGTATCTAGCATCTGTTCTAGACTCATATTACGGCTTGTGGGGTGCTTATCCGAAGCAATCTTTTAGGATGATGAACAAGTTTACCGGCGGATGGGGAATGTGGGGATTTTACGTTGCTGGAACTAGACACGAAGTTGAACTTCGTGATCCAAAGGGCTATCAGTTAATGACAGAATTCTTCCATCCCTACTTAACCTATAACGCCCATCTAGACCCTAATTTTAAAGGAACGTTTAGTCTCCAGTATCGTGAAGACTTGCTTTATACCAACCACTCTCGCTACCTCAAAGACATAACTTTGACAGGAGGCCATCCCGTCGAAGTGATCGTCAATAAACTTGACAATAACATTACAGGCAATAATTCCAATACCACCGTTACGTTCTCAGGAGAAAAGAATGATTACAACATCAACTATCAGGATGATGTTGTGATTGTTAGAGACTCTCTTTTAGGACGAGATGGTAATAATACGCTACGGTCAGTCAGTACAATACGTTTTTCGGACCAATCCGTTGACACTCGTAGAATATATTAGCTCTCCTACTCGTCATTAATTATTAACTGACGAGTAGACGGTACTCTCAGACACAGATAATTAGATAATTAGATAATTAGATAATTAGATAATTAGATAATAATACCAAAGTAATTACAATCACATACATTAGGTGAACAAGAAATTACATACTAATTACTTAGATAGACTTAACCCACAATTATCTTACCAACCTTATCACAGTGAATATCAAAAATGGCGTTCAAGTCTAAATAATATATTTATCATCTTGATATGCTATATATCATAAAAAATAAATGCACTCTTTCATTAGAGAGCATTAACAAATGAGGCAATCAATAGAAACTTGAAGACAACCCAATTAATATGCAACAAAGGTCGATACTGCACACTAAAAGATTGGGCTCTTCACTATGCAAAAACTGTTACCCTAGGTTTGTACTTGCATATAAAAATGTCAATTGAAATACAACACCTGCGGTAAACAACTAAGTAAACCAATATTGCTTTTCATTAAACCTATCAGAAAGAATGAACCAATGTTGGTTTATTTAATGCTAAACCAACAAATAAACATAGATAAAACCAAGGTTACTTTATGAGCTTTCCACCAAAATCTGCTGTCGATGTTTTTGCTTTATTGAAGGAAAAACATAACCTCAGTACAAGAGAGTTGGCTCGGTCCATCGGTGTAAGTCATGGTGGACTTGCAATGGTCTTATGCGGAAATACGAGACTCTCTCCTAAACTAGCTATGAGACTGTGCTGCTTCTTCGCGCTGGACATAGATAGCATACTCGAGGCACAAGCTAAATATGAGGCATGGCAAGTTAAACAGGACTGCTTGTCGATTGAAGCCACATTAAACGAGGTGTTGGAAAATCGGCAAGAAAACAAATAACCTGTGTTTTGCTTTAACGCTTAAGGTGATCACCTTTTAGATGATCGCCTTACTATCGTTTCCTATCACGTTTAGTATTGTCGTCAACTCATTATTAAATCTCTACGAATGAGATTCTCGACCTATTTTAATTAAATACCTCGACTCTCACCATCTCGCGATATAGCAGCCTCGTTAATTATATTATCTATCCTTTATTACATTCCAATACATTATCAACATAGAAAATGACATTGTAAATAACCCACCTGACAGAGAAATTATATTCAAATACAACCTCCCACCTTAAAAAGGCAATTTAACTGCTCAAGTCTAAATATTAATACTAGCAGCTTGTCAATAAACGCCTCTCACATAAAAATAATCATCGTTAAATAAAAACACAAGAAAGGACAAAAGGTAAATTATGAAATTCAATATATTAGCAGTGAGTATTGCATGTGCGACTATGTCATTTGGAACAATGGCAGCAGACATAAAAGCCGGCCCAGGTACATTAACTCTTGGCGGTAATATGCGTATTGATATGAATGCTATGAAACAATCTGTTGACCTAAAGAGTTCGACAACAAAACTAAAATCGGACAAAACAACGTTTAATACTAATGGGCGCCTATCATTTACTGCCGATTATATTGTTGAGCAAAATGGGTATAAAGTAAAAGCTCGTGTTAACCCGCTGCTGAAAACAGACGGCACCGTTACTATGGATGACGCTTATTTGGACCTTAAGAACGTGGGTAATGCATATGTTGGCGCGCAGTTGGGGCGTTTCGAAGCGCTAGACCTATCCCCTCTTCAAATCGATATTTTCGTAGATGATGCTGATACAGCCAGTCTAGTCGATGGCGAGCTATTCGCAGGTCACTATCGTGGTAACAAATACCGTGGACGTTTTGATGGTGCAGCGTTGCTTTACGCTGGTAATGATTTAGTTAAATTTGAAACTAACGTTGTTTTCGTTAACGAAAAAGATAAGAACAGCAATGTTGCGTTACGTCCTGTATTAACAGTAACTCCAAGCAAATCGTTCTCAATCTCAGCAGGTCTTGAGAAAGGTTTTGACAATGCTTCTAAAGACAAAGATGAACTTGGTTTAGCAACGACAGCCAATGTTAAATTTGGCCTAGCGAGCTTAAATCTGAGTTACGCATACAAGACATCAAAGCCGCTTTTGAAAGGCACCAATACCCGTGTAGACACAAAACTGCACACATTCGGTACTAACATTGCGGCGTATGGCTTCGGCGTTGGTGCTTTCTATACAACAGCCAATAACGAAGTGAAAAATGGTAGCGTCGGCGATGTAAATCTATTCACTACCTACGCTGGCTATGAGCACAAAGACTTTTTAGTGGACTCATTGACAGCGTCTACTGGTGCTTATTACACCTCCGCAAAAGCTGACAAAGTAAGCGGCGATGTCTCTGAATACGGCGCTCGCGTACGTCTTCAGTACAACTTTTAAACAAAAAGAATCAAGACTTATAAGGAAACTGCCTTTTCGATAAGTCCTGATGCTCCCTTGCAAACTTAATCTCACTTGCAAGGGAGCTCCTCTTTCTGTCGACCATGCAAAACGTTCTATCACCAATAAGAACGCAGGCGCCATTGGAATGCTGGTTTGCACGTGCACTGACTCCGAACGCTTTGCAAGGCATTGGAGAGTCCACATCATCAATAACAGGTCCCTACGCTGAGCGCGTATGTGGAGTCAACCAAGCGAACAGATGTAAAGTAAGTCTTCGAACTTCAAAGCCACTCAAATAGGTCTAGCCTTCAAGCTAGAACTATTCCTTATACGTAGGTATCAACACCTGCTTTTTTCTCCGCAATTTTCTCGCCATCATAGGTTTTGACGACCGCTCCTTCAGCGTTGCGGATCTTGATTTGGTTTTGGCCATTTAAAGACGCCGTCAAATCTCCTTTGCCTGATTTTAGATACCCATTAATGAACTTTGTGGTGTCTTTTAAATGCTGCTGAATATGAGGTTGGTACATTGCGTTGCTGGTTTTCAATGCCTAATGCTCCCTTGGATTGGAAGTATTAACATACTCGAGACGGATGAAAATTAATATCTCAACCAATCACAAATTCTCACTAACAATTAATGCCGTACGGTAATTTTTGGCAAAGATCAAACTACTCGGTCTTTAGCTCGCCGAGTGTAAACTCTAAAATTTCTTGCGCAGCTGAGCGTAATTCTGGGAGATGTGTTTTCAGTGTATCCAACGAGGTACGAAAGCTCGGTGCATGGCAAAATAGATAGCCAAAACTTAATGCATCGGAGCCAATAGGCACCGATATCGCCACCATACCGTCGACAAATTCTTCATTGTCTTCACCAAACCCTTGTTCAGCAATCCGGCTCAGCTCTTCAAGAAACAGACCATCATTAGTTATGGTCTTTGGTGTGTATTCGGTTAACCCCATATGTTGTACGACGTTTTCACGAATTGAAGTGTCCAATGAAGCGAGATAAAGCTTACCCGATGCGGAAGCTGCAATAGGGACCGGACTCCCCTCTGCCAAATTGATTTGCAGTGGCCAGTTGCAGTTCACACGCTCAAAGTAGATCATTTCAATGCCATTAGGCACTGAAATTCCGCACGTTTCACCAATCGTGTCAGCAAGGCGTTGCAACACCGATGTTCTTTGTTCAGAAAAGCGTTGGTTCTTCAAAATATCATGAGATAAAGACTGCAGGTTCGGCCCCGCAATAACGCGACCAATGATATTTTCTTGGAGATGACCTAAAACGATAAGCTGGTTGATCAGTTTGTTCGCAGACGCAATTGGCATAGACAGTTGTTCGGCAATAGATTCTCTATTGAGTTGACCACGGCTGTGAGCCACGATGGCGAGCACTTGTAGTACTCGGTCTAGGGTTGAACCTTTAGTAGTATTTGCCGAACTAGAGCTTGTCATAGAGCTACATTCATCCTTGATACGGTATTCGATATGCTTTGAATAGCCTATTGCTTTTACTGATTAAGTGCAACCGTGTACAAAGCCTAAGTGACAGATATTAAAAGGGCTTGCCGGAGCAAGCCCTGTTCAAGCTAGTTTTGCAATAGTTTCGCATCCCCCCAACTCGCGTGGTCATAACCATTGCCATTTCCGGCATCATTCGCCTTAAGTGTGATGGTCGTAGCGTCTACTGGAATATCAACAGAAACGGATTCTGCGTTATCTGAACCGGTCAACGTCGCACTTTGATAGTACAACACGCCATCTAGTTCTACTTGGAATACTACCGAGCCAGAGTTACCCACTTCGTCATCAACACCAACACTCACAGTAAAGCGACTGTATTGACCGGCAGAGATGGTATAAGTGATCGTTGAGTTCGCATGTACCCCCAATCCTTTGGCGAAGGTTTGCCCGCCTATTGAAATGGTGGTGCCATCTTGCGCTTCTCGCTCACCATTACTCATATCTTTTTCGATAGAGCCCCAGCCATTGGTCGAGCTGTCTTCCTGTAAGTCACTAAGATAAACGCTCGCTGGCGGTGTGGACGAGCTTCCTGGATCCTCAGTCATAAATAGATTACCCGAACCGTTATCGGCTGGATGAATCCAATTGCTGCCACCGTCTGGGTCATAGGCAAAAGCCAATCCAGTATGAGGTCCGCTGCCACCATTGCCATTACTTAGCCTCAACTCAAACTGATGCCAACCAGGAGATAAGTTTAAGTTGCCAGTCGAGACCCGATCACTCCAGAGGTCACTACTTAGCACCAACTGTCCATCAATCCATAGACGCGTTTTGTCATCATTGTTTTCACTGAAAGAAATCTGACCGTCGGCATCGTAGATATAACCGGTAAACACCTCGGTCGTATTACCAGCAATCGTATCTTCCGTTTCGCTTAATGAGGTTGTTATGGATGTTTTCGGGTTAGCATCGGTTTCATTAATATTGCCCGAAACGGTGCCATAAAACAGCCCAGGAACAGCGGCACCGCCCCCTTCACTTGGTGTGCGAAGCTTAGCGTCTCCCCAAGAACCATGGTCACTACCGACTCCGTCGCCCGCATCACTCACCACTAGCTTGAGCTCCTGCGCGCTACTTGGAATGTTCACTTGCACGTACTCGGCAACATCACTTCCTCGTAATACGCTACTTTGATAAGCCATCACGCCATCCAACCAAACCTCGAACACGACGGAACCTGAACTGCCCGTCTCATCATCAACACCGATGAAAGCAGTAAACTGATCGTAAGTGCCACCCGTCAGGCTGTACGTCACCTCTGAATGAGCATGAACACCGAGTCCTTTGGTAAATTCACTACCACCAATGGATATCGTTTGACCATCACCCGCAGCGTTTTCACCGACACTGGTGTCTTTTTCAATCGGTCCCCACCCATTGGTTGCGCTGGTTTCCGAAAGATCACTTAGGTAGGTATAGGATGTTGCTTGCGGTGGCTCGGGCACCACTATATCGGGGCCTTCGTATTCAATCTGTTCTAGATAAGCCACCAATGCAGCGCGCTCTGAGTTATCCGCCACACTATGCTGCAAGCCAATTTGTAACACATCATCCAGCGTTGCCGCTTGACCGTTATGGAAATATGGCGCGCTACCCCAAAGACCAATCAAACTCGGTGTATCAAAGCCAGTACCCACTAATGGAGCTCCGATACCTTGCCCTGAAGAGGCATCAATGGTACCTACATCGTGCCTTTGCATGTCGGTGTAATACACTCCCGCATGACAAGTGTCACACCCTTTTGAGGTGAACAGCGCCTGCCCCGTTAGGGCTTCAGCTGTTAACGCGCCAGAAGAATCTCGGTGTGGACTTTTAGGGAATTGATTTAAGCTACTGACGTAAAACGCGAGGTTATCTAAGTCTTCACTTTTACCTGATTTCGATGTTCCTAATGGGTTTTCTGACAGGCCAAATAAGGCGTCTACCATAAACCCACGACCACCGAACGCGTAGCGAATATCGTTTTCGAAATCCTGTATCTCGTCAAAATTCGCGGTCCAATGCACTCGACCATTGCCTGTGCCTGTCTTACCCAATAACGAGATAGTATTTCTTAACCCTTCACCACGGTCGGTAAAATCCCACACCCTATGGTCACTATCGCCATCTGCATGACAGCTGGCACAAGATATGTAGCCATCTTGAGTCATTCTTGCATCGGCTGCGTTGTAGAAGATCTGTTTGCCGCGTAGCACTCGTGGGTGCAGTGTTTCATTCGCCACCACAGAGACTTGTGCCAAGGTTGGAATGTCACCTCGATCGGTCAAAAACGCATTGACATCATGCACAGACACCGTTCTTGACATAAAGTTGTGAACAAATAATGTCGTCCCTGATAGTACGAGCCCTCTTGGCGCTAGACCAGTATCAAAAATCTCCCCTGCTCTGTTTAGGTTGTAGGTGTTGCGAATCTCAATGCTATTTTGACCTTCTACTGCAATAAAAATTAGGTCGCCGATATCGCTGAATACGGCCGCTTTGGGCTGTGCACGATCATCAATATCTAAGGCATTATCCATCACTGTTTTCGAATTGAGATCGAGTCGGTTAACCACAGCTCGAATCGTCGTTTCAAACGTCAGCGTTTTGGTTTCATCACCTTCTAAATAGGGACCACGATCAACGTTTGCTTTATTAGATGGCAGCCAAGCACTATATCCATCCGGCGAAATTGCGACGGAACCAAGGTAGTTAGCAATGCCTCGGCTTCTATCTGGGCCATCAATTGTCGTGGTATCTTTAGCGATAAGATAACTCTGGTCGATGGTCATACTAGATGCATCAACCGCGACAACTTCCGCGTTAGTTTGAGGCGAAACAAAGCGTGTCACCAGAACCTGTGATGATGAACTGTCAACCGCAATGCCCCTTGCGCTATGACCAACATCTACTGATGCCACTATAGCTTTGGTGCTTGGGTCGATCTTAAGCAACTTACCACTTGCCTGCAGTGATACAAACGCGTTACTGCTATCTGGTGAGAAAGCGATGCCGTATGGCTGAGAACCTCTTGGTAGCACAATCGTATCCACAAACTGACCAGTATTTGTCAGCACTGTGATACTAGCATCCGCCTGATTAACTACCCATAAATTGCCATTAGGCGCCACCGCTAGAGTTCTCGGCTGATCACCCACCGCAGCTTCCCATAATTTGCCGTACGGCGCTGTGTCTTCGATGGCACTGACGGTATCGTTGTCTTCGTTAACCACAACAACCTGACCATTGGCTTCCACTATGGTTGATGATGCTGTTGGCGAGACTGTCGTTGGTTGACGATATACTGTGATGGGTACCGATTTACTGCTCTCAAACACACCATCCGCCGTGGTTTCTTTAATCGTCACCACTGCAGACCAATGGTTAGGCTGATTGTAGGTATAACTCGCGTTTCCGCTGGTCGAAAACGGTGTCGAACCACTACCATCGCCAAAGTTCCAAGAATACTGAAGACTGCCACCCAGTAAAGGGGTCGTAGAAGCAGACACATTAACACTGCTGCCTAACGTCACTTTATCATTGGCTGACAAGCTCACATCGTGGCCGACTTGCGAACCCGTCGCAAAGCGATATTCAGTACGTGCCATCGGATTGCCAGCAAAGTCCTCAATACCTTCAAGTACGACTTCGTAAATACTGTCCGCTTCGAGTGCTTGGGAGGGAGTAAAGTGGATGAATCCGAGGTTGGTGCTGTACTCCCCTTGAAGCGGCGTTGAACTACCGATTTTGGTGACAGTAAACGAGCTACTATTGACAGATTCCATCAACACGCTATCTGATAACGCCACACCAATACGGGTCGATAAAGGTTGCAGTGTCGCGTCGATCGCGGGGTTCGCCGCAGAGATATAGGGAGGAACATTGTCCGGCATACTTTGATGTGCAATCAAACCACTGCCAGAACCATGGTCGTTCCCAACCCAAACTAAGTTACCAAATGGAAACACCTGACCATGGTCAGTGTTGCTGCTTGTGGCATTCAATGAGCTGCGCCCTAGTTCACGTATATTGTTGATATCACTGACATCTAATACCGCAATATCGTCTTGGTTACCCAGAAACAACTTGTTGTCTTGAACGTTACAATAAAGATTCTCGAATCCGGTAAGTTTTTCATTAACTAACGTCATCGGGTTAGTGGTCGTGTCATAGACACGCAAATAGTCATTGGTGCTTCGCGCTCCGAAATACGCATATTTGCCATCCCAACAGGAAGCATAGTACTTCTCTGGCAGGCGATTAACCGTCTTAACTAAGGTTGGGTTAACAGGATCATCTATGTTTAGCATGGAAAAACCCGCCGTTCCTTCCATGCTGGAAATGAACATTCGGTTACCCAGCGCAAAGAGTGGTCCTATGTTGAATCCGCCCAGCTCCGAGTTCGGCACCGTTTTCACCAAAGTTGGGTTGCTCATGTCGCTGGTATCAACAATGGTTAACCCTGCATTACCGCGAGCAATATAAAGATAGGGAGCTTGCCAAAAAAGCTGCCAAGAGACGTTATTGTAATCACCGAAGTTCACGCCAGAAATCGCCA
This sequence comes from Vibrio barjaei, assembly GCF_001639065.2. Classification (GTDB taxonomy): domain Bacteria; phylum Pseudomonadota; class Gammaproteobacteria; order Enterobacterales; family Vibrionaceae; genus Vibrio; species Vibrio barjaei. The sequence goes on from NZ_LQXO02000053.1 coordinate 401,832, forward strand.
GTTTCGACAAACGCACAGGATTAGTCACGTCAGACCAATCCCAGATTTCTATCCCTTTCCCCGTCTGGATCGCAATGGTGTTGTTCTCCCCCAAACCAAACGAATGCGGCTCTCTAAACTCCGCCGTTCTTAACCCATCACCAGTGCGATTTAGATTGGCAAGATCCGGTTCATATACTGTTTTAACAAGTTGCATGGCTTTGGGATTAGAAACATCCAGAGCGATCCAACCTCCCGGACCACCACCACTATCAGGTGCAAATACGCCGACCATATAACCGTTGAGCATGGTCATGACGTTTACGCCATAGTGTTTTCTGCCGGGATAATCGGGGGGAAGAAAGTTGGTGGTATCGTCAACGAGTGGACTCGATACATGAGTAAACGCCTCTGATGAGCCGTAGGTAAGGTTACCCAATCCGGGGCCTTGTGCAGCATTTGCTGTAGCAATAAACGAGGTACTGCATAGTCCCGCTAATACACTGCTCACAACAGGGCGACGCCAAGTCTCAAAAGACTTTATGAAGCGATTGGCTTTCATCGCCTTCTCCTTGTTTTTTATGGTCACTAAACAAAGCTCACTTCTCATAGAAAAGTGAGCGCTTAAAAAACATGAAGAGGACAGGCTCGCCTACCCAATCAATCCAAAATTAGACAGTTTATCTTGTTGGCGCACTGCCCAAATTTAGGCACACCTACCGCACACCTCCTCACGTCAATGCGTTATTTCATAGTTGGCATGACGAATTCGGCTTGAGTCTGTGTACTGTCCTTTGAACCGACTTTCACATCCGATTCAGGCCAACGTGTGGTGATGGTTTTCATTCGAGTAAAGAATCGTACGCCGTCAGGACCATGCATATGCAAAGGGCCAAACAGTGAACGCTTCCAACCGCCAAAACTGTGGAATGCCATTGGTACCGGAATGGGCACATTCACTCCAACCATACCGATCTGAACATTGGCAGAGAAGTCTCGCGCGGCATCGCCATCTGCAGTAAAGATGGCTGTTCCGTTGCCATATTCATGATCGTTGATGATTTGCAGGGCTTCCTGATAGGTATTGACTCGAACAATGCAAAGCACTGGACCGAATATTTCTTCTTGATACACAGTCATATCGGTAGTCACATGGTCGAATAAGGTACCACCAACAAAAAAGCCATCGCTGGACTTAGCTAGTTCTAGATCTCGACCGTCAACAAGTAAAGCCGCGCCCTCTTCCTGACCCTTTTGGATGTATCCGCAAACTTTTTGCTTATGCTCTTTGGTAATCAAAGGTCCCATATCGTTTTCAATCGCTTGACCGTAACCGGGTCCTACTTTTAACGTTGCTAACTTATCTTGAAGATGACGAGCCAATGCATCCCCCGTCTCATCACCCACTGCGACGGCAACCGAAATCGCCATGCAGCGCTCTCCAGCGGCCCCATAGGCTGCCCCCATCAACGCATTCACTGCACCGTCAATATCGGCATCAGGCATGACCACCATATGGTTTTTCGCACCACCTAAGGCTTGAACGCGCTTACCGTATCTCGCGCCTTCCGAATAGATGTATTCTGCGATCGGTGTAGAACCAACAAAACTTACGGCTTCGACTCTTGGGTCTTGCAGTAACGTATCTACCGCTTCTTTATCCCCTTGGACCACATTAAACACACCATCAGGTAATCCCGCTTGTTTCAGAAGGTCAGCAATAAACAGTGGCGCGGACGGATTTTTCTCTGACGGTTTTAAGATAAAGGTATTTCCTGTCGCAATAGCAATAGGAAACATCCACATAGGAACCATTACAGGGAAGTTAAATGGCGAAATCCCGGCCACCACACCAAGTGGCATCATTTGCGAGTGCGAATCGACACCAGTTCCAACATTTAGGCTATGCTCTCCTTTTTGCAGGTGTGGGATGCCGCAGGCAAACTCGACCACCTCTAGCCCTCGAGTTATCTCACCTAATGCATCACTAAATACCTTGCCATGCTCACGGCTGATGATATTCGCCAGTTCATTACGATTTAGTTCTAACAGAGTTTTGAACTTGAACATCACTCTGGCGCGATTAAGCGGCGTGGTTTTAGCCCAAGAGTCAAACGCTGCCTGTGCAATGGTAATTGCCTGCTCTACTTCCTGTTTCGAGCACAGTTCAACTTGGTTCTGCACTTCACCTGTAGCAGGGTCATAGACAGGCAAATGTCTTTCCGACTGACTTTCAACATATTGATTATTAATAAAACTACTGATCATGTTTTCATCCTTGTTTAGTATTCTGAGGCTTAATTGAGGAAATTCAGGCGCTACCAAGCGGCTTTATACAGCTCGATCACTTCTTCTTTGTTCGGAATTCGAGGATTGTTGTTAGGCGATCCAGAAGCCAGAGCTTGCTCAGACATGATGTCGAGATTTGACCAAAACGCCTGTTTATCAATGCCAAAGTCGCTCATGGAAGGCACGCTTAAATCCTGATTGATCTGCTTAAGTTCAAGCAGTAGCGCAGCGACTGCATCGTCGTCATTGGTGTTCGAATCAACCACGCCCATTGCTCGCGCGCACTCGGCATAACGAGTTTTAGCCGCTGGGATCGAGTATTCCGTTACCGTCGGTAATAACATCGCGTTACTCATACCGTGAGGCACATGAAAGTGCGCGCCAATTGGGCGGCTCATGCCATGCACCAAAGCGACAGATGCGTTAGAAAACGCAATGCCTGCGAGCGTAGCTCCGAGCATCATTTGCTCTTTGGCGCCTTTATTGTCTGGATTGTTGACGGCTTCACGTAGATTTGGCGCGATAAGTTTCATCGCCAATAGCGCTTGCTGATCAGTAAACAGACCCGACTTTCCACTGACATAGGCTTCAATGGCGTGAGTTAACGCATCAATTCCGGTATCCGCTGTGATGCGCTCCGGAGCCGTCATTGTTAAAGTAAAATCAATGATGGCGGCTGATGGAATAAGACCTGGTCCCATACAAAGCAACTTTTCGTCATTGGTTTCGTCGGTGATAATGGTCACTTTGGTGACCTCCGAGCCCGTTCCTGCAGTTGTTGGAATCGCAATTAACGGCATAATTGGCGAAGTTACAATATTAGGGACACTGTAATCTCGAATTCGACCTTGGTGCTCCGCAAGCAAAGCAATCGCTTTAGCACTATCAATCACACTGCCACCACCTAGCGCGATGACGCCATCGTAATGCCCATCAATCACCTTATTGACCGCTGGTAGTATTGACGCCTCTGTTGGTTCTGGAACGGTGTCCGTGAAAATATCCGCCTCAACTCCAGCTTGATTCACGACGGACTTTAGCTGATCGACCTGACCTAACGTTTTCATCACTGGATCAGATACAATCATGACTCGGCGACAACCCAGTTGGATAGCTATTTCCCCAGCTCGTGCTGTTGCGCCTTCACCTACCTCTAAAAGCTTTGGCAAAACAATAGATTGACTCATAATTCACCTCACAATTCATACCGATACATTTTGTATCATTATTTAAAATAATTTATTCAGGACGTAACAGGTCCCCACAACTTTGCTGTGGTAAAGCCTTGTTAGTCACTATCTAGCTAAACTTGTCGCTTGAAGCTCATCAGGTCTCAATCAACCCAATGAGCGTAATGCATCTCTCAAAAGACAGTATTTACTATATCGAGTCGTAAAGAACTCTGAGCGCTTAGTATTAGGCACATAACACTTGTCCGCTTGAAGCTGAGTGCTTAGTTGATCATTTTGACCTTCAGTGACAGTACTCATCGCCAGTCGCGCCACACCTTTTGCCCCAACTTCGTTACAATTTGTCGACGTCACCGTGACGCCTAATATGTCTGCAAACAGTTGGCACCAATATTCACTTCGAGAAGCGCCACCGCTAATGGCAATTCGATCCACGTCATATCCTGCCGAGCGCAGTCTTTGGATATGCTCAAGGTGAGCAAACACAATTCCCTCATAAAAGGCGTAGACCACATGAATGTCCTGATGCCAACCTTTCAAACCAAATAGATTGGCAGATTGGCTATCTTGCCCGGTCGAGCCATAGAGATACGGATGGAACATGGGTAACGTTGGCATTAATTCGACATCTTCCAGTTGGCGATTGAACTGTTCAAAAATATTGTTGCCAATACTTGCTTCTCGTTCTCTTCGCTCAGAGAAAAATCGCTCCACCAGCCACTCTAAGTTGGATGCCGAGCAGGTGCTGGACTCTATCGCTAAGTACCGATTCTCGGCGAATTTGCACGCCATAAATACCTCTTCAAGAGGCAGCTCATCCGTCACTACCTGATTGATATTCCATGTTCCGGCGACCACCGAGGTATTACCTAACGCACTGGCTTGTGAACCATAGGCGCATGCCACTACATCGAACAGACCCGCAATGACAGGTGTCCCCGCTTTAAGCTTTGTTATACGTGCAGCGTCTTCGGTGACCAAGCCTATCACTTGGTTACTTTCATAAATTGGCGGCAACTTCGTGCTAATGTCTGCCACTTGGTAGTGATTAAGAAGCTCAAGAGACACTGAGTCGGTTTCAAAATCGAACAAACCCGATGCAGTGATATCTCCCCATTCTGTCGCGCATTGCCCCGTCAGGCAGAAGTTCACATAGTCTTTGCAAAACAGAACCTGGCCGATTTTTTGAAACGTCTGTGGTTGATGTTTCTTTAGCCATGTAAGTAGTGCCGCGGTTTGAGATGGCCACACGCCTTGTCGATTACGCTTTTTGAGATCTGTGAATCCCTTAGATGCTTGTAGCAAGGTGACTTCGCTTGCAGCGCGATTATCCAGCGACTTAATGCCAAGTAATGGCTTTAACTCAGTATCAAGCAGATACAGTCCATTCCCATGACCACTGGTTCCTAGTGCGATAATTTGGCTGCTGTCCACACCGGTTTGCTCAATCAACTTAGCGATCACCTCTGCGCACAGCGACCAGCATTGTTCTAAGTTCGCTTCGGTGTGATCAGGTTGAGGGATATGAGTCGGATAATTATTGGCTACAGCGCCTATTTCGCAGCCATGCTCATCGAACAACGCCGCTTTGATCGCCGTGTTACCACAATCAATTCCTATCGCATATGACTTCATATCCCCTCCTTGCTCTAGTTCTGTATCTGCTATTTATCGCCAATGTAGATGTTCATTGCTTCTGAGGTAGACGCACCATTGTGAATCATAGCCATCAAAGCGTCGACAACGCGGCTTGGATTTGGGTGTTGATAAATGTTGCGTCCATACACCATGCCAAGAGCTCCCTGATCTAACAGTGCTCGCGCTTTGCTAAACACAGATTCAATGTCTTCACGTCCACCGCCACGAACCAGAACCGGACACCTTGCCGCCTCAACCACTTTATGGAAGTCTTCCGCTTGGCTCGTTGGATCTGCTTTAATAATGTCAGCGCCTAGCTCACGTGCCATGCGTACTAGCGTGACAATCTTTTCGCAGTCGCCATCGACCATATAAGCCTGTCCTTGACTGTTAGGCTGCATCACTAATGGTTCGATCATCAGTGGCATACCGTATTTCTCACACTCTGCTTTGACCTTACTGATGTTGGCAACACATTGCTTAAATAAGTCAGGTTCATCAGGCAGCATGAATAAGTTCACCACAACGCACGCCGCATCCATTTGAAGAGCTTGAATAAGAGGCTGCTCCGCATTTTGTAGTAGCGCCCACATGTGGCGGTGACGTTCTGCGTTATACGGGTTCCCCAAATCGATTCGCATGACCAACGCAGGCTTGTCTTTGCCATCAACAGTTTGCAGTAAGTCAGCTTGACCCGCGTTCATCTGAATCGCATCTGGTTTGGCATCCACAAGTTGTTTTACTACTGAAGACATGTCTTCCAGCCCATCTAAAAACGAAGGCTCGTTGCACACGCCGTGGTCGATAGCCACATCCAAACAACGCCCCTGTTTAAATAGGCGATTCATCCTGACTTTACTGGTTAAATACATAATCTTCTCCATCTAATAGTTGTTCATTTTCCGTAACGGTAGGTTGTAATTTGGGTTTTGAAACTCTTGGTAAGGCGTCCAATTCAACGCCATGGAAATCCAGTAACACTTGCTTCGATTGAGCTCTATCTTTATCGCGCTTACTTTGACTCCAAGAAAAGTGGTCAGCGACTAAATTAGAGATCTCTTCAAAGCTTTCCGCAGTTAACTTGCCTTCAATCGCTATCGAGGTACGGCGAAGCAGCACATCTAACGTTGTCGATACATACTCACGTTCCAGAATGAACTTGAGCTCTCCTTGGGTGTAGTCATTGAGTGACGCTAACGCTTTATCTTGTATTCCTTGAAGTGTGCCAAGAAGTGATTCACAAGCGGTGCCGTAGCGCTGAAACCAAGTTTCGATTTGGCATTCTGAATATTGTGGATGACGCTCACTCAATGAGGCTAAGTAAGTCGCTTTTAATGAATCAGTGACAGGGTAACCATCGCCACCACCAATCGCTCTTTGTTTGGTATCGCATACTCGCGTTTTGCCAAGCGACGCTAAGAGTTCATCTGCCACTTCCTCACCAAAGGCACGAAACGTTGTCCATTTGCCGCCGATAAGCGAGTAGATATGAGTGTCGCCAATCTTGTCTTGTTTCAATGAATGGCTACGGGGGATTTGCCCTGTAGTTGAGGTATTTACTGACGGAAGTGGTCTCACGCCACAGAACTGATATACGATCTGCTCACGCTCAATATCCAGCTTTGGTAGCACGCCTCTTAGTGATTCGATGATGTAATCAATTTCTTCGTCAGTACAACGCACCGATTCAGGGTCGCTTACTGGGATATCCGTCGAGCCGATCAGTACTTTTCCGAAGTACGGGAACAAGATACAAACTCGTCCTTCGCTGTTTTCATAAAACAGCATATTGCCATCCAACTCAGCAAGCAGCTCTGCATTATCGACGATAATATGCGACCCTTTCGTCCCCTGCATATACTGGCTAGGTGCAGTCAATAGTCCATTGGTCGTGTCGACCCAAGCACCTGTCGCATTGACCACATGATTCGTTTTAACTTGGATTGCGTCCGCAACATCGTGATTAGAAATCGTCAGCTGCCCCTGATCTAACTCAGAGACCATGGTGTAATTTAGGGCAACGCCTCCCGCTTCCACCCCTTCTTGAATCAATTCCAAGGCGAGGCGCTCGGGTGAGCTAATCCAGGCATCAAAGTATGTGGCACTGCTCTTGACGTCACTCCCCATCATTGGCCAGCGTTTTTGGGTTGAGCGAGCTGAATGCATTTGGTGATTTGGCATCAATTGATCACGCTTGGTGAACCAATCGTAAAGGCTCAACCCAATTTTGATGACCACAGAGCCGCGCTGTGAAGGCTTGTCTTTCAATCCTAAGAACTTAAACAAACCATCAAACATACCCGACCAAGTAGAGAAAATAGGTATAGTAGTTTCTAAAGGAGCAACAAAATGAGGCGCGTTATCAAGCAGGCGGTTTCGCTCATAGAGTGCTTCTTTCACCAATTGAAATTCACCATTTTCTAGATAGCGAAGTCCGCCATGTATCATGCGAGATGGCGCAGCACTGGCCTTAGAGCAAAAGTCATCTTTCTCGACTAACAAGACCTTCACACCTTGCAATGCCAGTTCTCGAAAAACGCTAATGCCATTTATTCCTCCGCCAATGACCACGGCGTCAAAGTCACTATTCTCTTCTATTCGCCTAAAGGCGGTTGAGTTGTTATTCATTGTTGCTCCCTGCCACTGTTTTCCGCTTTTCCTTACGATGCGGCTTTACGCCAATTCCAACTCGCCAAAAAACTCATGGGATTTTGCATCAATAAACTTCACCTCTTCCTGAGATAGCACCACACTTCCTGCCTCGGCGTTTTCTATTGCTTGCGCTGCATTTCGTGCACCACAGAGGGCATAAGTAATACCTGGCTGTTGCAGTGTTGCGGCAATCACTAGCTGTGCAACACTCACATTTTTCTGACGAGCAATCGGCTCGATTGACTGACAGAACTTTTGTACCCAACGGCGATTTTCGATAGTAAACATAGGATCAGTGATACGCTGGTCATCGCCAGTGAAAACACGTTCAGGGGTAATTTTTCCACTCAGCAACCCCATAGCAAGTGATGAATAGCTAAGACACGCGACATTAGTTTTGATGGTTGACGGCAACAAGGTTTGCTCTAACTGACGTTCAATTAGGTTGTATTTCTCCTGCACCGCGTCCACAACGCCGGTTTGTTGATACTGTTCCAACTCCGCTTGATTGGCGTTGCTTATCCCGATGGCACGGATCTTACCGGCTTTCTTTAGCGCCAATAATGCTTCCATGGTTTCAGCAATCGGCGTGGTTGGGTCTTGCCAGTGGGTAATGTAGAGATCGAGATAATCCGTTTGCAGGCGTTTTAAGCTTTGCTCCACCTCATGTTGGATAGCATCAGCGCCAAGATAACGGTGCACTGGCTTGCCATTCTCATCAAAAAAGTGATTACCTTTACTGGTGTGCCAAACCAAACCACATTTGGTTGCCAGTACTACCTTGTCGCGGCGTCCTTTGATCGCCTTGCCCACTATTTCTTCAGACACACCAAGTCCATACGCTGGCGCGGTATCAACTAAAGACACGCCGTGATCTAATGAAGCATGAATGGCATCAATTGAGGCCTTTTCATCTGTTCCACCCCACATCCAACCACCCATTGCCCACGTGCCAAGACCGATGACTGATGCTTCAATACCTGAATTACCGATTTCTCTAGTTTGCATGTTGATTCCCTATTCTGCTTGTTCTAATACACTGGCGACGGTGTCTTCGTCCGAGACTAACCCGTTGATCAATCCGCCTCTCAATGCCGCTAACATGGCAGACACTTTAGAGCGAGTTGCTGCTACACCGAAACTGTGTTCAATGCTATTGAGTTCTAGAAGATTGAGGCCGATAAGTTTTTGGTTGATATGTTCTGCGCATTTATCGCCCTGTGCATCATAAAGGTGGGCCAGTACTTCCCCTTTACATTGGGCGCTGATCAGTGTTTCTGTTTCATGACCACTTAACGAGCGCAGGTCATAGTAGCTATCGCTTTCACTAGCGACGGAACCGATACCCACCAAGGCAATATCTGCATTTCGAGCCAAGTCGAGCACGTCCTTAATACTACGCATCTCCATCAAAATATTGCGCTGTTCGTCAGTATCAACGAAAAGCGGCGCGTGCAACTGAGTACTTGTTCCGCCTAGCTTTTCTGCCAACTTGCTTGCTAGGTAGTTCACATCCGTAAAGTGATGCCCCTGAATCCCCCCCGTAGCCGGAACCACTCTCACATTCGGAAAGTGCATGGGTTTTAGCTGCTCAACAATCTGCGCCATAGTTTTACCCGCACTAATGCAAATAATGCTGTCTGGCTTGATGGTTTCTATAAGTAGTTCACCTGCGGCTTGTGCCACTTGGCGAGTAACGACTTCGTCATCTTGGCTGAGACTTGGCTGAATCACCGCAGTTTTCAGACCAAACTTATCCAACAAACGTTGTTCTAAGGTATGCGTTCTTTCTTGTGGAAGCTTTAAGGTAATCTCAACCAGACCATCATCATGCGCTTGCTTAATTACACGATTCACTTTCGCTGTGGACAACCCAAGCTGCTTAGCAATATCCGACTGGCTGCGATTTTCCATATAGCGCAACGTTAAGATCTTCGCTGTTTGTCTCAGTATGTCGTCACGTTCGTTCATCGTCATATCTCTACCTTTATTACTGCTTTCTGCCTTTATATAGGCTTCACATTTCGTTAACACTCAATGGCTTTTTATCTTGGCAATCTTGGTTAACCAAGTGTGAAATTTATTTCATCTGAGTAAAAAGTAATCATAGAAAAAGACTTTTACAAGTTAAAATGATACCAATCGTATCGTTTTGACCATTTAAGTGCGTTAGATCACAAATAATGACCAAAGTGATACGTATTGTATCGATATAGGATTGACCGGCTACATTTTGTTCACTACCTTTTAACACGTGAAATATATTTCACCTGTCTGAAAGATAATTCACATCATCGAGAACAACGTGTTGTGCTGCTTTTGGCTTACTAAGAACGAAGCTGTTTTATAGAAGCAAAGCAGATGTTGCTCCAAAGACGACGAGTGAATAGCAAATACAAATGGAGAAAATTATGAAGTCAGTGACTTTGAAAAAGATATTTAATAAAGGACTTATCGCTACGAGTATTATTGTCGCTTCAAGCCTAGCTGCCACAACACATGCAAACGAACGAATCGCGTTTTTCGTTTCTGATTTGTCTAATGTATTCCACCAATCTCAAGCGACGGAAGCAAAGCGCTACGCTAAAGAGAAGTACGGTGCTGAAGTAGTTATCTTCGATGGCAAAGCCGATTCAGCGGTAATGACGCAAAACGTTGACCAAGTAGCGGCAGGGGCATTTGACGGTGCCTCACTGCATATTTGGGATGGCGAAGCTGCGACACCGGGTGTTGAAGAAGCATTAGAAGAGAACATCGCTATGACGTCTTTCTTTAGCCCAATTACTGATACCGGCATTCCAACGGCTCGAAGTGATGAAGCGACCGTCTCTTTCGATATGGGCGCACAAATGGCAAAAGCGTGGAAAGAAGCGAATCCTGACAAGCCAATCGTCATGGTTCAACTCGGTTGGCCAAACCATACCGAAGTAAGTTCTGGTCGAACTAACCCATTTGCAGAAGGCGTGCTTTCAGTTGATCCAACAGCTAAGAACCTCGGCGCTCTTGACGCTAGTGGTGGTCAAGAAGCGGCGAAACAGATCATCGTTGACCTTCTTACTCAGCAACCAGAAGTTAACTTGATTTATTCCGAAGCCTCTAACTTAACAGTTGGCACAATGGCAGGTCTTAACCAGCTAGGTCGCGGCAAATTCAAAGATGGCAAACCAGTGACAGAGATCGTCGCTAGTGTTGACTTTGACTCGGTTGAATTTGGTCAAATCTATGACCCTGAATCAAGCCTAAAAGTCTCTATGGGTCTTCCACCAATTGAAACAGCACGTGGTCGTATCGACTTGGTTATGGACGTGATCAACAAAAAAGTTGCACCGACAAAAGATCAAGCAGAAGAATTCTTCTACAAGGCTTACACCATCTCTTACTGGTCAATGCCAAAACCTGCTGCAGAGCAATGGCTAGACGCTCAGTTCAGTAACTAACCCAGGCTTAAGGTCGGCGGCTAGACCGCCGACCTTATATATTCATTTATTCAAAATCTCAGTGTTAAGGAAAAACTCGCTTCATCTGTCATGTCATCTGTGACCTAGCAGTATCGAAGGTGCAACCACTGAAGGAGAGATCGTCTTGAATAGTCACAATTCAACACCTGTATTATCAATTGAAGGGCTGATTAAGGACTACCCCGGTGTTCGGGCAGTTAACGATGTGAGCTTTGCGATTGAACGAAGTACTGTTCACTGCCTGATTGGCGAGAACGGCGCAGGAAAATCCACATTGGTAAAAATGATCACCGGCGCTATTCAGCCTACTCAAGGCAAAATGAAAGTGAACGGTAAGGATTACCGACCCACTGGCACTCAGTCAGCGCGTGAATCGGGAATCGCCACTTTATTCCAAGAGCTACACGTCGTTGATGAATTGACTGTACTTGAAAACTTAACGCTGGGTATGGAACAGAGCCGATTTGGCTTTTTGATCAAATCAGATTTAGAAGATCGCGTAATCGAGACCTTGGCGACCATCGAGCCGTCTATCGACCCATATGCCCGAGTCTCGACCCTAGGTGTCGCTCAAAAGCAGATTATTGAAATTGCCCGTGCCGCTTCATCTGGCGCTAACGTCATTATCATGGACGAACCAACGGCAGCGTTGTCGGAAAGAGAAGTCGAAAGACTTTTTACCGTTATTCGTAGGCTACAAGAACAAAGCGTGACGGTTATCTATATCTCTCACAAGCTGGATGAGATTTTGACCTTAGGCGACCGCGTCACCGTAATGCGCGATGGCAAACACATCGCAACCAAACCCATGTCTGAAGTCGATGGTCGCGCCGAGCTTATCGATATGATGATTGGTCGCAGCATCATGCATGATTATTCCCCGCGCGATGCCATTACTGATGAAGTATTCCTTGCGGCGCAGCGCCTTAACAATCACCGCCTCAAAGATGTCTCGTTTGATATAAAAAAAGGTGAGATTGTTGGGTTTTATGGTTTGGTTGGCGCTGGAAAAACAGAGATCGCACGCGCGATATTCGGTGCCGACAAAGTGTCTGGCACAATTCGACTCAATGGCAAAGATGTTGGTAATTCGCCACGTGAAGCCATTGCTGCGGGTATTGCCCTCGTACCTGAAGAGCGTCGTACTCAAGGCTTATTTACCAATTTAACCATTCGAGAAAATATCCCAGTCATGAATCTGCCAAGAATGTCTGACTTTGGGGTATTCAGAGAAAATGATGAGCTGAATGCGGCGATCGACTACGTCGATAAGCTCTCTATTGCCACCAGCTCGATAGAAAAACATACAGAGAAACTCTCCGGTGGTAATCAGCAAAAAGTGGTTATCGCTAAATGTTTGTTCTCACAGGCGAAGCTTCTGCTGCTCGATGAACCCACTCGCGGCGTCGATGTGGGAGCGAAAAAAGAGATCTATGACTTAGTGAAAAGCCTCGCCAACGAAGGCAACTCAGTAGCGGTGTTTTCCACAGAACTCGAAGAGATCTTGGGCGTTTGTGACCGAATCTTCTTACTTTATGACGGTTCACTGGTATCTGAAATCAAGAATGGACCGAACGTCGACACTAACTTTATTTTAAATGCCGCTACGGGTGGCCTTGAGGAGGCAGTATAATGAACACGTCAGTAAAGCCTAATCACTCGCCAGTCGAGTATCGAAGGGTGAGCGACCAAATGTACATTACCTTGTTAGTGGCATTTGTCGCTATCGGGCTATTCCTTGTTGCGTCAGCGTTTGTCCCGAACTTTTTCCAAGTTCAAAACATGCTTAATCTGATTACCAATAACTGGGCGGTGATTTCTCTTGGTGTTGGCGTCTCTTTCTTGTTGATTTCAGGCAACTTTGACCTATCCGTTGGCGGTATTGTTGCGCTTTCAGGCGTGCTGTCGGTTTGGTTTGCTCAAGCCATAGGTGGCGGTTCTGCTCTGTCCACAGGTTTAGGCTTACCTTATTGGTTAGCCGTGGTCGGCGCTTTAATGGGTGCACTGGCTATCGGTGGTCTGAACGCTCTGTTCGTAGTGAAGTTTCGCATCCCATCAATCATCGTCACACTAGGTACCATGATGGTGGCGAGAGGTATTGCGCAGGTGATTACTCAAGGCTCACAACGTAACACCAATTTGCCCGAAGAGTTTGGCCTTCTTGGTAATTTGAAAGTGTTCGGGACCTCAATGCAGTTCCCAGTGCTATTTATGCTCATCCTATTTTTTGTCGCCATTTTCATTGAGCGTAAAACAGTGTTTGGCCGCATCACCTATTGGATTGGTGCCAACCCTGAGGCCGCAAAGCTGTCAGGTATCGATAATTCCAAACACATTACTTACTTATATCTATTTAGTGCGCTAGTGGCCGGCATTGTTGGCATCCTGCTCTCCTCTGAGTTTAAGTCAGGCTTTTCTAATCGCGGTTTACTGATGGAGTTTGATGCATTGGTTATCGCGCTACTTGGCGGTATTGCTATTGCTGGTGGCTTCGGTTCAGTCATTGGCATGTTCTTTGGTGCCATTATCTTGGCGGTGGTAACCTCGGCTGCAACTGGGTTAACCCTCTCACCGGATTGGCAATTCATACTCAAAGCAGTCGCTGTTTTCTTAGCGATTACTGCTCAAACTTGGGCATTGTCCCTTAGAAACAAATAAGGAAGGGAAACGTTATGTCCGATTCAACCAATTCACTTAATTCATCATCTGCCCCGTCACCTGCACTGGGCGGACAAGTGGCCGAGTTTTTCCGTAACTATTACATCTACTTTGTTTTGGCAGCGATTGTTATTTTTCTAAGTAGCGTTAACTTAGATCAATACGCACTGTTTGAGCGCGGGAACTTTCTTTATAAGAAAAACGTCATCAACATTTTACGCGTCTCCGCCCCACTGTTGGTGCTAGCAGGTGCTTTTACCTTACTTATGGTTTCGGGTTACATCGACTTATCCGTTGGTAGCACCATGGGACTCACTGCGGTCATATATGCCCTTCTTGCCATTAATGGTGTTCCAATGTGGGCAGCTTTCTCCATTACCGTGTTTTGTGGTGTATTGCTGGGTGCATTCAACGGCTTGTTAGTGGTAAAGTTTAATATCACGCCCGTTATTGCCACCTTGATTACCCTGAGTTTATATAAAGGCATTGCACTGCTTTTGGTTGAGGATGGCGTGTCAGCCATCAAGTCCATGGGCGATCTAAAAATGCCGGCTTGGTTTAACGACTATGGTCGCGATGCTGTTTTACTTGGTTTGCCAATGGCGTTTTGGGTCGCGGTGGGTGTTACGGCTCTACTCATCATCCTACAAAACCGTTCTCTATTAGGTAAATACGCCGCCGCTACGGGAGGAAACCCAACGGCGGCCAAATTATCAGGTATTAAGACCGGGCTAGTCGTCTTCACGCTCTACGCTATTGTCGGAGCAACTGCAGCGCTCGCAGGCATTGCACGCTCAAGCTTTATGTCGCTTGGTGACCCGCTGTCGGGTGACGGTATGGAGTTGACCGCGATTCTTGTGGTGTTAATTGGTGGTACAGCGTTTAGTGGCGGTGAAGGCAAAGTACTGCGTTCATTTGTTGGTGCGCTGATTATCATGACGCTGACTGTTGGGATGCTTACTCTCGTGCCAGCCTACTACCAAACTTTGGTAATAGGAGGTGCGCTATTAGCAGCGGCGGCGTCAAATCACTTGGTAAGTCGAAAACGTAACGAAGGCTAATATTCATAATAGCCTAAAGAGCCAACAAGCGCGCCCTGCCCTGTTGGCTCTTACTATTTGGGAAGCCTTTCCCTACTTCTGCTTCCATTCTTTTACTTCAAATGTCTACTACACTGATTTTTCGAATAAAATTGTATATGCTTAATACAATAAATCGACATCCAACAGGTGAAACATGGACGTTTTACGCATCATTATACTGTTCTCAGCGATACTAATTACAGGCTCATTAAGTGCTGAAGAAAACAGCTATTGGCAATTTGACAGCGATAATGACGGAATCACTATCTACACTCGAGAACACACCGATGGCTTAGTCGAAATCCGAGCGCAAATGTTCACACCAACAACTTATAGTGCCTTCTTAACCTTATTAGAAGATAGTGAAAACGTACCCAACTGGATAGATAACGCCAGCCATAGCCGAGTGTTAAGGCAAATATCAATCAACGAGAACATTGTTTACACCCAGTTTAAAGCACCTTGGCCAGCGAGAGACCGCGATATGGTTACCTACTCGAAGTATTGGGTCGACGATTATGGTTTCACTATCGAAATTAACGATGCTCCTGAATCTTCATTACCAATACAAGAGGGTTATATTCGAATTACTTCTGTCGATGCGAGTTGGAATCTACAAAAGCTGACCAACGGTACGACACTTATCGAATACAAAGCCTATGCAGATCCTGGTGGAATATTACCCGACTGGCTGATGAACAAACTCTCGACCCAAAGTGCTAGAGCGACGTTCAATAACCTAAGAAATCAATTACCGAATTACCAACGCTACTCTCATCCACATCTGAAAGAATGAACCCAATCAATACATTAATCATCCATCTCTCTTCATCTTTAGTATCAATGTTATGAATTAATCTCCGACTCCACTCTCCATCACTTGCTCTTTTGTGCTATGATGCGCGCCCTCGCTGGTTGGCACAGTGAAACAAAAGAAAAATCGCAGTATTTAAAGCGGTCAATAAGCAAGCGTGAGATAGAATATGAGTTGTGAACTGGTTGTCGTCGTCGATAAATTTGGGAAACCAATCGGCACCGAAGAGAAGCTGGAAGCCCACCGTTTAGGCCTTAAGCATCTGGCTTTTTCAGTGCTTATTTATCGTTATAACGCTGGCCAACTAGAGTTCCTACTTCAGAAACGCGCGATCAACAAATACCACAGTGGCGGATTGTGGAGTAATACTTGTTGTTCACACCCACGTCCAGATGAAGAGATTATCTCGGCTTCACAACGTCGTCTTGTCGAAGAGCTTGGCATAACGACCCCACTCGAACTCATCGATATTGGTACCGTTAGTTATTGTGCTAAATTCAGCAATGGTTTAACTGAGAATGAACTTGATCACGTGGTTATTGCTGAATCGAACAAGGTCGACTTCGACCTTAACGTAGACGAAGCAGAACAGTGTGAATGGTGGCAGCAGTCTGATATCGAGCAAACGATGAAGGCGGAGCCAGCAACCTTCAGTGCATGGTTTCGGTTAGTTCTAGAAAAAACGACTCATCATCTAAGTAATTAGAACGACCATTTGATGTTGGCAAACAGCAGTGTTGAAGGGGTTGCTCCAAATAAACTTCCAGAACTGCCATCAAAACGCTGTAATACTGTAAGTAATTGCCAGTCGTCAGATAGCGAGTAGCTGTTCGATAAACCAACGAAAAAAGAGCCATCTTGATAGTAACTGCCAGACACGGTAAATCGCGATAATGGTGTAATGTCGAAACCTAAGTCAGCATAGCCCGTAAATTTTGTAAAACTCAGAGTTCTCGCAGTGAGAGGTAGAGTTAAGTATACCGCAGCATCAACTGCTTGTTGCGGTTCACTAATATAAAGTACCGATGCTCGCCCTATCCAATTGCGCCTTCCACCAAAACTATAGTCAGTTTCAATACTTGATACGATGGTCTTTTCATAAGATTGACCTTGATACTCGGACTTCCATGGGTCAAACCATGTCAGCTCCCCTCGAAACCCAGCACCATTAATATCACCGGCAAAACCACCACCTACAACGTAATCCAAACCTGATCGTCCAGCTAAAACCTGCATGTCCCAACCGTTGTGATTAAACAGATAGCGAGCAGAATATCGCTGTAAATTGCTGTCTTTGTTGGGACTGTAGACAAAGTCTATACTACTCGCGAATCCAAGTTTGCGGCTGAGCGATATCGCATCGGTTCCTGGCCTTTCTTCATAATCAAAGTCGTATATCGAGTAAGAGTTATACAAATCGTTAGGATTCCAAATGGTGTTCATCGCCCAATTGACTCGATAACGTCCTATTCTTGAGCTCCAGTCATCCCCTTTCCAGTCAAAATACAAACGGTCAAATTGGCTGTTGATGATCATGTTGTCGTTATCGACGAGGTTTCTTGATAGGTCAAAGTATCCATTGTCCGCCGCAATAATCTCTGAATAGTAAGGCGCACTTAAGCTATCGCCAGCGAGTACTCTATTGCGCATCCCTGCATTAAAACGAAATGAGGAAGAAAAGCGATACTCGTAGTTAAATCTCTGATGTATAAGGTGATCTAGGGTATTTTCTCCGTGTTCTGGAATACCTCCTGTCGCCATGTATTTCACATAACCGGTTAAGTCCCAGTCCTTTTCTGGCTGTAGTCCAGGTATCTCTGCTTTCGCTTCTACCATATAGACAGCTGCGCCAATGATAAAAATGGTGGTGACTAACTTTTTCCACATAACTAGTGTTCGAGCTCCGTGGTGAGATCACTTTGCAGTTTGTCGGACGCCAATTTGCCATCTTCAAACACAATGACGCGCTTTGCCCTTTTTATCACTCGAGGATCGTGGGTAGAAAATATAAATGTCGTTCCTTCTACTTCGTTTAGGTGTTGCATAATATCTAACAGTTCTGCGGTACTTTTTGCGTCTAGGTTTGCTGTCGGTTCGTCCGCCATTACAAATCGTGGTCTTGGCGCTAGAGCACGTGCGACGGCTACACGTTGCTGTTGTCCCCCAGACATTTTTGGTGGCCGTTTATCTTTCTGATTTTCAAGCCCCACTTGGGCCAATAACTCACTCGCACGCTGCTGGCACTGCTTCTCTGCTACGCCTTGTAATTGCATGACAAACTCGACATTCTCTTGAGCAGTCAAGACAGGTAACAAACTATAGTCCTGAAAGATAAACCCGATATTGTCACGGCGAAATGCAATGAGTTGTTTCTCAGATAGCTGACAAATGTTACTTCCCTCAATCCATACTTCTCCCGACGTAGGGGTGTCAATGCCCCCTAACATATTGAGGATGGTTGTTTTTCCGGATCCCGATGGTCCCATAATGGCGACAAACTCTCCTTGTTTAATAGTCAAAGACAAGTCTTGAACCGCATGCACCGGAAATTCACTTTTTGGGTTATAGATTTTGTTAAGCTGCTTAATCTCTATGGTCATCTCAATTCACTTACCTTTCGATTATTTCTTATCAGACATGGCTTCAACGGGCTTCTGTTTGAGGATTTGTCGTGCAGGATAGAGCGCAGCCATTATAGAGGCGATAAACACGGTGACAAATACCATCAGATATTGTTCATTGGAGACCGTTGGGAACAGTAACGTGTCTACGCCATAAGCGCCTAACCCTTGTGCCATAGAACCCAGTGACAACCCCGTGTACCCTAAAATAGCAATAAGTGCTTTGCTAAATACAATACCTAGAATGGCACCTAAGCTACCTAGTAACACAGTTTCTAGCATCACTAGCATAAATATTCTGTGCTTTTGCATTCCTACGGCCATTAAAACGCCAAATTCTTGAGTACGTTCAAAAACCGACATCAACATGATATTGACGATACCAAACGCCATCGCCACAACAAAAACCGTCAACATCACTTGATTGCTGATTTTCATCGTATTAATCATGGTTGCCAATAGCGGTTGTAATTGATACCAACCTTGTACCATGTTACCGCTCGGAATGAGCGATTGTAGTTCTGAGACAACATGTCGCACTTGCTCTTCACTGTCAGCGTTAGCCTTTGCGGTTACTTGGACGGCATACTCATGAACCCCATTAAGTTTTGCCAAAGATTGGATGTCTGACTTTCGGACTAACACGTGACCGTCATCGTAAGCAGATGATGGCGTTTTAAAGATACCACGAACTCGGAATGCCGCTCCCGTCACCTCTCCTTCAGGGTCGGTAAACGTAATCACCACTTTAGAGCCCACGCGAAGCTTTAGACGCTGCGCATTTTTGGCCGAAACTAATATCGGGTTACGACCTTTTTCATCAAGCCACTCCCCATCAACGAGACGTTCTGCAATTGGAGTGAAGCCACGTTCATTGGTCGAATCTATGCCCAATATCGTTACACCACGGGTGCTGCGGGCTGATGCCATCATGCCATCCACAACGAACCTAGATACCCACTGATTGATATTCGGGTTTGCCTCAAGTGCAGCTTCAATTTGCTTATCACCAATTACGGTGTCTTTAATATCAGGATTCTCATCGAACCTTTGATTATGGATCTGTAAATGACTGGTTTGCCAAGCAATAGCATTATGGACCATGTTGTCAGTCATACCATTCATGAATCCCATCATTGCAACCACCCCCACCAGACCGAACACCATAGCGCCCGCCATGATTCCGGTGCGAATTTTGTTGCGCCATAGATTACGCCACGCCAATTTAATGAGCATGTGATCCTCCTTTTAGCGCAGAAACCAGATTGAGACGATAGAGACGCCAACTTGGGTAAACTAGACACAATAATAAGATGAACGTGACAGCCACGGCTTGGGTCATAAATAACGAAGGATCGAGGTGAACCGGAAGAATCGGCTCGAAGCCGGCTTCAAGCATCATTTGAGCAGCATCACCTGTTATCTCGATAGGATTTAAGAAGAAATAACCCAGAACTGGCATGGTCAATAGCGTACCGATAACAATACCTAAAAGACAAATGAACGCCGATTCAATGAATAACAACCCCAGTAGTTGACGTCGTACCATACCCGTTGCAAGCATGACGCCAAATTCTCGCTGTCGTTCTAATGTCATCATCATGACAGTCGCAAACAAACCAAAACCAACAATGCCATATAAGATGTAAATTAAGAAAATCCCACCTGCACGGTCCAGTGCAATTTGTTGTGCCATTTCAGGGGACAGGTCTTGCCAATCCCTAACTTTCAATTGATCCTGATAATGATCTTTAAGCTCTGTTTCGACAGTTGCAACGTGATCAAGGGAGTCGGTATGCAGCACCCAAGAGGTGACTTGATTTCCAGTGCTGTAAAGCTCTTGAGCGAGCTTAATCGGCATATAAACCATTTGGTTATCCAGTGCTTTTACTGGGAAATGAAGCAATCCATTTACAGTGTAAAGCCCCGCAGCAGTGTGCCCTCTGTAACCTTGCCCGTAGAGTATTATTTCATCACCTACGCTCAGTTTTAAATACGAGGCTAGTCCTTCGCCCAACAAAACACCGTTACTGTCAGAATCGATAAAATTCCCAGAACTGACTTTACTACTAATATGTGAATAACGATCTTCTGCTTCTGGATCCACGCCCAAAACCAACACACCTTTAGAACGGTCATCCACCGCAGCCAATGCTACAGACTCAAGTCTCGGCAAAATATAGCTAACACTGTTCATGTTCTTTAGATAAGGAAACTGTTCTAGGTCACCCGATATCACATCATCGATACTGCTGCTTTCAGCATATTCTGGGTGCTGTAATTGAATGAGGCCGGTATAAAAGCGTGCTGCGTTATCTATGTTGGCGTTGTAGCTTCCTTCTTGAAAGCTACGAGTTAACAGCGACAAAAAAAGAGCTAATGCCAACGCCGATGCGGTCAGCAAGGTTCGACGTTTTTGTCTCCACAGATTTCGCCAAGCCAGTTTTAATAACATGATGAACGCTCACTCCTTGTTTTCATGTGGGCTTTAGTCGCGTAGCGCTTTCATTTGGCTTTGAGAGAAGAAGCTGTCTTCAATAGCAAAATTAAACTGTGCCTGATGAGTGATCATTTCTGTCTTCTGTCCGGGTTTGTCAGCTGGAATCATCTCCATACGTGTTGCAACTTTACGTCCACCTAATTCCTTGATATCAAAGGTTTGCATCGTATTTACCTTCTCATCAAACTCGTCATAGAACTCTGCTTTACGTTGTAGAAAGGTCTCTTTTGATATCCATAGTCTTACCTTACTCCAAACGACTGGCGCATCCGGCTTAGCATAAGCGTCAATGACCCAAGTTTGTTCACCATCGAAACTCTCTTCTTTCACTAACTCATGTGTGTAATCAACTACAATAGAAGACTGATTTATAAGATCATCATTGGTAAAGTCCGAGCCCATCCATGACTGTCCCAACATAGATGGCGCAATCTTTACCACCCTTTCAATGTTCGGTAGCCAGTTCCACATTTCCCGTTGACGTTTTAGCGAGGCAGACCCTTTATCTTTTGCAGGTGCTGTAACCAAAACAAGGGAAAGATCTTGCCCTTTAGTCCAACTTTTCATACTCATTGTTCTCGTCCAATCAGGCCTGATAATGCGCATGGTGAGTTCGGTATAGCTTGAGTCTCCCCTCATGGATTGGTCAGATTTTATGACGATATCCGATGGGCTTAATGCCAAACTCGGTAAGGAAAACAACAATAGTAAGGCAGCAATAGCGCGCAATATAAATCTCATTGGGAATACCTGTTCTTATCAGTTTGGAAAACTATATCAATTCTTTAAAAACATATTTGTGATGTATGACATTTCCATAACTATCGAAGTTAATATTCGGTAAGTTGCACCATATTGAGTCAATGCGATACCACTGCAGAGATTCGGGTGCAATTTTCGAATAGACATCACTAAAATGGTGCAAAGCCTAACTCAAGGAACTCCATCACTATTAATAATCAGTAAGTTACGATATGGCTTAGATCTTGTAAGGATTAATAGACCCCCATAAAAATTGCACACATTCAGGGAGAAGACGATGCAAGATGTCCTTACGATTGTTCTCGCAGGAGGCATGGGTTCACGGTTAAGCCCTCTAACCGATGACCGCGCTAAACCTGCCGTACCCTTCGGTGGCAAATACCGAATTATCGACTTTACGCTAACCAACTGTTTGCACTCTGGATTGCGACAAGTTCTGGTTCTCACTCAATACAAGTCTCACTCCTTGCATAAACATATCCGAGACGGTTGGTCGATCTTCAATCCCGAACTAAAAGAATTTATTACCGTCGTACCACCACAAATGAGAAAAGGCGGCAAATGGTATGAAGGCACTGCCGATGCTATTTATCACAATATGTGGCTCCTTTCGCGAAGTGACGCTAAGCATGTTGTTGTGTTGTCAGGTGACCATATCTATCGTATGGATTACGCTGCTATGGTTGAAGAGCATAAGCAAACTGGCGCAAAACTTACGGTTGCCTGTATGGACGTCCCCCGAGATGAAGCCAGTGCGTTTGGTGTAATGGCAATCAATGCTAAGTCGCAAGTGACAGCATTTGCTGAAAAGCCGGCAGATCCAGCGGCCATGCCGACAGACCCTCGTCGCTCCCTTGTCTCTATGGGCATTTATGTATTTGATATGGAAACACTTCAGCAAGCTCTTGAAGATGACGCCGAACTCGATAGTTCAAGTCACGATTTCGGAAAGGATATCATTCCTAAGTTGATAGATTCACAAGGTGTTTATGCTTACAACTTCGGCCAAGATAAAGGCCGCGTGGCACGAGATTGCTACTGGCGTGATGTCGGCACCATTGATTCGTTCTATGAGGCGAATATGGACTTGCTAGAGCCTGTTCCGCCAATGAATTTATATCAAGAAAACTGGGGAATACGGACATATGAACCTCAGTTGCCTCCAGCACGCACCGTCCCTTCTGCGACTGGGAACGAAGGCATATTTATTAACTCGATTATCGCGAACGGTGTGGTCAATTCTGGTGGTTCAGTCCACCACTCCATTCTGTCATCTAACGTAAGGATCAATGATGGTGCAACCATTGCTGACAGTATTTTGTTTGGAGAGGTTACCGTTGGTGAAAACTGTCAGTTAGCAAACTGTATTATCGACAAGCACGTTGTCATTCCCGCCGGCACAGTGATTGGCCTAAACCCAACACAAGACGCGGCGCGTTTTCATATCTCGGAGAAAGGTATTGTTGTAATACCCGAAGGCTATGTCTTTGCGGACTAAAACTCTATGACATTAATTGCAAAAGCCGCCAATATAACTTGGTGGCTTTGTTGTTTAGTTGCTACCTATTAGATAACGCAGACTTATTCCCAACTACCGTCACTTCCGGGTACTGAGTTCGTGCACCATTTCGCTTTGTAAACTACCCCATTGTGACTCATTTTATCACCACCATTCGCCTGGCTAAGGTCACCTTTCCAGTTCGTTTGAGGGAAATTTGGATAAGCATTAACCCCTGTGGTAACACACGTTCCCGAGTTACCACTTCCATCGCCACCGCCATTATTCCCACCACCAGCGTTCAAGTCAGCAAGAGGAAGGTCAGGCTGCTCGAACTTAAATGCATAGTCAACACCATTAACATTGAATGCATAATTAGAGGGCCAAAGATAGGTAGGTAATCCACCATATCCAGTTCATAGCTCGCGCCCGTAGCGGCTTTATTGCCAGCTGCACCGAAATGACAGTGCACTTATTTTACGTCAGTTTAGTATGTTAAATACTTCGCTAACATACTAATTAAATGGAGAAAAATTTATAGAACCATCCTATACTGGCTCAATAACTATCAGTGACAAGGAATTGATCATGAAAGTATGTTCGTTATTAGCTGTCGCCATTTCTTCTGTCTTACTAGTGGGCTGTGGCGCCAATACTACACAAGGTGCCGCAGAAGGCGCGGCAGTCGGTGCTGTCTCTGCCGGTATGTTGGGAGCACTTACCGACCTAATCGTTGATGGTGAAGTCGACACCTATCGATTGAGTCGAAATGTTACGGCTGGGGCTCTAGCTGGCGGTACTGCCGGAGCAGTCGATGGATACGCCAAAGACCAACAACAAGAAACACAACAACAGAAAGCACCTGCACCCGCTAAACCCTCATTGGATTTTGGTCCCGATATCGATGCCTCGGTAAACGCATTAATTGCCTGTCAACATGATAATGCGTACCGCTCAGCGCTTGCTGCCGAGAGCGCTTCTCAAGAATCTTATAAGGAAGCAGGAGTCGCTATGCAGGCTCTGATCGACTTTGACCGTGATAACACTGAAGGTGTTGATCGAGCTGTGAGCAAATTCGTTAAGATGAGTTCATCTATCAACGATCCCGCCGTCGCACAAACCCAGTTAGAAGCGTTCCATAAAGAACTGCAGCAAGAACGAGAGATTGCTGGCCTATCCCCCAATTGCTCTTAACTGCGCATTAATTCACCCTTCATTCAAGATAGATCAGGTTTAACACTTGAAGCCTGATCTATTCGCCCCAAACATAAGTAGCATAAATGCAATGCACCTCCTTCATAGTTTAGGTGCATTAACTACATTGGAATGTGAGGCAATACCATGAAATTTAGCTACGTAAACCCTACAGTTATTCATTTCGGCCAAGGCCAAATTGCACAGATCTCTTCTAGCATACCAACATCCTCCAAAGTACTCGTTATCTATGGCGGCGGCTCTATTAAAAGCAACGGAGTTTACGATCAAGTCGTTGAAGCATTGCAAAATCACACATGGTTGGAGTTCTCTGGCGTAGAAGCCAATCCTACTAAAGAGACGTTAGATAAGGCTATCGAGTTGGTTAAATCTGAAGGCGTAGATTATCTGCTCGCAGTGGGTGGCGGCTCTGTTATTGATGGAACTAAGTACATCGCCGCAGCGTCATTACACGATGGCGACAGCTGGGATTTGATTACTGGTCAATATAAACCCGAAACTGCTGTGCCTATCGGGGTAATACTGACGTTACCAGCAACAGGTTCCGAGTCAAACATGGGCGCGGTTGTCACCAAGAAATCGACTCATGAAAAGCTGGGCTTTATGACACCATTAGTTCGTCCTCAGTTCGCAGTACTCGATCCGGATGCAATGAAAACATTGCCAGAGCGTCAGCTGATCAATGGGCTTGTGGATGCATGGGTCCACGTTTGCGAACAATACATCACAACTCAAACAGGCAACATGGTTCAAGAAGGGTATGCCGAAGTACTTCTACGTAACCTGCTCGAGCTCGGAGCTAAGTTTGAGCAGCGTGATGATGCGTGGCGTGAGAACTTAATGTGGACAGCTAACCAAGCGCTTAATGGTTTGATTGGTACAGGGATGCCTCAAGATTGGGCTACTCATATGATTGGCCACGAATTGACCGCTCTTTGGAATGTCGATCACGCTCGCTCACTGGCGATTATTCAACCGTCGCTGCTACGCAGTCAGATGGCTTTCAAACGAGGAAAGATCGAGCAGATGGGACGCAACGTCTTCCAATTAGAAGATAGCGATGATCTAGCGGAACGTACCATCAATGCTATTGAAGCTTTCTATACTAGCCTAAATGTTGATGCTCAACTATCCGAAGTAAACGGTGACAAGTCTGATGCAGTAGACGCAGTCTTAGCGAAGCTTGAGCAAAATGGCTATGTTAAGTTAGGTGAAAACCAAGCAATTACCCTAGACGTCAGCCGAGAAATTCTCACTAACGCGCTGTAAATTCTCATTAGAACGCCGTATTTGAAACAGTTACCAATAACATCAAAAAAGCACCTGCCAAATGCGAGGTGCTTTTTTTATTTCGCAGTGAACAGTCTACAATAAGGACTTTACACTGTTTCTCACGACCAGAGTTGGCTCTAACTGTACTACGTCCGGAACCTCTGTCGTTTTATCTATCTTAGCTAACAAAGTTTCAACCGCAGCCTTACCCAAACGATATTTGGGCTGATGAATCGTTGTTAAAGCAGGCGTCATGTATTTTGCTATGTGAATATCATCATAGCCTATTATAGAGAGCTCTTCGGGCACCTTTACGCCTTTGTCATGAGCGATATTTATGGCGCCCATCGCCATCATGTCATTGCACACAAATAACGAACTCGGTAGCGCGCCACGAGACATTAATATCTCTAGAGACTTAGCTCCACCATCACATTCAAAATCTGACTCAATAATCCAGTCGGGATTTAGTGGCAGTGAATGTTCTTTTAGGGCTTTTTTGTAGCCTTCGTAACGCATCAAAGCCTGATGGCGATTCAATGGTCCAGTGATACAACCGATTTCCCTATGCCCACATTCGATCAAGTGCTTAGTCGCTAGATAACCTCCTAGATAAGAGTTATCTTGAATTTTGTCACTTTCAAAATGGATAGGCCCCCAGTCCATAACTACCACGGGTATAGTTGGGTACTGGTCGAAGATATCCAGTTTCTCGCCTTCTAGTGTTGAACACATAAGAATCAGCCCATCGACACGCTTTTGCAGAAGCGTATCGATGGATGCTCTCATACGCTCAGTATCCCCTTCTGTATTACACAGAATAAGGTTGTAGTTTTGATGATAGCAGCTACGTTCTACCCCTTTCACAACCTCACCAAAAAACGGGTTGGTTGAGGTTGTCACTAACATTCCAATTGTTCGAGTACGGTTCATTTTTAAGCTACGAGCTAGTGCTGAGGGGGCATAGTTCAGCTCTTTCGCAGCGCTATTCACACGCTCCGAAATCTCTTCACTTACAAACCGTGTTTTATTGATGACATGACTCACTGTCGATGTGGATACGCCAGCCAGTCTTGCAATGTCCTTCATCGTTGCCATTGGGCAATGCTCTCCGCTACTGCTTATTTATTCTAGTCGTCTAATATCAGCGCCTTATACTAAGCTTTTTGCTCTAAAAACTCTTTTACTTCATCTAGCGAAGGAATGGAAGTCTGAGCACCAAATCGAGTCACCGAAATAGCGGCAGCAGCATGAGCAAAAACGATCGCCTCTTCAATCGATTTTCCTTCAATTAAGCCCGTCACCAACGCGCCATTAAATGTATCACCCGCAGCCGTGGTGTCCGTGGCGTCAACTTTAAACCCAGAGATGCGCTCACCGCGACCATTTTGACTTAACCATACACCTTTTGAACCCAGCGTGATCATTACAATTTCAATGCCTTTACGGTGAAGTTCATTCGCTGCTTCTTGGGCTGACTCATCGTCGGTGACTGTAATGCCAGTAAGTACTTCAGCTTCTGTTTCATTTGGCGTAATCACATCAACACATTCAAGCAAAGAGTCCGGTAACGCCATCGCAGGTGCGGGATTTAGTACGACGTTAGTTTTGGATTGTTTCGCAAGTTTTGCCGCATACTCAATGCCTTCAATAGGCGTCTCAAGCTGTGTCAGTAGATATTTTGCGTTTTCAATCATTGCCCTATGTGGCTCAACGCGAGCAGTAGTTAACTTTGCGTTCGCTTCTGCAGAAATACAAATACTATTCTCACCGCTTTCTGCCACTTGTATCATCGCGATACCTGTTGGGGTTCCTGGCTCCAATTGCACACCCGCGATATTGATACCGTCAGCTTTGAATGCTTCACGAATGTTAATGCCAAACGCATCATCGCCCACACAGGCAATAAAGCCAGTATCTCCACCAAGACGCGCCGCAGCTACTGCTTGGTTCGCGCCTTTACCACCTGGAATCACTTGGTAATTCATACCGTGCAAAGTTTCACCCGGTCTAGGGAAAGAAGGAACTTGCAGCACATGATCTGCATTCACACTACCCAATACGATGAGTTTATTCATACATTGTTCCTTTTTACTCAAATAAATTAACTTGGGGTTGCCTTGATATGACAGACCGAAATTAACTTGGACGAGATGGGCTGGCTTCTTTTAAAGCCCTCCTTTGGTTAAAGGAGAGCTTTACTACCATCAAAAAGAGGGAACCAAAGGATTATTCAGTCACTACTTTAAGTGGTACTGGAATGTACTCTTCGACTTTTTCACCTTTTAGTACTTTATCTGCTGTTTCAACGCCTAACGCACCGATCATGTCAGGCTGTTGAGCGATAGTCGCGGCAAGTTTGCCACGTTTAACCGCTGCCATGCCGTCTTCTGTACCATCAAAGCCAACAATCATCACATCTTTACCAGCGGCTTCAACTGCACGAAGTGCGCCCAGTGCCATTTCATCATTCTGCGCGAATACCGCTTGAACATCAGGGTTAGCTGCTAGAAGGTTTTCCATGACGTTCAGACCTTTAGTACGGTCAAAGTCCGCAGGTTGGCTAGCAAGCAGCTCCATTTGAGAACCTTTTACAGCGTTCATGAAGCCTTCACCACGTTCGCGAGCCGCCGACGTGCCAGCAATACCTTCAAGTTGGATGACTTTCGCTTTCTCCCCTACTTTTTCCATGATGTAGTGACCAGCCATTTCACCACCAACTACGTTGTCAGATGCGATATGACTCACTACGTCGCCACGGCTAGCACCACGGTCAAGAGTAAGTACAGGAATATTAGAACGGTTAGCCATGCGGATTGCGTTAGATACTGCGTCAGAATCTGTTGGGTTGATCAGAATCGCTTTGACGCCACGAACGGTTAAATCTTCGATGTTTGACAGCTCTTTGCTTGGGTCATTCTGAGAGTCCAAAACGATCAGGTTATAACCCAAATCTTTTGCTTTTGCCTCTGCACCTTCTTTCATGGTTACAAAGAATGGGTTGTTAAGAGTAGATACAACAATTGCCATCGTGTCTTGTGCCGATGCCGTTGCAGACATCGAAGCAGAAAGTACCGCAGCAGAGATAAGAGTTGCTAGTTTTTTCATCGTTTTAGTCCTTTGTGTAGGGGGTGGCTCAACTTAATGTCGAGCCAGTTATTGTTAAATTGTGTTTAAGAGTTATTACTTGTTTTTGTTGTCTACCAGTACTGCCAGCAGAATTACCACTGCTTTAGCAATCATTTGGTAGTAAGAGGAAACATCTAATAAGTTCAAAGCATTGTTTAGGAAGCCAATAATAAGAGCACCGATTAAGGTTCCCATGATTCGACCTTTACCACCCATCAAGCTAGTGCCGCCAAGAACAACGGCTGCGATAGCATCTAACTCATAGCCCATACCTGCCGTAGGCTGCGCTGATGATAAACGGGAAGTCACTATGATGCCCGCCAGTGCTGCTAACAAACCACAGATGGCGTACACACCGATTTTTACTTTGTCGACGTTAATACCAGACAAACGTGTCGCTGATTCATTGCCGCCTAGTGCGTAAACATAACGACCAAATCGTGTATGGTTAAGTAGGTACCATGCTGCGGCAAAAACAATCACCATAATCCAAACGGGTACCGGAATGCCCATAGCGTAGCCTGTACCAAACCATGCGAACGCATCTGCAGTATCGGTGAAGCCAGTTGAAATAGGACGACCATCGGTGTAAACCATAGTGACACCGCGTAACAACGTCATCGTTACTAATGTGGCAATAAAGGCTTGCACCTTACCTTTCGCGATAATGATGCCACTGATCGCACCCAATGCAGCACCTGCAAGTAAGGCAGTAGGAACGGCAATTAATACCGGCACTTCCATGGCAATCAAACTTGCTGCAAACGCGCCGCAAAGTGCTAATACCGAGCCAACACTCAAGTCGATCCCCGCCGTCAAAATGACCAAGGTCATACCAACCGCGATAATAGCGTTAACAGAGGTTTGACGTAGAATATTCAGAATATTGTCTACGGTGAAAAAGTTAGGGTTAAGGAATGACACCACGACAATCAAGAAGATCAAAGCGATCAGCGACTTCTGCTCGATTAACCACTCTTTGTTAAAAAGAGGCTTCTTTTTTTCCGTGTCAACGCTCATTGTTTTGTTGCTCATGCTGCTTCCTCACTTACATTTTTGCCGACAGCGCATGCTAATAGTTTTTCTTGGTCTGCTTCGTGTGCCATAAACTCTCCGCTTATATGCCCTTCATGCATAACCAAAATGCGATCACTCATACCTAATACTTCAGGCATCTCTGACGATACGAGAATGATGCTCATACCATCTGCTTTAAATTTGTTGATAAGCTGATAGATTTCTTTTTTCGCGCCAACATCAACGCCACGAGTGGGTTCATCCAGAATAAGAACTTTTGGTTTGGTCATCAGCCCTTTGGCAATAGCCACCTTCTGCTGGTTACCACCCGATAAGTTACCAATGATCTGATCACGAGACGGGGTTTTGATGTTAAAGAGCTTGATGAAATCCTCTACTGCAATGACTTCCTCGCCATGTTGAATCTGTGCACCTTTAGACAACTGTTCGAGGGCACAAAGCGACATGTTCTCTTTAACGGATAAACCGAGTACCAAACCGTCACCTTTACGGTCTTCGGAGATATAAGCGATACCATTTGCCAAGCCATCCTGAGGGCTGCTTGGGTTAATGGTTTTGCCATTCAGTATCACGGAGCCAGACTCACGCTTGCGAGCACCGTAAATAATTTTCATAAGCTCGGTACGCCCTGCTCCCATGAGCCCAGAGATTCCAAGAATTTCTCCTTGGTCTAAGGTAAAGCTGACATCATTAACGCCCGGACCTGACAAGTTTTTCACTTCTAGGCTCGTTTTGCCGTGAACCGCATCGATACGTGGGTATTGTTCGTCCAGTTTACGACCAACCATCATTTCAATAAGTAGATCTTCATCGGTTTCCGCTACAGTACGTTGGCCGATGAATTTACCGTCACGCAATACCGTGATGTCGTCACAAATCTCAAAGATTTCTTTCAAACGGTGTGAAATATAAACGATGCCGCAACCCTGATCGCGCAGCTCATTAATAACGCTAAATAGCGATTCAGTCTCGGTGTCAGTTAATGCGTCGGTGGGTTCATCCATAATGATGACTTTTGATTCGAACGATAGTGCTTTGGCAATTTCCACCATCTGTTGCTCGCCCAAACTCAACTCACCCAATGGTGTTTTGGAGCTGTGCTTTACATTCAAACGAGCCAATAAACGATCGGCTTCGGCATACATCTCCGTCCACAGGATTCGGCCAAACGCGTTCGTTTTTTCTCGACCTAGAAAGATGTTTTCCGCAATAGTAAGCTCGGGAATGAGGTTTAACTCTTGGTGGATAATACTGATGCCGGCTTGCTGAGAGTCTCTTGGACCTTGGAATGCAGCCTCAGTACCTTGGTAACGCAACTCTCCAGAATCTTTGGAATAAATACCCGTCAACACTTTCATTAACGTCGATTTGCCAGCGCCATTTTCACCTAGCAAAGCCATGACTTTGCCCGGGTACACGTTCAAACTGGCTTTATCCAAGGCTTTAACTCCTGGGAAAGCTTTTTCAATATCGCTTAAATGTAATATTGGTTGCAGCATGTTAGTTGTCCTGTACTGTCTGTGCTGGCCGGACTAAAAGACGACGCCCGCTTGAAAAATCACGTTAGCGTAAGGCGTGCATTCACCTGTTCTTACTACCGCTTTTGAATCATGTGTTCTTACTTTGAACTCTTCGTGTGAAACGTATGCAACTGAAATCACTTTGCCCGTTGCTTGCTTCTCTTCTTCTATCGTCGTAATCAGTGCATCATGGAGTTCAGGGCTTACATGTTTAAATTCCTCTGCCATTATCACACCTTCGATTTGCGCTTCCTCAAGATAAACTCTAACCGTATCCAGGAAGGCGGGAACGCCGTGAGTTAACGCAAGGTCGATGCGCTGCACGTGGTCTGCTATAGGTAACCCTGCATCACAAATAGTCACTTCATCAGTGTGGCCTAATGTGGACACTAAGTAGGAAAGTTCAGAGTTAATTAGAGCACTTTTTTTCATGTCTTATACCTGCTTCATGCGGCTTTATCGAGACTGTATTCTGGATAAATGTTTTTTGATAATTCTGTCATCGAAACGTTTCGATGATAATCCTAGCGTAGTTAATCAAAAGATCGAGGGACTCAATGGGCAAGTGTGAGCCAGATCGGACTATCGAAACGTTTCGATGAGTTTTCCGTGAATGGTTTCAAATTGTGACAATTGGAATTAAAAGAGGGAAATAGGCAGCTTAACTACCTTGTTGCATACGAAATGAAATGTAAGGACCCGAGGCAAAATGGCAGCCAATCATTTTTAACGACTGTAATTGCTGCTCAGTCGTTACCCCTTCCGCAATAGTTTCGATATTAAGCACGTTAGCCAACCCAACAATCGCTTTAGCCACCTGCTCTACTGACGTATCTTGCGCAATTTCTTCTGTCAGCTGAGCGCCTACTTTTAGTTTTTGAATAGGCAGCGCACGCAATTCGGATATGGAAATATGACCCATACCAAAATCGGCGACGGTAATTTGACAGCCGAAATCGACTAATTGATAGAGCTCATCAACACAGCGCTTTTTAGAAAGCATATCTTCAAACACTTCTAATACTAAGCATTGAGGAGGCAATTTAAAGCGCTCAAGAATTTCAATGACTTCTTGAACAAACAAACCGTGACCAAAGTTCTTTGAAGACACTTTAACAGCAACCGTTTTTAGCTCACCTACGGTTGCATATTTACAAGCTTGCTCGATAGTAAATAGATTAAGTTTGCGAACCAATTGCGACTCTTCCGCAATAGGAATAAATTCAAAGCGATCGACGTTACCTAGGACTTGATCCACCCACTCTAAGCGGCTCTTATAAGCAACAACTTCATTCTTATGAAGGTCGATGACTGGCATAAAGCTCACTTCTAACTTATGCAGTTCGATTGCCTCAGCAAGCCTTTGAGCCAAGGCTTTTTTACGTCCCCACTGGATTCCCATCTCTTCGTTATAACTTACCCACATCGTTTGGCACTGCTTGGCACGATACATAGCAAGGTCTGCCTGCTTAAGAAGCAAACTTGTTGGGATACGCTTACTTTCATTCGTTGTAATACCAACCGCAGCTGAGCCGCGCTCGGATTTATTACCGATTTCTATGTAAGCAATGGCGTCCAATAGATTTTGGGCGACGCGCTCTGCAACGTCGACATCACACTTGGGCAATAACACGACAAACTCGTCCCCTCCGAGACGAGCAACCACTCCGTCCTCTCCTACTACATTCTTAAAACGTCTGGCAACATTTTGTAGAAAGAGATCACCATAATCATGCCCTTTACTGTCGTTAATTGATTTAAATTCATTTAAATCAATTAACAGCAACGAATATGGTTCAGTGGAGTCTTGGTGTTCTACTAAGAAATTCTGAAGATGATCGAAAAATGACGTTCTATTAGGCAAGCGAGTGAGTGCGTCAAAATACGCTAAGTCACTTAGTTTTTCGGTTAAGTTCTTTTCAGAGGTAACATCTCGTTTGACCGCAATATAGAATTTTTGGCCTTGGTACTCGAATGGACTAATGTGTGCTTTTTCAACAAATAACGTACCGTTCTTCTTTCTATTTATCAGCTCACCATACCAATCCTTGCCGGAAAGAAGTTTCGACCACATATCACGGTAGGTTTTGTCTGTTGTTTTTCCAGAACGAAGAAAATTGGGATTTTTTCCAATCACTTCTTGTTCACAGTATCCGGTAAGATTATAGAATTGTTTATTAGCATATTTGATATGTGCATTGACGTCAGTAATTAGGACAGCAGCAGAGGCACTTTCCAATGCTTTTTCCATCAAACCTAATGACAATTCAAAATCCGAATACTGCAACGCCAAATCCACTACAAATAGAAACTTATAGAACTAACGCCGTTATGATAAATTTTTATGGAATGGACATCAAACAAAACGTCAAAAAATCGTTATCCGATCAACAATTTTTTGACGCAAAGTTAAATTACTGTTTTTACTTTATTTTATTCTTGCGTTGAGACGCAAAATAGGCATTTATTGACTGAATCGTTGGCCATTATCGATTTCTTTAATAACCTTACAAGGATTGCCTACCGCTAGACTATTAGCCGGAATGTCCTTTGTTACCACGCTTCCTGCACCAACAACAGCGTTGTCACCAATAGTAACGCCCGGACAAACAATAACGCCGCCGCCTAACCAAACATTGTGCCCAATTTTAATAGGCAGTCCAAACTCCACTTCATCCTCCACTCGACCTTTAACATCCAGTGGATGGCCTGCTGTATATATTTGTACATTAGGAGCAAAAAGAACATTGTCGCCTATCTCGACCACGTTGACATCTAAGATGACGCAATTGAAGTTAGCGTAAAAGTTTTTTCCAACATGAATATTTTCACCATAATCGCATCGAAATGGTGGCTCCAAATATAAATTGCCAGAGCAATTAGGAATTAACGCCTCCTGCGCTTGTTTCCAATCCTCTGTGTTAGGAATACTATCATTGAGTTTTTTTAGAATTTTTCGGCAGTTTACACGCGCTTGAAGCAGCTCTTCATCCCAAGCTTGATAAGCTTCACCCGCTAACATCTTTTCACGTTCAGTTTTTGTTGTCATTGCTAGAACCAGTAGAGTAATTAACTAAAATATATTGCTCTAATTGAATCTATTGCACTATTTACTATGTCAACAAAACGTCAGATATAGAGCAACGAAAGCAAACAATCTCGCCGTCATCACACTTTGTAGTGAGTCTTTCATCGGTGATTTTTGGGCTTCATATCTAACGCCCTGAATTAAGATAATCCACAACAGCTTCTGCAGTTGCTGCAGAACTTGCGGGGTTTTGGCCTGTGATTAACTGCCCGTCTATTTCAACGTAACAGTTCCAATCATCGCCCTTAAAATAGAGCCCTCCGCAATTGGTGAGTTCTTCTTCAACAAGGTATGGCACAATGTCACTCAAACCAACGGCTTGTTCTTCACTATTACTAAAACCCGTAACTCTTTTGCCTTTTACTAGCGGCTCCTCGTCTTCTCCAACAACATTGATAAGAACGCCGGAAGCATGACAGACTGTCGCTACGGGCTTACCTTGACTGAAAAAATCATCAATAAGAGAAACAGAATCTGGGTCACAGGTCAGATCCCAAAGGGGTCCATGCCCACCAGGATAAAAAACAGCATCGTAATCTGACGCTTGAACTTCTACCAGCCTAAGAGTTTGAGCTAGGTGAGTTTGCGCGACTGGGTCTTGTTCAAATTTGGTAGTGGACTCAGTTTGAAACTCTGGCAGTGCGCTCTTGGGGTCAATTGGAGGTTGTCCCCCCTTAGGAGAACAAAGAGTAATATGTAAGCCAGCGGCCTTGAAGGCATAGTAAGGTGAAGCGAATTCTTCAAGCCAAAAGCCCGTCTTCTCATCCACATCGCCCAGACGGTCATGGGACGTGATTACCATCAGTATTTTCTTTTGACTCACTAAGAATTCTCCTACTAGAGCTTTCTTTTAAACCTAGTGAGTTTATGAGAATTTTCAAATCCAAACTCCAGTTTACTAAAGGTTGGCATCTTACCTAAGGCGATGGACACCAACCTAAACTACCTTAACCTTGCACTTGCGTTAGCCTTTCATTGCAGGACGAGACGACACAACCTCAAACCAACGCTTGATATGCGGGTACGACTCTAACACTTCAATTTTTAGTGCATTGATAGCCACAACAACAAATATATAAGCACTAATATCGGCGATGGTATAACGCTCTGTCGCTACATAATCAGATTGAGAAAGTTGCTTATCAAGTTTCGGTAAAAAAAGCTCCACTCGATGCTTCGCTTCTACACCCCAAGCCTCTATACAATTCTCTCGGTCCTTATACAGCCCAGTCGTATTCCGAAACGCTTGAAATGCGTTTTGAATTCCATCGATTTCAACGATGCGATTCCACATTTCAACCTTGGCACGAGCCGCTACGCTATCTCCAAACAAATCCAAGTCATTAGGTTGCAATTCATCAAAATACCGACTAATAGCAACGGTTTCACTTAAGAAGCTACCATCATCAAGCTCTAGCAATGGCACCTTACCATTGGCACTTTTTGCCTTATAGGCGTCACTTAAGTTGTCCCCTTCTCGAACGTTGATCTCAACTCGCTCAAACCCTATTGCATCAATTTCGCGCAAAAATAAATTGAGTCGCTTGCAGCTTACTGTTGCCGCTTGTTCGTACAGTTTCATTATCATCCCTTTTATCTAACCGATCGTTCAGATATAATCTACGAAATAACTAAACGATCGGTCAAGAATAATTTTCTGTAATATTGAACGATTAGAACCGTGTTTAAGAGTATTGAGATGGCGAGAAAGGCAAACTTCTGTAAACAAGAAAAACTGCAGCAGGCAATGACGTTGTTCTGGAGCAAAGGGTATGCGAATACCTCTATTAATGATCTTATCGAGACTCTCGGAATCAATCGCTTTAGCCTGTACAACACGTTTGGTGACAAAGAATCGCTTTATTATCTCGCACTCGACAACTACCTGGAGCAAATTTCGTTTCCTAAGCTTGCTACACTTCGAGAACCCGATTCCGGGTTGGAAGCGCTCCGTGACTTCTTAATAGTTTTTGCCGAGAAACAAAAAGACAATACATGTGGCTGCTTCATTCAAAATGCTGTTGTTGAACATGCCGCTACAAACGCCATGGTACTCAAACGCAGTGATTCCTTATTTGACACATTAGAAAAGGCAATCGAAGATGTACTCAATAACGCCAAACAGCGCCAAGAACTGGAATCGGACACAGATGTAAGTACACTTACGCAGTTCATTATCTGCCATATGCAAGGTATCCGAGTATTAGGAAAAGCAAAACGTTACGACAACATTGATATCGCAACCAAAATGCTAATTAAGGCAATCAAATAACGTCTAACTTTAATTGGCTGAATGTCATTGTGTTCTAAGTGAACGTTTGTAAAGGGCTTCAAGATACTGAGTGTCTCTACAAGGCATTTCTTGATATTCATTTAAGCGTATTTGGTTTACCGCTGACTTGAGTTGGTGCAGTGAAATGCTGTGCTCTCGGCAAAGCTGATGTCTATTCGAACCTTGATAGAGTTTGTCAGCAAGCTGTTGTGCTAAAGTGCTATCGAGTGGATGATGGTGAGTGTTTAGTTGTCTATTCGTCATGGCTGTATCCCCTAAGTCATCGTACCTAGGGTATACAGCGTAAGATTTAAGTTCTAATCAGATACCGTTCAAAAGAACTTACATAAGAACACCCATGAAATACGGGATGATAAACGCATTGGCAAGGTCGATAAAAAACGCACAGACCAATGGAACAACGATAAATGCTTGATGTGAATTACCATATTTTTGCGCAACCGCCGACATATTTGCCATTGCCGTTGGCGTAGAGCCTAACGAAATCCCGCCAAAGCCTGAACAAATAACCGCTGCATCATAGTTTTTGCCCATTGCTGGAAAAATCACGAAAAGGTTGACTAATATCGCCACAATAAATTGCGCTGCTAAAATCGCGAAAATTGGTCCGGCTAAATCCACTAATGTCCATAACTGCATGCTCATTAGTGACATCGCAAGGAAAGCTCCTAAAGACATATCTGCAATCAAAGCAACAGCAGGTTTGTTTGCAGGCCATGAGGTTCCAGTAATTCGCGGATAATTATGCGGCACGAGATTAGAAAGAATGATGCCGGCAAATAGACAGGTCACAAAAAGTGGAAGCTGTAACCCTAAATGCTCAATACCTTCATTTAAGAACACACCGACAATGATACAGGTATGAATGGCTAGCATAGCATCAAGAAAATCATAGGAGGTAATTTTAGGCTCTGGTTGATTTTCTGAGACACCGATATCTAACGACTGCTGCTCTTGTGGTTTAAGGTCGTATCGCTTGATAAGAAACTTAGCAATTGGACCGCCCATTATACTCGCAAGGATAAGACCAAAGGTTGCACTTGCAATACCCAGTTCCATTGCTGAATTTAAGCCAAACTGTTCCTGGATTTTTGGAGCCCAAGCGATAGCAGTGCCATGTCCACCAATAAGAGAAACGGTGCCACTGAGTAGCCCTGCTACTGGTTCTAAACCAAAAGCCGTAGCAACGGTAATACCAGTTAAATTCTGGACTATCATGTAGGCAATGGTCACTGCCAACAATATGACGAGTGGTTTTCCACCTTTTTTGAGGTCACTCAGGCTGGCGTTAATACCAATGGTGGTGAAGAAGTAAACAAGCAATACATCGCGCGCCATCAGATCGAAACTGACCTCGATTGAGGTCGCCATATAGAACAGAGCAAAGAGAACCGAGAAGACGATTCCTCCAGAGACCGGTTCAGGAATGCTGAATTCTTTTAGGAATCCAACAACCTGATTCAGTCTACGACCAACAAAGAGAACAATAATACCCAGAGTAACAGCTAAAAAAGAATCAATATGGACAGCGCCATCTTCAATAATCATGTATTCCACATCCTGTTAGAAAACGATACAGAATAGAATGCCTTGATTTTCCGCGCTATCCAACTCTTTTTAAAAGATTTTTAACCTTGATAACTGATACTTACTTGTTCTTTCCGCTTCCTACTTACCTTTTTTCTTCAGCTCTTCAATAACGTAAGGTGGTGCGACTTTTTCTAGCTCCGTCAAACAAACGTCAGCTTTCTCGTGCCCAGTTCGGACATAAATGTCACAAACCGCGTAGAGCTGTTCTGGCGCGCCAGAAATCAAGTACGCTTTTTCAAACGAGTCCGTCGCTTTCGCTATATCAAGCGGTTCTTGAAGTACGCCATTTAAATACCAATAGTAACTGTTGTCAGGCGCGTACTTGGTCGCCTGTTCGATAGCACTAGCCGCCTCGTTCTTGTTGCCTATTCTGACTAACGTTAGCGCTTTCGAATAATATAGTTGAGCTGAAGTACTGTCTTCTTCAATGGCACGATTTAACACTTCTAGCGCATTCTCATCTTGCTGCTGCGCTCGATAGTTGTCTGATAGACTCAAAGAGACTTGCGTCGCCATTGCAGAGTTCTTTATTAACTGTTGGTAGATTAATTCAGCACTGCTGAAGTCTTGATGCCAACGGTAAACATCCGCGAGAAGTAACTGCTTTTCACTACCAGATTGCTGCTTCAACTGTTTAATAGCGCTTGGATAAATCTTATCAAGCTCTTTTTGCTGCTGCTCATTCATATTGGTGTAGTCAGGAATCAAATTAACTAAAGCAGCCAACTGTACATCACTACTTTCATCATTTAACAACGGAGCAACCAACTTCCATCGATATTCAAATTGATAAGGCTTGGCACCAACTATGGCTGCTTGTCTAATATCAGAGTTTGAGTCTTTAAGAGCTCTTGAAACTGCAACCAGTGCATTCTGGTTTGGAAACTGACTAAGCTGATGCAAAGCATCAACGCGACGTTGTACGGTCTCTGACTGATTCTGCGCCGTGTAGGAATAGCGCTGAATTTGTTGCGCCGTATTTTCTTGAGTTGAAGCAACGACGCTTTGTGGCTTGGTTTTGGTAACTTGATCTTTCTGTGGTTCAGCACTGACTGCCGAAAGACTGAAGATCGTTGCCATCGCAGTTAAAGCGATCAGACGTCTATTTTTCATTGGTAGGCTCCTAGAACTTGGTTGCAAATCCAACATTACGAATGGCTTGGTCGCTGTACTTTCCATGAGCTACCGGATTACCGGTGGCACGTAAGATATAGGCAATCGCTTTATCTGCGTGCGAGAAGAACTTTTTCCACCCTGCACAGAGGTAGTTGAGACCAGGCTCACCTGTACGGGTTTTAATGAATCGGTTTTTTGGGCATTCGCCATAACATGCAAACTGATAATCACACTGCTGACACTGTGTCGTTAGCGTCTTAGATTTAGCGAATCCGAAATTTTGTTGCGCTTGGCTATAAGCCATTGTTTCCAATTTAGTTTCGTTGATATTGCCAATTTTGTACTCAGGATAGACATAGTGATCGCAACTATAAACATCACCATTAGGCTCCATCGCCAAGCCTTTGCCACACAATTGCCCAAGCGTGCATAAGGGGTTTTTTCGTCCCATCCAAGTTTCCACACTCGCTTCAAAGTACTGAACAAACACGCGGCCGATATCTCGTTGAATCCACTCATCAAAGATGGCAATAAGGAAATTGCCCCAAGCTTCATCAGAGACGCACCATGATTCCATAATCGAGTTGGCGTTACCCGGAATCAGTCTTTTGTCTCCTTGCTTGAGCTGCTCATTTGATGTCCACGTTTGCGGTGCGGTGGTTCGGAAGGATTTCTGCTCAACAATAGGAATAAATTGCATTTGTGGTGAACGCACTTCATCACGTAAAAATCGATATACTTCTAAGGGATTCTTGCTCGTGAGGTTATTCACGCAAGTCAAGGTTGCGAAGCTCACCTTGTATTTGTGCAACAGTTCAACCGACTTCATCACTTGCTTATGTGTGCCACGCCCCGCACGGTTGGTTCGATAAGCATCGTGTAACATTTGTGGACCATCAATACTCAACCCCACAAGGAATTGGTTCTTAGCAAGAAACTCACACCATTTATCATCAAGTAAGGTACCGTTGGTTTGTAGATCATTGGAAATCTTGATGCCTGCAGGCTGGTATTTCTTTTGTAGTTCAACCACTTTTTCGAAATAACTGAGGCCAAGCATAGTTGGCTCCCCACCCTGCCACGAGAAGATAATTTCCGGCGTATTTTGTCCTTCAATGTAGTTTTTGATGTACTGCTCTAGCAGCGCTTCGTCCATCTCCGGAGAACAGCCTTTTTTGTATTCCAACAGGTCTTGTTTACTTAGGTAATAGCAATAATTGCAATCAATGTTGCACACTGCGCCAATTGGCTTCGCCATCACATGCATTCTTTTGGAAGCTTTCCCTTGGAATTGGGGGCCTTGCGATAAGTGGATTGACTGTGAGGACTCTGTCTTTTGGGAATCGCCTATCGACTGAGCTGAATTCACACTTAATACCATAACTCATGCACCTTTTATGTTGAGACTCATCGCATTTTATATCAGGGCAAAACACGCAGGCGTTATAGTGCTTATAACCAAAAAGAAAGTGGGCAGTCGTTAAAATTGAGGAGATGTTTCTTAACACTACAGAGCCAAACTATGACTGAATACTCAGAGGAAAAAAGGGCATGGAATACAACAAAACTCTTTGTTGTCTTAGCCATCATTGCGCTACCTATACTACTTTCTGGCTGCGCGAGTCCGTCCAACCATCCTATCGCGCTGAGTATCAACCAAGATATGGTTCTCGTTGAAGGCGGTGAGTTCACTATGGGCTCAGATTCCGAAACCGCTGCGAAATCAGAACGCCCGGCCCACCCAGTTCGAGTCGATAGCTTCTACCTCTCTAAGTTTGAAGTCACTCAAGAACTGTTCGAGTCCGTTATGGGTTCATCGATGAGTTACTTCGCAGCGCCTGATGTGCCGGTTAACAATTTAAGCTGGCAACAAGCCAACTACTTCGTTGAGAAACTCAATGAACTGACTGGCGAGAGCTATCGCTTACCAACAGAAGCCGAATGGGAGTTTGCAGCGAAAGGCGGGATCCACTCTAAAGGTTATCTCTACGCAGGTTCTAACAACATTGATGACGTCGCGTGGTACTCAGAAAACGCTAATAATCGCGCTCACCCAGTTGGAATGAAACAACCTAATGAACTAGGTTTGTATGATATGACAGGAAACGTAGGTGAGTTTGTCCAAGATGCTTTCGACGACGGTTTCTATCGTTTTTCTCCTGTTGATAACCCAAATAACGCTAAACATTCGGATTCAGGGCTTTCACATAAATCTGTAAGAGGTGGCAGTTTCTCTTACGACGCGAACGAATCTGAAAACTTCCGACGCGACTTTGCTAGTCAATCAATCATTATGTCGGATATGGGACTTAGACTCGCAAAAGACAAATAAACTTTTATCGTCACGGCAAGGACAGATTATGCGTAATAATAAATTCAGCAAATCAATTGTGACAGCGTCACTATTGGTTGCTTTGTGTTTCAACGTTAGCGCCACGCTAGCAACAGAGTCAAAACCCAATCTCGTGCTGCAAATAACGGTTGATGGATTGCGAGCAGATCTGATTGAGCGTTACAAACACAATTTCTCAGAAAATGGTTTTAAATACCTTATGGATCAAGGCGTTTACTATAAAAACGCCAATTATCAGCATGCCAATACCGAAACCATCGTAGGTCATGTTTCCCTAGCAACAGGTGCACCACCAGCCGTGCATGGCATGGTCGGTAACGTTTGGTTTGACCGGAGCTTAGATAGGCTGGTCTACAACGTCGAAGACCCTAATTATTCGATGCTAACATCTGGTGCGGGTGTTGATAAATCCACTGAAATAGACCCAACACAGAAAGCGGCTGCTGGCGATGGTCGTTCACCTGAACCCATTCTTTCGACCACATTTAGTGACGAGCTCGTTATCAGCAATAATGGACAATCTCGCGTTTTCTCTGTATCGGTGAAAGACCGCGGCGCAATTTCCCTTGCCGGACATGGTGGTAAAGCCTTTTGGTTCTCAAAAGCACAGTCTCAATTTGTTACCAGTGATTATTATTACGACACCAACCCTTTTTGGGTTGACCGCTGGAATGAGAAAGCTATTCCTGCCAAGTATTCAGGGCAGCGATGGGAACTGTCACTGCCCAAAGACCAGTACTCTCTACAAGAAAACAACAAAGATCATAAAGTGGATTTAGGCGGGTTTGCGCGCACCTTCCCTCACCCTTATGGGCCAGCTTCTTATAAGTACTACTCGACAATGTTGACAGTAAGCCCAGCTGGCGATGAGATCACGGCTGACTTTGCCAAGACTCTGCTGGCGCAAGAAAAGTTAGGAAGCGGAGACGCAACGGATTATCTGGCTATCAGCTTTTCTTCCAATGATTACGTCGTTCACCTTTATGGTGCATCAAGCTTAGAAACCGAAGACAATCTCGTTCGATTGGACAAAACACTCGCTGATTTATTTAAATATGTTGACGACTCTATTGGCTTAGAGAATACCCTTATCGTGCTCTCTGCAGACCACGGAGTCCCCGAAGCATCTCCAACTGTAAACACGCTTGGTTTTAGACAACCATTTTACTTTAATAAAGATGCGTTGCTGACTGACGCTCTTATGACACGACTTAAAAACGAATTTGGTCTGGAAAAAGACGTCATTAAGCTTTACGCACAGCCGTATATTTACCTCGATCACGAACTCATTGCTGCTAAAAAAGTATCACTCAGAGATGTGCAAAAAGTTATTGCTGAAGAAGTAATGAAAGTAAAAGGGGTGGCTACTGCAGTAACCAGTGAGGATATCGCTAACAATCGAGTCGCGGATTCACGAGTTAATGAGTTGATTCGCAACAACTATCACCCTCTTCGCTCTGGCGACGTCTATATGGTATTTGGTCCTCGTACCTATATTAATAATATGGATGGACTCACTATT
Organism: Vibrio barjaei; assembly: GCF_001639065.2. Classification (GTDB taxonomy): domain Bacteria; phylum Pseudomonadota; class Gammaproteobacteria; order Enterobacterales; family Vibrionaceae; genus Vibrio; species Vibrio barjaei. The sequence continues at coordinate 445,109 of NZ_LQXO02000053.1, forward strand.
GCGTCAACGCATGGTTCACCATGGCGCTACGATACGCACGTTCCAGTCATCTTTGCTGGGCATAACCTCAAGCCCCAAACTGTTACGCGCCCTGTCACACCTTATGATATCGCGCCAACACTATCTGGATATTTAGACGTTAGTGCACCAAGCGGTGCCACAGGCGTCTTATTAGAAGAAGTGTTTCAAGATTAACTTATCTTGACCACCAAGAGAGCATTACGCTCTCTTGGTCACAATTCTCTCCTCGAACACACTAAAATCATGTAGGAAAACATGAAGTTTTCTCCATATTTGATGTTCAAAACACCATCATTCCATTCAGAAAGCTGCTTCTAACACGCTGATTTAATGACCAATTAGTCCATTTTCGCGCTCTTTGGCTTTTTTGGCTTGGGCAATTTCGATACCATCGTGCATCACTTGTCATCACAGATAGCCCATTGATGCCTAGCAACCAAATCGAGCTTTTTCCTTGGAATACCAATTTCGAAACCGGAATAGCCAGTATTGACGAGCAACACAAAAACCTATTTTCGTTGATCAACAAACTCGCTAATGCCTTGGTCTACGATAACCAGCTTCACGTTTCTACCATTTTTGATGAACTGGCTGACTATGCTCGCTACCATTTCGCGGAAGAAGAGCGTGTTTGGCAGCAATACTTTGAGCAAGATTCTTGGAGTGAACTTCATAAAGGTAACCACGAGTCCTTCGTGCCAGAGATTATTAGGCTACAACGTAGTACGAAGAGTGTAGGCTGGCATGAAGCGACCGAGCAAATTCTGCACTTTCTTATTCGCTGGCTGCTACTGCACATTCTCAATGAAGACAAAAAAATGGGCTTGGTGCTAAACGCGCTTTCAAAGGGTACCCTCGACTTAAATCAAGCAAAAATAGAAGCCGAAGCCGCCCTCGTTGGGGAACATGGAACGCTCACTGACACTATTTTAAATATGTACTTTGAGCTCTCCTCTCATGCGATTGAGCTCATTAGAGAGAAGAATCGTCGCATCGTTGCCGAGAAAGAACTAAAAGCGCTCAATGACAAACTCCAGCAACTGGCAGTCACCGACGAGTTATCTGGTTTGTTCAATCGCCGATACTTTATGATGATGACACAAGAAGCCTTGTTAAGAGCGAAAGTAGAGAATAGCTATTTAAGCTTTATATCTCTCGACCTCGACAATTTCAAGCATCTAAACGACACGCTCGGACATGCTAGAGGGGACGAAGCCATCATTCACTTTAGTCACGTATTAACATCAATGTTCTGCCGCAAGAACGATTTTATCTTTAGGATGGGCGGCGATGAATTCTTGGTGGTTGTTTGCTGCGCTGAACATCAACAAGTAATTGAAATTTCAGAACAAGTGAGAAGTTCGCTCGAACAACAATGTCTAATTGATTCGTCAAGTTCCAGCGCTATCACAACATCCATCGGGGTATTCACACACATCCCCGAAGAAAACGAAGATTTCATGTACTTTATGGAGCGGGCCGATCAACTTCTCTACAAAGCAAAAGAGCAAGGTCGAAACTGCGTACTCTCAGTTTTGGAGTAGTGTCCCCGTTTTCAAACCTTATGGGGGTATCTTCCAATCTTGAAACGAGTCCACTAGTATGAAGGCTGTTCCCTACAGATAAATTGGCTAACATGTCTATTACTCATCAGCTTCGGCTCTTCGTGGATGTCGTCCAGCAAGGTTCATTCGCCAAAGCTGCGACGCTTAACAATATGGATAACTCCTCACTATCAAAGCAGATAAAAAAGCTCGAGGAGACATTGGGCGTGCAGTTGCTCAACCGCTCTACTCGTTCGTTTTTTCTTACCTCGGCAGGGGAAGATATTCTTGCTGAAACTCATGTGTTGTTAGAATCGTTGGATAACATAAAGGGAATTGCTGATTCTTACCATTCTGAGCCAAAAGGTATAATACGGATTGTCTCCGCGGTGTTCTTAGGACAGCAATATGTTCAACCCGTTATTAGCTGCTTTATGAGAAAGTATCCAAACGTTCAAGTAACTTTGCATTTGGACGACAGAAAAACCGATATCATTGCCGATCACTTTGATCTAGCCATTCGGATGGGCAAGCTAACGGATTCAAACTTAATTGCTAAAAAACTGGCTAAGACTAACTTTGCCATCGTCGCCTCTAAAGAGTTCCTTGAGCAACATGGGACGCCACAAACACCGGAAGAACTCATTACCCTACCCGCCGTCATCTACAATAACGGCGATGTATGCCTTGATAGTTTTAAAATGAGCAGAACACCAGGATGCAAAGAAATGACTAGCTACAAAATGCAGGGTAACTATAAGGTCAACGACGTTCGAACCATGATGTCTGCAACGCAGAATGGAATTGGTTATTGCGTTATTGACCTGTTTAATTTGGAAAAACCAATCGATGAATTAGGGTTAGTGCCATTGCTCACCGACTATACCCTATCTACTCAGGACACAGGGATTTACGCTATTTATCCACATCGGAAACAAACCTTGCTTGTTTCCGAGTTTATTAATCAATTGAAGAGCTACATTGGAGAGCCAGCTCGCTGGGAAGCCCATATTCCTGATTATCAGCATATGTACAAACAATGACCTTAGATTAATTAACTTGAGAGGCAATCTTAATAATTTGTTGCCTTAGCCATTGGTGCGCCGCATCCGAGTTGCGACTCGGATGCCAAACCATGCTTAGTCCATAATCCGACGCGCCAAATGGCATCATCAATGCCTTAACATCTAACCCAACAGCAAACTTATTGAATGTTGAGTGGGTAATAATACCTATTGCGTCAGTTTGGCTAATCGCTGGCAACATATCTACCTCACCCGCCGCTCGGTACATAATTTTACGTTTGCCGAATTCTGGGAAGTCCTTCTCATTAAAGAAGCTTTTACGTGTCTGCCATTGAGACATCACCACATGCTGCTCCGCTAAATATTGCTCGGTAGTAATCGTCTCTCCGGTTATACGTGGGTGGTTATTTGCGACTACCACATACAGTTTTTCCCGGAAAATCTCCCTAACTTTCAACGTTGGAGTTTCACTTCGAGTTCTATCAATGACCAAATCGTATCGCTGCAGACGCAAATCAGACTCATGGTCTTCAGTAAACAAAGGATGAACTTCTAGAGATACTTTGGGGGCAATTTTAGAGATACGAACCAACAGCTCTGGCAATATCGCATAATTGGCAGCGGACACTGAGGCTATCGAGAATGTCTTGGTCGATGTCTTCGGGTTAAAGTCTCGAGAAGCTTCTAGTGTTGACGTAAAGTTCTTTAAAGAGGTTGCCAGTGCCGGATAGATATCATTGGCAAACGTGGTCGGCTCTACACCACTTGCGTTACGATGAAATAGCGAGTCATCGTAGATTTCTCTTAATCGCTTTAAAGCTTTGCTGACGGCAGGCTGACTAATTCCCAACCTTGAAGCCGCACTAGAAAGGCTTTGCTCTTCATAGATGGCAACGAATACGGGAATTAGGTTTAGCTCAGTATTTTTCATTATTACCTTAACTTAACGCACGGTGCTCAGCGCCATTTATCAAGGCCTTTTAAGTCACTTACGCGCTGTTGTTCTTTGCTACTTTTCAAATGACGCCAAAGCCAGCAGCTGTTTTCTTTGGTTGGCGTATGCCTCTGAACGTACTCACTCGCCTCTTGCCACTTATTACCATCATTCATTCGCTTTAGCTCTAGATTGGCGGTGCGCTTTCGACCTTTCAGATAAAGTAACATTCTCACCTTAGGCCAGTCTTGTCGTCTTACGGCTTGTTGGAACAGCCACCAAGGCGGTTTAGGGTGATGCTTATAGTAACGACTTACAAATATCATCAAGCCAATCAATACAATAGAGGCACTAATTAGTATAGCTATCTGAGACCAATAGGTATTCAATAAAGATCGCCAAGTGTGAGCAACGGTTATTTTTTTAGTCGCTAGTGTTACTTCTTTGACAGATTGTGACTCGCTATCCCACCAACGAATCGTTTGCTGAGGAAACGTGACCTCACCACCTGTTGTCAGTACATACACCGTCTCATCGAGTCGGGTCGATTGATAGTTTCCACGAGTCTGACTATCAGTCAGCACACTTGGTTTTGGGTAAGATTTAGTGCCAACGATGGATTGTTCGTTGTCTAATGGAGGTAATAATATGGATAACGTATCATCGGCCTTAATGGTTACTTTTCTTGTCACGCTATCTCCTGCTTCCAACTTCTCAGATGATTGCTGCCAATCTTCCGAAACCTTGACGTTACTGGCAACAAACCAAGGCTTGTTTGGAGTAAAGGACGCATCTGGAAGTTGAGTAAATAGCGACATCGGTTTGGTATAGAGTGTACCTTGTACGTTAGTCCCATCAGGTGCTGAAACCTGAATTCTAACCGGCACTTTGGGTAAACGATATTCACCACTTTGCTGAGGGTATAATGTAATCTCCCAACGCTGACGAGACCATGTTTGGCCATTTTTTCTCTCAGTATAATTGGTCGCCAGCTGGTTTCGCTGTTTGACAATAAGATCGGGCATGCCAAACGCTGAAATACGAGTACCACCTGTAAACCAACGAGGTGTCGATACCTCAATGTACAAGATTACCTGTTCTCTAATGGCAGCAGGTTCAGCCGCGGCTGCGCCTTTGCTGAGCCACGATTTGATTTCTACGCCTCCTGCACGCTCAAGTTCATTGAGCGTCATAGTCGCATTCGATTGTACAGAGAACATCAGTAAGAACGTGCTAATAAGCAATAAGCTCAATCGTTTTGGATTCAATTGTTTTACATAGCAAAGTCGAAAAATCATTGAGTTTGACCTCTCTGAGTATCGCGCAGTTGAATCTGGAATTTATTGCGTAAGAAGTTTTTTGGATCGGCTTCCACTCGGCTTAGCCATTTATCAGCAAGTTCTTCACTTCCGAGGATTTCTCGTGCATTGAGCGTCTCTTTTAGCATCATTTCCGCGGTCGTCGTTTCATCAGCACCATCTGCCGTTTGAGGATTATCACCCAGTTCTATAGATTCTTCAGGCCCATCTGTGGTCCCTTGCTGGCTTTCACTGAAACGGTTTATTTCGTCAACAAGTGATTGCATCACCTGATAGTTATGCGTCGCTTTTTCTGCAATATCAGCAGATTGTGCGTCCTTAGCAAGTGATCGATATAGATTTCTTGCCGCCAAATATTCTCGTTGTCTTGCTAATGCATTACCCAGATATAGGGTACTTAGTTCGTTGTTCTGAACTTGCAAAAACTGTGCTTGTGCCGACTTAAAATCGCGGCCGTAGTAATAGGCAATGCCTTTATTCATTGGCTCTTGATAATGCTGCGCCGCTTTTATAAACTCTCCACGCTCAAAGTACCACTGACCTTGTTGCTCGGGTGTCAGCCAAAGATTCATCCACTCTTGTTTCGTTGAGATCCAGAATTGTTCCACTTGTGACACAGGTTGCGCTGCTGTCTCGGTTCTTGCCACCGACGACACCGTTTCTGCTTGTGCTTCCGAAACCATAAGATTTGGACTTAACAAGGTTGCAATGAACATCCACTGCACCAACCAACCCTTTCTGAACCAAAGCAAAGCAAGCAACATAATTGGAAAGACCAGATAGTAGCCCATATCACGCCAAGGCATAGCCGACTCTCCCGAGATTTGCATGTGCCTTTCTACATCGGTAGCAATTTGCTCAACATCTGCGTTATCCAGACTTACCTCGTAGTACCTTCCTCCAGTTTCATTAGCAAGCTGCTTAAGGCTATCCCAATCTGTTGCCGCGCTTGATTGGTTGCGTTCACTACCTACCGCCATCACCATGACGAGCACGTTTGAGCCTTCAAACGCCGCCTTATACTGTTCAATCGCCTCTGACGCTATACCATCAGAAATAATGAGCACTGAACCCGACGAACTGTCTTTTATCTGTGACTGTATTTGAGGGATAGCGGCTTGGGCACTTTTACCCAGGACAGGAATCACTTCTGGTGAAATAGCGTTTAAGAATGGTAAGAACACCTGATTATCTTGTGTCATTGGCATCGCGGTATGAGCACTGCCAGCAAATACAATAAGCGATGTTTTTCCACCTTGACGAACTTGCAGTAAGTCACGAATTTTGTACTTGGCACGCTCAAGTCGAGAAGGCGGAAGATCACTTTGCATCATCGATTGACTGGTATCGAGCACTATCACTAACTCGCCTTGATCCTCACCAAATGGTGAGGCTTCACGCTGCCAAGTTGGCCCGGCGCAAACAATAATAGCTAATCCAAGAATCGCACTAAGGAGTTTAAGTGGTAGTTGGCTTTTCCACCCTTGCTCGCCAATAACCAACGCCTTTTGCAAATGCTCAGGAATGATGGTTTTCCAAGCAGCAGATGACTCTCTGCGCCAACGAAGTAGCAACAGCAAGGCTAATGGCACAAAAGCAAGCAACCAATAGGGACGCATAAAATGGAACTGAGAAATAATTTGCTCGACGACTAGGGAGTTCATTAGATGTTTCTCCCTGTTTGATTGGTCTCGTTGAGTTCGCGAGGTTGACCATACCGACGACGTAGCGTTGCAGTTGAAAAGGCAATCAAATACAAGATGACTACTACCATCAATAAATACTGGTGCACGGTTTGTTTAGGCCGGTATTGAGTACTTTCGTACAACTTCGGTTCTAACTCACCAATCGTTTGGTACGCTTGCTGAAGTGCTTCTTGGTCTAGAGCCTGAAATGCCTGACCACCTGATTGGCTAGCAATATTATCGATCGTGGCCATATCCAACGCCTGCTCACCGATGGTGGCGGGATCGCCCATCGCAATCACGTGAATACGCACACCTTTTGCCGCCGCGACAATAGCTGCATCTTTAGGTTCTACAAAACTGCCAGTGTCATTACCATCGGTCAGTACCACGACTACTTTCTCTTTGTCTTTTGACGATTCAGATTGTTCAAATACCTTAATCGCGAGACCTATCGCATCACCTAGATGCGTGCTCTGCCCTGCCATCGCAACTTCAGTCTGATCAAGTAACGCAAGCCAGACATCGTGATCCGCGGTGAAAGGCGTTTGAAGATAAGCCGCATCACCAAACAGTATCAGACCGAGTCGGTCACCTTCTCGCGTTGCAACGAACTCATGCAAGACACTTTTGACAGCATCAAGCCTTGAGACCGCTTCGCCATCTGACGAAGAGAAATCCATCTCAGACATAGAGCCCGATAAATCAACCGCGACCATCACATCTCGACCAAGCTTCTCTCTCGTTTGTGGCTCGCCCAATACCGTAGGTTTGGTCATTGCAATAACCAATAAGCACCATGAAACGATCAGTATTCCACGTTGCCACCAAGAGGGTTGCAATTGGCTGGCACCAAGTTCTGGCTGCTCACCCAAAATATCCAGCAACTTATTAAAGAAAGGGACTTTGATAGCACTTAGCTTGGTCTTATATGCAGGCACAAATCGATAGACAACCACTGGCAGCGGCAGAAGCAAAAGCCACAATGGATACGTCAATGTTAAGGTAGACCAACTCATCGCTGGCCTCCTTTAATACCCATTCTACTAAGACTGCGAGCAATCACTTGTTTTGCCTGCCAATACTGTTTAAGCCAATTAGGTACGGGGTGATGTTCAATCCACCTATGTACTTGTTGATAAATATGTTCTGATTCCGAAGCGTCTAGTGTCACTTTTGAACTCAGTAAAGTGCGTAACCATTTTCCACCCAACTCGATATTAAATTGAGCATCAGGACTGACATAGCGGTTCAATTGCTCTATCCATGCTGTTCCATATTGCTGAGATTCAGAGATTTTAAGGTACTGCGTGACACTTTTTAGAACGTCGTAACACATCTGGTCGCGCTGTTGTGATGTTTTGTTGCTTTGCAGTACGTCCAGCGCTTCTCTTCGGTAACGAAGCATAGAATGGCGACAATAGCCGCGAAAAAGTTTAACGCCAATGAGTAGAACGATGAGTAATCCGATAAGTTGCCATCCAATGGTTTGTGGCAACCAACTAACAGAATCAGGATTAGGCACTTCGAGCATGTTACGCAAAATGTAAGAGCTAGGTGCAGGTTGAGTCATGAGCTAAACCCTCCTACAGCTCGTTTAAACCTGGCAATGTGGTCACCATCGGTCGTCAGTTCAATCACAGGTAATTTTTTGATCGACATAAGCTGGCGTAAGCTTTCCAGTTTGCTTTGAGATTGCGCTGCCAAACCAGCATTGGCGGCATTGAGTTTGTGTTTCTCTGTCACACTTAACTGATACTTACCGTCGCCAAATACTAACGTTGACGCATCAAGAATCTCGTCAGGTAGTCGACGCTCTAGTGGGTCCGAGATGATTACGCTGAGGATGTCATTGTGCTGTTGTAGGTATTTCAGTCGGTCAATATCATGCTCTGTAGCATCTGACCAATCCGATATAAAAACTACGGTGGCGTTTTTTAACCCCAGATTACCAAGCATAGATATGGTCGCTGCAAAGCCTACGTTGTCACCGTCTTCACTGTGTAAACCAAGGGATTGATTTGCGTGACACAAGCGCTTAAGTCCGTGTAGCAGATGATTTTGCGAGCGCTGTGGTTTTATGTACTCGATGTGGTCACTATGATTAATGATAAAACCCACACGGTCGTTATCTTTTATGATTCGCCAAGCAGCGAGTGCGCCAACTTCAGCTGCAACGACTGATTTCATCGTATCGACTGACGAAAAATACATCCCGCTTCGCTGGTCAATACACAGAATAAAGTTACGATCTTTCTCTTCGGTATAGGTTCTGACATGCGGTTTACCAGTACGCATTGTGACCTTCCAATCGAGGTTACGAATGTCATCACCAAGCTGGTAATGGCGCAATTCTTCGAAGTTAAGACCACGACCGCGAAACGGAGAACTGTGTCTGCCAGACATTGCCGACTGCGCCATTAAGTGTGGCAATAGTGAGAAAGCTTGAACTTGCGATTGCAGTTTCACCAATCTGGAGTATGGAGTATAAATGCGAGTATCGAGCGACGCATCGGTATTGTGAGCCATATTATCTACCTCTGCGGTTAGCCAATAGCCACAACATCCAACAGACGGTCGACGACCTCCCTCTGAGTGATTTGCTCTGCGAGCGCGTTATATGACAGCGCAACCCGATGACTCAATACCATATGCGCCACAGCACGAACATCATCCGGCTCAACGTGAGAGCGGCCTTGCAACCACGCATAGGCTCGACTGCATTTATCGAGAGCGATAGAGGCACGGGGCGAAGCGCCTACTAGAATCCAATCTTGTAACGAAGAGTCTGGGTAACGTTGCGGCTGTCTAGTCGCCATCACTAAACCAACAATGTAGTTTTCAACAATGTCAGATACTTCTATCTTTGCCATTTCTTCACGAGCAAGAAACACCGACTCCGGCGAGATGGACGATTCAGAGTCATTGTTCTTTGTTGTGTTCGAACGTGCTCCCAGTTCTTCATCACGAACTAGGCGAATGATGTCTTTTTCGGCTTCATCTTCTGGATAATCAACAGTCACTTTCATGATAAAGCGATCCATTTGTGCTTCAGGCAATGGATAAGTCCCTTCTTGCTCGATAGGGTTTTGTGTCGCTAACACCATAAAGAGTTCTGGGAGAGAGTGGCTTTCGCCACCCACGGTGACCGTGCCTTCTGCCATTGCTTCCAATAAGGCGGCTTGAACCTTAGCAGGAGCTCGATTGATCTCATCCGCCAACACGATGCTGTTGAAAATAGGTCCAGATTGAAAATGTAGCTGAGGTTTCCCATCCACATCTTGATAGATTTCGGTGCCTGTCACGTCGGAAGGCAACAAATCAGGGGTAAACTGAATACGACCAAAACTTGTGTGTAGACGGTCCGCTAAGGCTTTGATAGAGCGCGTTTTAGCCGTACCTGGTAAACCTTCTAGAAGAATATGACCATTAGTAATAAGCCCAACCACCAGTGCAGTAACCACATGCTGTTGTCCGATCACTGACTCACCAACTTCAGATATTAGGCGATTAAGCTCTGTTTGTGCTTGATTCATTCGTTTACCCTTCCAGCTACACTTAATTTAGGCGATAACACATACTTTCATACTATCTTTAGCGGTCATAACTTTTAGTTATATTGATAATGCTCATCGCACTTTAATAACGTGATTGTAGTTGCTCTATTACTTCCTTAGGTGCGAATTGCGACAATTGCTGCAAGCAAGCTTTCGATTCAGGCTTTTGGTATTTCAACAACATGTCACATTGTGCGTATAACTGTTCTGGATTTCGACTGAGCTTGAACGCTTGGTTCAGAGCAGAAATTGCCTGTCCTAGATTAATTGACTCCATCGATAGACCATAAACGTACCAGTACTGGGCATTGTCATGTTCTAGGTCTACCGCTTGTTTTAATAAGTCAGACGCTGCCAGTTTTTCACCCTGTCTTAGTTTGGAAAGCGCGGCACTGTAACGAATTGCCGCTGAGTTCGGCTGATTTTTGATACCCAACTGTAGAGTCTGCTCGGTTAATGTCTCTTGACCCTGAGAACGATAAAGGTCCGCTAGGTTGATATAACTATTGGCAAAGTATGGTTCAACAAGAATGGCACCTTCGTACTCTGTAATGGCCAGCTTTGTCTTACCTTGAGCGGCATACACGTTACCTAGATTGGTGCGACCAAAACCTCTGTCAGAGTTAAACTCTTGTACTGCTATATATTCTTTTAACGCAGGCATTAGTTGATCTTTTTGAAGAGGATTTAGCTCCTGCCAATAACGCGCTAACGCGCCAGCGGCTTCAATTCGAACAGCTAGTATTGAATCAGTCAATAACGGCGAGATAATTTGCCAACGTTGGTGTGAAGGATAACGTTCACTGCCTTGGATCGCCCCCACCCGAACCATAGCATCGCTGTTTTTTACAGCACGCCCGAGCGCTATCAAACTATTTTGGCCAGGATAATTGGCTAAACGTTGCAACGCTGACGCTCTTACAATGGAAGCTTCAGTGTTATCTTGCGCAATGTACGATAAGGCATCCGCCGTAGCGCGGTGTCCTATAGCGCTTGCATAGAAGGCAATTCCATAATGCTGGCTGTTTTGATATTTAGACTCAGGGAACCACGCCGCAAGCGCTTTACTAGCCCACTCAGGTGACTCACTTTCATGACATGTCGTACAGACATTGGGCGTTTTGATATGTTGTGTGAGGTCTGGACGAGGAACGTGCCAACTGTGGTCTCTTCTTGGGTCGACTTCCATATAAGTAGTTTCAGGCATGTGACAAGTCGTACACTTGTCTGCTTCACTGCCTTTCTGATGGAATGTATGATTTTCCGAGCTATATTCAGACGCGATGTGACATTGTAAGCAAACACTTTCCTCTGGGATTTTAAGCTTGGCTGTATGTGGCTCATGACAATTGGTACACGTGACGCCCATCTGAGCCATTTTCGATTGTTCGAATGAGCCAAGCACATACACTTCATCGTAGATTTGACCATCGGCGTGATAAAGTTCTTGAGTAAGGTTGGAAACCAAGTAACGGTCCAAAATTTCGCCTTGTACATGATCGTAGTCTTCAGTGAGCTGAACACGTCGACTATGACACTGAGCACACACTTTCACCTGTTGGGTCGATTTAATATCACTAGGCTGTAACGTCGACTTCCCTTGTTTGAATACCCAACTTGTCACCGCTTGAGATAGATCACGATTGAAACCGTAATGGTCAACAGTCCTAAGGCGCCCCTCGTTGCCTTGCTTTGCAAGCTCTAAATGTACACTAGCTGGACCATGACAGGCTTCACACCCCACATTAATCTCAGACCAAGTGGTTTGATATTGATTGGTGGTTTTGTCGTAGCCTTTGCGTAAGTTTGTAGAATGGCAATCTGCGCACATGAAGTTCCAATTTTGACCAGAGTTGGTCCAATAAAACTCATCGTTTGGCGTGGTATCTGGGTAGAGATGGTACCACCTTTGTCCACCTGACTTCTTGTCTCTCGAATCCCATGTAAAAGGAATCAGCTGTACACGACCGTCATCAAACTGGACCATGTATTGCTGAAGTGGATAATGACCGAAAGTGTAAAGAATTTGATAGGCGTGGAAGTCACCGTCAGGTCCCTGAATATTTACCCAAAACTCGTCGTCTTTCTTATAGAAACGATTCGTTTTCCCTTGATGTTCAAACTGAACATTATTGAAATCTGCGAGAACACTCTCCGATGTCGCGTGATCCATGGCCCGCTCATGGTCAGAGCCCGTCCAAGAGTCAACTTCTTTAGTATGACATTCAATACAAGTATCACTACCAACAAAGGAAGCCTCTTCAAGTTCAGAGCTTACTGACGACGATGTGAAACCGACACTAACTAGTGCTAATAAAACCCTTACCACCACACCCATTTAGCTTCCCTTCTAACACGTGCAAGTTATTGTTATTTCAATAATAACAATAGACTACCTAGTCATAGGCGCAAGGTGTTCTTAAAAGATAAAAGCCAATTGGGTGAGCGAGTTAGCAAAGAGGTGATTTACCTACTATTAAACAGCGATTTTGGCGATTCCCCAGTCCAACGTTTGAAGGCTCTGGAGAAGGAGCTGAGATCTTTAAAACCAACTTCTAAGGCAATTTGAGTTAGGTTTGTACTTGGATTGGCGGACAACGAAATCGCTCGTTCTAATTTGTAACGGTCTAACAGGGTTCGAAACGACAAAGATTGTGCACTGAGTTTTCTTGTTAGCGTTCTACTACTCATATGAAAATGCCGAGACACAGAGTCAATCGTTATATCTGTGACCTCATACTGCTTAAAAACGGAAAACACCTGCTCCGCTAAACTCGAATCCATGGTGCTTTCGGCGCTGTAATGCATCGGTGCCACTAAGGTCGCGTTAAGCTCAGAGTTCGCGTAGGTACATGGCTTATTGACAAACCAGCTCGGTAAGGTGATACGTCGGATCTTATGTCCATAGAAAATTCGGCAATTAAATCGCTGTTCTAATGACTCTATGACGTCGTCATCTAAAGGATCTCGTTCAAAGAAAAACTCTACTGTGCACGCTTCTTTTTGTGTCGAACGAATAAAAGTAATTAAGGCGATACAGTAATAACTGAAACCAAGATTGGAAAAGGTCGGCATACCTTTGTCGTCGTCGTGTCTGAGCATCCAAAGTTCAGACTTCTCATTAAGGCGATGAATAAACACCAACTTTACAGCAGGACAAAACACCAATGAAAATGCTTCAAAGAACTTCAACATCACATCAACACTGGGAGCGCTATATAAAAACGCACCAAGTACACCGAGATGATTTGCCGTAATACTGGTACCAGCATCTATAACAATATCAAACGCGGCAGGGTGCGCTTCCACCAGCGCAATCGCTTCTTCCAGCGAATCGAGGGAAACTTTTGGCCTCTCCATTTGCTCATGCCAGTCCTTGATACCGCCGCGATACGTAGCAATATCGAGACCGTAGCGCTTAGCGGCCTCGTCAAGAGACCGAAGCCACTGCACATCGATGATCTGTCTGGTCGAAGCCGTCTTTAGAAGTTCATTTGAGTCCATACGCTAACGTAAGCCACACAAGCGAAGGAGTACTGTCTCCAATTGCTCCCATGGCAGGAGTTCACTATCGATGACTTCAATTCGCGATTCATAGCCTTCTAACGACATCTGATTGACAGAAACAACGCGATTAGCAACGTTAAACGCATAACATCCTTTATCTGTATTTACGACTGCCTTAATACGCTCTGCATTCAAATCACTGAACATTGAGAATAACTGGTCAAAATCGAATATGTGTTCTGCACCAATAATCCATCCACAACTAAAGTAGCCTTGTCCCTGATTCTCGCGGCGAATAAATGGTTTTTCAGGAGCTAACTCGAACACTGGTTCAAGATCGCTATGGTCGTGAAAGTCGTGGGAATGAGTCGAAGATTCCGTTTCTTGAGCTCGTCGCTCTATATCCAATACCTCTATCGGAAGCACGCCGTTTTTTACCAGTTTGTGGAAAATCTTGGCAGGTACTTGGTCTGTTACCCAGTCATTGAACACATCGACATCTTCAGCGGTGCATTGATCCACTTTATTGCCGATCACAACCTCAGCGACGCTAAGTTGATCATTAAAGTTAGCATTAGATAAATGTCTTTCATCGGATAAATTGCGCGGGTCCACCAGCGCAATCGTCGCTTTTAAATCAATATAATCAGTGTACTGCGCTGAGGTTAACGTTTTAATGACCTGCTTGGGATGCCCCAACCCCGTTGGTTCGATTATCAAACGATCTGGCTTTTGCCTTAACAGTACGTTGATACCTACCGACATCGGAACACCTGCGGTACAGCACATACAGCCGCCAGGGACTTCTTTAATGAGTGCACCGCCCTCAGCCATCATTGCACCATCAATACCGACTTCTCCGAACTCATTAACGAGTACCGCCCAGTTCTCATTCTCAGGTTTTGATTTAAGTAGATTAAGTATTGTAGTGGTTTTACCCACACCAAGAAAACCAGTGATGATATTGGTAGGTACTTGATTTGACATTATGAACTCTCTGAATGTTGCTTTGGTATGAGTATATACCCAAGTGACTCGTAGGTTCTATATTGAATAGGTTTAGGAATAAGTAAAAAAGACCAAAAGACAAAAGGCGCACTTTGCGCGCGCCTTGATCCCCCGTTACTCAATCGTGAGTTTGCGAATCTCTGAACCTTGTTAACGCGGCTGAGATAATTTACGGGGCAGTAGTATGTGTTTGTTGCACATCCAAATTGTACGTAGGGTTTTCAAATCCTCCATGCTCGTCGAATACAATCCCTACGCTTTAAATATGGTACATATCTGGATTATTGCAAGTAGAGAACATTGAGGTGAATCACAAAATGCTGCAACACTAGGCAACATTAAATTTGGAATACTACTTTTCATCTTTACCACTGTTGCCAATTGTTCTAAGTCGTATAATTTTACTTATACATTCCCGCCAATCCGAAGAACCAAGGTCTTTAAATACAATGACAAAGAGAGAAAGAATCAAACAGTCGTTACTTGCCCATGTGCCACGCGGAACGATTAATCAATTTCTCTCGAGAGATACGACACCTATCTCAGTGCTTTTGCTGTCTTGTGTTGTGGGTGTACTTGCTGGTTTAGTAGGCACATTGTTTGAGCTTGGTGTTCACTTTGTGACTGAGACGCGCACCGAGTGGCTTCGTGACGAAATCGGTTCAGTCCTTCCCCTGTGGCTTTCAGCTTTTCTAATCAGTGCATTACTCGCCTTCATTGGTTATTTTCTAGTCCATAAATTTGCACCAGAGGCTGCAGGCTCAGGCATTCCTGAAATTGAGGGTGCGATGGACAATATGCGACCAGTTCGTTGGTGGCGCGTGTTACCCGTTAAGTTCTTTGGTGGACTAGGAGCTCTTGGGTCAGGAATGGTACTTGGTCGAGAAGGTCCTACGGTACAAATGGGCGGCAACTTAGCTCGGATGGTGACAGATATTTTTCGAGTAAAAAACGATGACAGCCGCCATACCTTACTTGCGTCCGGTGCCGCAGGTGGTCTCGCAGCTGCATTTAACGCACCTCTTGCCGGTATCATGTTTGTTGTCGAAGAGATGCGTCCGCATTTTCGCTACTCTCTTATTTCAATCAAAGCCGTACTTATCTCAGCAGTAACTGCGACTTTGGTTTTTCGTTATATTAATGGTCAAAGCGCCGTCATTTCCATTCCACAATACGGTTCACCAGAACTTAATGTGTTGTGGCTATTTCTGGTTTTAGGTGCACTTTTCGGTGTATTTGGTGTTGCGTTCAATAAACTTGTTACTGTGTTTCAGGATCTGTTCGTACGCATTCATAAAAACGACCTTAAGCGATTCCTGTTTACAGGTTCTATTATTGGTGGATGTTTCGGACTACTGCTCCTCTATGTGCCAGAATTAACTGGTGGCGGTATCGGTATTATTCCTGATATAACAAATGGCAGTTTTAGCGCTTCCATCTTGGTATTGCTGTTTATTGGTAGAGTGCTTACTACTCTTATCTGTTTTGGGTCTGGCGCACCTGGCGGTATTTTTGCACCTATGCTGGCATTGGGAACGTCCTTTGGTTATGCCTTCGGATTAACAGCAAAAGCGCTATTTCCTGACTTACCAATAGAACCTGGTGTCTTTGCTATCGCGGGTATGGGCGCACTCTTCTCTGCAACGGTACGAGCACCGATTACTGGGATTTTACTAGTCATTGAAATGACTAATAACTACCACTTGATCTTACCCCTTATCATCACAGCATTAGGTGCGACTGTGATTGCTCAAGCAATGGGTGGTCAGCCTATCTATAGTCAACTACTACACCGCACCATCAAAAACGAAAAACTGCGACAAGAAGATCTACCACGAAAGGAAAACTGAGCGCATTTTCTATCCAAACCGTGTATAATTAGACGGCTAGACTGCTAGCTCTCCCCAAAGAGCTAGCAGATAATAATAAGGATATTAAAGAGAGCTCTCCTCGTGACAACAAGTCTTGCTGCCCTAAAACGACTGACACAGTTTCACAGTGTCCCCACCTCTCAAGCCTCGTTAGCTTTAGGAATGATCGGCCTCGGCCACGCTTGGGCAATGTATGTACCAGAACTTGGTAAGACTATTCAGCCAGTCTTAGCCACTATCGGCGCCTTACTGTTAATTCCCGTACTGTTAAAATATCTGCTCAATCGCCATATATTTTCTGCTGATATAAAGCACCCATTAACAGGCAGCTTAATGGCTCCAATGAGTATGGCGTTATTAATCCTGTGTGATTACTTAGCCGTTATAAGACCACTCATCGCCTACCCTCTTTGGTTTGCCGCGTTGATGTTGCATATACTCATGGCGATATTATTCTTTTTCTATCAAATTAAGAATTTTAAAATTGCCAATATAGTTCCAAGTTGGTTTCTTTATCCTGTTGGACTTATTAGTAGCTCTTTAGCAGGAACTCAATTTGGCCATACGGTATATTCTGAAACCATTGCTAGTGTATGTATAGCAATATATTTCTTTATGCTACCACTGGTTCTATATCGATTGGTGTTTGAAGGTATGCTTCGCAAGAGAGCCAGGCCTACTATCGCTATCATGGCAGCGCCGATCAACCTCACATTATCAGCATACTTAGTCAATTTCTCTGAACCTGATCCTATACTGACGGGTGCGCTAGCTGGTATCGCCATCACGATGACGTTACTTATCTACTTGTGTTACTTCAGATTATTAAAACTGAAATTTCAACCATCTATCGCTGCGATTACCTTTCCTTCAGTCATAAGTTCGATAGCAATGTACAGGTTAACGGATTTCTTCGAGGGCGAATACCCACATTGGCATTGGTTGCACAACTTCGGCTTTTTGGAGTTATCTGTAGCAACATTGGCGGTTATCTGGGTGAGTTTTGGTTTTATAAAAATGTACTGGCCGGAGTTAATGTCACGACAATGAAAAAATGTGATACATATATCAATAAAGACCAAAAAGAGTATAAAAAGTCTCGCACAGACCCCCAACAGGTATAAGCAAGATGAATATATCGCTATGTAGTATAGTGAAGATTGCTAGTAACTCCAAAAAATAAAATAGTCACTAGTGACTATTTTTGCATATTGGGCAATATTTCGTTCTGTCGGCCGACAACCCATTTTAAATGTCGAGAGAACCTAGCTATGCACTTAGAGAAAATAACAAAAACGTTGCCTAAATTTATTGAACAGCAACACGATATTTATATCGCTGAAAATATCCATTCAACCAAAAGTAAAAAGCATCTAGTCTCTGGGAAAAGACCTACGGCAAGTGATACCAGTTACCAAACAAATGACTACCTATGTCTGAATAACAACGCCTATATTAAGGAGAAGCACATAGACGCTATTCGAGACAATACGGAAAGTATGTTGATGTCTGGTGTTTATACTGCTGAAGCGGAAGACAGCTCTGCTTTTGAAAAAAAACTCGCTAAACTAACAGGATTTGAAGAGTGTGTAGTATCACAATCAGGTTATACCGCAAACCTGAGCTTACTGCAGGCTATCTGTACCAAAGACACCAATGTGTATGTTGATTTCTTCGCTCATGCTTCATTGTGGGAAGGTGCAAGAATTGCTGGTGCTATGGTTCATCCATTTATGCACAACAACATCAGGCACTTAAAGCGACAGATTCAAAAGAATGGCCCAGGCATAATTCTAGTTGATTCTATCTATAGTACTTTGGGTACTATCGCACCGCTCGTAGACCTTGTATCAATGGCTTATGAGTGCGACTGTGCTCTGGTCGTGGATGAATCTCATTCACTTGGGACTCATGGTCCTAAAGGCGCTGGTTTGGTTGCTGAATTAGGCTTAACTGAGCATGTAGATTATATTACCGTGAGCTTAGCAAAAACATTTGCATATCGTGCGGGCGCTATTTTGTCCAATAAAAAGACCGCGCATTGTCTTCCATTTGTGGCATTTCCTGCGATATTCAGTTCCATGCTGCTCCCATACGAAACTGAACGGTTAAGCGCTACCGTCGACGTGATCAAGAGCGCCGACAACGCAAGGCGCTCGTTGTTCTCAAATAGTGACTATTTAAGAAATCAGCTAAGAAACTTAGGGCTATCTATTCGAAGTGAATCTCAGATCATCGCTTTAGAGACTGGTGACGCTGAAAACACTGAGATTGTTCGGGATTTCTTAGAGAGCAAAGGTGTTTTTGGTTCTATATTTTGTACACCAGCAACACCAAAAGGAAAGAATATTATAAGATTTTCAGTCACTTCAGAGCATACTCTCGAGGATTTGGATCGAGTAGTGCAAGCTTGTAAAGAAGCAACGGAAAATAAAGAGTTCTATTTCTTATAGGCAATAAATTGGATGTGGGGCTCAACCTATACTCTGAGCTCCCTCATCTATATCCAAGACGCAACTTTATCAACTAACTCGTCTTTGGGCGTCGGTTTAATTAATAAGTCATCCATCCCAGATTGCTTGATTTTTTCACGAGTTGTTGGATTCGCATCACCAGTGAAGGCAATGATAGGCACTGTATTATACTTTGCAGTAGATTTTCTTATCTTATCCGCAGTGGAAATGCCATCTAGAATCGGCATCTCGATATCCATAATAACTAAATCAACATTTTCTTCATCAAGCATGACTATAGCGTCAGCACCATTGCTAGCTTGTAGTACTACCAAACCCTCTTTTTCTAACATTATGCTAGTAATTGTTCGCAAGGAATGGTTGTCATCGACTAAGAGAACTGTTTTGGTTGAAGATATTGTGTTGTAAGGACGAGCCGTCGCAAGCTCTTCCACCTCTCTGAAAAACAATTTATCTAATGTATCTCTTATATCAGAGGTAAATTCATCATAATCCATTAACTCGACGTTAAGATAGCGCTTGAAGTACAGATTTCTCTGGTCATTTGCAGAGTGAACTAGAACAATTCGTGCCTCGGTAAACTCAAGCTTCGCCTCTAGACTCGAAAGGTAGATCCACCCTTCTCTAGATAGATTACCGTCAATGATAATAAGGCTATACTCAAAACTGTATTCTTCGCGGTAACTTGCCGCTTTGATATCTTCAACCGTTAGCTTGAATTCTCGGTGATATTGAGCACCCTTAACCAAGTCCAACATGCTAGATGATTCACCAATAAACAACACTGACTTATCTTTCACCAATTCACTCTTAATCTGTGCCACTTCATTCGACTCATACTTAGGAAATATTAATTTAAACTCTGTCCATGCACCAAACTCGGATTGACATACTATCTTACCACCAAACGACCTCATGACCTTTTTACAGAATGCCAAGCCTAAACCATAGGATCCTGATTTACCGGTGGTATAAAAATCCTCAAAAATATAGGGGAGTAGTTGCTCTTCAATCCCCTTGCCGGTATCTCTAAAAGTAATGATATTGCAATCGTCTTGGTTTTGAGCGTCAATCGTTATCGTGAACTTCCCTGCACCTCTGTGGCGAAATGAGTTTTTCAGTAAGTTAAACAAAACATACTTCAATAAAGTATCACTACCAAAATAGTCAAAACTGCTTGGAATGTTAACTGAGACAGCTTTAGTGTCTAACGCTGTTTTATATGCAAACGTTCTGATTGCATTTTCAATGACTTCTTTACCGTCATTGCGACAGAAAGTCGATGTAGATACTCGGCTTTGATCGATAGACGTCAGTAATAAGTCAATGGTTTCATTGCCGTTCATGATCGTTTTCATGGAATCATCTATGATTTCATTCAAACGTTGAAGCTCTTCGGTATTCAACTGGTGCGAGTTACGAAAAATAGCACTCTTATTAGGAATAATTGCTCGCATTACCTCTAACGAAGAATACATAGCACTAAGAGGATTTCTCATTTCATGAGCAATACCAGCACCAAACGATTTAGCGATTGCAAATTTGGATTCATGCTCATTTTGGTTACGGAAGAAGAATAAACTGCCGAAAATATAAGTAAACGCAAATATGGGTAAATACGTTAGACTCTGCGCCATGTAGATTCCTTGTCCACCCATAATGTAAGCGAGTAAAACAGCAGATAGAACAGATATTACAGCCTGAGCGACCATTATCCTCGTATCATAAATAAGCAATATATGAAGAAATATGGATGACATAAACGACATAACCCAAACTGTCGTCCAGTTATTCATCAACATCATATAGCAAAAGAAGAATGGCAAAGTAAAGCCAATAACTACTAGGTAATAGTATGGGAGGATTCGCTTAGTTTTTTCTGAAAAAGCACGTAATAAGATAAACCCTATTAACATGATTGCGCCAATAGTTCTTAAAAGCTCACTTTCATAAGGCTGCGGAAATACATACTTCCAAATAACGTAATAGAGTGGAAAGCCCAAAATCCCCATCCATGCGACAAGTGTAATATTTGGCGCAGCATACTCGTAGGTTCTCTTTATCCTTTCCATCTGTGCAATCAATCCAGATTTAAAACTCATTACTATTGGTTAAGCATAACATTGGCTTGATCGGTAAGAAAGCTTTGTAAAACAACAACGCCCTCGTAATCAGAGGGCGTTGCAGACCAATATGTGATGCGTCTTCCAGAAAGAACTATCGCAAACCATGCAAAAACTCATGTCGAGTCGCTGGCTTCGATTTAAAGATTCCACCCAATGCGGTAGTCGTCGTTTCACTGGTAGCATCCATGACACCGCGGGACTTCACGCAATAATGTACCGCATCAATCGTTACTGCGACATCGTCGGTTTCAAGCAAGGCTTGTAGAGCAACCAGAATTTGTTGCGTCATGCGTTCCTGAACTTGTGGACGCTGTGCGAAGAATCTTACGATACGGTTGATTTTAGACAAACCGATGATTTTACCGCGAGGGATATAGGCTACTGCAGCTTTGCCGTCGATGGTCACAAGGTGGTGTTCACAAGTGCTGGTCACCGTGATGTCTTTAACACGAACCATCTCACTAACGTCCATCTTGTTTTCGATGACGGTGATTTTAGGGAAGTTCTCGTAGTCCAAGCCTGAGAAGATTTCATCCACATACATCTTGGCAATGCGATGCGGCGTCTCCATCAAACTATCGTCTTGTAGATCAAGCTGTAACAACGTAAGAATTTCACGCATATGATGTTCAATACGCTCTTTCTTTTCTTCACGGCTGACTTCATTTGGCAGCATCGGTGTTTCTAACCCTCGCTCTGACAACGCGGCTTTCACCATTTTTGCTGATTCACTTAATCCTGACATCTTACTTCCTCGCACTAACACCCGTAAGGGGGCACAAGGATACTCGGAATTTTCATCAATTACACCCACAAATTCTGTATTGCTTTGTATGCATTATGATTTGAAGCATGTTTTTGGCTATTTTATCCATAGGAGTAAGCCTCTCTTTAGACAAAATGTGTTACATTCCGAAGACTTTATTGAATTAAATAGTTCCACTGAATCAATTAGGACGGCTTATCTTATGGGTTGCTGCGACGCACCAGGCTTAATGCCTATAGAAGAAGCATTGGATAAAATGCTCACACCAATTACTCCTGTTACTGACACTCTTACATTGCCGTTACCTGACGCGCTAGGGTATGTATTAGCAGAAGACATTCTTTCCCCTATTAACGTGCCTCCCTTTGATAACTCCGCAATGGATGGCTACGCCATTCGTCTCAGTGACTTAGAGCAAAGTACTACTCTATCAATGGTTGGTAAGTCATTTGCTGGCGTACCCTATGAAGGTGACTGGCCTTCCATGACAACTGTTAGAATTATGACTGGCGCGAAAATCCCAGAAGGTTGTGATGCCGTCATTATGCAAGAAAACACCACGGTAGACGGTGATAACATTACGTTCAATCAGTGTTCTCCAAAAACGAATATGAACATTCGTCCTACTGGTGATGACATTCGAGTAAATGATGTCGTACTAAAAAAAGGCGCTCGTTTGACCGCTCGCGATATTCCTATGATTGCTACGTTAGGAATTAGCCACATCAGCGTATTCCGCAAACCGGTTGTTGCTTTCTTCTCTACCGGAGATGAACTGCGCCCGCTTGGTACTGAGCTTAAAGATGGGCAGATTTACGATAGCAACCGCTACGGAATCAAACCACTTATCGAGAACTTCGGTTGTGAGGCCATTGATTTAGGTATTATTCCTGATTGCCCAGAAACACTGAAAGCCACATTTGAGCAAGCGCAGCAACTATCCGACGTTGTAATTACCTCGGGCGGCGTTAGCGTTGGTGAAGCTGACTATACTAAAGATATTCTTGAAGAATTAGGTCAAATCGGCTTCTGGAAACTTGCTATCAAACCCGGTAAGCCTTTCGCTTTTGGTGAGCTCGACAACGCATGGTTCTGCGGATTACCTGGAAACCCTGTGTCTGCTGTATTAACTATGTATGTCTTAGTGCAACCTCTCATCGCTAAGCTTTCTGGTCACTCAGAGTGGAAAGAGCCTGAATCCATTCCAGCCATCACACGCAGCGCCTTCAAGAAAGCCCCAGGAAGAACCGATTACCAACGCGGTATCTACTCGATTGAAGATGGCCAGTTTGTAGTAGAAACGACCGGAAACCAAAGCTCAGGAGCCTTTAGGTCGATGAGCCTAGCAAACTGCTTTGTAGTGCTTGAGCGCGATCGTACGTCAATTGATGTAGGAGAAACGGTTCAAATCCAGTTGTTTAACCCAACTTTATTCTAACGAGGCTATTGTGGACATACTGTCTGATGAAGAGATGCTTCGCTATAACCGTCAAATTATATTAAAGAACTTCGATTTTGATGGACAAGAAGCACTCAAACAATCTTCAATTTTGATTATTGGAGCCGGTGGTTTAGGCTGTGCCTCTAGTCAGTATCTTGCCGCAGCAGGTATTGGTTCGCTCACCTTAGTCGATGACGATAAGGTGGAGCTATCAAACCTGCAACGACAGGTATTACACAACAATGACTCTATTGGTGTAGATAAAGTTGAGTCAGCCCGAACTGCGTTGAGAAAAATCAACCCTAATGTGATGATTAAAACCATTAATCATCGCTTGGACGATACTGCTCTCGAAGCACAAATTAAAGAACACGACCTTGTTCTTGATGCCACTGATAATGTAGATACTCGTAACCAACTCAATCGCCTTTGCTTTAAACACAAAAAGCCGCTGGTCTGTGGGGCTGCGATTAGAATGGAAGGTCAAGTCTCAGTCTTTACATATAAAGACGACAGTCTACCTTGCTATGCTTGTTTAAGCGCACTGTTTGGAGATACAACGCTGAGCTGTGTTGAAGCTGGCGTCATGTCACCTGTCGTTGGCATCATTGGTGCTACGCAGGCACTAGAGGCGATAAAAGTGCTCGCTAACTATGGGCAGCCTAAAATAGGTAAACTATTAATATTTGATGGTTTATCATTAAGCTGGCGAGACATGGGGTTGCCTAAATCCAAGGCCTGCAAAGTTTGTGGTGAATAGAGAGTAGCCTATGGAGAAGTACTATTGAAACAACTAACCATCGCATTTGCTATTCTCGCTGTGGGTGTTGGATTCTTGCTGCTTCTCCTATCTTCAGATTCAAATACAGAAGAAACAGAACAAGCCAAAGTAATAAGCCATGTTCTCACACAATCTTTAGACGGTAATCGCTACTACCTCATCGTGGAACATAGAGATGGTACTAACAGTCGCATCACTACGGATAAAGCAACACTATGCCCCGTAGGCTCAGAAGTTACACTCAGCTCTCAACAGAGCTCAGTTTCCAATACCAAAACCTATCGCCTTCAGCATTGCCTCAACAGATAAGGAAATCATTGATGACACAACCTATTGTTTCTCCTCAGTGGCTAAAGCAACAGCTAGATGCTAACAACGACATTATTGTTCTTGATGCAAGTATCGAGTTTCAAATCCCACTAGAGCCTGAAAAGGACAAAAATGGTGTGATTCCTGGTGCTCAGCGGTTTGATTATGACAACGTCTTTTGCGACCCAGACAGTTCTCTTCCTCATATGATGCCAACTGAAGCACGCTTCAATGAACTAGCTTCGAAACTGAGCCTTACTGAAAATAGTACGATAGTTGTTTATGATAATTCCGGTACTTATGCTTCACCTCGTGCGTGGTGGATGCTTAAAGCAATGGGACTAAGTGAGGTTTATGTGCTCTCCGGAGGCTTACCTGCTTGGAAAACTGCTGGTTACGATTGCGATGAGGATTATTCGATTGGAGCACCCACCTCCCCTTCTCTGTCACTAGATCAGCATTACTTCCTATCAGCAGAACAAGTTCTGACGTATTCCGAAAAGCAAAATGCTCATATCGTCGACGCTCGCTCTTTAGCACGTTTTAAAGGCGAAGTGAAAGAACCAAGAGAAGGTGTCAGAAGCGGCCATATTCCAAATTCTGTTTGTCTGCCTTTTGCTGAACTCATCAATAATGGCACCCTCAAACCACTAGAAGATCTTGCTCCTTTGTATTCAGCTATCTCAGCAAGTAAACGAGAGCACATGGTGTTTAGCTGTGGTTCCGGCGTAACGGCTTGTATTCTCGCTCTTGGCGCTTATGTCTGCGGTTATCATAATTTATCTGTCTATGACGGCTCATGGACTGAATGGGGTCAACGTATTGATCTACCTGTAGAAAAGTAAAAGAAGACAAGCAGGTCTATGGGACCTGCTTCCTTTCGCTACCCGTTATAAGCACCACTTGAGTAATGAAGCTCATAGCTATGTGAATAGATCTCTAGAATATTACCAAACGGGTCTTCCATATAGATCATTCTGTACGGTTTCTCTCCCGGGTAATAGTAACGTGGCTCTTTCATTCGTCGTTTACCACCTGCCGCGACGATTTTGTCAGCTAATCCTTCAACATCTGGGTCTTGTACGCAAAAATGAAAAATGCCGGTCTTCCAATATTCAAAGTTATCTTCTGGGTTTTGCTGATCTTTGAACTGAAATAGCTCTACGCCAATCCTGTCACCGGTGGACAGATGAGCAATTCGAAAGTGGTCCCAGCCTTCCCCAAAAACGTCTGTGCACATAACACCAATAGCGGAGTCGTCTTCAGTTACATCGGTCGGCGGCATGATGAGATACCAACCTAATACCTCGGTATAAAACTTAACGGCCGCTTCCAGATCAGGCACAGATATTCCAATGTGGCTAAAACAACGTGGGTAGGTATGGTTTGTATTGGCTGAAGTCATTAGTAGATGTCCTCTAGGTGATGAAATTTGAGTATTTCGTTGTGGATTAGCCAATAGTTATCATATAACCTAAAAACTATAATCAATTGTTATCTACGAAACTGTCATGATAAATACGACTTGGCTAAATACTTTTAAAACTCTAGTAGAGATCGGGCACTTTACCCAAACCGCAGAAAAGCTCTTCATGACACAACCCGGCGTCAGCCAACATATTAAAAAGCTCGAAGCTAGCCTTAATATTGAGTTACTTACTCGAGAAGGAAAGAGTTTTGAGCTCACTGAGCAAGGACGTTTAGTGTACGAATACGCCCTTGAACTAGCCAGTAGGGAGAACATGTTACTTGAACGTCTACGATATGATGACCCTGAATCAGGTAACCTTAGCTTTTCAGCGTCGGGCGCTATCATTACCGCACTCTACCCAAGTTTGCTGGATCTGCAGCAACGATATCCGGGTTTGAAGGTCAATGTTGAAGCAGCGCCAAACCGTCGGATCATAGAGAGTATTAGTAATGGCGTTATAGATTCTGGTATGGTCACGGCTTCGATTCAGAACCCTGAACTATCAGCAGAGTACATAGGACAACTAGAGCTATGTCTCATTGGTAGTAGAGATGCGGTAGCTAAATTTTCGGCATCAGAAGCGATTAATCAGCTTGGCGTGGTCGACCATCCTGATGCGCAATACTACTTACAGAAATACATCGAAGACAGCCGACTCGAAGAGCTCAAGCAAGCAGAATGGCAAGATTTTAATAAAGTCACCTACATTAACCAGCATAGTCAGATATTACAGCCTGTATCTATGGGCATTGGTGTCACTGTATTACCCAAAGTTGCCATTGAGTATTCAGGTTATAGAGATAAAGTTAATGTTTGGCCCACTGAACTTTTAGTCAGTGAACCACTCTATTTTGTGAAGAAAAAGCGAAAGCAACTTGCCGCTCGGTACTCATTTTTGCTGGAACTTATCAAAGCAACTGAGTTCGCGTAATCTGCTATTCAGCTCGGTAAATTCTTCATTTGCTCATCAAGGTTTAGTACTGTTAAAGCATTGCTTACACTGGTTGCCACCACATCGATTACGCCGGTACGCAATGCTCCGAGTAACGCCATTGGTTTGCTATTTTCAGAAGCGATCGCAATCACCTCTGATATCATGCGAAACTCTTCAAGCCCCAAGCCAATCACTCGATCACTCATCACTGTATTGGCGGCTTGCCCTTGGATATCGAAAAAGTCATAACCAGCAAAATCACCAACTACACCCTGATTCAACCTTGATTGAACGACTTCATCAGCGGTAAACCATCCTAAGTCAACCATGTAACTGTTCTCACTCATATCACCGACACCTACGATAGCCATATCTGCTTTGCGCGCTAAATCGAGAGTCTGCTTGACCGTAGCATTTTGCATAAACGCTAACTTTTGATCTTTATTTTCAGCGTATGCCGGCGCATATAAGGTTTCAGAACTACCACCGTATTTTTTCGCCAACTGACGACAAATATGGTCGGCATTAAAGCGTCCCCCACGCGGGTGAATTCCTCCAATCCCACAAACAAACTTACAATCCCTAGGAGTAATTACACCCATATGATGAGCTACAGACGAAACGTTTCTGCCTTGCCCGACTGTCACCACAGTTCCACCTTTTAGTGTCTGCGCCAGATAGTTTGAGACTAGCCCTCCCACTTGCATACGCTGTGCGTCTTCATCAGCTTGGTCCAATGCAATGAGCGCGCGCTTAATTCCAAAACGCTCAATCAAACGCTGTTCAATCTTAGCGCTGTATACCGGATGGTATTTAACCGTGATCTCGACGATGCCTTCATCCCTTGCCTGCTTGAGAAGTCGACCAATCTTGGCTCGTGATACACCAAACTTCTTAGATATTTCCTCTTGTGTCGCACCATCTTGGTAATAGGCAACGGCAATTTCTGTCAGCAAGTCATTGCCTGTTTCACTAATTTCACTTTTCATCATCACTCACCTAATTGGTAAAAATAGTGGTGCTCATTGGTTCACACCTCACGCATATGCTCAATCATAAACAGAACTAAGCATTCGCTCAATACCATTACATTTTCTCAGGTCAAGATTTCAGCGAAAAAAGCAGCCTACAGACCTTATAAAACATGGAATCGACATTGAAGTACGCTTGCGTTATCAAAAAACAAAAATAACCTTATGAATACTACTTTTCAGACCAGTATTTGATTGACATTATTTCTGCATGGGGTAAATATGGGTTCAACATTTACTCAGAAGTGATACATATGTTCACGCATATTTGTTCACTAACACGGAAAAGGTTTACGAGCTAATCCAACGTAAAGTTGAAACTTTGGCTCGTAACATAGCATTTGTAGTATGAGGCCATTCCTCACAAATTTATGCCCTCAAGAATAGGAACGTACCGATGAGCAACAAATTAGAGCAACTTCGCAAATTGACTACTGTAGTAGCGGACACTGGTGATATCGAAGCAATTCGTAAGTACCAACCAGAAGACGCAACAACTAACCCATCTCTGATTTTGAAAGCAGCGCAAATCGCTGATTACGCACCGCTTATCGACCAAGCGATTGAATACGCTAAAACTCAAAGCAACGATAAAGCACAACAAGTTCAAGACACTTGTGACATGCTAGCGGTTAACATCGGTAAAGAAATTCTTAAAACTATCCCAGGTCGCATCTCTACTGAAGTGGATGCTCGTCTTTCTTACAATACTGAAGGCAGCGTTGCTAAAGCTCGTCAACTTATCAAAATGTACAATGACGCTGGCATCGCCAATGACCGCATCCTAATTAAACTGGCTTCTACTTGGGAAGGTATTCGTGCAGCTGAAGTTCTAGAGAAAGAAGGCATCAACTGTAACCTAACACTACTATTCTCATTCGCTCAGGCTCGTGCATGTGCTGAAGCAGGTGTTTATCTAATTTCACCTTTCGTAGGTCGCATTATGGACTGGTACAAGGCGAAAGAAGGTCGTGACTTCGAAGCATCAGAAGACCCAGGTGTTATCTCAGTATCAAGCATCTACAACTACTACAAAGACCACGGTTACAACACAGTTGTAATGGGTGCAAGCTTCCGTAATATCGGTGAGATTCTTGAGCTAGCAGGCTGTGATCGTCTGACTATCGCTCCACAACTTCTCGCTGAACTAGAAGCTGCTGAAGGTGAAGTTGTAGAGAAACTTGTCGACTCAAAAGGCTCTAAAGAGCGCCCAGCAGCGATGACTCACGCTGAGTTCCTATGGGATCACAACCAGGATCCTATGGCAGTAGAGAAACTGGCTGAAGGCATCCGCAACTTCGCCGTAGACCAAGGCAAACTAGAAGCAATGATTGAAGCTAAGCTTTAATCCACAAGATTAATAAGAGGGGAACGTTTGCGTTCCCCTCTTTAATTTCCCCCTCTCAAAAATCAAATTTATTCGGTGTTTATTATGGATCGTAAAAACCTAGCAAACGCTATCCGTGCACTAAGCATGGACGGTGTTCAACAAGCTAACTCTGGTCACCCAGGTGCTCCTATGGGCATGGCTGACATCGCTGAAGTACTTTGGCGCTCTCACTTAAACCACAACCCATCAAATCCTGAGTGGGCGGACCGCGACCGTTTCGTACTGTCTAACGGCCACGGCTCAATGTTGATTTACTCTCTACTTCACCTAGCAGGTTACGAGCTTTCTATTGACGACCTTAAAAACTTCCGTCAGTTGCACTCAAAAACACCAGGCCACCCAGAGTATGGCTACGCACCCGGCATTGAAACAACCACTGGTCCTCTAGGCCAAGGTATTACTAACGCTGTGGGCATGGCGCTAGCTGAGAAGACACTTGCGGCACAATTTAACAAAGAAGGTCATGACATCGTTGACCACTTCACCTATGCGTTTATGGGTGATGGCTGCTTGATGGAAGGCATTTCTCATGAAGCGTGTTCTCTCGCAGGTACGCTAGGCCTCGGTAAGCTTATCGCTTTCTGGGATGACAACGGCATTTCTATTGATGGTGAAGTGGAAGGTTGGTTCTCTGACGATACTCCAAAACGTTTTGAAGCATATGGCTGGCACGTTATCCCAGCGGTAGATGGTCACGATTCAGAAGCGATCAACGCGGCAATCATAGCAGCGAAAGCAGATCCTCGCCCTACTCTTATTTGTACTAAAACCATTATCGGTTTTGGCTCTCCAAACAAATCTGGCTCTCATGACTGCCACGGTGCACCACTTGGCGCAGAAGAGATCGCGGCAACACGTAAGCAACTAGGCTGGGAGTACGGTCCTTTTGAAATTCCAACAGAAGTTTACGCAGAGTGGAATGCGAAGGAAGCGGGCGCGGCTAAGGAAGCAGCGTGGAACGAAAAACTTGCAGCGTATGAAGCAGCTTACCCAGAGTTAGCCGCAGAATTCAAACGTCGTGTAAACGGTGAGCTTCCGGCTCAATGGGAAGAAAAAGCAAGTCAAATTATCGCCGATCTTCAAGCGAACCCGGCAAATATTGCATCACGTAAAGCATCTCAAAATGCACTTGAAGCTTTTGGTGCCATGCTACCAGAATTCCTAGGTGGTTCTGCTGACCTAGCTCCATCAAACCTAACCATGTGGTCAGGTTCTAAATCGCTAACAGCTGATGATGCATCAGGTAACTACATCCACTATGGCGTGCGTGAGTTTGGTATGACTGCGATCATGAACGGTATCGCACTACATGGCGGCTTTGTTCCTTACGGGGCAACGTTCCTGATGTTCATGGAATACGCTCGTAACGCAATGCGTATGGCGGCACTGATGAAAGTGCAAAACATCCAAGTTTACACACACGACTCTATCGGTCTGGGTGAAGATGGCCCAACACACCAACCAGTTGAGCAAATGGCATCACTACGCCTAACACCAAACATGAGCACGTGGCGTCCATGTGACCAAGTCGAGTCAGCGGTTGCTTGGAAATTCGCTATCGAGCGTAAAGACGGTCCAACATCACTGATTTTCTCCCGTCAAAATCTAGCTCAACAAGAGCGTAGCACTCAGCAAGTTGCTGATATCGCAAAAGGAGCTTATGTGCTCAAAGATTGCGAAGGCAAGCCTGAGTTAATCCTGATTGCAACAGGCTCTGAAGTTGAGTTAGCTGTGAATGCCGCTCAAGAACTGAATGAAGCAGGAAAGAAAGTACGTGTTGTTTCTATGCCAGCAACAGACGTATTTGATAAACAAGACGAAGCGTATCGCGAGTCTGTACTTCCTTCAGATGTGACAGCAAGAATCGCTATTGAAGCGGGTATTGCTGACTTCTGGTACAAGTATGTTGGTTTTGGTGGCAAGATCATCGGTATGACAACATTCGGTGAATCTGCACCTGCAGGCGAGCTATTCAAAATGTTTGGCTTTACGACTGAAAATGTTGTGACCACTGCTAAAGATCTTCTCGCGTAAGACTAAGCTATAAAACCTAAACGACTAAGCCGAGCATAAATGCTCGGCTTTTTTGTTGTCGTTATCTACTTTCAATATATCGATCCACGAACGGTTCGCTTTATTATCAGATAGTTCCTTGGTTTCATCTTGTGTCTGTCTCATATATGAAACACCTCCTACATTGATTACGCAAACATGCTTCCTACACTATCAATGTAGCAACGAAAAGGAACTTCATTATGCTCAAGAGTACGATTCTATTGTGTGCGCTTCTCTCTTCCCTAGCTTTGGCCTCAAATTTAACGATGAAGAGTGAAGGTGTCACTTTCAAAACATACACGGATGAGGACTTGGCGAATATGCCACAAACTAGTATTACGACTGAGCTACCTTGGTTAGAAGGTGAAAATCACTTCACCGGTGTTTCACTTATCGAACTTTTTGCTCAAGCAAACGCACAAGTCCCTGACACGATTACCTTTGTCGCACTTAATGATTATAAAGTCGCAATTAACCTCAAAGACATCCAAGCTTACAACCCTATCGTCGCGAATCGGAAAAATGGTGAAAAGATGTCTGTCAGGGATAAAGGACCTTTCTGGGTGATATTCCCCATTTCTCAATTCCCTGAAATTGATACAACTGACTATCACTCTATGATGATTTGGCAGTTAAAAGAAGTTAGCTACTGATATGCTAAATACTTATTCTATTCGCCGGTTTCCTATCAATCTGGCGAAGCTCATACTGATCATAATCACTTCCTGCGTTTTGGCAGTGAACGTTATTACCATAGACCGCATTAATCATATTAACGAAGACCTGTCTGAACGAAAGAACGAAGCGACATGGTTTATACTACAGCTCGTCAAAGAATATTCTAATTTCATTACGCAAACCCATATCACACCGCTCGACACAGAGAAGATTTGGCTCTCTTATGACCTCACTTGGAGTCGTTTTGACATTATTCTGAATAGCAAAGAATCCGCTAACTTCATCAAACAAGCCAATTATCACGACTTCTTCATTGCTCAATTCGACAAATTCAAAGTCCTTGAGCGCTCCTTAAAACTACTACAAGAAAAACCTGAACTTCAAACTGCACTCAACCAACGTATCAAGCTCAACTTCAATGAAGTCATTCATTTTATTAATAATAAATTCCAAATAGAGAGCCCTCTTAGTGAGAAGAGTCGCACTTTAATAGAACGCTTATTGGTACTTCAGAAAGTAAGTACTGTTGCGTTAATCGTCTTGTTCATCGTTATATCGGTGATTTTCTGGATTGAGACCCAAATGAGGCAAACCACTCAGCGAAGAGATCCACTCACACGCTTGTTAAATCGTGTTGCTCTTACGACTGACATTAAAGCGAATCTCACGGCTCCTCACTACAATTTGCTATCAATCAGAGTGCAAAACGTAGCAGAAGTGAATCAAAAATACGGCATCGATTACGGTGATGTCATCATAAAAACTGCGGCACAGAGGGTAATGGCTTTTCTAACCGATGATTTACTGCTATATCGCTATAGTGGTGCCCAATTCATTATTTTAGGCAAGACAGAAGATTCGTTAATTTCCGATAAGTTAGTACAGAAACTCAAAGAAGAGCTTTCAAAAACCATCGAATTGAGTGACATGGAGTTGGTACTGGACGTTTCCCTATCGCAAGAGCTTAATCTTAAACGAAGCAGCTTGATGGAGGCACTAACGCAACTATCCCGTAAAGCTCTAACCACTTAATAACTTCACCCACTTAATAGACTCACTAAGGTCGATCTGCGATTTTTAGATTGGTCACTTTAACAGAGAGTACATCATAAGGTCCTACTTTGTAGAACTTACATAATTCAAGGTATCCAAGGGGTTTACTGAAGAAATAGCCTTGCAAGTAATCACATCCAATTTCAGTTAGATAGCGAAATTGATTGGCGGTCTCTACCCCTTCCCCCACGACCTTAGCTTGACAGTTATGGCCTAATGCTATGATTGACTTAAGCATTCGCTCTTCACTTGCTTGCTCACTAATTCGATCAACAAAGCTCTTATCTATCTTCAGTTCATCAACTGGGTATAGGAGCAGCTGATTGATTGAAGCGTAACCAGTTCCGAAGTCATCCAAGGACACCTTGAAACCCAACTCTCGAAGCCCCGAGATGATGGCAACTGTGTCTTGAGTACTTCGTACATAACTAGTCTCGGTCACCTCTAATATAACTCTATGATGCTTGACACCATACTTCCTACACAGGTTACAGATTTGCTCAATGAATTCGTTATTGTATAACTCTAACGCAGAGATATTGATCGAGATACTTCCCGTATAATCACAATCTCTTTTCATTTTTTGCAAGTCTCTCAATGCATTCTCTATAACCCATCGATCAATATCACCAATAATGTTTGCTTTCTCTGCTACCGGGATAAATTCATCTGGTCCAATGCCTTTCTCCTGTAACACCGGGCATCGCACTAATGCCTCAAGGCTGGCAATCTCAAAGGATTTCGCGTCAATTATTGGCATATAACACAGCTCAAACCCATGCGT
Source organism: Vibrio barjaei (assembly GCF_001639065.2). Taxonomy (GTDB): domain Bacteria; phylum Pseudomonadota; class Gammaproteobacteria; order Enterobacterales; family Vibrionaceae; genus Vibrio; species Vibrio barjaei. The sequence goes on from NZ_LQXO02000053.1 coordinate 478,873, forward strand.
TTGGGTACATGTCATAAGTACCCTCTCAATGTCATCAATACGAGACAAATCATCCAATAACTGGTCGTCAAATAGCACTAAGGAGCGCTGGTTCTTAATTTGCTTCGCTTTGTTTAGCGCTTCTTCCAACCCTTTTTGCCACAAGTGTGATTGTTCGCCACGGCAGAGAGGAAAAATGGCCATAGCAAGCTCCAAGTTAATTGGTAAGACTTCAAGTAACCCTGCTCGCTTAAGTGCCTTCTCACTATTCACTATTTGCAACTTAACTTTATTTTCATCACTCGCTTCAAGAAGTACACAGAATGTATTACTACCGTATCGACAAACTGAATAATCACTGTTTACAGAACCTTTACTCTCTTGATATTGGCTGACAAGCAATTCTATTTCTCTCGCTAAGTTCTTTAAAACTTGGTCAGCAATACGTGCTCCATAAAGGTCATTGATTCGTCTAAAATCGATAATATCCCAAGCGACAATATAGGTCGTTTTCGTCGAATAGCTGGCAATACGCTGCTCTACAAAATGAATAAATGACCTGCGATTGGCAAGACGGGTAAGACCATCGAACTCCGCTTCAAACTTTACTTTACTCAAGCTATCTATATAGGCATTTTTTAGAACTGAAACTTCATCAGTACCTTTAGCTCTTTTAAAGTATCGTAGCTCCAACCCACCTTTATGGATTTCTGACAACAAAGCATCTATCGGATAAAGTATTCGACGGCGTATAATCAAGTGAATGACCATCAACAGCACGAACATTACCAGGAACAGATACCCAAACACATCTAAGGCAAGTTCTTTCTTAATGGTTGTGTAATGTGAATCTAGAATATTCAGCTCTACAATTAATCCAGCCCCGGCAATACGCATAATATTGCCATCAATGAATTCACTACCCAGTTCTTTAACCACAATATTAGCACCAATTTTGTCTTCCAAAACACCATTACTAAATTCTAAGCTGATATATGGATACTGAGATGCTTCGCTAAACAAAGCGTTAATTTCTATAAGACTACCATCAACAACTAATAAACTACGGTCTGGTCGAGTTATCGCATATTTGTCATCAGGAAGTAAAGTAGGATCATAAGCACCTGTCGAACTATATCTGACCTCTCCTGTTAAAGATTGGTAGATATTTCCCGACAGATCAAAAGGCTCCCTAAGGGAAACCTTAACATGGGAGTCAAAGACATGCTGGTAAAGGTCATCAGGCAAAGACCGAGCGCTAAATGGATTCGACTTTGAAGAAGCGGCTGTCATAGTAAACATTTCATCTAGTACATAGATTGCCGTATTGCTCTCTTGCCTACTATGATCTCGACTTAGTACATAATTGATATGTGACTCAAGGAAGTTCCGACTGCTTAAAACGCCAGTGTCTTGAATATGACGTAAAAACTGCGTACTGCCTGATATTTCATAGCCTAAAGCCTCTATGCCTTTTATCTCAAAGCGTGTAGCCTTTAGAGCAGCTTCTACATTTGCGATCCATTTCGAACGTTCCAGCAACTTCAGTTCGTCAAGCTGCCAATGGTAAAGTACAGCTCCTGCCCCAACAGTAATTACGCCGATCGTTGGTATCAATGCTAAATGCAGCCTTTGCAATAACTTCATCGTCACCTCAGGTCTTCTACAATTCGCTGTCTCAATCGCAAGCCGACGTCACTGATAGGTCGGTAGATATAGCTACGTTCAATTAATGTAGGGTCGGGGTTGATGATGGGGTCACTTAAGTATTCCTCACTCAAATAAGGAGCGACATTGAGATTGGGTGATGAAAACCAAGATTCTTCTGCATTCAAAGCGGCGACTTCAGGATAGGATAAATAATCGATAGCTTTGATCGTCGCTTTGCTCACTGGCCTACCTGCAGGCACAGCAAGGCATTCAAGCCAAACTACAGTACCTTCTTCAGGAACCACATATTTCCATTGGACTTCGTCAGAATCGCTCAATTGGTTTAATACATACTCGTCACCAGAAAAGCCAAATGCCATGTAAATGTTATCAAGCTTTTTCGGCTCTTGGATGGCCTCCAAAATATATTCTGTAGAGCTTAGAAAAGGTCGCTGCTGCTCTAACAGTTGGTAGGCATCGTGAAGTTTTTCTTCGTTATCTGAAAAAGGGTCATGTTTTAGAAACATCATCGCCGCGCCAATGAGATCGATGGGGTGATAGTACATGGAGATCTTGTTTCTAAGAGCATCGTCGGGGTTCAACAATGACGCCCAAGATGTAACTGGATTTTGGGTCTTGTCGCTACGATACAGAATACCACTGGTTCCCCATGAATATGGGATTCCATACTCGCCACACGCATCCAACCAACGTTTTTCAAATCGATTGGCTATTCGATTTTGAATAGAGCTTATGTTTTGTATAGCTCCCTGTTTAGCTAACATCTGCAAGCGCACACTTTCAACTACTACCAAATCAATGGTTCGTCCCCTTTCACTGAGGAGCAGTTCGTCACGCACCGCTTCATCAGAAAAGAAGAACTCTTCAATGGTAATATTATGCTTTGATTTAAAGTCATTTTTGACTGTTGGAGAGAGGTAGGCTTCCCAGTTGTATAGGTGGACGGTGTCGCTACTATGATCGGCAAAAGCAGGCGCAATCAGCACGAGAGCAGAAAGTACTACTCGTTTAATTACGACCACTTTTGGCAGAACCTGTCGTTGCATCTGCTAGTCCTTTAGCTTTTACTAACATAATCAGACTAGAACATAGTGTTAGTGATTGCGATGCAAACCCTATCTCATTACTGAGAATAGTTACTTTTGCGTACTATCCTTCTCTTTCGGGATTGGTAGTGTTTCTAATTCAGAGTCACCTGTTACCATGTTGATTTTAAAAAGGTATAAGTTTTCAGGGTCCCCATAGTGCCTAAAAGTAAATTGGTAACTATGAGCAGGGTAGAAAATGGGAAGGTCTTCGACCATAGCGATACCATAACCGTCTTGAACCACTATTTCTTGAACCTCAAGAGTTTGTTCGGCAGTTTGTCTCTCACGCTCTCGACTATACTCGGGAGCGACAGATGGATTTGTCGGATAGGCTTTTCCATCAAAGCTCATCGTTCTAAGTGAACCATTACTCCAAACGTAAAAGTCTTTCCAACCATTCGTTGTTCGATCTGAAACAAGGATAGGCTTTCGTGTCACCGTCATTCTGTTGAGCAAGTCACCCGATGAAGAGAATAGGTAGGCCGTACAACCTCCAGAACCACAGAAATAAGGATCCTGCATAAGAACAAGCAGTTCATCATCGCCATCTTTATTCAGGTCAGTAGACCCAGCTAGGTATTTATAGTCTTTTTCATCAGGATCGAGTTGTTCTGGTTGTAGAATGTCTTCTTTCACTAAGCGGTCAACATTATCCAATGTAAACACACTTGGTCTAGGTTCCTCTGAAGCACTATGAAGACAACCGGTAAGGCCAATCACTAAGGAACCGAGAATCAATAGCTTTTTTAATTTCAAATTACAGTCTCAAAGTAGTCCATTATTTCCTAAGTGTAAGAAGTTAAATGGCATCTCTCAAGCTATTGATTCAACTATCTTAGTATTACTCGAACCTTAGAATCACAAAGTATAAACGACGCGAACAGCCAAGAGTATTAAGACAACACCCGACAACTGGTCGATAATTTTCGCTTTCGACTTCAATGAATCTAACAACCTTGGCGATGACAGCATAAAGGTAATGAGTGTGTACCAAAGCCCATCAATAATCAGAGGTGTCGCGACAATAATGGCTTTATCTGATACTTCACTTCCTATTGCAACAAATTGGCTAAATAGTGCAGTAAAGAATAACGCGATTTTCGGGCTCAGAAGTGAGATAAACAGCCCTTCCTTTGCCGCTGATGCTACCGATACCTGTTTGCCAGACTCGAGGCGCTCGACAATTCCACCTTTTGAACGAATAGCATTGAATCCTAGCCACGCAAGATAGAGTGCACCAAGCAATGATATTGTTTTAAAAACAATCGGGAATTGATGCAATAACACCGACAAACCAAGAACCGTTACCAGTGCATAAACTCCAATCCCACATGCATGTGCCCATGCTGTTGCCAGTCCATGATTCCTTCCCCCAGCTAAACTGTGTTTTGCGACAATAGCGAGACTAGGACCTGGAGACATTGCCCCAAGAAGACAGATTGCAACTAAAGATAACCAAACAGTAAACGTCATAACAGCTCCTCAAATAACTGGAGCTACTTTATCACTGCAATATTATGATTTGAAATCACCATTTTTCATCGTTGTAATGAAATCAAATCATAACCAGAACATTGATACTGTGCCGTTGTGAGACTATCGTACCGAGTACATCGAACTACGCATTATGGATAACACGTGGTCTCGAGTCCAACGGTGCGCGGGTTCATGGTCGTATTTCGGGTGCCATAACAACCAATACTTATGAGTAGGTACATTAAAGGGGATATCGATAACATGTAATCTTTGGGTCTTTTTGAGATTCACGGCGATATGTAGTGGAACGGTCAACAGTGCGTCGGTTTGTTGCAACAGTGCAAAGGCTGAAGAGAAAAAAGGCGTTGAAACTAGAATTCTTCGTTTTAAGCTCCGTGCCTTCATTTCTCTATCAAGGAAACTGTCCTTATCTCCACCACCAGAGATTCGAATGTGCGGATACTCGCCCAATTCCTGCTCTGTAATTGTTTTAGTACCTGATAGTGGATGATTCTTGCGAGTCACAATGACAGGTATATCCTCCCCTATTTGCTGAGAACTCAAACCTAAAGGTGCTTCTGTTAACATAGTGGATGCCAGTTGAACATCGATTTCACTGAGTTTAGCTAGGTTGTCTGGTTCCCATAACCGGTAGGCAAACTCCATCGCGGGAGCCAAAGACGACAAATGTTCAACGAGCTCTGGAAGTATATATTGAGCCACATAGTCAGAAGAAGAAAAGGTGAACGTTTGATCGAACAGTTGTGGGTCAAAGTCCGCTTGGCCTAACACCTTAGTAATGTTTTGGAACAAACCTTCAAGCTCTGCTCCTAATCTCTCAGCACGCGGGGTCAAAACATAATGGTTGCCGCTTCTTACTAGCAAAGGATCGTGATAGATATCGCGCAATTGACTAAGCTGGCGGCTTACGGCGGACTGAGTTAAGTTCAGCCTATCAGCCGCGCGACTCACGTGCTTCTCAGCTAATAGTACTTCTAGGGTATAGAGAAGATTAAGGTTGGTTTTTTGATTCATCTACTTCGACATCTATTCGTAAAAGAGATGTCATCACTTGTCTATCGTGGACATTCTCTTAGCCTGTGAGGATATTAGCTCTACCACAGCACGGTTTTTCCCCTGCTTTTTAGCAACATACATCAGTCTATCGGCTTCATATAGTGTCTCACACTCCGACGCATCTTCGTACACCGCACAACCTACACTCACTGTAACTGGTTGGGAGCAGATATCTTTAACATCTAACTCTCTGATAGAGCGACAGATATTTTGTGATAGTTGATAAGAATATTCAAATCCTTGATACACATAGACCAGTGCAAATTCCTCACCACCAATACGCGCGATGACACAATCACTTTTGAGGAGCGACCGAATTGAGTTCGCAACAGATTTAATCACTTTGTCGCCTTGAACATGACCAAATGTATCGTTGATTTTCTTAAAGTCATCAATATCGACAACGATAATCGCAAGATAACCACCAGTATGTCGATACTTCTCTAGTTTTTCTAAAAAATAGCGACGATTACTCAAACCAGTTAGTGCATCAGTTTCAGACAAGACTTTTAATTCTCTATTGGCGTTAGCCAGTTCATTTGTTCTAGTGTTTACCGTATAGCGCAGTAAGAGTATATAAACGAACACACCGAGAATGATCATAATACCAATGATCGGTATTAGATGTTCTGGATACACCGTTTCAATGTGCATCCATCGACTGAGTATACGCTGTCGTTCATCAACACTGATCTTACTAAAGTTAGGGATCAAAACATCAAGCGTTGCCGTTTTGTTCTTGGCCACAGCAAAATACAGCGCACCGGAATAAAGATGCTTAACACCGATAAATTCACTTGTGTTCGACGACGTATATAAATAGTAATTCGCAACCTGAAGGTCCGCGACAAAAGCACGAATCTGGTGGGAAAAAGCCGCTTGCAATAACTTCGAATTATTATCGAACAAGGTTAATTCGACATTCGGGTAGTTCGTCTCTAAAAATTCAACTTCATAGCTTCCAGAAACGACGCCTACCTTATAGTTATGTCCCCCCATCAAGAACGAGTTAACATTAAAAGACTGCAAACTACTATGAAAATAAAGCTGGGTATCGATTTCGAATATTTCACTACCGTAATCAAGGTAGTTTGCACGCGTTTTGGACCACAATAGTCCCGCATGTACATCTGCTTGGTCGTCGCGAACTAAGTCTAGCGACGATTGCCAATCAACTAGCTTGAACTGTATCTCGACATCATTCGCCTCGCCATACGCTCGCCAAAAGTCGATAAGAATGCCTGCGGGTTGATTGTTTTCATCAAGGTAAGAGTAGGGTTTCCACGCTTTTGAGTTTGAAATGACAATAGTGTCAGTACCGCGTTCGACAGCTAAAGTGCTAGCCGGAAACAGTATCAACGCAACCATTACAAACACTACTTTGAGGAAGAACACTGACGCCTCTAAATTAACAACCAACAAGAGTGTTATTTATAGTCGTAAATTTCGTGATTTTCCCCTCAGATATTTTAAATCACGATCAAAATCTCATAATATCTCTGGAACGCAGTTCACTTTTCTTAGATGTTACCGCACTCCAGATCTTTGTGGTTTATTTGCTTAAAGCAAAATCAACAGCAGCTTCACTATGGATCTGTGTTGTGTCGTACAAAGGAACATCAGTGTATTTTTGCTCCACTAGCATCGCTATTTCGGTACACCCTAGAATAATCGCTTGTGCGCCGTTATTTCTTAGGCTTTCAATGATCGTTAAGTAGCGTTGACGCGAAGTATCACTCACCTTCCCTTTTACTAGCTCACTGTATATAACGTTATGGACGAGTGCTCGTTGCTCTTGGCTAGGCACGACTACTTCGATATCGTATTTCTGCTCAAGGCGTCCTTTGTAAAAACTCTGCTCCATTGTGAATGCTGTACCCAGTAGGCCAACTTTTGTAATCCCGTCATACTTCAAGCGCTCTGCGGTGGCATCAGCAATATGCAAAAGAGGAATTGATATGACCTCTTCGATTTCTGATGCAACGTTATGCATAGTATTGGTACATATCAGTAAGCAGTCGGCACCTGCAGCTTCGATACACTTGGCAGATTCACTTAAGCATCTAGCCGCAGCGTCCCAATCTCCCTGACGTTGTAAGGTCTCTATTTCCGCAAAATCGACACTGTATAGAGCAACTTTGGCAGAATGAAAACCACCTAGTTCTCGCTTAACACCTTCGTTAATAGCTTTATAGTAGTTAGCCGTAGACTCCCAGCTCATTCCACCTAACAAACCTATTGTTTTCATATCACCATCCTATTAATACGACGCTTCCTATCAAACTTGGTAAAAACTGGTGGTTCTCCCCTTGCCCTACCATTGTTGTATCATAGATTTCTCAAATCGTTACAGAACAATTTGCTAGGCTGGTTATATCAGAACACCGACCAGTCAATTTTAATGACATAACTACTAAAGTAATGCTGCTTGCCACCGATAACATTTAAAGTTATACAAGACACTGTTCTTATTAACCCTAAAAATAACGATAATTTTCAAAGCAGTACTGGCTAGCCAACCGGCTATAGGTTTAAGCCAATCTAGGACGTAGTATGAAATTTAGTCACAAAATCGTTTCGGCCTCAGCAGCCTTGCTGCTCGTGACCGTTTCCACTCTCGGAATTACCCAACTTGTTACCGTTCGCTCTGAGCTACAAAGTCATATTGACGGCAGTATTCATGAGCTTATTACTGGCGTTAAAAACACCATTACTTATGATCTTAACTCTAAGCGAGATTTGGCGAGTGCTGTCACTGAATCTCTAGAGATTGCTCCTACTGAAAATGACTATGTCGCCAATGTCATAACAACACCAACACTTAAATCCAGTTTCCAAGCGGTTGGTGTCGGCTACGAAAACGACGGTTCACTTGTAAGTAATGATGGATGGGTGCCAGATGCCTCCTATGATTCGAGGTCACGTCCTTGGTATCAAGAAGCTAAGTCCTCGGGAAACACTATCATTACCGATCCTTATGTAGATTCGTCGACAAAGAACGTCATTATTTCCCTTGGTTCGCCGCTTAATGATGAAACAGGGCGTTTCATTGGTAGCGTCGTTTTCGACGTGACCCTAACAACACTCGCGGATCTGGTAAACCAAACCGATTTATTCAACGCTGGCTATTTGTTTGTAGTGACAGATAAAGGCATGACTATCGCGCACCCAAATAGTAGTTTAAACGGAGAGCCAATCAGCAAGTTTTTGCCAGGTATTACACTCTCTGAGGGTGTTCAAGAATTAAAACTTGATGGCAAAGATTATCAAGTTAATCTGGTCCAAGTACCGGAAGAGCACTGGTATGTTGGTGCGATCATCGATAAAGACATCGCGTTCTCTGCAATTGGCGAACTACGAAATCAGTCCATTTTCTTCATTTTGACGGGTCTAATTGTCAGTGTCATTGCACTAACGTTACTCATTCGTTTCCTTATGCGCCCATTGAATGATCTCAATGCAGCGATTCAGGATGTAGCGAATGGAGATGGCGATTTGACCCATCGTTTAGATACAGATACCGACGAGGAGTTTGCCGAACTAGCAAAAGGGTTTAACACCTTTACTGCGAACCTTCAGCAACAGATCATTCAATCTAAAGAGATCTCCACCAAGATTCTGACCCTGACGCAGCAAACGACCGAAGGCTCAAAGTACTCGGCAATAGCAATGAATACGCAATTGCAAGAATTGGAACAGCTTGCTACGGCGATGAATGAAATGGCAAGTACCTCCGCTGAAGTTGCAAACAATGCTCAAGGCGCAGCCAGTGCAGCTCAAGCAGCGGACAATGCAACACAGGAAGGCTCTGCTGTCGTGTTAGACACAACATCAGCAATCACCAACCTTTCACACAGTATTGAAGATGCGGTAGTTGAAGTTCAAGGGCTTGAAACGGCAACAGACAATATTGAAACCATACTTAAAGTCATCAACGACATTGCCGACCAAACCAATCTGCTTGCACTCAATGCCGCTATTGAAGCTGCTCGAGCAGGTGAATCTGGTCGTGGGTTTGCTGTTGTAGCCGATGAAGTCCGTACGCTTGCACAACGCACTCAAGAATCAACCACAGAGATTCGTAGTATGATAGAGCAACTACAAAGTGGAGCGCATTCTGTCTCTAGCGCTATGACTCAGAGTAAAGAGAGCGCTAGCCTTGCGGTTGAACGAGCACAAAGTGCAAATGATGCGTTGGAACGTATCCGCCAATCTATCGCACAGATTTCTGACATGAATATGCAAATTGCTGCGGCTGCCGAAGAGCAAAGCTTAGTTGCAGAGGAAATCAATGCCAACACCATCAAGATTAAAGATCTTAGTGAACAGGTTTCCGATTCGGCTAACAATGCGAACACAGCAATGACTGAGCAGTTTAGTAATGTTCACCAACAAGAGAACATACTCAATCGATTCAAAGTATAACGTCTTTTGACGTCAACCAAGCTCTGCCAATTTGGCGGAGCTTTTTTATCCCAGATGGAAATTTGCTCAACAACAATTTGCTCAACAACAAAATGACCCATGAGTTCTTGGTTATATACCGCCCAGCACCACCAATCGAAGCAATAACCTATTTTTTAAACTAAACTAAATATAATTATCTATACAAATTCCACTTAGCCAGTTCAAACACCAAATGAACTGCAAATTAGAATTTACATTCACTACAATAAACTTTATAAAGCCCTGATGTTGACAATGTGATTTCCCCATAAAATCTCTGCGCAATTATGCGTTATGTTAGCCACTTGTATTGCATTTTTAGTCAAAACAACCTGATTTTTTGCCGAATTGTTAATGGACCATTCTGCAATATAATATCCTACGATTTCCTAAAGTGGTGCTAGAAATATGGATAGCATCAGAACAAATCCCTACTTTATGCAATGGAGTGATTATTCTAATTCAATAAATAGCGCTATTGAGTCAAGAAAATTTAGAAAATAAAATGACGAACGTTTAAAAAATCAGCAGTTGACAACAATTTGATGACAAAAGTTAGAAAAAAACACTTTTTAGACTTCCAACTCCAATCATAAACTGGTTTACTTGTCACTGATAAAGCGCCTCCACAAATTTTAGAAAGTGTATAAAAATAAATACACAAACTTTTCGGCGCCAAAGTTACGGACAAACACAACAGATTATCGGAGTTATCGTGGCAACGAGTAATACAAACACAGCACCCCGCGACAATTGGGGTTCGAAGCTAGGCTTCGTAATGGCCGCTGCAGGTTCAGCAGTAGGTCTTGGTAACATTTGGAAATTCCCTTACACAGCAGGCGAAAATGGCGGTGGTGCATTCATCGTTATCTATCTTGCATTCGTAATTTTCATTGGCTTTAGCGTAATGCTAACTGAGTTTGCGGTAGGTCGTAAGACTGGCCGTAGCGCAGTAGGTGCGTTCAAGTCGACAGACGGTCGTTGGACTTTCGTAGGTGTCATCGGCGTACTGAGTGGTCTACTTATTATGGGGTTCTACCCTGTTGTAGGCGGTTGGGCTCTAGCGTACGTTCAAAAAGTATCTACTGGTCTTCTTAGCAACCCTGAAGCTATCGGCGATAGTTTTGGCGGTTTCATCACTAACCCAATTCAGCCGCTTATGTGGATGGGTATTTACCTTCTGATGAACATCATCATCGTTAGCCGTGGCATTTCTGGCGGTATCGAGAAAGCAGGTAAAATCCTAATGCCAATCCTATTCCTGATTCTAATTATCGTTTCAGTAAAAGGCTTGTCTCTACCTGGCGCGATGGCTGGCGTTGAATTCCTATTCAGCCCTGACTTCTCTAAAGTAGACAGTGGCGTTGTACTTGCAGCACTTGGCCAAGCATTCTTCTCTCTAAGTTTAGGTATGGGCTGTATGATTACATACGGTAGCTACTTGAAGAAGAAAGAAAACCTTGTTCAAACTACAGGTATGGTTACGGCAATGGACACGGGTGTTGCAATCCTAGCGGGTATCGCAATGTTCCCTGCAATGTTTGCTCTAGGTATGGAACCAGCTGCTGGTCCAGGTCTAGTCTTCGTTGTTGTACCTCAGCTATTCGCAGAAATGGGCGGTGTTGGTCTAATCTTCGCACTGCTATTCTTCGTAGGCCTAACGGTTGCAGCGCTAACGTCTTCGGTATCTCTACTAGAAGTAGTTGTATCTTACCTAATCGATGAGAAAGGCTTCAAGCGTACTACAGCGGTACTCTCTGCAGCTGCAGTAATGGCGGTACTATGTATCTTTGCTTCTCTATCTCTAGGTGGCGTTGGTCCAACATTGTTTGACACTGGTGCATTCGACATCTTCGACCTGATGACAGATAAGATCTTCCTAGCTGTTGGCGGTATGTTGGTGTGTATCTTCGCAGGTTGGAGACTAAGCCGTGAAGAACTTGAGAAGGAAATCACTAACGACGGTGAAGTGAAATTCCCACTATTCGGTCTTTGGTACAACCTAGTTAAATTCGTTATCCCTGTAGCGGTAGCAATCGTTGCATTTGCGGGAATCTCAAGCGGCTTCGACAGTGGCAAAGGTCCAATCATGTTGATGGGTATCGGGATCATTGCTCTAACAGGTATTCTTTCGAAGAAACTGTAAGACTTAAACCCTATTGAAAAAGAGGAATCCTAGGATTCCTCTTTTTTTGTTTAACTCTCCCTGTTTGATGTTCCCCTTCCTGCTACTTCACGTTAGACTTTGCGCCCTACCTAAATAACGAGATTATAATGATGCTTTCATCTGCCAAATCTGTCGTGGTACTCGACTTTGAGACCACTGGTCTTTCACCAAATCAAGGCGACAGAGCTATTGAAATTGGTGCAGTTAAGCTAGAAAACGGAACCGTAGTCGATAGGTTTCAATCCCTCATGAATCCGGGATTTCGTGTCAGTGGATTCATCGAAAATTACACTGGCATCAGTAATGCGATGCTGGCTAACGCGCCAAGCTGTAAAGACGTGATGGGTGAGTTTTCGACATTCATACAGAATAGTAATCTCGTGGCTCACAACGCTTCGTTCGATAAGCGATTTCTGGATGCAGAGTTAGAACTTATCAACGAAAGTTATACTGGAGGATTTGCCTGTTCTCTTCTAGTCTCGAGACGTTTAAATCAAGAAACTCACTCGCATAAACTCGGTGACTTAGTGGCTTATCACAATATTGCTAATGATGGCGTCTTTCACCGTGCTTTAGCCGATGCAGAAGTGACAGCATCACTATGGTTACTCCTCGTTGATTCATTGACTGAGAGATTCCAGATCAATGATCCTAGTTTTGCTTTAATGCAAAAGCTATCCAAACAACCGAAAGCATCGATAGCTCAGTTCCTAACAAAACAAGCTGTGTAATTGTTTAGACATCGGTCATTTTCTATATAAAAATCAGATCGTAGTGTGAAATGCTTCTCACTGTGTTATGTATTACGTTAACGTCATTTTTATTAACCAGAGTCTCAAATGAATTCAAGCTTTGACCAGTTAGTACCCGTTGGTGTGCGCTATATGGTGCTCTCTGCACTTGGCTTCGCCTTGATGTCGGCATCAGTAAAATACGTCAGTACTTATGGAATACCTGTCTTTGAGATTGTGGCAGCTCGTGCCCTTGTCTCACTGATACTCAGCTATATTGATGTAAAAAGGAAAGGTATCTCGATATGGGGCAACAACAAAAAGCTGCTGTTTGCTCGTGGTGTTATGGGATCGCTTGCCTTAATTTGTGTCTACTATGCCGTGACGACCCTACCATTAGCTGAAGCAACAATATTACAGTACATTCACCCTGTTTTTACTGCGCTGCTTGCCTTCTTATTCTTGAAAGAGCGTGTGCAATTTTCGACCTTTATATGTATTTTGCTGAGCTTGTTAGGTCTATACACCATGGTCAGTCCTACATTGGGCGCTAACAGTACTGAACATTTACCCTTATTCAGTGTTGGTGTGGCCTTACTTGGCGCCTTAGGGAGCTCTATAGCTTACGTTATTGTCAGAAAATTAAGCCAAACTGAAGATAGTTCGGTCATTATTTTTTACTTTCCTCTCGTTGCCCTCCCTTTATCGCTATTACTCATCGGTGACGACTTTGTGATACCCGATATGCACCTTACGGTGATGCTCATACTCGTAGGGATCTTCACCCAATTAGGACAACTTGGGTTGACTAAGGCAATGCAGACACAAGCAGCAGGTAAAGCATCCGCTTATTCCTACATTCAAATAGTGTTCTCGATATTGCTAGGTCTTGTTCTGTTTAACGAGCTGCCATCGATATGGACTTACTTAGGCGGTGCACTCATTGTTTTAGGTGCGCTAATCAATGTCTTTGGGAAAAATCTGCGATTGCCTTTCTTACGCTCTCGCTAGAATTAAGGTTGCTAGGCTTGGCTTCGGTTATCCCGAAACGACTGGTTTAGCAACCAAACCGAAGACCATAGAATGGCAACTGCGATAATTGAACGTAACCAATAGATCAAAATACGTTTTATCAAGGTATGATAAGCCGAATAAACGATTATTGAATATGAATAACGTGAAGAACTAACCTCAAACTCCATCTCATTGACATCAAGCTCAACCGGATTCCTAGAGTAAGTGGAGTTAAGGTCGCCATCCAACTTAAAGGCGTAGTTAGCGTAAGGCAGTGTTGGCTCCAACCAATACCCTACTAGGCGTCGTGGATTCACGTAAGCAAAGAACCGTTTATCACCATCATCGATATCAACAACCAACGATGTTTCCGGAAAATAACTGGTTAACAACGACCAACCGATGAATACATCGGTATTTGATTCGCCACGCCAATACTTTTGATGCAACGAGGTCTTGCCAAACATACTACATACAAAAGCACCATCATCAGACTCACGGATATACCCGACTGCTCGAATTCGTTCATTTTCGTAAGCTAGGTTGGCATAGTCGTGCATCAATGAGTCTGGACATGATTCATCGTAGGGCACTTTTCTGATGACCGAGACGACTTCATCAATGCGTTTATCGACACTGAGTACCGAGGTCTGAGCGCTTGCTTTTATCTCATTTAAGATATGTAAATAAGCTAAACCACCACTGAGAAGCAACGCAAGGATCAACACGGAAGCTGTCTTTGCCCATGGGAAGTTATAGGTGTTCATAGGCATCTTGGTCGCTACGTAGTCTTGAATAGATATCAACGGCAAAAACCGCACCAAAGACGATAAACCCGAGTACAGATAAACGTATGAAGAAAGTTTTAATTCTGTTGGTCAGCAAGCCCATAGTCTTAGTCACTTTGATTGCAAACGGATAACGCTCAGAAGCTAATGAGGTAGATAATTCCTTTCCGGAAAAAGCACTTTGGTTGCGGTCTAACAAGACATTAGATGACTCAGGGAAAGACATGGTGATACGCGCGTCATTATTATACGGTTCAATCCACCATCCTAGGATAACCCTGGGGTTAATGGTACCAATCACAATTTGGTCACCACGATAAACGGCCAGAGCGAACGAGAGGTCACGACGAAACTCTGTCACATGAAGACGAGCAAAGATTACGTCCCCTTCTTGTCTTGCATCCCAAAATGCTTCATCAATAAGCCGTTCGTGAGCACCAAAATTGCTGCAGTAATTAGGGTCATCGTTTACTGTATTAGCAATCACAACTCCCCGTATCCCGGTACTATTAAACACATGGTGAGCCAGCGCAGTTTGAACGTCAGAAGTGCAGGTTTCAGCAATGGGTATAGCACGTAACTCAGACTCTATCTTGGATAGGTGTTCGTCGATTCGACCAACAACTTGTTCAGCATCACAACTCAACTCCTCTCGAAAGGTCATCATTTGATAGACGCAACCGATGAGCAAGGTGTAGAGAAAAATCAGAGAAAGGTTCTGCCAAGTCCGTCTGGTTACCATAAGTATCAACAGGGAGAATATTAAGACAAGAAATCATAACACTCGATAAATGCCAGTTTCTTTATCTCAACTCAATATTGTGTCTTCAGTTTTCTCAACTACCGAGAATTTTTGCGAATTTCTTCTATCTCCTCACAACTAATATTCAGAGATTCTAGGAATTCTTGGTGCGCATCTGGCTGCATTTTTTCAAACTGTCGATGCCAATTCGCCATATCTTCTTCGTTAAAACCGGAGTGTTTCATAATCTCAACCCACTGTGCTTTATTCATGGAATTGGTCTCCAACAAATTAGGCTCTTCTAGCGCAGTGAGAATCGCTTTCTGTTGGCTTCGCAATGCCTCTATTTCTCTTTCTAGTGCATTGAACTGGTCTCTCAAGGTCTGCTCTTGTATTTGATCTCCTTGCCTATCGAGCAAAGAACTTATTTCTTGAATTGGTAGCCCGAAAGAGCGATATGCGAGGATACTCTTAAGCCTTGAGACCTGTTTCTCTCCATACCAGCGGTACCCATTGCCTGAACGATAAGCAGGAAATAAAAGACCTGCGCGTTCGTAGTAGAGGATAGTAGTTCTCGATATATTACATTCTCGCGCTAGCTGAGTAACGGTTAACATTTTTACTTATTCCTATTCGTGAACAATTTTGGAACACATATGCTCAGAAAGAGCAGAACCACACCGATCATTGCTAGTTGGTTTGGTGTTTCTGCAAATAGTAGATAACCAATACCCATAGCGTAAATAATTTTCACGTATTCGACATTGGAAACCACATTCGCCGCGCCATATTTATAAGCGCTCACGCCAAACCATTGAGCGATTGATGAAATAACACCGACACTAACCAAAAGCAGTAACTCATTCCAACTTGGCCATACCCAATCTAACGTGGACGGAACCAACGCCAAAAGACCCACGAACAACGCTTGGTATGCCAAAAGAGCGAGTTTAGATTCAAGTTGCGCAATCCGTCGGACACATATCGCAGCAATCGCCGCTCCCATCGACGCCACTATACCTAAAACTATATAACCCAGCGACGTATCATCAAAACTAGGTTGTACGATCAACATGACTCCGGCAAATCCTAATATCAGCGTCAATATGCGGCTCATAGAAAGCGTTTCACGTAGAAATAGCCTCGCGAGTAAGGCAACAAACAATACTTGTGTGAAACTAAGTGCGGTCGCATTCGCTAGCGGGATTGCGCTCACCACGACAAAGCCAATAGAGAGAGCAGTAAATGCTCCTAGAATTCGAAACGTATGCAGTTTCAAATGGGTTGGTTGCCTTAAACTGGCAAAGTTAATAACAATAGCTGGCATGAGCAATACCAAAAACACTAACTGGCGAAACAATAGAATTTGAAACACACCTATCGATTCACTGAGTAGACGAACGATAACGCCAACAGCGGTAAAAAGTGCCGTAGACACCAACGCTAATGTGATGCCCTTCGTCGTCGGAGACCATTGAGTTGTAACCTTGTGCCAGCATGATTGAGTGGGAAGATTTATAGACATGAGCGCCCTCTTACTAATAAGAGCACGAAGCCTAAACCCTATACCAGTAGACGGGTCAATCTAGTCGCTGAAAGAACTTAACATTAGAACTATTGTACTTCTCTGCGGCGCTGCATTCTTTCAGCGCGCTCCGCTTCTTGCTCTACCAAGATTTTTTCATGTGCCTTGAAAAATGGTAGATAGATAAAATACGAGTTAAGCATAGCGAAGCCGACCATAAGAGCATTCACCACGCTACCATTTGCTGCCCACGCTGCTCCTATTGGCGCTGGTACTGACCAAGGAATCATCAATACCACTCGGTCCAATATCTCTGCTGAGGTGAGAAACCACGCCAAGGTGGCATTGATCATAGGCACCATTACAAACGGCACTAGGAACAAGGGATTCATAATGATTGGGAAGCCAAAAAGAATCGGTTCGTTGATATTAAATATCGCTGGAATAGCGCCCACTTTACCAACCGACTTCAATTGATTTGACCGACTCTTAATCGCCAAATAAACCAATGGCAAGGTTGAACCAACGCCGCCCACTAACAAAAAAAAGTCCCAAAAAGCAGGCAGATAGATATGCGGTAGCACCGCCTCACCAGCTTCTAATGCCGTTTGGTTTTCGAGGAGGTTCGACATCCAAAATGGATTCATAATCCCGGTTATGATTAATGCTCCATGGATACCCATAAACCACAGCAACTGACAAATTAAAATTGATACCAGTACAGCAACTAAACTGTCTGACGCAAGCACTAAGGGCCTAAAAAGCTCTTCAATCAACTGAGGAAAATGCACACCAAACTGAGCTTCCAACGCAACGTTAAAGGTTGAAATGGTACTGAGCACCACGAATATTGGGATCATCAGTTTGAAGCTTTGAATCGTAAGGATGGGCACATCTTCAGGCATCTTGATATACCACCCTTTTCGAATAAACAACCTAACCACTTCAATAGAGTAAATACTCGCGATTAGCGCAGTAAATAATCCAGACCCGCCGAGATATCTGACGTCCTCCTGTCCATTCAGATAGAAACCAGCCAACATCAGAAAGGCCATACAACCCGTCAATCCCGAGAGTCGTTCAGGTAGTTGATAACTTTTTGCCAAACTTGCTGAGACACCAAACGACACAATGAGCCCAACAACTCCAAGAGTTAATTGATAGGTAGGCAATAGAATAGGTCTTAAGGTGTAAGACATGTTCAGCCAAGCGACTGACATCCATGACTCTGGGTTGGCAAACGGAGGGAAAATAATCGGGACAAACATGCATCCGACAAAAATAAACGGCATCGCCAACTGGAAACCATCACGCATTGCCATCAAATGCTGACTACGCATAAGCAATTTAGCAATGGGGTTCATGAACTGCTCTACCTGATTGGCAAACAGTCTCATTACAGAGTGGTTCATCTTAGTTACCGAGTGTCGAGATCCTGGCAAGAATAACCTAATACTCAATAGTGCGGAAACTTCGCATCCAAATCTGATGACTTCAGCACACTTTTCGACTCTTGGTCGCCGTAAATACATTGAAAATCAGCTCTAACCCTCCCCGTCATTTCAGATGTTCATAACGTTTTAAGGTCAGCATAGTTTTGTTTCACATGCTGTTTCCAGACCACCGATAGTTCGTTAACTGAGTCACGAAAAATCCACCTTACGGAGATTTTCTAGTGATCGTTTTCACACTTAAATGGAAATCATTTGGAAACCGGTTTCCAAATGATTTCCAGAACGGCATAGTAAAAAGGAATTCAAGATTCTGGAGAACTAAAAATGAAAAAAATTATGCTTTGCTGCTCTGCTGGTATGTCTACTTCTCTTCTTGTGAAAAAGATGGAAGCGTCAGCTCAAGAACGTGGTATCGCGGCTGAAATTAAAGCGTTCGGCGCAAGTGAATTTGATGTGCAAGTCGGCAACTACGAAGTGGTTCTACTTGGCCCTCAAGTTAAATACATGCAAGCAGATTTCCAAAAGAAAGCGGATGCACACGGCATCAAAGTTGAGCCAATCAACATGATGGATTACGGCATGCAGAAAGGCGACAAGGTTCTTGATTTCGCTCTAGAACTAATCGGCTAGTTTTCTGGCTCGGTGTCCCCCCTGTAGTCACATTTCGACACCGAGCTTTCTTATTCTTTAATATCCAAACGAGATCTACGACATGGGCGCTATGTACGACAAAATGGTCAACGTTATCGAGCAAAAGGTGACTCCTATTGCTGGTAAAATTGGCCAACAAAAATACATCACTTCTATCCGCGACGGTTTTATCGCGGCACTACCTTTTATGATTGTTGGTTCATTCATGTTGGTGTTTATATTCCCTCCGTTTTCAGCGGAAACAACATGGGGATTCGCACGAGCATGGCTAGATTTTTCTGATACTTACCGTGAACAACTCATGCTGCCGTTCAACCTAAGTATGGGCATCATGACGATATTCATATCTGTGGGCATCGCATCAAGCTTGGCACGTCATCACGATTTAGATCCTGTTACAACGGGCCTACTTTCATTGATGAGCTTCCTTTTAGTTGCTGCGCCAGTACAAGACGGCATGCTTTCTATGCAGTACTTCTCAGGCCAAGGTATCTTTACCGCGATTATTACGGCGCTGTACTCAACTGAAGTATATGCTTACCTAAAGCGCAACAACATCACTATTAAACTTCCACCAGAAGTACCAACAGGTGTTGCTCGTTCATTCGAAATCCTAATCCCAGTATTAGCCATCATCATGACCTTGCATCCATTGAATCTTTTCATTGAAGCACAAACTGGCATGATCATTCCTGAAGCAATCATGGCACTAGTACAGCCTCTAGTATCAGCTTCAGATACGCTACCAGCAGTACTTCTTGCAGTACTAGTGTGTCAAATCCTTTGGTTCGCAGGCATCCACGGCGCGTTAATCGTTACTGGTATCATGAACCCATTCTGGATGGCTAACCTTTCAGTAAACCAAGCGGCAATGGCGGCTGGCGAAGCTATCCCACATATCTTTGTTCAAGGTTTCTGGGATCACTACCTACTAATTGGTGGTGTAGGCTCTACTCTTCCACTTGCTTTCCTACTACTACGTAGTAAAGCCGTTCACCTTCGTACTATCGGTAAAATGGGTGCAGTTCCAGGTATGTTCAACATTAACGAACCTATCCTATTCGGTGCACCAATCATCATGAACCCTGTGTTCTTCCTACCATTCATTTTGGTTCCTATGGTTAACGCAACATTAGGTTGGTTTGCTCTTGATTGGGGATTAGTTGAGCGCGTTGTTTCTCTAACACCTTGGACAACTCCAGGTCCTATCGGTGCTTCATGGGCAGCTAACTGGGCATTCAGTCCTGTCATCATGTGCTTCATCTGTATGGCTATGTCAGCAATGATGTACCTGCCATTCCTGAAAGCATACGAAAAGCAACTTCTTGAGCAAGAAGCTGCGGAAGAGAAGAAACAACAAGAAGCTGCAGGTCAACCTGTAACGGCTTAAACCCCAAATTACATAAATTAAATGTCGCCCCTCAGTCTTAGTTGGGGATAAGCATGGGGCGACACCTATCTTTGAGATAGAACCATTAAGAATTAAGAGGTACAAAATGGAACCAATGGATTTAGAAGAACAAGTAATGGGCATCATCATCAACGCTGGTCAATCGCGCAGCCTATGTTACGAAGCACTTCGTCATGCTAAAAACGGCGAGTTTGAAGAAGCAGAAGGCCTGATGAAAGAAGCACAAGAATTTGCAAACCAAGCACATCTTGTTCAAACACAGCTTATCGAAGCGGATGAAGGTACGGGAAAAATGAAGATGACTTTGGTGATGGTTCATGCACAAGACCACTTAATGACATCTATGCTAGCAAAAGAACTCGTCGCTGAAATGATCGAACTACACAAGCGCACCGCGAAATAAGCAAGTAAACCCATTTTACTTTTTTCATAGTTGTCGACCATGCAGGGAACGAGTCAGAGGGAAGGTGTTGTATAGGAGCATCTTTTAAAATTGGTCGAAGCAGCTCTCATGTGCTCCTACCCTTTTGGGAGCTGCTTTTTTCAACAACTTACTGCTTTTACTTGTTTTCCTCGGTTTTATAATACACTTCTACCTTCATCAAGCTTGAGCTACGTACCAGTAAAAGAGTACAATATTGGAAATTTTGGGAAACGGTTTCCCAACTTCAGAAACCCTGCAAATGAAATAAGGTTGTTTTCATGGCTACTATCACAGACGTATCTTTGCTAGCAAACGTGTCGAAAGCCACGGTTTCGCGCGTGATGAGTGGTAGTCGCGGTGTTAAGCCCGAGAGTCGTGAAGCCGTTCTGCGTGCTGCAGAAGAACTCAATTACCGCCCAAATGCTGCGGCGCAAACACTGGCCAATCAGCGCTCTGATTACATCGGTGTTATTCTTTCTTCAACGGATGCCGGCCAAGTGTCTACCTATCTCCCGTTATTAGCGAAATCGCTGAAAGCCAAAGGTAAACACATGCTTGTACAGTTTGCCGAAACGCCTGCTGAACAAGTACGTATCGTCGAAGATCTAAACCAAAGACATTGTGATGCAATTATTTCTCTGGGTGGAACGGTCGAAGAGTTAAAGAACGACAACATTATTGCCATAGACAGTTTGGCGGATGCATCTCAATCTATTGGCTATGATTATAAATTTGCTTCAGAAAGCGCTTGTCGTTTCCTATCTAGTAAAGGCCATTCGAGCATCGCCATTGTCGTAGACGATGAAAGTTACGCCTCAAATCAGGTCATTGAGGGCTATAAGACCTCATTGCAAAACTCTGCAATGCCCGTTAATCGTCAACTGATTGTGACTGCTAATGGCAACAGTGAACAAGCTATCATGTCTTTACTTAACAGCTATCATCCATTTACGGCATTGGTTGTAATGCGCGATAGCCAAGCTGCGGTAGCCATGAACCTCTTTAGAGATTTTAACTTGGCAACGCCACAAGAGGTATCCATCGTCTCGTTAGAAGACTCTCAACTGGCGAGTCAACTAAATCCGCCTCTGACCTGCATTAGCTACCCATCACAGCAAATCGTTGATTTTGCCATGGAGCAATTGGACGCCATTTTAGATGATAAACCAATGACTCCAAAACCGCTTATCACTGGCCGCCTTGTCACGCGAGATTCCGTCACTAATCGCAGCTAGTACAAGTAATTTAGAAAAAGGAGTGTGTGACATATTCCTTTTTTAGTTCTACTTCACCACAATCTTCAATCAACTTTGCAATAACTTGTTTTTGTATTGCTCTGGCGTTTGACCTGAGTATTTCTTGAACATCGCGATAAAAGGGCTTGCTTGATTGTAGCCGAGGGTAAAAGCCACTTCCTTTACAGAGTGCCCTCCTCGTAGTAAATCCATTGAATATAGATAACGTACCCTCAAACGCCATTCTGTAAAGCTCATTCCTAGTTCGCTTTGACAATAACGAGCGAGCGTTCTCTCAGTTGTATGTACCCTACTCGCCCATTCATTCAAGCTAATATCGTTAGTAGGTTCTTCCTCAATCGCCGCCAATATCGGTGCTAAATATTTGTTATTGCTGGAGGGCAAAAAGTGATGCTGTTCTTGTTGGTCACTTAGCTGATCTAAAAGCACCTGTACTAATCGTTTGTCTTTTTCGGACTCGGCCACATTTATACTTCGATGGCGAAAATCCTCAATAATCGACGAAACAATCGGCGTCACCTTAATTAGGCTGGTCTTTTCGGGGAAGGTCGACGTCAGCTGATGGGCAATATTGAGAGAGCAGTACTCCAATGGTTTGCGGTTGTAACTGCAATGCATCACTCCCGCCGGTACCCAAATGGCAAGATGAGGCGGCGCGAGAAAGCGCGTATCTTGCGCCTCCATTTCCAATATGCCACCACTTATCAACTGAATCTGCCCCCAAGGGTGGCAATGAACTCTCGTCTCAGTATTGGAAAGAAACGCGTCGAAATTCATGAAAACGTCCGACGGCATTTTATCAATAGAAAGAGAAGGATGGAGGTTGCGTGACTTTTTTTTCAACTTGTCTTCCTATCGCGCTTAATGTCTGAATGGAGATATTTATAATTATAACGACCTGTCACACTATACATCAATTCACAAAACGCGACGAGGCTCACAATGGTTTATTTACTACCTTTCCTAACCGTACTCATCTGGGGTGGGAATGCCATTGTTAATAAGATCGCCGCGTCGACTATCGAACCAAGCGCGATGAGTTTTTATCGCTGGGCTCTAGCTATGTTGGTCATGACTCCGTTTTGCTTGCCAAAGTTAAAACGCTACTGGCCAGAGATTCGTCGCAACAGCGGTAAGCTTGCTTTTCTTGCGCTACTTGGAATGGTGCTTAACCAATCGTTAGGCTACTACGCAGCATTGACAACCTCTGCTTCCAACATGGCGCTGATCACTTCTTTAGTGCCGCTTATCAGCGTGTTCATGTCTGTCCCTTTGCTTGGTAAAAAAATCTCCATGCTTAGTATTGCTGGCGGAGTGATTTCTTTAGCAGGACTTGCCTTCATGCTAGGTCAAGGCGACGTCGCTTTCTTCATGCATCAAACCGTGGCTCAGGGTGACGCACTCATGGTTCTCGCCGCTTTCGTTTACGCCACATACTGCGTACTGTTGAAACGATGGAAAATGCAGTTATCTAGCTGGATGCTAATTTATACTCAAGGCGTGTTTGCCGTCATTATGCTATTTCCTCTCTTGCTTACTAGCGAGACGATTATGCCAACATCAGCATCCCTACCATTAATCGCCTACGCAGGTTTATTAGCTTCTTTGATTGCACCACTATGTTGGGTTAAAGCGATTGACCTAATTGGAGCAGACAACAGCGCAATGTTTATGAACTTGTTACCTGTCATTGCAGTTGCGCTCGCCGCAGCACTATTGGGCGAAACCATTACTCAATTCCACGTCATTGGTGGTTTAATGGTGATATCTGGGGTAATTCTATCTCAAGTGAAAGTGAAACGCCGTAAATCGGCAACTGACACGGTGGAACAAAACTTGACCATAGATAAGCAATAATCTCCTGCGGTTACACAATCTCTGTAGCCTACTGTTAACAATTTTGTCATACTCAGCGAAGCCCAAATAACAATAAGGACATGTTCAAATGAGTGGTGGCAAAAGAGATATCACCCTTCGTTTTCTTGCTGAACCTGGTGATGTAAACTTTGGCGGGAAAGTGCACGGTGGTGCGGTTATGAAATGGATCGACTTGGCCGCTTATGCCTGTTCGGCAGCTTGGAGTGGTAAATACTGTATCACCGCTTATGCTGGCGGAATTCGATTTGTTCAACCGATTCACGTCGGTAACCTTGTGGAAGTCAGCGCTAAAGTCATTTACACAGGACGGTCTTCAATGCACATCGCCATTGATGTACAAGCAAGCGATCCCAAAGAACTTAAAAATCGTCTCACCACACACTGTATCGTCATCATGGTCGCCGTAGATGAAGATGGAAAACCGACTTCAGTTCCTGAGTGGATTCCTACAACCGACGAAGATATCAAGCTACGCGAGTCCGCCATCAAACTGATGAATATGCGCAAAGAGATCGGCGAAGAGATGGAAGCGCACGTTAAATATCTAAAATAGCGTGCCCGTAACATCCAATAGTCCAACAAGTCGTTTTAACGAATGCAGATAATGTGCTAGCCATTGTCTGCATTCGTCACACAACTCACATCTACGCCCCTATTTTAAACCTAAAAGGATGAGTTTTTTGACTCACCCTTACTCTACACTCCAATTATATAATAGATTTTTTCTATATCCAGACCTCTACGTTGACTGTGAGATGAGTATGAACCAAAAAACTAAAATCCATCTTTATCAAATTTTCACAAGACTCTATGGCAACAAAAACTCAAATAACAAACCATGGGGAACTATCGAAGAAAATGGCGTGGGTAAATTCAGCGATATCACCCCAACAGCGCTTAACTCAATCCGAGATCTCGGCATGACCCATGTTTGGTACACAGGTATACCGCATCATGCATTAGTCGCTGACTACACTGAGTTTGGTATTTCAAACGACCATCCTACTGTTGTAAAAGGTAGGGCTGGCTCTCCCTACGCAGTAAAGGACTATTACTCGGTTGATCCTGATCTAGCCGATGACCCTAGCAAACGTAATCAAGAGTTTCAGTCTTTGATCCAAAGAACACATAGCGCTGGCTTGAAGGTTATTATCGATATTGTGCCCAATCACGTGGCGAGACACTACCAAGGTTTAAATAATCCAGCTGGTACTCGTGATTTTGGAGCTGATGATGACGTGAACGTAGAATACGCGGTTGATAACAACTTCTACTATATACCTGATCAAGCCTTCCAACTTCCCGATATTCCACAATGCCTTCAACCACTTGGCGGTGAAGAGCATACTCTGCTAAGTGAGCCATATAAAGAGCTTCCCGCTAAGTGGACCGGGAATGGGTCTCGACTTGCCAAACCCAATGCTGACGATTGGTATGAAACCGTAAAAATAAACTACGGCGTTCAACCCGATGGCAGCAAAGACTTTCCGGAACTACCACAAGCTTATCGCCACAAATCATGCCAAGCACATTTTGAGTTTTGGCAAGATAAGCACGTACCAAACTCATGGATAAAATTCCGTGATATCGCACTTTACTGGCTATCACAGGGTGTCGATGGATTTAGATATGATATGGCCGAAATGGTGCCCGTAGAATTCTGGAGCTTTATGAATTCATCAATCAAAGAGGTGAATCCAGATGCCTTTTTAGTTGCAGAAGTGTACCAACCGCATTTATATCGAGATTATATTCAGCTAGGCAAGATGGATGCGCTCTACGACAAAGTAGACCTTTACGACGCCTTGAAGGATATCATTCAGGGGCGCGGCGATACTCAAAACATCACTCGAATTCAAGAAGAACTGAACGATATAGAACCCCACATGCTTCACTTCTTAGACAATCACGACGAGCAGCGTATACCTTGCAGCGAGTTTGCTTCCAATGCCCAGGCAGCTCTGCCTGCCATGGTGCTCTCTGCGACGATTAGTAATGCGCCTACGATGATCTATTTTGGTCAAGAAGTGGGAGAAGCCGGTGCAGAGAAGGCCGGTTTTGGGCAGCCAACTCGAACCTCTATCTTTGACTATATTGGTGTTCCAAGCCACCAGCGATGGATGAATGGCGGCGAATTTGATGGAGGACAATCGTCTTCGGATGAATTGGCGCTGCGTCATTTTTATCAAAGACTAATGAACATAGCGCTGACCTGCCCTGCCTTAACAGGAGATATGCAACCATTAAGAACGGATGAAGATAAAGCGCACGGCAGTTTAGCTAACAAACTTTACGGTTATGCTCGATACACTCACAAAGAACATGCGCTTATCCTGCTAAACTTCGATTCAACGCGCAGTACTACACAGCCCATCGCACTACCTGCTGAGGTAGTTACTACATTGACGCTGGCTGATGGACATTATGTCTATCAGGATTTATTAAACTCAAATGTTCAGTTTGAGGTTGAAGTTAAAGACGGTGAAGGACATATTGCACAGCCATTAAAACCACTCACATCACATATTTTGCAGCTCGTAGACATTGGGTAATTTTGAGACCCAAACACAAAAGTGCATAAGCTCCAACCTTCGCGTTGGAGCTTTTTTATTTGCAACCACTCAAATCACATTTAATCGCCATGGAATAGATAAAAACTATACCACACATCAAAATGCCTATTTTTGTGCTACTGAGATTAGGTTTATTCTAATGCCATTACAAATAGTCAGGATCGTAACAATGAAAAATCTAAAAACATCCTTGTCCGCTATCGCACTAGCGACGTTAATGGCAACACCAGCATTCGCAGTGACTGAAGGTGAACTGCTAATTTGGATCAACAGTGACAAAGGCTATGAAGGCTTAGCAGAAGTTGGTCGTCAGTTCGAAGAAGATACTGGCGTTAAAGTTAGCGTTCAGTTTCCAGAGTCATTAGAGTCTCGCTTTCAACAAGTTGCGGCAACTGGCGATGGTCCTGACATTATTTTCTGGGCTCACGACCGCTTTGGTGGCTATGCAGAAGCAGGCTTACTACGTGAAGTAAAACCAAGCAAAGAGTTTCAAGAAAAACTGGTCGATTTCAGTTGGGATGCCGTTAATTATAACGGTAAGTTAATTGGCTACCCTCTTGCCATCGAAGCGATATCTCTCATTTATAACAAAGACTTGTTGCCAGAGCCGCCAAGAACATGGGAAGAGCTCCCTGCTATCCAAGCGAACATGAAGGCGCAAGGAAAACAAACCATCATGTGGGATGTGAAAAATGCGTATTTCACATGGCCTATCGTCTCAGCAGGAAGCTACTCATTTAAGAAAACTGAAAATGGTCACGACGCAGCAGACGTTGGTATTAACAGCGAACAAGCTCGCAAAAACCTCGCCTTCCTGCTTGATATGAAAAAGAAAGGCATTGTCGACCCAGGAATGGATTATGCGAATGCTGAATCTGCATTCGCGAAAGGCGATGTGGCAATGACCATTAATGGACCGTGGTCATGGGGCAACTTAGATAAAGCAGGCTTAAATTACGGTGTTGCGACATTCCCTACTCTAGATGGCAATAAATCCAATCCATTTGTTGGCATTCTGAGTGCCGGTATCAGTTCAGCTAGTCCAAATGAGGATTTAGCGGTTGAGTTTATCGAAAACTACCTGTTTACCGATGAAGCTCTTAAAACGATAAATAACGACAAACCGCTTGGTGCTGTGACACTTAAGACATTTCAGAATTCTCTAGAATCGGATGCCCGCATTAAGTCCACTATGCTCAATGCCGAAAACGGTGAGATTATGCCAGCCATCCCACAAATGATGACGTATTGGATTTCAGAGGGTGCAGCGATTGAAAATGCACTTAACGGACGCCAAACGGTTGAAGATGCACTCACAACCGCAGAGAAACAAATTCTAAGATAGTTATTACTGTTTTGATCGTAGGTCAAGCCCGTCGTAAAAAAGCGGGCTTTTTTGATCGCCTTGCCTTTCCACTGATATATTTCACCGCTCATCAACTCAGCGCGTTTCACGATAATCGCTTTTATATCTGACTGTTACCAATTATAGAACTACGCGAGTTCACCGCATCTATGCTAAGGTAGATCTTAACCAGTTATTATCGAAGAAATTTCATGCCTTCCCATTTACCAAAATCATTCAGTAAACCCTTCTTAAAAGTCTTTCATATTCTTGAAGCTGTCTTGTTGGTTGCAATCACGCTCGCTACGCTGTTTGCGATGATTGAAGAGTTCATGCACGTCTTCACCGAACGCCGCGTTCTGCTGACTGATATTCTGCTAATGTTCATCTATTTGGAAGTGCTGGCGATGGTCCAACAGTTTGTGATGAATGGTAAAATCCCAGTACGTTATCCTATCTACATTGCCATGATGGCAATCGCCCGTTATATCACGCTGGGAATGAAAGAGTTGGATGCTATCCCTATCGTTTGGCTGTCTCTTGCTGCATTTGTTTTGGCAGCAGCGACCATACTTATTCGAGTTGGTCATCATTATTGGCCTTACGTGGACGACAAAACCAATCAGCCAGATGAGTAATTCCGCGAAACCAAGTGATTACTGTTAGCAAATATTTCAACCTATTTCCGACTGATTTGGGCTTTTTCATCGCAATTTGGGAAAAAGCCCCTTAAATTCAAACTAATATCGATGTAACAGAGCTCTGTACGTTTTTGTAATTGTTAACGCAGGATCACACTCTCCAAGTCATTCATAAAAGTGCCATTGAATTCATCTATATAGCTGTCTATACCATTAGAGGTCGAGAAAAGATCTTTCTAGATTATTCGACGTAAAAACGGAAGACGTTTGTCTTTTTTGAGTAACGGTATAGGCTTCACAACATCACGTCAGGTGAATATAGGAGATAGAAAATGGATCGTACTTGCCCTATGTGTAACACCCCAATGGTAGAGAGAAACACTGAACATGTGTGTCCTAGGAATGATATCGGCGATTGCGCCTATGACCCATACTCTTACGAATTAGACGTGGATAGAGAGCGCGACAGCGAGAACAATCAGCCTTACTAAGTGGATTAGCCAATTGAAACCAAAAAGGCGAGAACTTAAGTTCTCGCCTTTTTGGTTTCATTTTAACCCCCCAGCTCTATAGGCGCAGTACTGCTGCATCATAAGGTTTTAAAGTCAGGCAACTAAAATCTGAGAAATCAATGCTTGCGTTTGACAATAACTCTGTACACTGAGTTGGAGCCTCAATGCCTAAATCGACATCAACACTCTCATCACTAAAGTTTGCAACCACAAGTAAGGTTTGCTCTCCATGTCGACGTAGGTAAGCGAATACCTTGTCATGTTCTTCGAGTAAAGGAATAAAGTCGCCGTAAACCACCGCCTCAAACTCACGACGAAGACCAATAAGTGCTTTGTAATACTCATAGATTGATTCGTTCGAGGCTCTATCAAGCTTAGCATTCACGGCTGTGTAGTTCGGATTGACCTCGATCCAAGGTTCAGCAGTAGAGAATCCTGCATTGGCTTCATTTGACCATTGCATTGGTGTACGAGCATTGTCGCGACTGTTTTCAGCCAACGCCGCCATCATCTCTTCATGACTCACACCTGCTTCGGTTCTTACCTTGTAAAAGTTGAGCGTTTCAATATCTTTATATTGCTCAAGATTGTCGAACTTCACATTCGTCATACCAATCTCTTCGCCTTGATAGATGTAAGGCGTGCCCTTTAAGCAATGTAATACTGTCGCTAACATTTTGGCCGATTTCACTCGATACTGGCCGTCGTTTCCATATTTAGACACAGCACGTGGTAAATCATGATTATTCCAAAACAGCGAATTCCAACCTGTCTCTTTAAGCTCCAATTGCCACTTAGTCAGAACCTGTTTGAATGCCTTTAGATCTAACGGCGCAGGCTTCCACTTGTCACCATTCGTCCAAGTCAAGGTAATATGTTCAAACTGGAACACCATCGATAGCTCTTCGCGGTCTTCCGCGCTGTAAAGCTTGGCGATTTCCGGCGTTGCGTCCCAAGTTTCTCCTACCGTTAGCAAATCTTTGTTGCCAAATGTGGCACTGT
Source organism: Vibrio barjaei (assembly GCF_001639065.2). Lineage (GTDB taxonomy): Bacteria > Pseudomonadota > Gammaproteobacteria > Enterobacterales > Vibrionaceae > Vibrio > Vibrio barjaei. The sequence continues at coordinate 508,724 of NZ_LQXO02000053.1, forward strand.
TCATCTGTTTAAGTAGAGGGTGTAGGCGTGGCCCATTACCCGTAATACCGTTATCAATTTCTTTGCCAATTAAATCAATGACGTCTAATCGGAAACCTCCAATCCCCCTATCGATCCACCAGTTCATCATTTTATGAACTTCATCATGTACTTTAGGGTTTTCCCAGTTTAAATCCGGCTGTTTTTTTGAGAACAAATGTAAGTAATATTGCTGTGTGGGCTCGTGCCACTCCCAAGCACTACCACCAAAAATTGAGCCCATATCACTTGGTGCGCTGCCGTCCGGCTGAGCATCTCGCCAAACATAATAATCTCGATAAGGCGACGTTTTCGACTCGCAAGCGCGTTTAAACCATTCGTGCTCGTCAGAGGTATGATTTACAACCAAATCCATGACGATTTTGATGCCTCTTTCTTTGGCTTCCGCTAGTAAGGCATCCATGTCTTCCATTGTCCCGAACTCGGGTGCGATTGCTTGATAGTCTGAAATATCATAACCATTATCGTCCATTGGAGATTGATAGACAGGCGATAACCAAATCACATCCACACCTAGTTCAGTTAAATAGTCTAGTTTGGAACGAATACCGTTTAGATCTCCAATTCCATCACCGTTGGAGTCACAGAAGCTGCGCGGGTAAATCTGATAGACAACGGAGTTATGCCACCATCTTTTTTCCATGTTCAATTCCTTCAATAGGCTTAATTTATTCCATCACTCTACGCATTGCTCAATAGGAAAGAAAATAGAATATACGTATAATCATATAGAATTTTTATATAACACCTTGGTGCGCAATATGGCTATCAACAAATCGCTAAAGTACTTCTTAGCAGTCGCAAAGCATGGCAACATCAAACGAGCCTCTGACGAACTATTTATCAGTCAACCGTCTTTGACATCCGCGATAAAAAAATTGGAATCCGAAATGGGTGCACCTCTATTTAATCGATTATCGAAAGGTGTTGAACTCACACCTTATGGCCAGAAATTTCGGGCATTTGCGCAGGAACAGCAGGAACAATACTTCTCTCTCAAACATCAATTTAATGACATGCAACAACGCCAGTTCGGCAAGATAAAAATCGGTACTGGAGAAGTATGGTGGGAACGATTTGTACGTCAATCGGTAAAGGATTATCAGTCATTAAACCCAGCAAATTCGTTTCATCTCGAGTTTGGTAACAACCTCTCCCTACTGAGTCACCTCACACGAGGTGATATAGATTTATTTATAGGTCATGAGGTATTGGATCTCTCTGACGACTGCCGTGTCGCCTTCCAACCTCTTTTCCAAGATTACGAAGCAACCTACGTATCACAACAACACCCGCTAGCGAAATCGAATGCAGAGCCAAACGAGATAGATCAGTTTCCATTGCTTCGAGTGACACCGAACCACCCCCGACACCAATCCGTGCTGTCTAATGGCCTACCTCATGATGGCTCTCTAGAAGAACGTGTTGTCTACGATGTAGACTCGGTATTAGCCAGTATAGACATGCTTCATATGACTCAAGCAGTTATGCCATACAGTCACAGAGCGGAACAGTGGTTATCAAGCTTAGGTTTAAAAGCCTGCCATATTAATAGGCAAAAAGTAGGTAATATCGGGATTTATACCAAGCTTGGTGAACATAAAAACAGCGTAAACGAACTAATTTACCTTTTGAAACAGAATGTTGAATCAATAGTCTAGTTTGTCAATTCACTGTCAAGTCACGCAACTGTCATTTTTCTTTCATTAAAGTTTGATGTAATCGCCAAACTTTAATGCCAAAAGAGATAGGAGCTCGGCTTGACCCTCAACGACATCACGTTAAGTGAAACAACACTTACTAACTTAAAATCTGTCGAGTACCAATGGATCAGAACGATGTATGTGGAAGGTTATCAAAGAGACGAGATCAATCACTACATTAAAGCGTGCTTTGGTGGCGACGATGTTTTTGCTGATTTGTTACAGCGAGTCGCACTGGAGCAAGAAAGTCTTTACGTTCTGCTCCAGTACGTGGGATGCGCACCCTCTAGTCGTGAACTAAGTTAGCCTCACTTGCTGCTGTTGGTGAGCGCTTAAGGATTACGTCTACCTCGGTCATGCTGTAAGGCTTATCTACTTTAGCCCTCAAATCATCAACAAATCGCTCATAGCTCTTAAATGTCATCGACTCACGCTTAGGATCCACATAAACAGACACCCAAGTTTTTCGACCAAGCTTAGCAATAAAGATATCGACAATCTCAATCTCATACTCCTGAGCTAAACCTTTCAAACCGCGATAAATAGGCTTAGTGTGCTCTATCGGAGGCATGGCTAAGGTGAGTTCACGCATGCCATTTTTGATAAGTTTGATTGGGTCACTGATGAAGGCCAAACTAAATAGCACAACTAGAATTTGGTCGATATAGCGCGCCACCCATCCAAACGATGTCCCTTGTATCAACATCACTAGAATCAGTGCTACCCCAATAGCCCCCGAAATGATTCCATTGATAAACCAAGCGTTCTTTTCTGCCTTAAGAATGTCGGAGTTTGACTGTTTGTGTCCTAGGTGACAAATCCAATAGAGAAAAGCACACAACGCCACGGCAGGAAAGACGTAAATTGCCATTAAACTCAGTGCTGGCTCGCGGCCTCCTGCAAGGATAACCGGAATATTACTACCGACCGCGAATGCGATAAGTATTAATATAGTAATGCCTTTGATGACTACAATAAGTGGCTCAAAGGCGAAGAAACCCATGGGGTAGTTTCGTGACGTACCAGATTCAGTCAACTTCGCAATGCGCAGAGAAGCGAAAGACACCACCGCTGACAATAGGTTAAACGAGGCATCAAGCAAAATGGCACTTGAGCCAGAAATCATTGCCATTAGACCGCCCCACAGCGCTAACAGGCCTGCCCCAACAGCTGAATAAATTAAGGCTTTCGATTCCGTGATTCTTGTCATCTGATTCTCCCTTTTTCAGACAAACTGACTACCTATTTCAGGTCTGTTAAAACTTATAACACACCAAACACAGACTGCCTACGACAACGCAAGCCAACTGCTGCTTTTAACAGCATTAATTGTCAATAATAACAATAGGTAATGAACGGATGTACGGCTATTCCTATTAGGTCACAATTTGATGAACGAAAAGAATTGAAAGCTAGAAAAGAAAACGCCCGAGACTAAGCTCGGGCATCGGTTACAAGAAACTGTTATTCGTGATAGTAAGGAATCCTGGTAACAGCCAGCTATACGTAACACCAGTGATCTTATCTGACTTGTCGGCGGCCAAACCAATTGAGTGTCAAACAAGATAGAAAAACGGGTGACCTTGCGGTCACCCTTATCGTTATTATCCTTTAACACCGCCAGCTGTGAGGCCACCCACTAACCAGCGCTGCGCAAGTAAGAATACGATTGTGATAGGTAATGCTGACAATACCGCCGCTGCCGCGAAGTCGCCCCATAAATAATTCTGAGGGTACAGATATTGCTGCATACCAACCGCTAATGTGTATGAGTTTACATCAGAAAGCAGTAATGACGCTACTGGTACTTCACCTACGACCCCGATAAACGACAGGATAAAGACTACCGCTAGAATTGGCACAGACAGTGGCAATAGTACTAAGCGGAACGCCTGCCAAGGAGTCGCACCATCTAGTGCAGCGGCTTCTTCTAAAGAGTTATCAATCGTTTCAAAATAGCCTTTGATCGTCCATACGTGCAGTGCAATACCGCCTAAGTACGAGAAGATAAGACCACCATGCGTGTTCAATCCTAAGAAAGGAATGTACTGACCAAGTTTGTCGAATAGTGCATATAGTGCAACCAACGCCAGTACAGCTGGGAACATTTGGAAGATCATCATCGCTTTAAGAATGGTGCTCTTTCCAGGGAAACGCATACGTGCAAAAGCGTAAGCTGATGTTGTTGACAGAGCCACAATCAAAATCGATGAGATGCCTGCTACTTTCACCGAGTTCCACAGCCATGTTAGTACTGGGAATGGCGGCGGTGTCACCGAACCATCTGCATTGGTCACAGAGAACCCTAGCGCCAGTTTCCAGTGCTCTAGCGATGGATTTTCTGGAATCAGACTGCCTGTCGCAAAGTTACCTTCGCGGAAAGAGATTGCGATTACCATCAACAGTGGGAAGATGATAAGTGATAGGAACACCCAAAGCGCAATATGGGTTGCCCACACTCGGTATTTTAATGATTTACCTTGTACCATTGCCATCGTGATATTCCTTAATCTTGCTCAAGTTTAGTGAAACGTAAGTTGAGTAGAGCTAACGCGCCAACCAATAGGAAGATAAGCGTTGCAATCGCACTTGCTAGACCGAAGTCTTGACCGCCCGAACCTTCAAACGCGATACGGTAGGTATAGCTTACTAATAGGTCGGTATAACCCGCTGGCTCAGAGGTACCAATCATGTTTGGACCACCTTGAGTCAATAGCTGAATCATTACGAAGTTGTTGAAGTTGAAAGCAAAACTTGCAATCAAAAGCGGCGTTAATGGTTTGATCATCAATGGCAACGTAACGCGTGTAAAGTTATGGATGAAGTTTGCTCCATCAATCGCCGATGCTTCATACAAATCATCTGGAATCGCTTTTAGTAGACCCATACATAGGATCATCATGTAAGGGAAACCAAGCCAAGTGTTAACAATCAACACCATGGTTTTCGCCAGAATTGGGTCAGAGAACCAGCTTGGACTAATACCAAATAGGCTCTGTAACACCATGTTGATTTCACCAAAGCTTTGGTTGAATAGACCTTTAAAGATAAGGATTGAGATAAACGCTGGGACCGCATATGGAAGAATAAGCAGTACGCGATACACCGCACGTCCTTTCAGTTCCTCCCACTGAACCACACTAGCCAACACCATACCGATGACCAAAGTAAAGATCACAGTCAGTACTGAGAACACAACCGTCCAAATAAAGATGCTAATAAACGGCTCTTTAATACCATCGTCTTTCCAAACACGCTCAAAGTTGTGCGTACCAATATCAACGATGAAACCCGGAGAAACCGTATTGCCAGTAAACTCTCCATTCGCATCAATAGGCTGATAGAAACCAACTTCCATATTCGGACGGAATGTCTCACCCGTCTTGTTGTTCAGAAGATCGTCAGAGCCCTCAATTTTGCTAAACAACGGTTGTACCGACGCGAACTTACGTAGGCCACTCATTCTGATATCAGCGCCATCTGGCATGTGAAGATCGATAGTATTTAGCGCAGAACGGTTTTGAATAATCGCCTTAATTTTCTCTTTTTCACCCGACGGAGACTGAGCTTCAGAAAGGTCATATTCTGCTTTAGGGCTTGAGATATCGAACTCAGGCGTAACAAGCAGCTGATCACCGTCTTTAACGTAAATACGATGGCCATTATCCGTTTTATACAAATCAAAAGAGAAGCTTTCACCGCTTTGGAATGTGCGCTGCATTAAGACACTTTGTGCCCTATCCAAAGAGAGTTGGTTTTTCGCACTGTAGTTAGTGAAAGCGAGTCCGACGGTATACGCTAATGGGAAAAGAATAAAGAGAATCATGCCCGCAATACCTGGATAGATATAGCGGTGAGCGTAAGTTTTCTTACTGCCGAAAATATAGAGTGCCAGAGCGGTTAAGATCACAGTAAGCATTGCAAAAGCAAGCTCACCGCGTGAATACATAAGAATGGTCGCGTAACCGTTCACTAGTCCAACTGAGCCAAGAAGTCCCCACTTAATGAATACTTTCTTGCTGCTTGGAACTGTAGCGGTTGTTGCTGACATGGCATCTGTACCTTGAACTGACTGCATAAAAGGACCTGCTAGCGATAATACAAAAATAGAAAAGAAGGAGGGGTTGCCCCCTCCTTAAAAGGGTAGTTCTAATATCAATTGTTACTTAGTCATTTGCTTTTCTGCATCTGCTACAGCAGCATCAACAGTCTGACGTCCATCAACTACGTTTACGATAGCGTTTTTAGCCGATGCCCAGAACGCACTCATTTGTGGAACGTTTGGCATGATTTCACCGTTCATCGCGTTGTCCATTGTCGCCGCGATACGCTCATCAGCACCTAGCTCTTCTTGGAATGACGTTAGTGCAACGGCGCCTAGTGGCTTGTCGTTGTTGACTTGACGTAGACCATCGTTAGTCAGTAGATAATTCTCTAGGAATTCAACCGCTAGGTCACGGTTAGGTGATGCAGTGCTGATACCGGCAGTTAGTACACCAACAAAAGGCTTAGATGCATGGCCGTTAAATTTAGGAAGTGTTGCAACGCCGTAGTTGATGCCTGACTTCTCAATGTTTGCCCATGCCCATGGACCGTTGATCGTCATCGCAGTCTTACCTTGGTTAAACGAAGACTCAGACACTGAGTAATCCATATCCGCCGAGATAACTCCTTTGTCGACAAGACCTTTCACAAATGAAAGTGCGTCTTTCACGCCATCTTTAGCAATACCTGCGTCTTTAACATCATAAGTACCGCCATTGTATTTGAATGCATAACCGCCATCAGCCGCCATTAATGGCCATGTGAAGTACGGTTCTTTTAGGTTCCACATAATTGCCGACTTGCCGTCTTTCGCAAGTTTCGCATTCAATGCTTCTACTTCTTCCCAAGTCTTAGGTGGGTTAGGAACCAAGTCTTTGTTATAAATGAGAGAAAGGGATTCAACCGCTACTGGGTAACCGATAATCTTGCCATCGTACTTAACTGCATCCCATGCAAAATCGATGATGCCTTCTTTAACTTCTTTAGAAGGTTTGATTTCAGCTAGCAAACCTGCTTGAGCGTACTCACCGAAACGGTCATGAGCCCAAAACACGATATCAGGACCGTCACCAGTCGCTGCAACTTGAGGGAAGCGGCTCTCTAGACCATCAGGGTGAGCAACTGTCACTTTGATACCAGTGTCTTCTTCGAACTTCTTACCTACTTCTGCAAGACCGTTATAACCTTTATCACCATTGATCCAAATAGTGAGTTGTCCTTCTTCGATAGCAGCGTTTGCACCAAAAGAACCTAGAGCAACTAGTGTACCTAGAGCTACAGTGCTTAGGGCTTTTTTCATGTTCATATCCTTTTTATAGTTTTGATCGCAGGGTCATCCAGAGGATTTTCCTAAATTTCGATGAGTATCATCTAAAAAATACAGCAAGGTCTCATCCTCCTACTCTCTACGCCCTTTGGAGTAGCAATGATTTCCGTGATCTCAATCGCCCAAGACTATAGATCAACATCACAAAACAATCTTCTGTTGTGACATGTTTCACCATTATGAGGAGTAATTATTTGAACTGGATCTCATATGCCTTTTCTCCTCCCCTAACCCCTCCTCCCTTCCTACTCCCCCCACAATTATTTTTATCAGGAGGATGTACGACTTACATGAATCAAGGAAACTGCAGTCATCCAAGAGTGGATGGTAAGAACCCTTTACCAGTAAGAGCCATGTGCTCCTTGAGTTTCATACGAAACACATGCTGGGTTTGCATCGCCGGACTCGCCAAGTAGTCATAAATGAAGTACTAGTGGTAATTTATTTTACGGGGGAGAACTTCAATTTATGTCGGGGGATACTAGCGAAGTCTTGGCTTTGAGGGTGGCGCCATATCGTACAGCGCCGCCCTTTTTTCTTTCCATCGGGGGCTAGATAGACAATCAAAGGACAAGGCCTTTTAACAAAATCGAGCAATACCCTATTCACTTACCAATTTCCTACTATTATTAGCTGCCAACTTATCTTTATAATGACCGGCAGAAAGATAAAAAATGAATCGAGGACGAGCTACATGGCGAGTGTCACGTTAAAAAATGTTAGTAAAGCGTACGGCGACGTACTGATCTCCAAGAATGTCGACCTAGAAATCAACGAAGGCGAGTTTGTTGTCTTTGTCGGTCCATCTGGTTGTGGTAAATCAACTCTACTACGTTGTATCGCAGGTTTAGAAGACATCACGTCCGGTGATTTATATATTGGTGATGAGCGCATGAATGATGTAGAGCCATCAAAGCGTGGCGTAGGTATGGTATTCCAGTCTTATGCACTCTACCCTCACCTTAATCTTTACGACAATATGTCGTTTGGTCTTAAACTCGCTAAAGCAGATAAAGCAGAAATCGACCGCCGTGTTGAACATGCTGCTGAAATTCTTCAGTTGGGTCATCTATTAGAGCGCCAACCTAAAGCACTTTCTGGTGGTCAACGTCAGCGTGTCGCTATTGGTCGTACTCTAGTATCTCAACCCAATGTATTCTTACTAGATGAACCCTTGTCTAACCTTGATGCAGCGCTGCGTGTCAACATGCGTTCGCAAATCACTAAGCTGCAACGTCAACTTGGTTGCACCATGATCTATGTAACGCATGATCAGGTGGAAGCGATGACTATGGCAGACAAAATTGTTGTCCTAGATGCTGGCTACGTGGCACAGGTCGGTAAACCACTAGAGCTTTATCATTATCCTGACAACCGTTTTGTCGCTGGTTTTATTGGCTCTCCAAAGATGAACTTCATGAGTGTTTTCATCGACGAAGTAGAAGCAGAGCGCGTAAAAGTTCAGCTTTCTGACGGCGACTCATTCTGGATTCCAGTAGATGGGACAACCGTAAACAAGGGTGACCGTATGTCTATGGGCGTACGTCCAGAGCACCTTGTCTCTGAAGAGGAAGGCGATGCTAAAGTTGAAGGCGAAGTTATGATCGTTGAGAAGCTTGGCAACGAGACTCAAGTCTATCTAAATCTAGAAAGTGCTGATGCTGACGTTATCTACCGTCAACCTGACACCCTTGAGGTAGAAGTCGGTGACCGTATTAAGATTGGTATCCCAGCACATCGTTGCCACTTGTTCCATAGTGATGGTAAGGCGTGTCGTCGCTTGTATAAAGAGGCAGGTGTATAATCTTTTCTAGTTAATCGCTTCACGCGTTGAGACTTACTGAAAAGTCCTCCTTCTCTTTATGAGAGTGTGAGGACTTTTTTATGTCTTCAATCAAGCAACGCTTATCGATAATTAATTTACTCGTGCTTTTGCTATCTTCGACTACTATAGGGAAAACCTCTTTATTTAAGCTAAAAAGAGCTGTACCACCAGAGGCCTGCCAACGGAAGCGGTCGTCCATAGATGTCGTTACATCGATGATTGGATTACCTTTATCAACCTCTAATATTATCTCTATCTGCTGATGCTTGAGTTCACACTTAACTTGCTCTTTCAATAACGAAGAAGACCCATCAAAAGCTATGACCCAAAAAAAGACGGTGTTAAACACCGTCTTTTCTATATCAAATAAACGCATTTTAGTTTTGATGTACGTAGACTGTGCTATTCAAAGAGTTCATTTGTGAAACATATGAACTGTCTGCTGCACTTTGGATAACATCAATATCACCGCCACTAGAGGCCACTAGATACGCTTCTGAGAGGTTATTATTGCCTTTCTGGTTAATCATCAAGTCATTATTTGAACTAGATGCACTCAGCTCAACAATAGACACATTGTTTTTCTTACTAGTATTTTTACCTTGCATAACAGTAATCATGTTGTTCGAAGAGCTATCAGATAAACGAATTTCCGAGTCTTGGTTTTCCCCATTCTGAGTTACTGCAATTGTGTTCGATTTACTCGCACCTCTAGAGCGAACTCGCGACCAGTTATCTACACCAGTTTGCGCAACCGTTGCTGTCGAGTTATCTTCATCATGTCTGAAATTGACGACAGAGTCATTCGCATGGCCATCTTGAGTTACGTCGATATCTGCTCCGCCTGTGGTTCCACTGATTTTAACTTTGGAGTCATTGAAACTGTAACCACCAGATTGGTCAATCATCACATCATTATTATTACCTGGGCTATTCAATCTGATATCAACAACCGAACGGTTACCATCAAACACGCCCAACTCCCCTTGCATCACTGTTACGCTAGTACCTACATCGTTTGATTGCAAGACCACACTTTTGTTGTCTTTATCACCCTGAACATCCATGCTCTGATATGCTGCATAATTATTGAATGATATTTCTTTCCCTGTACCAGGGCCTGCGGCCATCGCTGTCGAAGAAGCAACTGCAACACCTAAAGCTAATGCTAACATTTTCATAATAAAACCCTTATTTCCTTTTAAGTTTCCATGTCGACTATAACTTCTATAAAAAGAAGTCATTTACTAAACCAAAATAACGTTAGTACCGCGCGCTAGTTAGATTGGTCTATGTAAATTCTCATTGCACTTGATGCATTAATTAATATGTTATCCCCACCATTCTGAGAAACACCTAAATTAGCACCACCTGACCCAGCGACAAACGCAATATTGTTATCGTTTTCTTGATTAATACTGAGTTTGCTCGAAGGATGAAATATATTTGCTTGACCTATTACCGCTAGGTTATTGTCTCCTTTTTGGGCAACAAGAGCTTGACCATTTCTTCCAATCTGACCAATAGCTGCTGCGTTGTTATCACCCTGTTGATTGATATAGGCGGTATTCGCTGCCCCTTTCTGTCCGATTAGGGCAGTATTGCTACTACCACTTTGTACTATTTTCGCCTTGTTACCTGCTGAGTTTCCCGGACTTTCCTGAACTACAACCGCAAGCGCATCAGTAGCGTTAGTTATTTGGACCTCTGAATAATTATCGATGTCATCTACAGTATTGAGTAAATCATTGAAATCACTTTGGATATCATCGTTCACTCCATGTAAGAAAACACCTTGAGAATCGACTCCTCCATTGGGAGCAAAAACCAGAGTTGAACCCGCAGCACTAGCACTAGCGACTAAACACGCTGCGCTTAACACCGATTGAAGTTTCGTTTTTATCGAAGCATTCATTGCGACCTTCCCTGAATTGCTAAATGTATCGACTTTCACCCTGCTTCAGAGTTACCTGAGCACAAATTTCATATTTAAACGCCAAGGTTCTTAAAGAGATGTTATGGTGCGTTCAATACAGTAATGTCTTTCCGCCAAAAAAAATAGAACCGTTGACTTTTAAAATTCTAAATACAACTACTTTTATTCACACTAAACTTAAATTGATTTGTAAATAATAAACCTTGGATATTTGACGTAACTTTTAGGTAATTAAAAGAACCGAAGTATGAAAAAAAAGTCATAATAACTAGTGCTAAAGTTTATGCAGTGAAAAAACGCTTTGAGTTAATATTTAACTAAGTTCATTTGAACTCGCTCTTCTCATTTTTTAAACGGATTTTTGAATGGGAGCCAACATGAAGTTATTGCTGCTTACAAGTATTGTCTGTTTTTTTGCCTCTTCTGCTTTTGGGACGGGGAACAGCAATGGTATTGAAAATGGGGCTCCCTTGGAAAACGGTAAAAAGATAGAAGGGCAAGGAGACAAACTTAAGGTTAATTTTAACGACTTTAGCGAAGTTAGTGGTGTTATCGTCGATAGAACTATCACTCGTTTAGGGGAAGACTTTTACTTTTTCTTCTCTCAACAACTTAATGATAGATACCCTGACCTTAAAGAAAATCTCACTATCAAAGAAATCCCGACAGCGCTTTCCGGAAGTATTATTGAGGTATACCATTCTCGAAAAGCTATCTACAGAACAGCGTTGTCACCAGGTCGAAGACAGGCTAAAGACCGGGCAAACGATGCCTTACAAGTCGTGGGTAATTACATTATCCGATGGCAGGCTGAGCGTCTTTACATGGACACCTTTGATTTGGAACACGATGAATTTTAAGGCGGCAAGGATGGCAAATTTATCAACTAAACTCGCGTTAATTGGAATATTGGGGTCTCCATTAACACTGGCGAGCGAACTCGTCTACACCCCAGTTAATCCTACCTTTGGGGGGAACCCATTAAACAGTACGATCTTGATCAATCATGCGAACGCAATTAACGACTATCAAGACCCGAACGCGAGTTCGTTTGATTTTGAAGAAGAATCAGCACTAGATAGGCTTGCTTCAAGCTTAGAGTCCCGACTAATTAGCCAATTATTGGCAGATATTGGTAATGGCAATACTGGCCAATTGGAAACTGACGACTTCTTCCTTAATGTCGTTGATGATTCAGGCACTTTATTGGTTCAGATCGTCGACAAGGCAACTGGAGAATCCACTGAAATCAGTGTTTCTGGACTTAATCCCGACCTCTAATTTACAAGGAACGTATTATGAAAGGTCTAATTTACTTGAGCCTAGCATTAATGCTTGGTGGCTGCGCACATTCTTTGGATATACCTGATACCTCTGCAGAGCCTAAATTAATGCCACGAGGCGCTACTTACACCGACTTGATCGCGCTGCCTAAACCAGCAGGTAAAATCTTAGTTTCTGTCTATGATTTTCGCGACCAGACAGGCCAATATAAGCCTCAGCCTAATAGTAACTTCTCTACTGCAGTACCTCAGGGTGGTACGTCATTGCTGACAACATCACTACTAGACTCTCAATGGTTTGTTCCACTTGAGCGAGAAGGCCTTCAAAACCTACTAACTGAGCGTAAGATTATTCGAGCAGCTCAGAAAAAAGACAAAGTGATCTCAAATCATGGTTCGGATCTATCGTCACTTAACTCCGCTAATGTGGTGATTGAAGGGGGTATTGTCGCGTATGACTCCAATATACGAACTGGCGGCGCAGGTGCAAAATACTTAGGCATAGGTGCTTCAGGTCAATATCGAACTGACCAAGTTACCGTCAACCTTAGAGCAGTCGACGTGCGTAGTGGACAAGTCTTGCTAAGTATAACTACTTCAAAAACCATCTCTTCTCATGAAATTGGTTTGGGCGCATTCCGATTCATTGACTATAAAGAGCTACTCGAAATTGAGTTGGGTTACAGCAACAATGAGCCCGTCAATATCGCGATTATGTCGGCTATTGACGCCGCTGTTATACATCTAATTGTCAAAGGGATGGAAAGAGGAATGTGGTCATCTGGTGACCCAGATGCAATGTCTAACCCGATTATCGCCAAATACTCTCAAGCTAAAACGGAAATTTTATAGCTAACCGAGTAAGCAGCAAACAGGGCTATGCGGAAAATGGAACTTACCCGTAGCCCTGTTTTTTTTATCGATTATTAACCGCAAATCCGACTGCAAACATCCAACAAGTGAGCCCTGACATAAAGAATGGAAGGTACGCTAAGGGGTGATAACAATAGTGGTATGCCGCAGCAATACAGATAACACCCAACATATTGAAGCCAATGACCATCATTCGGTTTGAACGGTTCCAACTAAGCAGCATGGGCGCTATCAATATAACTACACTTAACAAAGTGATATGCACGTCTTGTTGAACCACTAGGTTGTTAACTCCACAATAAGGCGTTCTAATTCTTCTAAGCTACTCAATTGGTGCAATATGACTTGCTGATTACCATTTACAATTATCGTCGGTGTCGCTCGAACCCTATACTCCTTTATTAAACTGTTAAAGTCATCGACTTCATCTTGTATTTGCTCACAGCGCTCCTCAAAAGGTTGAGAATTAACACCGCACATTTCTAAGACATCGGCAATATCACTACGAAACCTTGGAGTTTGATCCCTTCGAAAGTGAATTCTATGAATCAACTCTTCAATAAATGCTTGCTCTGTGCCCTGCCCTTTGGCAACCACAAAGGCTTCTTGAACGTCGCGACCGACAGGCCCCATACCTACAACAACTTCGTTAAAGGTTAAGTCATGTTTTTGAACAATATCCACCAATGGCCCGTGAACCATGGCGCAAGGACCACAATAAGGTGAATGGAATAACATAACCTGAGATTCAATAGTCTGAGGTCGAGGCAAGGTTACATAGTGCTTACCCTTTTCAAACTGACCAGCAAATATAGCGGTCGACAACAAGCTAAATGCCCAAAATAGGAGAGATTTTTTCATCACGTGCCACACTCAAAATATGGAAATGTGCACACGATAAAACAGTATCTATTTCTAGTGAAATCAGACACTGTTAGAAAATGGTTACAACGTACTGTTAAAAGAGGCTCTGTTTCGCTCAGCGGATAGTCACACTATTGAACGAATTCACTAGATGCTATGTTGTTTTTCACCCACAACAATGCTTGCAAACGGTTTTTGACCTTAATTTTCTTGAATGCATTATGAAGGTGGGCTTTCACTGTATTCTCACTAACAAATAGAGTATCGGCGATCTCTGTATTAGACGCTCCATCGCCAAGCAGCTTAATGATTTGCTGTTCTCGTTTCGTTAGCTTGGTATAATACGGGCTGGTTTTTGAGCATTGACGACGACGATAGAAATTCACGTACTCGTAGACCAGCTTTCTGCTCATCCACAACTCCCCAGCTAAAATGCGCTCAAAGCCCGATACCAAAGTTTCAATAGTGTCCGAGGCATAAAAGACACCAACAAGGTTTTGCCATTTAAGCATTTCCGCGTGTTCTAGGTCACTGGGCGCATTCAATAAAATTTCTTTGATGCTGTTGTCCATACTCTCTATAATCTCGTGATAGTGAGTGGCAGTGCCATGACCAATGGCAGCGTAGTCAATGATAATAAAGCGCACATCCCTCTCAACCACATCATCTCGTGAGCGGTAAAGCTTCTCAGCAGACATTAACCTAATGGTGATCGGGACCTTTTGCTCTATTGAATCTTTGAGCAAACCGGATTGCAGACTATTCTCTGCTAACAATAATGCGTGCACGTTGTTGCTATCCTTTTCAACAGACATAACCAACTCCCTGTAACTATGCTTAGTACGCCGTATTCTGTGAAGTATAACAGAGCATTTATTGAGCGGATCTGGCGCTAAGTCCGAAGAATAAGTCTTATTTGTGGAATTACAGTAAGTTAGAGTTAGAGTCTCAGTAGTGAGAAAGTTTAGATATATGCCTGACTGAGTATCTTTAGCAAGCGTGTTACTCAGTGAGATCTTGAGATGCGCCTACTTCAGTTACCATGCAGTCGCTACGAATTTCCCAGCGTGCGTTGGATACGCTTTCTAAAAGCAGAGGAAATTGAGAAGTCGGTAATTCATATACTGAAATACCTCCATTCTGAGAAATAAATATCGAAGAGCCCGACTGAGTTCTCAACGTGACACCTTCACTTTCAGCGTGCTGTGTAATGGTAACTTGGTTACTATTAAGGTTACGTTGACATTGGATGTCTGTACTTACTAAAGTAGACAAACCATTAGAAGAATACAGACCCACAATTGTACAAAATACAATTGTGGGTCCTTTAGTTAACAAATCAACCATCAAAGTTACTGTTGATTGACGTAAATAGCACTATTAGTGGAATTGTTCATAACAATAGTGGAAATGTCACCACCAGTTTGAATTACTCTAATACCTTCCACCGAATTAATATGGTTAGCCGCGCCCACTCCATTTCCAGAGGAAGCATAAAGTTTAATCTCGGACTTGTTACTGAAGTAGTCGCCAGATTGAGTAACATTAATTATGTTGTTATCACTTTCGCCATAGAGAGCAATATCAGATGTATCACTCGCCGAACCTGATTGTTTAACATCAATATCATTCAGGTTACCATTGATACTAACATTGGAATAATGACCGTCATTATCTTGGTCGATATTTACATCATTATCAACACTTGCATCATAAAGATTCACGTATGATTGACTGTTACTTCCTTTCTGGTTTACTTTAACTTTCTGCGAATCTGCCGACGAGCCGCTACTACCACCAGAAATACTCACTTCTGATATGTTTCCGCTACCATTCTGATCTATATCAACCTTATTGAAGTCGCTACTACCAGATATTGCCACATCAGACCAGTTACCTTCAGAAAAGTTGCCATTAGTTTGTGTCACATCAACCGTATTATTATCAGCATCACCGGACAACACTACTTGCGAGTCATTGTACTTCCCATTTTGATCAACTGTAATTTTAGCGCCTCCGCTAGTCCCAGCTATTCTTACCAATGAGTCCTGTGCGCTAGGGAAGAAACCATCGCCTCCTTCCTGATTAACATAAACTTTATTTCGTTTTCCCCACCCTTGAAGCCTCATATCTACAACAGATATATTAGCGTCATAATCGCCTTTAGAACCTTGCTGAATCACAACAGAGCTTGTAGTGTTATTAGATTGTAGAATAACTGATTGATTATCCGGTCTAGCGAACGTTTCTACATCATATCCATTAAAATCTACTTCTGTCTGAGTTACAGTAGCCATCGCCGAACCTGATATAACAGAGATACTTACAGCTAATGCTAATTTATTCATAATAACAACCTTAATCCTTTATAATTCCTTGTCGACATATACTTCTAAAGAAGCACGTATTTATATCAACCCACCAACATACCACGCCGCTAGTTAGTTTGATTGACGTAAATTCCCATTGAACCGGAAGCATTAATTATTAACTCACTTCCATTTCCTACTTGAGATATTCCAAGGTCTGCACCTGAACCGGCGACTACCGCTGCAATATTCCCATTACCAATTTGATTAACACTGACATTGCTAGATACACTTCTGTATCGCTTTTGACCAATGTAGGCTTCGTTATCATCACCCTCTTGGATAACAACGGCGACACTTTCTGAACTTAAATCCCAGCCAACTTGACCTACAATAGCTGTATTATTATTGCCCTCTTGCGCTATGTAGGCTTCATTCCTGCCTCCTAGTTGTGCTGCCAATACACGATTCCCAGCCCCGGAAACACTGACTTTTGCTTTATTTTTCCCATCAGACCCATAGCTTTTTTGCAAGATGACTACTTGTGCCGATGTAGCATTCGCTATATTTATATCTGAATAATTATCAAGATCTGACTCAGTACTCAAATCTGAATTGTTGGCTTCTTCAAACCCATACTTCGACAGAGTAGCGTCAGTAACACCGGTTAAAAACTCTCCAGACTCAAATGGGACAGTATGTACAATTACTTTAGAGGTGTTCACTTCGCCAGCAATAACGACGCTTTCAGATAGAAAAAGACAAACAACTATCCAACTAAATAAAGCGCTGCATTTAAACAAACCTGGAGTTTTAAATAGAACGGTAAGCCATTGTTCCATTTTCATGGGAATACCCTTTCCTAGCCTCAGCAATCTGACGTTGCATATAAACCTAAACCTTGAATCAAGCTTAAAGTTTATCCATCAGAACACCAATAAACTAACTAGGGTTATTAATTTGGTAGCAAGTAGATGAGAATAGTTAACAGGAAAGAGTAGGAATGACGCAGATTAGCTAATCGAAACATTTACGAAACTTAAACTATCGTATGATAAAAATAAATAACATCATAACAAACAGCCTTTTAGAAAAATTATCACATTAGATCTCTATAATGGACCTCGGAATTGGTTTTGTGATCATGATCAAAAATAATATTAGAACATCATCCACAACAAGCAAGCTAAATATTCACTTTCATTTAACTCATATAGAAAACCCGCCAAAAAAGACGGGTTAGCCATTTAATATGAATAACGAAGACTACGCAAGTTCATGGGGAGCTATGTTATCTTTGGCCCAAATGAGGGCTTGCAGACGATTGTTCACCTTTATTTTTTTAAAAGTATTATGCAAGTGTGCTTTTACTGTATTTTCACTCACAAAAAGAGTCTCTGCTATTTGCGTGTTAGAAGCCCCATTACCCAAAAGTTTAATAATTTCTTGTTCTCTTCTAGTCAATTTAGTGTAGTAAGGGTTTGTCGTATGGCAATGTTTTCCTCGGTAAAGTTTAATGTATTCGTAAACCAACTTTCGGCTCATCCACATCTCACCGTTTAGTATGCACTTAAAACCTGTAATAAGCCGCTCTAGGTTATCGGTCGCATAGAATACACCTACTAAACGTTGCCAACGTAACATCTCCGAATGACGAATACCTGGAGAGGTATTTATCAAAACTTCTTGAGCTTCTAGTGAGAAAACATCCCTAACTTCATGGTATTGTCTTACCGCCGCATGGTCCATCGTCGGGTAGTCAATAATAATTAGATCGACATTGTAATCTTTGGTGCTGCGCCTGAGTTGACCAATACGTTCAGGTGAAATTAGCCGAATTTCCATATTAAGTTGCTGTTCAATCGACTCTTTTAACAGACTCGATTGCAAATTATTCTCTGCCAACAGAACCGCACGTTGGTTTCCCTCTACCAAGGTAGCCATAGTTCACTCCATGTGATTATTTTTGTTTTGAAAAGTAGTTCCAAAGTTAATATTGAATTCGATGCATTCTCATCCGTCAATAGCCTAGAAGTGCAATGAAATCGATTGCATTTGACTAACTTTTATTCAAAACAACGGCTTGCATATGCAGTCTCATTTTTGAGAAAAATATCAGTTGCAACTAAGCATCGAGTGTTAAATTGAGATATGAGATATAGCTCTCAAATACTAAATCAAAAGTTCAGTGTGAAATATTGAGGGGGTTTAGCTAGCAGTGGTACTTTTATTTAAAAGCCCCTAGTTAAAATAGCACTTAACAGGGGCTTAGATAGGTGGTTTAGTGAATTGGTGTCTGGCTCTTTTGATTAAACTTGCCAAAGTACTTTTCTAGCACTTCTGGAGTCAATTTACCTTCAGCCTCAAGCTTCTTTAACTCTGCAGCAATTTCACGCTGCTCTTCAATTGAAGGAAGAGCTACCTCTGGCTCAGACTCTGCTTGAGAAGACATCAACTCTAATTCTTTCTCAAAATCACTCATAACAAATTACCTTACTTAATCACTTAAACTGGTTCTAGTTTACTTGTTTTGGCGTGCTCATGCCATATTCCAGCTACAATTAGCCTACTTATGAGCATGTTTACTTCCTTCAACAATGAACACGTATTGCCAAATTATGAAACGTGAAGTGGTAACATCCTTGATTGTAATTACAAAACAATGACATAACTTAGGGAACTTTCGCGGTAGTTTTCCATCTACCTATTTATCTCAATCGCTCGCCATAAGGAAACATCATCATGCCAGCGCAGTCTTTCCAACAACTTCAACGCTATCTCGAATCTCAGGTTATTGGTCAGGACAACTTAGTGAAACAGTTGCTCGTAGCGTTGCTCGCTGATGGACATATACTGGTAGAAGGCCCTCCTGGTCTTGCAAAAACACGTGCGGTAAAGTCCTTAGCCGATTGCATTGAAGGTAGCTTTCATCGTATTCAGTTTACACCGGACCTTCTACCATCAGATTTAACAGGTACTGATATCTATCGTCCTGAGACTGGTGAGTTTCAATTTAAGTCTGGTCCGATATTTCATTCCCTTATTTTGGCGGATGAAGTAAACCGCGCACCAGCTAAAGTACAAGCGGCGATGCTAGAAGCAATGGCGGAGAAGCAGATTAGTGTTGGTCAAACGACCTACCCTCTTCCCGATCTTTTCCTCGTTATGGCCACACAAAACCCCATAGAACAAGAAGGAACCTATCCACTACCAGAAGCTCAGTTAGACCGCTTTTTGCTTCACTTAGAGGTCAATTACCCAAATGCGGATAGTGAGCTAGCGATCTTGAGGCTCAATCGCGGTGAAGCTTTAGGAGAAAGTCACCACTTTGAGAATCGTATTTCCCAACAAGAAATTTTCGAAGCGCGACGCCAAGTTTTATCCATTCATATGGCAGAGTCTATTGAAAAATATATCGTTCGATTGGTTATGGCAACACGAACTCCAGATGCTTATAGCAACGACCTAGTCAGCTGGATTGAGATGGGAGTGAGTCCACGTGCAACTATCGCATTAGATAGAGCAGCTCGAGCTCACGCTTGGCTATCTGGTCGCGACTTTGTAAGCCCAGAAGATATTCACGAAATCATTTACCCAGTTCTGCGACATCGACTGTTACTGACTTATCAAGCGCAGGCCGAAGGAATTGATGGCAATAGAATCATTGACGAGTTACTAAAAACCGTTGCATCGGCGTAGGTAAACTGGCTTATGTTCGGAAAATTTAACCTTGCTAAAGGTTTTCGAAAAGATACCAATAACAGTCACGTCCTCGAGACCGCTATCGTGCGCGGAGACTTGCCTATACAGTGTAATGGAGCCTCGATTTCTCTGCAGGAGCTCTGCTTCTATCAAACACACGGTAAACGTTGGCAGCCACCAGCTAAAAGCCTCTGGTCACAACTTAACGGACAGCATGCCAGCCCTCGCAAGGGACGTGGAATGACGTTTTCTGAAGTTCGCCAGTATCAAGCTGGTGATGACGTTAGACAAATAGATTGGCGCGTTACCGCTCGCACTGGCAAGGTGCACACTAAACTTTTTACTGAAGAGCGAGAACGCCCTGTCGTTCTATTCTTAGACCTGACACCAAGCATGTATACGGGAACGCAACTGCTGTTAAAGTCAGTGCAGCTTTGTCACTTAGCCAGTTTGTTAAGTTGGATTGCTATTGGCAATAAAGATCGCGTCGGCGCGGTTATTCGAACCAATAGACGTTTGTTTGAGCTTCGTCCTTCGAGCTCAAAAGCCTCGCTATACCAATTACTGCAGCAACTCGTCGACGCTCATAATGAGGGTTTTCATAACGTAGTAACGGAATCGAAGAGTGTTCCTAATTCTAACGATATGGAAAGTGACAAAGACCCTTATCAAGTACTAGCCAATCTCTGCAATAAAGGAAGTGAGGTCATTGTGATCAGTGATTTCTCGGCGACTTCTGATAGGGATATAAGCGCCATTTCGAAGCTATCTAAACACAACCGTGTACGAGCTATTCAGGTGTTTGACCCTATCGAGCTTGGTATCACCAAAGCTAAGGGTATACAAAACGTAATGGGTAAAAATGAACGGTTATCAATAGACTTTTCTAATGATCGTACAAGGAAAACCGTTGAATCCATATATACGCAGCAACAGCGCGAGCTAACTTCCAAGTTAAATCGATATGGTATTGCCTTATCTCAAGTATCAAGCGGAACACCGCTTTTACAACAGCTATTAATGTCCAATTTTAAGTAGTGAATTATGAGCCAGCTAAGTCAGCCTCAAACTTTACCTTTAAAGCCATTACACCTACCAACCGAGCCTAGCGTTTGGCCCCTACCTTGGGGATACTGGGCTTTACTGGGTTTCATTGTGCTTTCCATCATTTTAACTGTTCTATTGATACGTAGAAAACGTAAGCAAGAGCGCGCAAAAAAAGCCGCTTTAAAAATGCTTACAAGCGATGTGTCCACATTGTCACCCGCTGAAGCCAATGAAATATTACGCCAAGCGGCGCTTAGCTACTTCCCTAGAAAAGAGGTGGCTAATTTGACTGGACAATCATGGTTGAGTTTTTTGGATTCACAACTTGCCTCGCCGAGGTTTATACCCAATGAATCTTCGTGGCACTCCGCACTATACAACAGCGCCAATCCTCCAAAAGATGAGGAGGCAAACTTAATCTCCGATTGTAAATACTGGGTACAGAATGCGCTGCCTCCAAAAAGAAAATATCGAAACTGGAATGCTGCATAATGAGTGAATTTACATTTGAATGGTGGTGGCTATTCGCTTTGCTACCCCTGCCATACCTCAGTTATAAGTTCTTTCAACCTAAACAACCAAGCGCATCTATAGTTTTACCTCACATTTCAGGCATGCCAGCTGCGAGCCGAAAGAAAATACTACTCGTCCGGACCATCGCAATAATGGCATGGGTAAGCCTAGTATGTGCTGCTGCTCGACCAATTTGGTATGGCGAGCCTATTGAGATTCAGCCAAAGCACCGTGACATGATGCTTGTCATCGACCTCTCCTATTCAATGAGCCAACAAGATATGGCATATCAAGATGGTTACATTGATAGGCTCACTGCCGTCAAACATGTGGTGTCAGATTTTGTTGACCGTCGCAAGGGAGATCGAGTCGGATTAGTATATTTTGCTGACCACGCTTATTTGCAGACCCCACTGACCTTCGACAGAGAGACCGTTAAAACTCAGCTTAATCAAACCGTATTAAAACTGATTGGCACCCAGACTGCCATAGGAGACGGTATTGGACTTGCGACAAAAACCTTTGTCGATAGTAACGCTCCGCAACGAGTCATGATATTACTCAGTGATGGCAGCAATAACGCCGGTGTTCTTGACCCTGTTCAAGCAGCAGAAATCGCCAAAAAGTACGGCACCACGATTTACACCATAGGTGTCGGCGCAGGTGAGATGCAGGTTAAAGATTTCTTTATGACCCGCACGGTAAACACCGCAGAAGATTTAGACGAAAAGACATTGATAAAAATCGCTAACATAACTGGCGGACAATATTTCAGAGCTCGTAATGCCGATGAACTAGCGACCATTTACGATACCATCAATGCACTACAACCTGTTCAGCAAGCCACCCAATCCTGGAGACCTCAAACCGAGTGGTTTGCACTACCCGCGACGGTCAGCCTGTTGCTGATTATGCTTTTAGTGATACTAAGGAGAGAAAAAGATGAATTTTGAATTTCTCTATCCGCAAGCGTTTTGGCTACTTTTGCCTGTTGCTTTAGTTGTTGCGGTGAAGAACTACCGTCAATCTAGCTCATCACTTATCGCCTCTCACTTAGAAAAAGCGTTGAAGTTGCAATCTGATTCCAAAAAGTCAGCTCAGTTTTGGTTAACGTTACTTTGTCTTGTTCTGATAACCGCGATTGCAGGACCGAGCTTTGAAACCCAAACTCGGCCTGCATTTCAATCATCCAGTGCCAGAGTGTTAGTGTTAGACATGTCTCGTTCGGTCTATGCCAATGACATCAAACCTAGCCGCCTCGCTCAAATAAAGTACAAGGCACAGGATCTACTTCCATTGATTACCGATGGGCAGACCGGATTAGTAGCCTACGCAGGCGATGCTTACACTTTAAGCCCCCTAACGACAGATTCCGCCACGCTGGGCAACCTAATCACAAACCTTTCGCCGGAGATCATGCCATTCCAAGGTGCGAGAGCAGACTTAGCCGTAAAGCAAGCTATCGATATGATGAAACAAGCAGGCTTGTCTAACGGTGAAATCATTCTATTTTCTGATGATCTAGGCCAAAGTGAACTTAAAGCAATTGAAGCGGTGCTCAGCGGTCATAGCTGGAAACTTTCAGTCTTAGCGTTCGGAACCACTGGAGGCGCACCTATTGCACTACCCGACGGCTCTCTGCTGACTGACAAGTCGGGAAACACCGTCGTTGCCAAAACTCACTTCACAAACTTAGAGCAAGCAGCAAAAGTGGGACGAGGGCACTATACAACGTATCGAAGTGACAATCAGGACATTTCGAGTCTGATCCAAACCTCAGATGTAACCGCAAACCTTAAGAAAGAAGGAGAGCAAAGCGTCGATATAAGGGTAAATAACGGCTACTGGCTACTTCCTCTTGTATTAGTACTCTTGCTGCCATTATTTAGAAAAGGCGTAGTGTTTTGCTCTCCTTTACTCGCTATTCTTTTTGGTTTTAATAGTAACAGCGCAGAGGCGTCCATCATTGATAGCGCATTCAATAATCAGAACCAACTTGGTTACCACGCCTTTCAAGATAAAGATTACGAGTCCGCCAAGAACTTGTTCAGCAACAAGCAATGGTTAGCAGCGGCGCAATATGAAAATGGCGATTACCAACAAGCTATCGACAACTTACAGGGCGAGAGCGATATCAGCGCTTTATATAACCTTGGTAATGCCTATGCCCAGCATGGTGAATTGGAAAAAGCAGCTGATATGTATCAACAAGTGCTCAATCAACAGCCTAACCATGCTGATGCGAAGTTTAATCTTAATCTAGTTAAAGACGCAATGAAGCAACAGCAACAGCAACAGCAACAGCAACAGCAACAGCAACAGCAACAGCAACAGCAACAAAATGGTGGCAACGGGGCAAAGACAAGTCAACAACAATCGCAATCTAACGCTAATTCAAGCAGTAAAGAGAACTCATCTGGTGAAACCGCAAAACCAGACTCAGAGCGCACAAAGAATAATTCGCAACCAGAGCATTCCGATAGTAATAAAGAACCTCGGAATCAGCAGGCAAAGCAGCCTCAAGAGAAAGACAATACAACTAAAGCATCAACTGAGAAATCCGCTAGTGCGAGTTCCGGTGAGCAACAGTCACAAGCTTCTGAAGAGCAAAAGCAAGCTCAACTAGCTAAAGAGACAACACAACAAAACGTCGACCCCGATCTTAGAAAACTTGAGCAAATTGAAAGCGTGCGCGACCCAAGTTATTTGCTGCGTGCACAAATGTTGTTGCAATCGAAGAATAAAGAAGTCCCTACCTCAACAGGGAAAGATTGGTAATTACAATGAAGAACATAAAATCTCTCACCTTAGTGCTACTCGCTATTATTAGTTCTGCTGTCAGCTTTTCATCATGGGCATTGAACGTAACAGCAAGCGTAAACAAGACCAAAGTCAGCAAAGATGAGGTCATTCAGTTAAAAATCGTCGCAGACCAAAAACTAGACGGAAATAAGGTGGACTTTAGTTCACTTTCAAAAGACTTCTATCTTGGTCGACCCAATTTTAGCTCTTCCGTCAATATCTTGAATGGCACGCGTACAGACAGCAGTATTTGGACGGTGGCGATCGCCCCACAAAGAATTGGCAAACTGACCATCCCTAGTTTTGATGTCAATGGTGTTGCCACCTCCCCTATTACATTGAACGTTACCATCGATGAGCAAACACCTACGACCAAAGACATGATTGAAGTTCGTACTCAATTAAGTAAGTCAGAACTTTATCCCAAGGAAAGTGCGTTACTAGATACAAGAATCATTGTTAAGGTCGATCCCCGTTTACTGCAAAACCCCAACTTAACCTCACCAGAAGCGCCAGGGTTAGATATTGAGGCAGTTGGCGAACCTAAACAGTATCAAGCTGTGCTTGATGGTATGGAGGTTATGATCATTGATCAGTCATACAGAGTCACCGCTATCGATAGTGGTAATTTCGCCATTAAAGCGCCAACACTCACTGGGGGGGTTCTTTATGGGAACAATAGAAGTGGAACTACGAAGATCCTCACTCTGGATACCAACTCACCTACGGTTGACTTAAAAGTTGACCCAGTACCGGAAGGCTATACCGATAGTTGGTTACCGACTTCGAAACTTTCTCTGTCTCAAACCTGGAAATTAGATAGTGGGAAAAACGTAGAGACGAAGTCAGTTTCAATTGCCAGCGGCGACTCCTTAACACGAACCATTACTCTAACGGCAACAGGGCTAACGTCAGCTCAGTTACCTAATATATCGGTCAGTAACCCCGATGCGTTTCGGGTCTATTCAGAAAAGCCATCGTTCAAAAGTAACGATGATGGCAGCGTCACTATGATCACTAAACAAGTTCTCATAGCTCAACATGGTGGCGACTTTACTCTTCCTGCTGTAAAGATTAATTGGTGGGATTCAGTGAATAAAAAGCCAGCCCAAACTGAACTGGAAGGGTTGAACGTTTCGGTAACAGCCAACGAAGTGATTAACGCCGTATCGCCAGTCTCAAGTACAACATCAAGCCTGCCTGGTAGAACAATCGTTAAAGACTCAGGTAGTTGGCCTTATATCGCCGGATTATTAGCTGCACTCTGGGTTTTCTCTAGTGCAATGTGGTACCGCACTAGTAAAGCCAATCAGAACCAAATTAATGACAAATCACCAATGAGTTCAATAAACAATGCATCGATTAAAGAAAACTTAATTGCTGCGATTAAAAACCGAGATCCAATTGCAACACAAACAGCATATCGGTCATGGAAAAGAACAATCTCATTGTCAGAAGAAGATGATGCACTTTTGAGGAACGAAATAGCCAAGATGAACAGTGCGATAATTGGCAGCGACAAAGACGTCATATGGGATGATAAGACCGCATTGAAATTGATTGGGAAAGCGAAGGTTCAGCAACCCCAAGCAGGATCAGCACTCGCTCAACTGTAATGTGCAATACCTAATAGATCCAATAAAGCGCCCCTTTAATAGGGGCGCTTTCGTCGTTTTAGGTTTTCAAGACATTATAAGTAGAAACGAGTACCGATAATGAATTGGTTGTCTTGCGCTTTGCGGTAATCTACATTCGCACCAGTCTCGCCTTGGTTGTCGAAGTTATAACCTGTATATGCTCGAACGCGTGGGTTAATTGTATATTCTGCTTGAACAGAAGTTCCAGATTTAACACGCACATTGTTTTCTGTGTCTTGCATTTCTTCATGCTTTAGGATTAAGTTCAAACCCATGTCAAAACCGTATGCAAGAATCGAGTCTACAGCTTGAGTTTTCGCAATTAGTTTGCTGTCGAATGAGTTCATATTTTTGTTGTCAGCGAATGTAGCTGCAACATATAAACCCGCGCCGAAATTACCATACTTAGCTGAAACCAAGTTAGACTCAGCAAGCTTAGCTACATTGCGCTCAACAACATTGCCGCTGTTGAATGCATAGTTGACGTTGAAACCTGAGATCGTATAGCCGAGAGCAACTTGACCACGGTTTTGCGAACTTAGCCAAGTTTGAGTTTTTGTTGAATAAACTTGATCGCCAGCACCCGCTACCGTTTTGCCATCTTGCTTATAACCGATGGTTTCATCGACGGAGTTAGCACCTTGCCAGCCAGCACCGATTGTCAAAGCACCCGCTTCATCAAAGTCAATAGTATTGTAGTACGCCGCTAACTTATCAGCACGCGCAGTACCAAATAAACCTTGATTGTCGTAAAGGAAATCATTAGACCAACCGATTGGCGTATCGACAACGCCGGCTGCCATGTAATAAGGAGACCATTGAGTACCTGCTGCGATACGGCCGTATGTTTCATGCCCTATACCAATATAACCCAAACGAGTCGTAAAGGTGTTTTTGCCACCTTCTAACATGTTCATTGCCCACTCTCCTTTGAAGTCTGCCTTAAAGCCATTGCCAAGGTCATGGATCACTTCAAGATTAATACGAGGAGACTTTTCTTCAACGCGAGCGTCTTTTCCTGCATGAGCACCAGTTAGACCGATAGTCGCATGACCACCGATAGACATTTGTGTGCCTTCTTTGTTGTAGATTTCTAGCGCGTTAGCTTGAGTGCCAATCGTTGCTGCAGTCACTGCAAGAGCAAGTAGAGTTTTGTTCATTATGATTTCCATATATGACAGTTAGGTACTTTTATTCGCGTTACAGAACGTAAGTACTTGGGTGTTAATGCCGTATTGCTCATAGGTGCTGTGCGCAACACTGATGAACAATTCGTTAAAAACTTGAAACTTGTAATATGGAGATACTTTAAAGAGAGAGTTCCCAGAAGTGATGTGAAATGAAATGAAGTTTTAGAGTATAAAGTAACTGCTATTTTTATTATTTAAAAACAAATAGTTATAACTAAATTGATTAGTAATTTAGACAACTTACTAGAATTTGTAAGATATTTTTACCACAAACACATTTATGCACTAAATAACACCCAAAGCTCACATTCACTGCGGCGTTTATCTAACAAAAAAACCCGCTCTTAGAGCGGGTTTTTAGAATTAGGTAGTTAGCTTTCCATTATAGGAAGAAACGAACACCAGCCATCCACATGTTGTCGCGGTCTTCTTTGAAGTCGCCAGTGCCTTGAAGGTCGAACTCATAACCTGCATATGCACGCATGCGAGTAGTTACGTCGTACTCAGCTTGGATTGCTGAAGTTGCGTAGATAGTTTCGCCATTGTAGCCAGAACCTAGCGTATCACCGTCGTTCTTAACTGCTTCGTAGTTTACAGATAGGTTAAGGCTGTTTGACAGACCGTAAGCTAGGATTGCTTCATAAGCCTTAGTATCTTTAAGCTGGATACCTTCATAGCTGTTCATGTAATCGTTCATTGCATAAACACCAGCTACGTATAGACCTTTACCGTAAGTACCGTACTTAGCAGAAATTAGGTGAGATTGTGCTGTGTCATCTAGTGAAGGTGTCAGTGTACCTGTCGATGTAATATCACCACCAGTGTACGCATAGTTGATACCAAAGCCCGCTACATCGTAACCAAGTTGAACTTGTCCACGTTGACCTAGGTCGTATTTACCTGCAACAACACCGCTAGGAATATCTGTGTTATCGATGTCGTTAGCACCTTGCCAACCTAGACCGAAGTTAAATGCACCAGCGTTACCAAAATCAAATGCGTTTGTGTAAGCAAGCATAGCGTCTGCACGACCAGTACCTAGGGCACCGTGGTTGTCGTATAGGAAGTCATTCGCAAAAGCGATTGGAAGGTCAGCTACGCCGCCAGCTGTGTAGTATGGAGCCCACTGAGTACCAACCGCTACGCGACCTAGTTCAGCGTGGCTAACACCAATGTAGCCTAGACGAGTAGTGAAAGAGTTATCACCGCCGTCAAGCATGTTTAGAGCCCACTCACCTTTAGCATCAGCAGTAAAGCCGTTACCTAGATCTTGAGTAGCTTCAAAGTTAATACGTGGAGATACAGAGTTTACACCAGCATCGCCTTTCTCAGAGTCTTGAACGCCAACAGAAACGTGACCGCCTACAGAGAAAGTAGAACCGTCTTGGTTGTATAGCTCAACTGCTTGAGCAGTAGTACCGAAAGCTGCAGCAGAAACTGCTAATGCAATAATTTTTTTGTTCATTGGGATTTCCATATTTCAAGTTTTATGTGTCATTTCAACGAATGACATAACGCACATAAAGCTGTTACGTACACAGACATAACACCCATGCATGTAACCCGACTTGATGTAACGCTGGATTAACATGACGGAAATCACTCTAACCCTAAAGTTCCCAAAGGCTTCATAAAAAGACGTAAAAGATTAAAAACAGTGTTTTCTATTTTATATAATCATTAAAATACAACAACTTAAGATAATTAGAAAAAACGTAAAACGATCTAAAACAACCATTTAGATGAGGATGATTTATGTTTTTTGTTGTTTTAGAGTGATTAAATTCACATTTTTAAACACTTTCCGGTTATTTATCAGACAGAGAAGCACGTGAAATTCAACAAGTTACGTTTTGTTATTTCTGTTTAATTAGTAGATTTAAGTCTTCAAAACACATCATTTTTGTCAACAATCTCCCATTTTTTGAGTAACGCCTGTTGAGTGACTTTGTTGTGAGTTATAAAACTGCCAATGAAGCACGTCATTTATGAGCGATAGATCACAAAAGAGTAATTAGAGGGGAACTATTTGGAATTTAGAAAGGAAAGCTAGAAAAGGCGTTCTATCCTTCCATTAGGCCACTTATGTCATAAGGCAATAAATGGTCTAGCAGTGGAAACATTGCAGTGGTTAATAATAATCAAAGGATAGAATTATGAAAATGGCAGCCATCGCTACGGCGATTACAACAGCATTCGTCTCTGGTTCAGCACTTGCTGCAGAGGTTTACAATTCAGATGGTACTTCATTAAATATTGGTGGACGTGCAGAGTTCCGTGGTGATTTTATCGGTAAATCATCGGGTGCTGAGTTGGACGGTTCAATGGATAACAACTCCCGCTTCCGTTTGAACGTAGGCGGAAACACACAGATAACCAATGACCTTTCTGGTTTCGCATTTTACGAAGCGGAACAGGGCGTGAATTCGGATGGTTCTGGAGCGGGAAATAGTCAAACAGAAAATTTCAAACAACGCTACATGTATGCAGGCCTTCAAACTAACTTTGGTGCAATCTCATTTGGTCGCCAAGATACAGCTTTAGTACAGCTATCTCAAATGTCTGATATTGCAACATACACTGGTGCTCAAAAAGAGTTTATTGATGCCGGTAACGAGCAAGCTAACAACAACATCCTTTATACTGGAATGTTCGCTGATGATGCTTTGTCTTTGAAAGCAAATGCTATTCTGAGTGATGAAAAAGATCAAAATAGCTACGGTATATCTGGTATCTACACGTTACCTATGGGTCTTGGTATTGGTTTAGGTTATGCAGGGGGAGACGAATGGATAACTAGTGCTACCGATACTGCGGAGACAAGCCAGTTTATGGGTGGTCTAAGTTACGCTGTTGGTCAACTATATGTAGCTGGTACATACACTCAAGGTAAGGTCAAAGAATCAGCTGGTGATGTAGATTTCACCGGTTACGAGTTCGCTGGACAATATAAGTTTGATAATGGTTTTGTGGCTCAAGGTGTTTACGCAAAACAAGAAAGTGATACCTCTCCTACAGACTCTTCTACCTTAGAAAAAAACAATTATGTCGAGTTGACGGGTAAATACTACTTCAACAATTCGATTCACTCTTATTTGAGCTACAAGTTCAATATGCTAAAAGCTGACAGTAGCTCGTTGTCCAAAGATGCGGATGATTCACTTCGTTTAGGTCTTCGCTACGACTTCTAAAACCAGCATTACATACTTCAAAAGGGCGATTAAACGCCCTTTTTTTGCACCGACGTAATCCTTTAAACATACTTTTTAGCCCAACCCCAATTAAATCAAACCGTAACACAACTCACATTTTTCTGTCATACCCATCCAATAACTTACTCGCATCCCAAGAAGACGACGTCCTCACCGAAAGAAGGACGCGTTTTATTGATACTTAAAAGGTAAGAAAAATGAGAAAGGCAATTCTAGCGAGTGCTGTTTTAGCAGCGATGGTTTCAGGTTCAGTTTTGGCCGCAGAAGTATATAGCAAGGATGGAACAACCTTAAATATTGGTGGTCGTGCTGAGTTCCGTGGTGATTTTATTGGCGACAAAGGGGAGGAGATCGAAGGTTCAATGGCGAACAAGTCTCGCTTTCGTCTAAATGTTGGTGGTGCGACTCAAATTGCTGATGGCCTTACTGGATTTGGGTTCTACGAAGCTGAACAAAGTGTTCATTCATCTGGCGATAACACTGCAACTGATACTCTAAAACAGCGTTACATGTTTGCAGGTATTGGAACCCAGTTTGGTGATATCTCTTTTGGTAAGCAAGATACTGCAGGCGTTCAAATTTCACAAATGTCAGACGATGGACAGATTTGGACTGGAGGTCAGAAGACTTTCATTAATGCGGGTAATGAGCAGATAAATAATACTATCGCATATTCAAACGTATTTGCAGATGTTCTATCTATCAAGGCGAGTGCTATTGCTGCTGAAGAGAAAAATGGAAATGGCTATGGCCTTTCTGGTATTTATGCCACTCCATTTGGCTTAGATATTGGTCTAGGTTACGCCATGAACGACGTATCGAAAGATAAATTCCGTGGTAATGTAGATGAAACCGGTTCAGCAAATCAGTTTATCGGCGGTCTAAGCTACTCTATTGCAAGCCTAACTCTTGGTGGTACATATACTCAAGGTACTTACGATTTCGATAACGCTTCTGATGTCGACTACAATGGTGTCGAGCTGTCTGGTACTTACAAGTTTGATAATGGTTTCCGAATCATGGCGGCTTATGCTAAAGCTCAATACGAAGGGAAAGGCGTTGGTGAAAGCAAATACGACAAAGATGACTTCTTTGAACTAACAGGACAGTATCACTTCAATAAGTCATTACGCACCTATCTATCTTACAAAATAGATAATCGCAGTAAAGGTGACTATTCAGACATCGAAAACGATAAGATCGCCTACGATGTTGAAAACACGCTACGTCTAGGTCTACGTTACGACTTCTAAATTTTAACGTATCGTATAGATAAGAGGGCTAGGTCATCATGGCTTAGCCTTCCCTACTTTCGTGCAGCTGCACCATATCCTGTCGTAATGTTGACGTCCTTCTTCCTTAGAGAAATAGAATATCCCAATAAAACAAATAGTTAGAATTTTAGTGAAGTTGGCACAACTACTGCTTTAGTAGTAGAGACAAATGTTAGCAGCATTTGCACTTGTCAGACTCAGCATGGCGGAGTTGTTTTTCTAAGAGGGAGAAGGTGATTCTTAGCTATGCTATCTAGGCAGAAGAGACTGAACAAGTGGTCACTATTTTTGCCTCCCTAATAGAGGGAGGCTTTTTTTTACTTTATCGGATTAAGCGAACAACAAGAGCCCCCGCCTCTCTCAAACTATCAACGTTGTAGCTAATGACGGTACCATCATTAGGTGCGTAGTAACTGTCGGTCATACGACCAAAACTATCATATTGCACCGCCAGAAGTTGTCCCTTTTCCACTCTTTCCAAAAGGGTCACTTGTGGTAAAACAAAACCACCCTTATTAGCACGAACGCTGATGATTTCTTTCCCTTCGATGTCACACGGGGTAACGTTTGGTGATTCTCCTTCAATCACTCCTTGGCTAACAAGTATTTGCTTGATGCCGCACACCGCTCTCTCGATGAGTTCAGGTTGAGTCACTTTACCCATTCCAACTTCTACTGTTATGCAAGGAACACCCGAATTATTCCAGACGGTTTCCAACACACCGTGATCACCTGGATCGTTGAGAATAACATCTGGCTCCATGAGTCGAGCCATCTCCAATGCTTGCTCTAACCTAAAATCTGCAAACACATACAGTGGATACGTAGCACCACGCGTTTGCGTATGCAAATCGATAGCGATTTCACCATTTGGTTTTAATAACTGTGTCCAAATTGTATCAAGATAGCGATTGGCTGTATCAGCATTCGGATTACCGGGAAAAAAACGATTAAGATTGGCCGGAGATGAATCAGGGTCAGATGAGTGAAAATCTCGACTGTGGTTTAAAATGCCTGATAGATTGATTGATGGGACAATTGTTACCGAGCCAGCGTCTAGTACTTCTGGTAGACGCCTAATAAGTTCTTGAGCGGTCAAAACACCGTTTAACTCATCACCATGCACACCAGCAGTGATAACAACTTTAGGCCCAGGTTTCTCTGCTTTAGCGACAACCACAGGGAGTTGAACCGCAATCCCCATGGCGTTGGTTGAAGCTTTAAACCAAAAGTGATGAAGGCCGGCGGATAGGGTTTCAACATCTAATGAGCTGATGGCAGGAAAATTTTCTGACTCAATCACGTGTTTCGTTTCTCTTTCTGATAATAAAAAGCGGGCTAATGCCCGCTTAATCACTACACTAAATCAATGCTTAAGCCTAAGCAAATCCCATTAAGTGTGCTCCAACGACCACAAAGCTTGCTAAAACAAATAGCAGCAAAATAAAGCGCCAGCAGAACCTTGCCCAATCACCCCAATCAATACGGCAGACCCCTAAGGTTGCCATCAAAGATGCAGAGGTAGGAACAATAACATTGGTAAAACCATCACCCAATTGGAAAGCAAGTACGGCAACTTGACGAGTGACACCTGCAATATCAGCCAACGGCGCTAACAGTGGCATAGTCAACGCTGCCTGACCCGAACCAGAGGTCACAAAGAAGTTAAAGATGGATTGGAACACATACATTAACCAAGCAGCAGCCACATCAGGCAGGCCGCTAATCATTCCACCAGCGCCATTAAGGATCGAATTCAATACACTAGATTCGTCCGTGGTACCACCGCCAAGAATTAGTAGAACGCCCTTGGCACAGCCTACTAGCAAAGCAGGCGCTAACATAATACCAGCACCTTCTTTAAAAGCGTCCGCCATATCGTTAAGGGTCATACCATTCAAGCGGAATACCACACCAATCAGTCCCGCAACAAAACCCATGGTGAAGAACTGAGAAGCAATTTCTGGGATATACCATGCATGTGCTACCACCCCCCAGACAACCCAGATGGTCGTTGCTACAACAGTGGTCAGAACGAGAGTATCACCAAGATTCCAGCGTGATTCTTGCACTGTGTCTGTCTGTTTTCTAAAGAAGATGTCGGTACGGTGACTATATGATAATTCTGGGTTTGCTTTGATTCGAGATGCGTACACCATAGTGAACACAATACCTATGATGGTAAATGCAACCCACATAGCAATTCTCATCGACATTCCAGAGAGAACTGGAATTCCGGCAATACCTTGAGCAACGGCCACTGAAAACGGGTTCATCCATGAGGTAGCAAAACCAATCTGCGTAGCTACGTACGTCACCATTACAGTAGTAATACCATCATAGCCAAGACGTACCATAAGCGGAGCAATAATAATGGCGAAGGCAACGGCTTCTTCTCCCATTCCGAATACCGCGCCACCTAAAGAGAACAAAGCAAAAAGAACAGGGATAAAAAGTGCTTCACTTCCTTTGGTTTTATCAATCAAACGTAGAATACCGTTATCGATCGTACCGGTACGCATCACAATTCCAAATGCGCCCCCGATCACGAGCATAAACATGATTACACCGATCGCAGAACCCCACTTAGAACCAGAAACTAGTCCTTCAAACGCGAAATTCATTAATCCAATGCCGCCACCCGATGCGAATAATCCGACTGACTGATAGACTAATTCACCATTTTCATCAGTCGCATATTGGAATGAATGAGGATCAATAACGGTACGTGACTTCTCTGCACCATCTACCATATAGGTAACTTGCTGACTGTCGAAGTGTCCCGCAGGGATAAAGTAAGTCAAAATTGTCGCAAGAATGCCGACAATGAAAATTAAGATAAGAGTATCCGGCATCTGCCATGTTTTTGTGCCATCGGCAACATGCGCATGCTCTTTAGTATGAGTGTTCATAATTATGTATTAGCCAAGCATAAAATTTGGCATAAATATCCATTAATTGGCATAAAAAATCAATATAGCATCGAATAACATTTGAACATTCGAACCAATAATTGATCTGTAGCAGAAATAAATCCGCCGTTAACCTATTTGGTGCTTGATAAGATTCGTAGTAACATTGAGAAAAAATAAAGAAGTCAATTATGAGCTTACAACACCACCCTATTCAGGGCGCAGCATGGATGCTAGCAGCTGGCGCTTCCTTCGCTCTCGTCAATAACATTGCCCAAGTCGTCAGTATTAACCACGGTATGTCCTCTACTATGGTGGCTTTGATTCAATATGCCATCGCCTTTGTAGTTATCATCCCTTATCTGAGAACTCTGGGCTTTCGGCAGTCACTGCAAACCTCTCATTTTCCAGCACACCTATTTCGTGTCTTTCTCTCGGTAATAGGTATACAACTATGGATGTGGGCACTGGCTTATCCGGTCCCAATATGGCAAGGCATTGCGCTGTTGATGACGTCGCCTCTTTTTGCAACTTTAGGTTCAGGTTTAATATTAAAGGAAAATGTCGGTCCTGCGCGTTGGTTTGCAACCTTGTGTGGTTTTGTTGGTGCCATGATAATCCTAGAGCCCTGGTCTGATAACTTCAGTTGGGCATCCTTGCTTCCTGTTGGCGCAGCGTTTTTTTGGGCGTGTTATTCACTTATGGTGAAAAAGCTCTCTTCCGATGACTCGCCATCAACTATGGTCGTATACCTGCTGCTATTGATAACGCCATTTAACCTTTTCCTTGCCTTACCAGATTGGTCTCTCCCTTCTTCCGGCGTCGTTTGGGGCTTCCTGATCGTAGCAGGATCGCTAACAGCGCTTGCACAGTGGGCGATTGTTAAAGCTTATTCGGTCGCAGATGCGTCATTTGTCCAGCCTTTTGATCACGCAAAATTACCAATGAATGTACTTGCAGGTTGGATTGTTTTTGGTTGGGCTCCCCCAGGCCGATTATGGTTAGGAGCGGCTATAATTATAGCGTCGGTGGCATTTATTACTCAGTGGGAAACTAGAAAGCGAAAAAGTGCAGCAACTGTGAAATAAAACCCTGAGTTAGCAGTTCTAATTATTAAACGGATTATTTAAGAGGCTAACACTATGGCGGAACCAATCAAAATCACTCTTTATCGTTGGGCAGGTAGTTGGGGACCATTTAACGTCAACATTCCATGCGGAGAATGCACATTGACTAAAGATATTCTCAATGACACTTTCAATAACGAATTGGACGGTATCCCCATTAAGTTAGAAGTGAAAGATTGGTTATCTCACTGGTGGGAACCTTTAAAATCTGGAGCTTGGCACGCCCCTATTTTAATGGTTGAAGGTAAGGTAATCAGTCAAGGTGAAGCCCTGAACAGAGGTGTATTGGTTCAATCTGTTATTCAAGAGTGGACAAAGCGCGATACGCTTTCAGGTAACATTGTCTATGGCAAAGCAACCTGCCCATATTGCGTCAAAGCTAAGCAAATGCTTGATGATGCTGGCATTCCTTATACATACTCTGATGTCGTTAAAGATAGTGCCGCCCTTTATAGAATGATCCCTGAAGTAAAGGCACACATCGGATTAAAAACACCGGTAACCGTACCACAAATCTGGCTAGAAGATGAGTACATTGGCGGTGCAGACAATTTGGAAAGTTGGCTTAGCAAGCGTAATCTCGATAGCAAACCTGATAACGTTCTAGAGTTTAGTGAGAAAAACGTTTCCTAATCAAAAATTAGAGCTGTGAAATAGCAAAAAGCCCGCGATTAAATCGCGGGCTTTTTGCAAGAATTCCGTTACTTAGCTAGTTTTTTCATCATTCGCTTGATGAAAGATACTTTTTTAGGTTGTGGCTTGCCATACAGCATCTCGTCAATCATTTTTTTTGCAGCGATTTGACCAATGTAAGCAGCACCTAGTTCATAACCCATGTTCTTTCTCCAATAGGTATTTTGTAATTTAATTACTTTATGGCGTAATTATATACCTAAGAGACGCAAAAACAAGACATTAATCACACTTTTATGTAATTAACTTTCCACTAACAATGTCGCATTATGATATATGGCTAACCTTATGATAAATATACATAAAAAATAGAACCCTTCTTGAACATTATACCTCTCTCTTCACTTACCTCTTCGAGATCATCAGCCAAGGTCAACTCAAATTATACGCCTTATCGACAAATACTATTTATCTATCTTTCGTAACCTGCTGTTTTAAATAAATAACTCCAATATTCTGACATTATTCCTATTTGGAATTTCCATCATTCCACACTTTCAGTGCATTGTTTCCTATACTTCCGAGCATCGTTAATTCGACACTAAAAATAATTCTTAAGATTTTAGACATAACTGACAAGTGATCGCGTCCTTTTCCCGACCCTGTTTCGCCAATCATTTGTATAGCAAGGTAAAGTGAATGCTCTATCCAAACACGAAAGACTGCCTCATCATTGATAACTACCCGCTAGTTAGGGAAGCACTAGCTCAGATCGTGTCTAGCATCGATGATTTAGATCTAGTCCACCAAACTGGTAATATTCAGACGGCTTTAAACCTAATAAAGAACGGTAATATCGAACTTATCGTTCTGGATGTAAACCTCGCAGAAGCTGACGGTTTTGAGTTCATGCGTAGAGCCTACGCTTGTGGATACAATGGTAAAGCAATCTTCGTATCCAGCTACGGTTACCCGGTTTACTCCGAAACTGCTTATAAACTGGGCGTAAACGGTTACATTAGTAAATCAGAAGATAGTCCGCTTATCCGTGATGCGATTAGTGGTGTGATGCGTGGTTACAACCTATTTAAGACTGACTATAAAGAGCGAAGCCGTAACATTGTGCTCTCTCAAAGAGAAACTGTAGTATTTAACTACCTTAAAAAAGGCTATACCAACAAACAAATCTCAGAATTTTTGTCACTAAGTGCGAAAACAATCAGTACGTACAAGTCTCGAATTCTGGATAAGTATGAAGCAAACTCAATCGTGGAATTGATCAACTCACACGATGTGCTCGAGAGTAAGAAACCCGCCCTCGCAAGTTAGCTAATTTTGAGCAGGAGAGGCCTACCCCTCTCCTTTCTTATTTACGATACTTTTAATAATGTCGTGCAGTTTTTGGTGCAACGGATTTTGTCGATTACTTTGCTTCATGCATGTCACAACTGGCGTAAAGGTCTGCATGTAGTCCGGGAATGGCACAAATCTAAAACCGCTACTCGGCATCAGGTGTTTGGATAACACCACCGAATAATTGTCTCTCTGAATCATGGATAGAGCGACACTCAGATTATCCAATTTAACTTGATAATCGAACGATAAGTCGTATTTTGCCATCTGTTTGATCAACCTGTGGTTGGTTTCGTTCCATCCGCGAATTTCAAAGAAAACACATGGATTTTCAAATACCTGCTCCCAGCTTTCTACATGACTATTACTCGCTACAACCGCCCCGATTTCGACATTAATTAAACTGGCTTGATAGACTGCTTTGGAGCAATCTTCATTAAAGAACTGAATACCTATGTCTGTTTTCCCGTCAACAATAGATTGGTAAGTATCTGAACGCCAAGTTCTTAGTTCGACCCTCGAACGACAGAATACAGACTTAAGTGCGACGAGCAACTCCGTTCCAAAACACTCGATAGACAAATTATCTAACGCAACAACGATTGGTTTTTCATAGCTTTTCTCGTCAAAGGCTTCTCCTCTTTTCAAAGCCTGTTCGACAGAACGCAAACCAGTTTCGATGCCAGGGATTATTCTTTCTAAATAATGTGTAGGTTCTAGCCCATTAGACGACCTTACAAACAGCGGGTCACCCAACTGTTCTCTCAATTTGGACAGATGCTTACTGATGGCACTTTCTGTTTTACCTAACACGGCAGCTACAGTGGTCAAACTGCGATATTGATATATTAAAACCAATACTTTCAATAAGTTGTAGTCGTGTTCTTTATGCATTATTCGCCTGATTAATTTGTAATGGAGGGTTAAGCTTTATTTCGCTTGACCTGATACAACAAAGCATCTGCCCGCTTAATAGCTGATGAGAGAGACTCTTTTTCTTGTAACACCGTAACACCAAAACTGATATCAAGCGTCAAATCATTCGCCCCAAACGTTTTCGAGCGTATAGTTTGACTCAAAGTATTGGCCAAGCGCTCTGCAGTTTGCAGTCCGCACCCCGGTAACAAGACTAGAAACTCATCACCGCCACTGCGTATAAGGTAGTCACTCTCACGAAAACACTGACGCATACATCGTGCAATATACACAATAGCCTCATCCCCGACATGGTGCCCATAATTATCATTAATCAGCTTTAATTTATCACCATCAATGACAATGACAGCCAATCCCTTCTTTTCAATCGCATACTTAATACCACTATCTCTAAGGATTGCACGGTTATAAAGCCCTGTTAGTTCGTCTAACTTTATTGCCAACTCTGCCAGTTTTAACTTTTCTCTTTTGACCTTGAGCTCATCCAGTCGAATGACGACATAGAAAAACAGTGCCACCATAGAAAAGTAGATCCAAAGCGAATCTACGACAATCTTGCTGTAGGGGATTTTATAGACAATGCTAAGTCTATCATCGAATTGAGTTCGTTCCGCGTGTGCTGATTGATGGAAAGGGTAACGAGTGTCTTCAATAATGATTTCCCGCCCTATTTCACTTCTCGTACTAAAATACTGTTTGTTATAGAGAAATGGAAACTTATCGAGATAAACATCAGCGTTTACATCTCCAATCATTCCGAATTCGTCATAAACAGGGCTTGAGATGGTGATAACCGCTTTATTAGTTACGTTATCTCTGTAGATATCGGAAACAACAATTCGATTATCCAAATCTTCTTGAGACGCATACTTTGAACACTTAAACGACTCCAAACATATTTTTTTAGAGAAAACTTCGTTCACATTCGTGTTGGTAAGGCCGAAAGCATGACTAGCTAGTATTTTCATCCCTTCATAGGAGCGATAATACAGGAGGTATTCTTGGCCTAGGGCTAATTCGGGCATGCTATTAAACATACGTTGTGCCGTCATGCTGACCACCCGTTCATTATGAGTCAGCGGCTCACCTGGATTGAGCAAGTAGACCCGCCCTTTGTCGAAAAGTGGGTAGCCAACCTCTTCACCTTTATTGGCGGCAATTAGTGCCTCAAAAAGAACACCCAATATATACAAGGTGGATTTGTAATCTTGAATGGATTTAGTGACTAGATGAAACTGAGCTACTTCGTTTTTTACCAATTTATCAAGGGATTGGAACACAGCGAAGCCGTAAATCAAAGATGATACCAGCGCTGATTTAAACAAGAGTAAAGTGTATTTCTTCGTCAGCTTTTGCATCTAGACTTCGCAACACATCGTTAGAATATGAATGACATGCAATTATCAGTGATGCCGTAAGCATTATCAATACAAATAGCTCAAGTCGTGGCAAGTAAGGACTAGTCAAGAAATAGGTGTGGGGGAATACTGACGAAAAAAGAAAGACCCTGTAAACCCAAAAGTCACCTAGCCATGGTGTAATTCTATATTCTGCTCTGAATCTATCGTTCGGACGTTGTTAGTCAGGTTCACAGGGTCTTAATACTGTTATA
The DNA here is from genome assembly GCF_001639065.2 of Vibrio barjaei. Taxonomy (GTDB): domain Bacteria; phylum Pseudomonadota; class Gammaproteobacteria; order Enterobacterales; family Vibrionaceae; genus Vibrio; species Vibrio barjaei. Next base: position 548,877 of record NZ_LQXO02000053.1, read on the forward strand.
CGCGTGTATCGAAAATAAGATACTGCAGAAACTGACAGGTTGACTTTTTAATAATTTTAATTTTTCAAGCTGACTAAACTGTCAGTTATCCTCTCCAAAGTGCGGCGCTAACCTATGCATGAAACTGTATAGGAGGAAACCCCATGGAACCTATTGTCTATATCCGAAAATACGATGAATTGACCGAGAGGCAGAAATACGAAATGCACACGCTACGATATAATGTTTTCGTACGCAGACTTCGTTGGTCGCTGAATACTGAAAATCAACTAGACATTGATGAGTATGACCGACCGGATGCCAAATTCATTATTATTGAATACCAGGACAAGGTTGTCGCGTGTTGGAGGCTTATACATGCTGATACGCCTTACATGCTGAAGCACACTTTTCCAGAACTACTTCAAGGTGAATCCTTTGACGAGCATAATGTTATCGAGCTCTCAAGGTTTGCAGTAGATCGCGAGGTATCCAAACAAGCATCTCACATTAACTTTACTGAACTGCTTTTCTATTTGGTTGTGCAATATGGTTTTGAACAAGGGTTAACGGCATTTATTACGCCAACAACCACAGGAATTGAAAGGATTATGCGCCACGTGGGTATCCCGAATCAACGCATAGGTGATGGAAAAATAAGAATGTTAGAGCACACGAAAAGTGTCGCTTTACGTGTGCCTATTAATGGTGCCTTACGAAATTGGTTTACCAACGCTTCCATAAACCAACATAGGCTCGATCGAGCCAGTTAGTAAGGCCTTAGAGACCGCTTGCGTGCGAGAGAATGCATTGAGCTTTTCACTCGCATTCTGAATATGAAAATTTACTGTGCGCTCAGAGCAACCGATAATCTGGGCCACTTCCCATGAACTTTTGCCTTCCGCAACCCAAGCTAAACATATTTGCTCTCTAAGTGTGAGGCTCGATTTAACTTGTCCGAACTGCTTTTCACATACATGGTTTCTGATATCGTTAATGTAATCAGCTACCAGACTCCCGACGTAAGTTGACAGGATCGTTGATTCGTGGCCTATTTTCCGAGTTCCTTTCCTGTTAGAAAAGCTGATTAGTCCCAAACACCCATGGTTGGCGCGAAGCGGGATAGTAATACCATCCCCTAAACCAAAATCAGACGCCAATTTAATAACATTTTTATCATCTGGAATATCATTAGCGAGAAGAGATCGCCATTGGAGAGGAAGCATGCTATTTCGACAATGAAGAACAACTTGATCGAAGTACATGACTTCATTGTCTTCATAGAACTGTCGCCAAGCTAAAGGTTGGTTAGTCAACACGACATTTTCAGCTCTCATTACTGTCACCGGAACCGAAACCGCAAAAAGATAGTGCTCAAAGCCAATAACTTCAGTTACCTCGGCAAGTTTACCACTGAGATCCTCAAAGTTAAATTCGTCGCTTGATCCTATATCTCTGATCAAAGTCGCGTTTATTTTATCAACTAACTGCACAATTAGCCCTTATCTCCAATTACGCCCATGAGACTATGCACTCTATTGAACAAGATAACGAGACTAAAACCAGATTACAAACATTAAGAACTGAAGCACGCAATTAAATGACGTACACACTCCTTAATCTTACGAGGTTGATACCTATCCCTATGATAAATTAGCGAAAGTGGTACCAATTCAATGCCCCAATCATCAAATACTGGCCTTAGCACCCCTGCCGCTAATTCGTCTTCGCAGTATAGTGTCGGGACTCGAATTAACCCTAACCCTGACTTTGCCGCATTAATTAGCACACGCCCGTTTTTGCATTTCAGGGTGCCATTTATAGAAGTTTCGAAGACTTCTTGATTGATGTTATTTACAAAGCGCCATTTGGTTACTGAACCTGTAATGCATTTGTGATGCTTTAGTTCTTGTGGGTGAGTCAACTTAGGGTATTTAGCAAGGTAATCAGGACTGGCTAGCGTTTGCATTTCGATGTTTGTGAGATGTCTAGCGATATAATTGGAATCAGGTAATACCCCCATACGTATGGCTAAATCAAACTCTTCTTCGAGTAAATCTACCCGATGGCTCGAGAAGTCGAGCTCTATATTCACCTCTGGATACTTCAATATAAACTGAGACAAGTAGGTTGCAACAAGCTCTTCACCTATATAACCACCTACACAGTTGATCTTAATGCTTCCTCGGACTTCTTCCACATCATCAATTGCAGCATGTACTGCTTGGTCTATCGACTGCAATGCACCATCACAGGAGCTTAAAAACGCTTTGCCAGCGTCCGTTAGCTTCATTGTTCGAGTGGTTCGAATAAGTAGGCTCACTCCCATTTGCTTTTCCAGCGATTGAATCTGCCTCGAAACATGGGATCTCGACACGTTGAGCGCTTCAGCAGCCTTGGTAAAGTTACCTAAGTTAGCGACCAGCACAAAAGCGCGGACATCAAGAAGATTAATAGATGAATGATACATGATGAAGCTCTCAAGCAAGTGATGACATTATTCTGTCGTGCATGGCTAGAATTGCAATAGAAACCAAGAATTAATCTCTCATCGTTAAGTACTGCTAGATCAATACTGAATCACTTTAAGTTGACTAGATACTAAAAGAAACACCAAGGACACACAGTGTATTTCACCAAATCATTCACAAAGCAAATCCCTCTCCGATTTGGATAATTATTCTTCACCGTGAGCCAAGTAATACTTTTGTGGTAGTGATTTAATCTAGAATTAACAGCTAGAGAACAAATATAAAACAGATAAATTACCCAATATTCTCAATTGAATTAATTGTTTGTCTTAGATCATTACATCGGCATGTAGTTGTCGTGCCACAGTGTAATATTTTGTACAGTTTCTGACATATTTTGAAATAGATGCTTTAGATATTTAACAGTTTCAAGGGAGAATTATGTTAGAACTATTAATTGGTCTAGTCGTGACGGTCGCCGTCGGCTACTTCATTGTAAAAGGCTACCGACCAGCTGGCGTACTACTGACCGCAGGTATTGCACTACTGCTATTAACAGGGATTTTGGGCCATACCGTACTACCGGCGAAAATCACCTCTACGGGCAACATCGTTACTGATTCACTCGAATACGTGAAGTATATGCTGCAATATAGAGGTGGCGGTCTGGGTATGCAAATCATGCTACTTTGTGGTTTTGCCTCTTACATGACCCACATTGGCGCAAACAACGTAGTAGTAAAACAGTTTTCAAAACCCCTCTCTTTCATCAAGTCTCCTTACATTCTACTTGTTGCCGCTTATATTGTGGCTTGTTTAATGTCTCTAGCGGTGAGTTCAGCAACGGGTCTTGGTGTTCTACTAATGGCAACCTTGTTCCCTATGATGACGGCCATGGGTATCTCTCGCCCAGCTGCGGTTGCAGTGTGTGCTTCACCAGCTGCCATCATTCTGTCTCCAACTTCCGGTGACGTCGTGATTGCCGCAGAAAAGTCTGGTCTTGCGCTTGACGTATTCGCAGTACAAACCGTCTTACCAGTTTCAATCTGTGCCATTATTGTTATGGCTGCTGCCGCGTTTTTTTGGAATAAATATCTAGATAAGAAAGAAAATACGCCAATGGAGCGTGTTGATGTGTCAGAAATGAAAGTAGACGCACCAGCGTTCTACTGCATTCTGCCTTTCTTACCGATCATCGGTGTTTTCCTTTTCAATGGCCGTACGATTCCAGGTCTTACACTTGATATCTACACTATCGTTGTAGGCTCTATCTTCCTAGGTGCAGTCATCGACTTTATTACTAAGCGCTTCAACGGCCAAAAAACATTAGAAGACTTAGAATCTTGCTATCAAGGTATGGCCGATGCCTTTAAAGGCGTTGTCATGCTCTTAGTTGCCGCAGGTGTATTCGCACAAGGCTTAATGTCTATTGGTGCGATCGACAATCTTCTTCACCTTGCAGACAAAGCGGGAGCTGGTGGTGTCGCACTAATGCTAATCCTAACCGGTCTGACTGTCGCAGCAGCGATTGCAACAGGTTCGGGTAATGCACCATTCTATGCGTTCGTTGAACTAGCGCCTTCTCTAGCAGCAAAAATGGGATTAAATCCTGCGTTCCTAATCATCCCTATGCTACAAGCCTCAAACCTAGGTCGCACAATATCGCCAGTTTCTGGTGTTATCGTCGCCACATCGGGTATGGGTAATATTTCTCCATTTGAGGTTGTGAAGCGTACCTCGGTTCCTGTGCTTGCAGGCCTGATTACAGTAATCATAGGCACCATGGTATTAGTACCGATGAGTGCATAGTCTGATAATCGATTATCCAAGGGAAGCAACTGCTTCCCTTTTTTACGTCCAAACCAAAACTTAACCTTAGGCTAAATAAAAAATCAAATGGTTACACCTCAAGCTGAAATGTACGTACTAAGCTTTGTAGTGCGAGGACAATAAAGCCAGTAAAGAGGAAACAATAATGAATAAGAGACTCATTGGAATGCTTCTCGGTACAGCGTTAGTCAGTAGTTACTCTGTAGCGGGTGAACATGTTATCTATGAGGTAGATGGACAACCTTATGAAGGGTACTGGGCCAAAGTGAATAATACAGCTCCACTTGTGCTGCTAGTTCATGACTGGGACGGTCTCACTGAGTACGAAGAAGACCGAGCGGAAATGCTTAATGAAATGGGCTATAACGTATTCGCAGTAGACTTATTCGGGCAAGACGTTCGTCCAACAAAAGTAGAAGACAAGAAGCAGCACACGGGTGAGCTATATAAAGACAGGGGCAAGCTTCTAGCTCTGATGAATGCTGGACTACAAGAAGCCGGCAAGCTTGGCGGAAACTTAGATGATACTGTGGTCATGGGTTACTGCTTCGGTGGTGCTGCTGTCTTGGAATCAGCGCGATCAGGTATGAATGCACGAGGCTTTGTTAGCTTCCATGGTGGCTTGACAACGCCTGATGGACAAAACTACGCACAAACTAAAGCACCGATCCTAGTACTTCACGGCACTGCTGACACTGCAATACCCATGTCTCAGTTTGCACAGCTTGCGGTGGAATTAGAAGAGAACGGTGTAGAGCATGAGATGATCACCTACAGTGGTGCACCACATGCCTTTACCGTGTTTGGTTCTAAAAACTACCGCGAAGACGCTGATAAAAAGTCTTGGAAAGCCTTCTCTGAGTTTTTGGTTGCTAAGACCGGAAAATAAATCACCTGTTCGGCTTAAACTAGATAAATGGTAAACAAAAAAAGGTCAGACGATACGTCTGACCTTTTTAATCATTTCAATGTAACTTAAGCTGGATTCTTAGCCTTAAACAAAATCGCGTACATTACTGGGATGAAGACCAAGGTTAAAATGGTCGCAAATCCCAACCCGAACATGACCGTAATAGACATGTTAACGAAGAATACGTCTCCCAATAGTGGGATCATACCTAATATCGTTGTACATGCCGCAAGCATTACTGGTCGCATACGAGAGATCGAAGAATCAATAATCGCATCATAGAGCGGCTTTTCTTCCGCTTGCATATCGATTTCTTCTAACAACACTATCGCATTCTTAATCAATAGACCGATTAAACTCAATGCACCAAGCAACGCCATAAAGTCAAAGGCACCATCAAGTAGCAGAAGGCCAGCTGTAATGCCAATGATTGCCAGCGGGACGGTAATCCAGATAATCAGTGGCTGACGTACTTTCCCAAACAGCAACACAACCACGATAATCATCATGATGAATGAAACTGGAATAGCACTAAATAAGGCTCCTTGCGCTTCTGCTGAATCTTCGTACTCACCACCCCAGTCCATCGAATAACCTGGTGGTAGTTCGATAGCTTCTATCTGTGGCTTTAGTCGTTCAAACAATGGTGCAGCCAGCTCACCCGTAGGGTTAGCAGAAGCGATAATGGTAGTCAAACGATCGCGTCCACGAATCATTGCATCTTCCCATACCGTTTCAAAGCCAACGACAACTTGTGCAATTGGAACCGTTCTTTGCAGTACTGGGCTGTATACTTGCGCATCCATCAATTGAGCAACGTTTTGTCGCTCGCTCGCATCGGAACGGAAGTAAATCGGTAATAGCCTCACCCCATCACGATAAATACCAACTTGAGAGCCTTCACTCGCTGCTTTCAAAGAAGCGGTTAGCTCAGTACGAGTGATACCGAGTTGTCGAGCCACCTGTTCATTAAAGATTGGTTTAATCAACTTAACCGGTTGACGCCAGTCGTTACGAACTTCCTTAGTCTCAGGGTCAGCATGCATGATCGCTTCAGCTTGAGACGCTAGATCACGCAATACTTCTGGATCCGGACCAGCAAATCGCGCTTCAATTTTAGAGTCACGTCCAGGGCCGATACGTAGCCCTTTGATCTTAGGCTCAATATTGTCGATATTTTCTGTCATGAAAGTATCGATTTTCTTTTGTAACGGTGCGATCTGTTCACGAGTTTCAGTACGAACAATGATCTGACCGTAAGCTTTTGTGGAGTCTTGTGGTGTATATACCAACGAAAAGCGTGATGCTCCGCCACCAATAAAGCTCGCCGTCCACTCAACCCCTTCCTGTTCACGAATAAAGTCGGCAATTTTCAGGGTATCATCGCGAGTTTGACGAATATCGGTACCCTCAACTTCCCAAACATCCACGAAGAACATTGGCGTGTTTGCATTTGGGAAGAACGCATTCTTAACGAATCCAAATCCCCATACCGAAGCAACAAACATTGCCAAAATCACACTAATAGTCAGTGCTCTTTGCTTAAGCGCAAACTGAAGGACGCTCTTATAAATAACAAAGCCAGCACCTGCGTATGGGTCTTTCTCTTCTTCCCCTTCTTTCTTGTCGTCTTTTTTGAGCAATAATGCACAAAGTAGTGGTGTCGTCGATACTGCCGTAACCCAGCTTAAAGACAGAGATATTAGGATTACGTAGAATAGAGAGCGGGTAAATTCACCAGTGTTACTCTGAGACATACCAATTGCTGCGAACGCTAAGATACCTACAGCGGTACCACCGAGTAGCGCCCAGCCATTCGCGCCAACGACTTCTCCTGCGGCCTTCATCGCAGGAACACCGCGCTTGATCCGTATCATCATCCCTTCGGCGACAACGATCGCATTATCTACCAACATCCCGAGAGCAATGATCAACGCGCCCAGAGAGATACGTTGTAGCTCGATACCATACATGTGCATTAGTGCCAAGGTACCTGCCACGGTGATCATCAATACAGCGCCGATAATAAGTCCGACACGCAAACCCATAAAGGCAAGTAAAACAACAACTACGATAATCAACGCTTCGACCGTGTTGGTCACAAAGCCAGCTACTGACTGATCAACCTCAGATGGCTGATCGTAGATGATATCTAGGTTCATCCCTAGAGGGATTTGGTTCTCTAGACTTGCGATCTTATCTGCGATTAATCCGCCTACTTCCACAACGTTTTTGCCAGGAAGCATTGAAATACCAACTGTTAACGAAGGTTTTCCATTGAAGTAGATAAGCTTCGATGGCTCTTCGACATATTCACGCGTTACTTCAGCAATATCGCCTAAACGAATTAGCTTCTTGGTGTCGCTTGAGATAAGTAGATCTTCAATTTCGCTTACATGCTTGAAGCTACCTGTAGGTTCAATTCGAATAAACTCGGGACCAACACGGAAACGACCAGAATCGGAAACCAGGTTTTGAGAACTTAGCAGATTCTCTATCGTTGCCATATCGATGCCAAGTTCCGCCATTTTTGCTCTAGACATCTGAACATAAACGACTTCTTTTTGGTCACCATCAATTGCAACTTTACGTACGCCGGGGACAAGTACTAGCTGTTTCTTCAGGTTGTCTGCAACATCTTTTAGCTCACGATAGGTATAACCTTCGCCATTAAGCGCTAGGAATCCACCATAAACATCGGCAAAATCGTCGATAATTTGTGGCTCGCCTGCACCAGGAGGCAATTTATGCTTATTGTCAGCAATTTTACGTCGAAGTTCATCGTATATACCTGGCATTTCAGCTGAGGTATATTCGTCTTTAAACTCAATCGTAATATCCGACAAACCTTCACGAGTTACTGAGCGTTTGATCCGTTTAACTTGCCCAAGAAGACGAACCGCATCTTCGATGTGGTACGTAACCTCGTCGTAAACTTCCTGAGGAGAAGCTCCTGGATAAGCAGTAATGATTTTAGCTTCTTTGATTGTGAATGCAGGGTCCTCAAGTTTACCCATTTCAAAGTAAGCCAAAACACCGCCAATGGTCATTAGCAGGACTAAAAGCCAGCTATTCACCTTATTCTTTACTGAATACTCACCTAAATTCATAAAACATCTCTTCTTGCTGAGTTACAGTTATTGCGCCTGATCGATTTCAGGCATTAGGCTCACTTCCATACCTTTAATCAAAAATGGAACACCTACAGTGACAATGCGTTCACCCATTTCAAGTCCAGAGAGTACCGTGATTCTGTCACCAGTCATCGTGGAGACTTCGATCTGCTTTGGAGAAACCGTGTTGTCGTCCCCAACAACCCACACTGTGGCATTATGTGCATTGTCGCTAATTACCGCAGTTGCAGGCACTTGGATTGAGCCTTTCGTTTCTTGAAGTTTAGAAAAGTCTGCAGTGACATAGCCCGTCATGCCTGGAAGGATATTTTGATCCGATGGTGCCTCAAGTGTCACCGTCACCTCAAAGGTTTGTGTATCAGCATCAGCTTTAGAGGACACTTCCGTCACCGTGACTGGATATGGTTTCTCTCGAGCTACATCAAAATAAGCGAAGACCGGTATCTCTACAGGATCTTCAGCTTGTTCATCACGAATTTGCCTTACTAATTTTTCAGGAACGTTAAATTTCAATTCAAGGGTATTTAGGTTTTGGAAAGTAAACACCACCTGCTTAGCTTCAACGTTTTCGAAATTTTGAATATCTCGTTGTGCCACAAAACCGTCAAAAGGCGCTAAAAGTTTGGTATAGCCAAGTTCTGTGTTTGCTTTATCGTATGCTGCTTTTGCACGTGTCAAATTAGCGCGCAACTGCTCAAAATCTTTTTTGGAGATAAAGTTATCTTTGATCAGTTCTTGAGCGCGTTTGAAGTCAGCTTGAGTTCGCTGCAAAGTCGCGCGTGTATCACGCACAGCAAGTTTGAAATTAGTGTCATCTAATGTCGCAAGTACCGTGCCTTTCTCAACATTATCACCCTCTTTCACTGGAATGCTATTGACCTTACCCGAAACACGGAAAGCCATATCAGCACGATTCGACGCGAGAACACGCGCTGGGAATTCACGAATCATACTTTGGTTCTCTAAACCAATGACCATAGTTTTAACAGGACGAACAACTGGCGCTTCTGCCTTTTGTTCTGGTTCAGGACTGCATCCTGATAGAGCAACACCGATTACCGTTGCTAAAGTTAGCGCACGTAAATGAGTTTTCATAACAACCACCCAACAAAAAAATTTATAAAAACCAAGACAATAATAGGTCTAAGAAATCAATTACACGTTATTGGTACAAGTTACATTAAGCGCAGCAAAAAGCAACAAACCACAAACAAAAAACCAACCTTTGAAAAATCCCATTAGTTGCCTCAACTAGCTAAGCCTAGACAGGGCAATATCTAAGACCTTAAATTAACTACGAGTTCATTCTTTTTTTGGTTTTTTTAGCTTTAATTGAAACGATAAATAAGTATCCCATACTGATACATATGATCAATATTACATGTACATTGTATGAACAAAATTCTCATTAGGTGGTTATCCTCACTATTCGCTATTTTGATACTTGGCACCTACCTGCTTTTGAATTTTGACTCGCCCCTGACACTCGAACAACTTGAACACGAAGAACACCACTCCCTTGCCCACAAGCGACAATATGGCGTCCTTAACCTTGTTGCTCCAATAAAACACGCCAAACTAGAGGGCAATGACAAAAATAAGGCGCAGTTAGGGCTACAACTTTTTCTTGACCCTAGGCTGTCTTCCAACCAACAAGTGAGCTGTGACTCTTGCCATCATATTTTCGATAATGGCGCGGAAAGCACCCGCGTCTCACAGGGTGTAAACGGAACAGGCGTTAGGAATTCTCCTACAGTATTCAACATAGCCTATAACACACGTTTTTTCTGGGATGGGCGTGCTTCAAGCCTCGAGAAGCAAATAGACGGTCCCGTCCACAACCCTCTCGAAATGAACACTAACTGGAGAAACATCGTTGAATACGTGCAATCGGAGCAAGACTATCGCGTACAATTCAACGAGTATTTTGGAGGGGTCATCACCGAAGAGACTGTCAAAAACGCCTTAGTTACATTTATGACCGCACTTAACACGCCAGACTCGCCTTTCGACTTATTTCTCAAAGGACAAACCGACGCAATGGAGCCAATTGCCCACTTGGGGTGGGAGAAGTTCCAGTCTCTGGGCTGTGTGGTATGCCATCAGGGAACTAACATAGGCGGTAACCTTTTTCAGAGATTTGGCAATGTCAACACTACGACCACTAGAGAGAGAGATTTAGGTCGTTACAACGTCACTGGTATTGATTCCGATAAAGGAGTGTTTCGTGTACCTAGTCTTAGAAATGTCGCAAAGACTGCACCTTATTTTCATGATGGTCGTGCTGCGACATTGGAAGAGGCGATTGTCACCATGGCCAAAATACAGCTAGGAAGAGAGTTAGATGCCACTACGACTCTTGAAATTAGTGCCTTTCTTAATGCACTGTCAGCACCGCCTCCCCCACTCTTGACGGAGTTAGTGCAATGAAAAAGAGATTGTTTAACCGTTCACGGATAGAGTTGCTCTACATGCTTGGTACTTTAATAGCCGCATGTTGGCTAGTAATAAGCGCCGTCAACAGTTATGTCAGTGAAGCTTATCAGAAAGCGTACCTATCGCTGTCTCAGAATGTCACTCACAACCTCGAAGAGATATACGTCTTTGAATATAGTGACAACAGTACCTATGACCAGTTTTCAAATGAACTGGTATCTATAGAACTCTTATCTGACAAACTGTATGAGAATATTCGACAAAACCATAATGCCTACTTTTCAATTCTAAACCCGGTACCTGAAGCAGCAGTCACCTCGGCAAAAACCGTTCGAGACGCAATGTTGTCATTTACGCAAAGATTAGAACGACTACTCAGCGCAAAAGTATCTCTAGAATATTCCAGTAAAACCATCCAAGCTTTAAAAGACAAGCTCTGGAGAGACTCCCTAAATGAAACTGACAAGCTTTCCATCTATCGGTACCTTGATGCTAAAAGCAACTTAAGCGATTTATCAAGCACACTCCGCGACAATACTAGTGTCGTGACCCTAGACAACTACATCCGGCTAAACAAGCGTGTGCTCAAAGATATTAGCAATGAAAAGAAAGCTCTAATTGACAGTGAAGTTCATCGTTTACTAAATCAAACCAACGATTTCTGGTTGCAACGTTCTTCAGATACCAAGCTTCAAATCGCTTTGTCATCGGTAACGCTTTTCTTGTGTTTAGGCGCTTATCTATACTGGCGTCAATGGCTACAGCAACATATAGAAGCCAAACTGAACAAAGAGTTGCTCGACAACGAAAAAGAGCGCTCTCAGCTAGCCATGGTGGTCGAACACGCCAGCGATGCCATTGTGATTACAAATAGAGATGGCCTAACAACATGGGTTAACAGTGCATTCGAGAAACTCTCAGGCTACCAACTTGCAGAGACCATCGGTAAGAAGCCAGGTGACCTTCTACAAGGAATTGACACTTCCAAGGAGGAAATAAAGCGAATTTCAGATGAACTCGGTCAAGGGCATACTGTTCAATCAGAGCTTTTGAACTATCACAAAGATGGGCGCCCATATTGGATCGACATTGTTATAACACCGATTAAGAATATTCATAATCAAATCGAACAGTTTATCGCAGTAGAACGAGACAGCAGTGATAGAAAGCAGTTGGAGCAAAACCTTCAACAAGCGGTCCAAATAGCCGATGCCTCAAACCGAGCTAAATCAACATTTCTTGCTACCATGAGCCATGAACTGAGGACGCCATTAAACGGCATTTTGGGCATGGCTCAAATTCTCGAGTCCTCAGTGACGCAACCGCAACACAAAGAGCAACTCAGTGTTTTGCTAGAGTCCGGAAATCACTTGTTGTCTTTATTGAACGACATTCTCGATATATCAAAAATAGAAGAAGGAAAACTCGAACTTGAAGATATTGACTTCGCGATAGACGAACTTTGCTCTCCAATAATCAGTACATACTCAGCAATTTGCAATGAAAAAGGTATTCAGTTCAAACTAAACAACCAATTGCCATCCGGAAAATCTTTCCGAGGAGATAAATCGCGCATCAGACAATTAATCTTTAATTTGCTCGGAAATGCGGTCAAGTTTACAGAACGTGGAACTGTTGAGTTGGTTTTTTCGAGCTCTCAAAGTTCAATGTCAATAAGTCAGGAACAGTTAAATATTGATGTCATAGATACTGGTGTAGGCATACCACACGACAGACTAACGACAATCTTCGATCCTTTTACCCAAGCAGAGGCATCTACAACAAGACAATTTGGGGGAACAGGGCTTGGACTAGCAATTGTAAAGAAATTGTCCAACCTCATGGGAGGCGACGCTTACGTATCCAGCGAACTAGGCAAAGGAAGCAAATTCACTGTCACCGCTAACCTAACGCCAATTGCGAACAAAGAAATTCAACTTAAAGACAAGGTCTCACTCGATGAACAGGCAATTGCACAGTCTCTTACTATCCTTCTCGTTGAAGATAACAAAGTTAATGCTCTAGTCGCGAAGACATTTTGTGTAAAACAAGGACACTATGTAGAAGTGGCGGAAAATGGAAAAATAGCGGTAGAAAAAGTCGGTAAAAAACAGTACGACCTTATAATTATGGACAACCATATGCCCGTTATGGATGGCATAGAAGCAACTCGTATTATCAGACAAGAGCTTGGGTCAAAAACCGTCATATTTGGCTGTACCGCCGATGTTTTTAAGGAAGCTCATGATAATTTTGTTGACGCTGGTGCAAACCATATTCTGACTAAGCCCCTGCAAAAAGAGAGTTTTATCGATGCTCTCCAAAGGTACCAACACCTATTATTGAACTCAATACCACCTGAAAACAGTAATGTTATTCAGTTAGTACGCCACGACATCATGCAACTAGACTGCACCAATACTGAAGCGGAACTCACACTGTTGGATTCAACAACCGAATCGAAACAAGTGCGGTTACACAATATAGAACAATTTAAATCCATCGGCGAAGAAACACTCAACACACTCGTCAAAGTCTATTCTTCCCTAGACGTTAACGGACTCAAAAGCGTTATTTTAACGCTCAGGAAGGTAGCACAAGATTCCGAGTTGAATAGACTTATCAACAAAATAGACATGTTACTTGATGAGTTGAATAACGATGCGGTCCCAAATCTAGAAGCGATGCAATCACTGGTTAACCTAGTCGAAGTTAATATCCATGAAGCGATTCGCATACTTGATCATCAGCAAGGTATGCGGCCGCCAATATCAACAATTTCACCAAATTAACTATCGATACTAACACAAGTTCAGGATACATTATCATTACCGGATGTTGTGAAAAAAGAGATGGAATTCAATGCTCAAAGCGGTAGTGTTTGATTTGGATAATACGTTGGTATCTTGCAACCTTGACTTTAAGCTGCTTCGTAAAGAACTAGCCTGTCCTGATGACAAAGATTTGCTAGAGCATGTCTCCAGTTCGACCGAGGACGCTAAACGTAGGGCACTAAACGACATTATTCTTAATCATGAAATCGAAGATGCTCGTTCAAGTACGCCGATGAAAGGGGCACCTGAGTTACTAAAGTGGATGGAAGAAAAGCGGCTATACTCAGGCGTCATTACTCGCAATTGTCGTCAGGCGGCAGAGACGAAGCTAAAATCCAATAACCTAGAGGTTCATGAGCTTATTACTCGTGAAGATTTCCCTGCCAAACCCAGCCCTGATTCGTTACTCTTTTTACTAGAAAAATGGCAACTCACATCGAAACAAGTTCTTTATGTCGGTGACCACGAATACGACATTAAGACCGCAGAAAATGCAGGCTGCTTAAGCTGCTTTATATCTAATGGTAACAAGACGTCACCTAACATGACTGAGGCGACGTATACTTTCGCTTCCCTCAGGAAGTTACACCAGTATTTAATGGAAACCTTATAGATAGAATAGCCGTTAGTTGGCTTGTTTACTTGCGTACATCGCTAGATCGGCTTTGGCCAACAAATCACTGTGTGAGAGTTTTTCTAAAGGTGAGAAGCAAACCACACCTACGCTATAAGACAACTCAAATTCGCTGTCACTCGAGTTGTTGAACATCGTTATTTGATCTTTGAAACGCGTCAGTGGAAATTTGGCATCCAGTCCTGTCGTTCCAGACATGAGTACAACGAACTCATCACCCCCAATTCTCGCTATCACATCGGAATCTCTAAAGTTCTCAACGAGCAATCGAGCAAAGATCACTAACGCTGCATCGCCTTGGCCATGACCGTAAGTGTCGTTTATCAGTTTAAAGTGATTGAGATCGAATGAAGCCATTGTGTATGGCTCCATAGCGAAACGACATCGATTGATGACTTTGTCAGCCAATATATTGAAGCCTCGGCGGTTTGAAATTTGAGTCAATTCATCAATCGTGCTATCAAGGCTCGCTATTAACTCATCTTCTGCAAGTTTCGCCAAATCAATAAGATCTTGGACTTCTTGATCACTAAAATGGCGAGGTTTGCTATCAATGATACATAGCGTCCCCACCTTAACATTGTCAGCTAACTTAATTGGCACGCCTGCATAAAATCGAATATTGGGTTTAGATATAACAAGTGGGTTGTCGCTAAAGCGTTCGTCAGACAGAGCATCCGAGATAATAAACGGCTCATCACCAAGAATCGCATGCCCACAAAACGAGATATCCCTTGCCGTTTCAGTAGCATCAAGACCTACACAAGATTTGAACCATTGCCGATCTCGTTCAACAATGCTCACCATAGAAATGTCTACGCTAAACATACGTTTAGCTAGGCGTGTCACCCGATCGAACCTTTCTTCAGGCGTGGCTAATAGCTTCAAAGTTTGAAGAACACTAAGTCGGTAATCATCATTTATAGGTATCGGTGCTGGTTGCATATGTCTCTGAACCATTCTCTATCGATAGCTATAAAATTAGACAAAATACGCGAGTTCTGCCATATCTATGTAACTATAATGGTACAAAATGATATGAACCTAGAGGAATTAGTGATAAAGCAGTTAATTGCATATTGCAAAATCAACGCATATTGCAATTGCACAATGAGAAACACAGCGTTAACTATGCATTGATATTGCCTTAAACCGTAACATTACCCAAAAGAAATATTGGCACGCGAAATGCATTATAAAAAATGACTTCAAAATTTGAGGTCACCTAGCCAACTGACGTTGTTAGTGAACCGATTTGTTCACACTGTTTTCGGCCGATTGAGTTCTCAATCGGCCTTTTCTTTATCTGATTATTCAAAACTAGAGTAATGCCCGGCTTTTAACTAGCTAGCATCGATAACTTGGTCGTCTTGCTGCGCTTCCATCTCTGCTAATTTCTGCTCGAGCTCTTTAATGCGAATTTGAGCTTCAAGCTCATCAGCACGCATCTCCGCTTCACTACGATTGTCCTGTTTTATCCCATCGGCCAAAATTTCGGTACGATTTGTTTCGCGCGAATCCTCAAGATCTTTCATTGAACCAGCGACTCCACCAGCAACACCACCAGCGACTGCACCTTTAACCGCGAGTTCAGGCTCACCGGTTAAAACACCCATGGTAGCGCCTAATAACGCACCTCCAGCAGCTCCGCGGTTTCTTGCAGAGTTTTCATTTTCTGCATCAAACGCGGGCGAAGAGCATCCTGCTAGCAGCGCGAGGGTAGAAATAGCGAAAAGTGATTTAAGTTGAGATATTGAAAATGTCATAGGATGCTCTCGACGTTATGTGTTTGCGTGTGGTTAGACTAACGCCTTGAGCCCTATTACTGAATTCACTTGTTGTTATTAAGCTGATAAGCAGTGGTTATCAGTCAATACAACATAAAACGCCCCAGTTTAATCGGGGCGTTTATTCTTATGCCGTACCTAGTAGATTGGCAAGATTACTTTGATAGTGACCAAAGCAACATTTCCGTCGGCTTCACAGTAGCGACAATGCTCTCATCAATGATCTTCGCTGAGTCATTAATCATAGACTGATATTCTCGTGCATCGGCTGAAGACACTTTCTCGCCAGCTTCAGCTTTTGTTACCAGAGTCAGACCTAACTCAGCAATGTTCTGCGATGCCTTCGCTAACGCTACCGTATCTACCGACGCCACGTTGTTAGCAAACACCATAGCCGCCTCAGAAGAAGCGTTGAGCAATTGCTCATAATGACGTTTAAGCGACGTTAAAGCAGACTTGTCCCCATTAACGTATTGTGTCACCAAATCACGCATTTCGTACACCGTGTAGCTCTCTACCGGAAGCGCATCAGCGAAACGATTTAGGCGTTCGTGTTGATTGTATAAATCTCCTGGATTCTCAGTTTGAATCCATTTTTCCCAGTTGCGCGCATAGTATTGTGCAGGTTCGGTGTACTTCGTCAGCGCCAACAATGGTGTTATATCGCTACCATTTGCCAACCTCTGCATCATGATTCTTGCATCTGCATGGTGGCGCATACCCAGAGAAATTTCAGACCAATTATCAATAGCACGCATACGCTTATACATGCTTGCTTCATCAGTCAGCTCTTCATTTGACCAGAATCGCTCCGCAATTGCATAACTACGAGGCCAAATTCTGTTTTCCATCGTCATCGAGTTGATATTTTCACCCCAAACAGTGATTTCTCCACCCAATATCAGCTCTTGCTCTTGTTCGTTCAACTCAGCAGGATAGCCACCCGTTGGCTCAGGAATTGACGTTCCCTTTTGTGCTGAAGAGGCAACCAGTTTCCCCGTTGTTGGCCACCTTACGTTACCAATAAGCTGATAGCTCCCTTCGGCAAACTGTTCTCTCGCTAGTTTGAGGTTGAACTCTGTGTATGACATGAAGTTATCAAAATGGCCGCGGAATATCTTGCCCGGTTCATATTCTAAGATCTCAACTTCAGCGCGAGATTTTCCGTTGTAATCAGTAAAGGCACGAACCTTACCGTCTTTTGCTTGAATGATAGTGAGTAAGCCTTTACGTGGGCCGCCTTTGGTACGCGGTTTTTCCCACTGGTAGCTAACAAAACGTTCCCCTTCGTGAAGTTTATCGTCAACGGTGATGCCACTCGGCATCGGATCATTTCGATAGTGATAACTTGTAGGCTGTGGTTGATCTAAGTAATACCCAGTTGATAGCAACCCTTGGTAACCCTCTTGCGCCGCACGACCAATACTGTCATGACCTCGCCAGCTCTGAATCACGATCGATTTAGGAAGATCTTTATGCCAGATTTCGTCCCAGCCGCTCATCTTCTTACCACGCTCCTCGAGCATTTTTTCCACTTTCGCGTTGAGGTAAGACTGAAGACCTCGTTCACCATCAAGCTCTTTATCTTTGATAAATGTTTGAATTTCTGGATTTTCTTGCCATTGAATGTAGTTAGGCTCATCACCACCGATATGGAAGTATTCATCCGGGAACAGCTCAACGACTTCGTCGAATACACTTTCTAACATGACGTATAGTTCAGGGTTCGTCGGGTCCATCAGAGGCTCAAATACCCCCCATTCTCTCTGTTGCGGATAACTTTGTTCCCCTAACCCTGACATCAATTCTGGATAAGCATGTGCAACGGCTGATGCATGACCTGGTAACGAAATTTCAGGAACCACACGAATACCTAATTTACGTGCGTACTCCACAACATAACGAATTTGATCTTTGGTGTAATAGTCACCGTCCGTGGTTTTTTCCCACAGTTTGGTGTAGTTATCTAATTGAATTCGGATTCCTTGGTCATCCCAAATATGCCAATGGAACACGTTCATTTTCGCCGAGGCCATCGCATCAAGTTGGCGCAAAATCACTTCCATCTCAATGAAGTGACGAGATGTATCATAAGAAACACCACGCCATCTAAAGCGCGGTTGATCGACAATACTGATTGCCGGAACTGAGTAACCATTAGCATCAGTCTGGACCAACTGGAGAATGGTTTCAATGCCACGAATTGCACCATATGGGCGACTCGACTCTAAAACGATTTTGCCATCATTAATCGTTACCTTATATGATTCATCGGCATCAATATCTTGCACCTCACTCTTCGCTGGGGACTGAATATCGATAATAAGCGTCGCTTCATCCTCTGATTCAGCTTGCCAGTTAAGCGTTGGTAGACCTGTCTGACGTTCTAAGCGTTCCACAAAGCGTTTAGCCGTATATTCGACTCGATCAGAATTAAATCCCTTAATATAAATACTAAAATCTTTGTCTAACGTTACGCTTCCTTGACCTAATTCCACCGATTGTGGATAAGGCATTAAATTTAGATCAGTATTTGGTGCCATAGCCCATGCCGCCGTTGTTGTTAGTGAACCGGCTACCAATAAAGATAAGATACTTTTTTTCATTATTATTTCCTTAGAATACAAAGTTCAGACCAATACGATAGCGCCACTCAGTTTCGCCTTTATTTGGTCCGGGGATATAAATGTTTTTGTCTGCATCAACAATTTCTGCGTATGGCCTCATAAAATCTGAGTACTTGTAGAGAAATTTAACGGTATGCTCACGCGCGGTTTGCTGACCGTTAGCCAACTCTCCTGGATGATTAGTAATCTGGTCAAAATACGTATAGGCATACGACAGCATAAAGCGGTCTGAATTGTAGCCTGTCCAAACGTCATATCGGTTACGTCGGATGGTTTCCATATCGCCTTCGACA
The DNA here is from genome assembly GCF_001639065.2 of Vibrio barjaei. Classification (GTDB taxonomy): domain Bacteria; phylum Pseudomonadota; class Gammaproteobacteria; order Enterobacterales; family Vibrionaceae; genus Vibrio; species Vibrio barjaei. The sequence goes on from NZ_LQXO02000053.1 coordinate 567,812, forward strand.
TTCGGTGCTTCAGAGCTTGAGAAATCGTAACGGTAACGTCCGTGAATAAAGAAGCCGCTATCAAAGTTATAATTAAGCTTTAAGTAAGGCATATAGAATGTGTTGGAACTGAGAAAATTAAGCGTTAAACCTGGATTAACGACAAAATTATCGTTCACTGAATAGGTGTAATAGTTCGTTACTTCAGTATTAGAAAGTCGTAAATTGCTGCCAAAACTATCACCATAAGTACCGTGATTGACATTAGTCAGCATTTCAATGCCGTATCCATTGTTAAAGTGATGTCCAAGAATAATTCTGCTGCGATGTCTATCTGAGGGATCTCTATATTCATGACGCAAATCGAGATAAGTAGTTGCTGAATAAACCGAGGATGAAACCAGCGTTAATAAACTTATTGATATGATTTTTTTCATTAATAATTATCTATTTTAGGGTTGTCAAAGGGCTACCCAAGTAAATGGGCATAAAAACAAAAATAACTGGACTAAAAAGCGGCCAGCTTAATTACTGGCCGAATAACAACATAAAACTAGTTATCGTGTCGTGGCTACCGCTGCTCGCACAAGCTCACCAATGTGGTCCCACTGCTCGTTTTCGATCAACGATGTTGCGACCATCCACGTACCACCACAGCAATGAACTCTGTCGATAGATAGGTAGTCATTGACATTCACTTTGCTGATGCCTCCCGTTGGCATAAATGCAACATCACCGTAAGGCGCAAGTAGCGACTTAACCATGTTTACACCACCTGATGCTTCTGCAGGAAAAAACTTGAGGAAAGACAATCCTAACTCTAATGCTTGCTCAACTTGGCTTGGGTTATTCACGCCAGGGACAATGGCAATGTTGTTTTCTTGACAGTATTTAACCGTGTTGGGATTAAGGCCAGGAGCAACTATAAACTCAGCCCCTGCTTCAATAGCAAGATCTACCTGTTGTGAGTTCAAAACGGTACCCGCACCAATACACAATTCAGGATAAGCGTCTCTCATGGCCTTAATAGATGGCGCAGCCGCCTCGGTTCTGAATGTGACTTCAGCGACTGGAAGACCATTCTCGACTAAGGCCTTCGCTAAAGGAATCGCATGGTCCACATTGTTAATTTGAATAACAGGAATAACTTTGAATTGCTTTAATTTATTAATTAACGACATGTTGATCTCTTCACAGTAAATGATCCATAGCACCGAGTGGAACGATGGCGCCAGGGTGTTGAATAACGATAGCAGCAACAGAATGAGCAAACTCTGCAGATAACTCGCACGAGTGACCACTCAATCTGGCAGACAAATACCCCGCAGCAAAGGAGTCACCGGCAGCGCAGGTATCAATCACATTCGCAACTTTCGATGCTGCGACAAAGTGGGTATTAATCTGATTATTTTCTCGTATTATCACCTTACATGGCTCACAACCGCGTTTAATCACCACTTCTGGAATTTCAAATCGCTCACAACGTGACTCAATAGACTCTTCAATCCCCCATATTTCTCTATCATCATCTTCTGTGAGTAACGCGATATCCACATAAGGCAACAGCTTTTCATACCACTTTTGAGCGTCGGCTCTTTTCCAAAGCTGAGGACGGAAGTTATTATCAAATATGACTTTTTTGCCACTATCATGATGGTGTTTAGCCATAGTCAGCATTCGTTCCTTGGCACTATTGTTTAATATGGCTAAGCTGATTCCGCTGAGATAAAGCGCATCATGTTGGTTAGCGGCTAAAGCGACTTCTAGTTTACTTACCACATTGTCGAAGTAGTATGTTGCTGCACTGTCATTGCGCCAGTAAAGAAAGGTTCGTTCTCCATTTGCATCAGTTTCGACTAAATACAAACCAGGCTGCTTACCAGACACGGTTTCGATCAAACTCGTGTCGATATATTCATCGTTCCAAGCCTGTTTCATCTCAACTGACAGTTTGTCTTCACCCAGTCCCGTCGCGTAGGAAACGCTAATATCTCTATTGCGTCCAAGCCTTGCTAAATAAAGCGCAGTATTGAGAGTATCACCGCCGAATGTTCTTCTGAGTGGCTCCCCACTCAGTTCCACCATACATTCACCGAAGAAAGCTACTTTCATCAGGGCCTCTTAAAATAATAGGATTAGAAGAAGGAGTGCCGCGAGCACCCCTTGATAAGACCGAAATTACTCAGTCACTGGTGTTGGTTTTGCAGAAGTTTCTTGAGGAGCTGAGCCCAACTCCATTTGAGCGCGTTCAGCATCAAGAATCGCTTGAGCTTGCTCAGGGGAGACCTTATTTTCAGGTGTCATTAGACTAACCACAACACCAGCAATTGTTGCTACTGTCACTGATGGGATAACCGGATTGCCCCAGAAAGCAGTTAGGTCTGCGCTGAACATTACTGTGAATGATGCTGCCGATGCACCAATAAGTGTCGCAATCGCCCCCTGCCAAGTGTAACGTTTCCAAAAACGACCCAACATACCGCATACAAACATGCCAGACATGACAGTCGAGATCATCTTAGTGATATAGCCAATGATGTCATTCGAAGTTAGCGCGAATAACAGTGCAAAGCCGATAACAACAACCAATGCTAGACGAGAGTAGTTCAGCATTGACTCTTTATTTGGCACTCGGCCGGTGAACATTACATATACATCACGAAGAAGGATTGAAACGCCCGCTATAGCGTCTGAACTTGCGCTTGACATTGTTGCCGACAAGCCCGCGATCAGAACGATCATACCGACCCCTACCGGTAGTACAGTCGCTGCTATATAAGGGAATGCGAAATTGGCATTGTCCAGGCCTGGTTCAATCGCATGAGCAGCCATACCGATAATTGCCGGGATAATTGAGAAGAACAGATACAAAACACCAGACAATACAAATGAACGGCGAATAGTTGAAACATTCTTACCCGAGTAGATTCTTTGACGGAAAGATGGCGTCGCTAACACACCAACACCAATGACCACGGCTAGAGAGACTGCAGGAATAAGTCCAAGTTTTTCTATCGCAAGGAAGCTTGTTGCCGCTGGGTCCATCGCTTCGTAAAGATTGTCCATACCACCGATGTGTTGAACAGATAGAACCGCCATCAAAATGAAGCCAACAAATAGGATAATTGCTTGGATAGTGTCAGTCCAAACTACCGCTGTGTAGCCGCCGATGACAACATAAATTGTGAACGCCGCTGCGATGATGACTTTTGCTACGTTGAGGTCAATATCTGCAATCCACGCCAAATACATACCGCCACCAAGAATATGAGCACCAAGCCAACCAATAGAAGCAATAAAGATAAGCACGCCTACGACATTTTTGACGACACGGTTGGCACCGACGTAATACGCAAGCTCTTCACTCATCGTCATGAAATTAAGCTTACGAACTGGTGCAAACCAAAGGGCTAATAGTAGGATACCTAACGCACCGCCAATACCATAAAGCGCTCCAGCCCAACCATTCGCGTAACCAAAGCCGACCGCTCCCATACTTGATCCAGTACCAACCATGGTTGCGACTGTCGTCCCTAGTACTAGGAACAGGGGTAAACCACGTCCACCTAACAAAAAGTCTTCACCAGACTTTTGATTTCGTGACACGAACCATCCTAGCCAAATTAGAAAACACACATATATTCCGAAGCCGGATAAAAATAGTGTACTGTTCATTGAACACCTCCAGAGATATAAGTGACCAATTTAAGCCACTTACCGTTTTACGTTATTTTAAACTCAGAAGTAAGATGCACTTCTGAATTAAGTCCATTTAGATTGTAAATATTTATATTTTTGTGAAGGGCATTCACTAGAATGCCCCTAATATTAATTTAAGTAATATATAATAAGTATTTAATTAGCGACGGTCTTCGCGGTAGCACGTTACATCAACTTCAACTTTTACGTCGACAACAAGATCACATACCATACAAATGCGAGCAGGTGGGTTTGCACCGAAAAACTCTTTAAACACTTTATTAAATGACTGGAAGTAGCGTGAATCTGTCAGAACGACTTTGACATGTACTACATCTTCAAGGCCATACCCTGCTTCTTCCATAATGTCTACGCAGTTCTGGATTGCTAGACGAGATTGATCAACAATCCCTCCTTCAACGACTTCGCCGTCAGTCATTGGCGTTTGACCTGAAACGTAAAGAAAGCCTCCCGCTTCAGTTGCGCGAGCGAACGGTAAATGTTGACCACCTGTACCTACACCACCTTCTACACCATAGCGCTTAATCGTCATTTCAATTCTCCAATTATCTATTCTTTAACTAATTTTATATTTCCAAGAGCAATTATTGCTCATTTAAATATTACTTCTCTTGGCGATAAATAAATCGACCAAATCTATTTACAGCAACAGTTTTATTTGAGTAGCTAATGTTTCCATTAACCAAAACACACTCAATTCCATCAGCAACTGAAATAGGGTTTTCAAATGTAGCGGTATCTTTTATTTTCTGTTTGTCGAATATCACGATATCAGCGAACGCACCTTCGCGAATGACACCTCGATTCGATAGGTTGTATCGTGTCGCAGACATACCCGTCATCTTGTGTACCGCTTCTTCCAAAGGAAATAGTTCGCGATCTTGACAGTAATGGCTCAACACTTTGGGGAATGTCCCCCAAAGACGTGGATGAGGATGAGGATCATTGGGTAAACCATCTGAGCCCACCATCGTCAAACGATATTTCAAGACTCTTTCAACGTCTGCTTCATCCATACAGTGATAAACAGCGCCAGCAGGTTGCAAGGCTTTTGCCGCTTCAACAAGAGGCAATTCCATCTGCTTTGCGATGTCAGCGAGCATTTGTCCTGCGCATTCTGGTTTTGATTCAGACCACGTAATGAAAATATCAAAATCTTCAGTTACTTGTTTTAAATCTAACGTTGACGAGCTTGCAGAATATGGGTAACAGTCGCAAGAGACATCTTGATGAGCTGATGTCTTCTCCATCAAATCAAGAACTTCAACCGTACGACCCCAATTACCAGCACCTGCACATTTTAGATGTGAGATAACAACGGGCACTTTCGCGTGCTTTCCAGTCTCAAACGCCTCTTCCATCGCATGCAAGATTTCTTCAAACTCAGTACGCATGTGCGTGGTATAGATACCATCATGCTCAGCAAGAACCTCAGCTAAACGCATGACTTCACTGGTTGTTGCCTGTTTGGCACTGGCATAGGCCAAGCCGGAACTTAAACCTAACGCACCTTGTTGCATCGCTAAATCAAGCGTTGACCTCATCGAAGCTAACTCTTGCTCGCTGGCTTCTCTGAAAAGGTCATTCATCACGTTATTGCGTAACGTAGTGTGGCCGACTAGAGCCGCGACATTCACAGCTGGTTCTGCTGAAGACACCGCGTCGGCGTATTGAGCAAACGTCGGATACTTAAAATCTTCCTGTTTGCCTAACAAGTTCATTGGATCCGGCGGCGCGCACTCCAATACAGCAGGCGATGCACTGATACCACAATTACCGACGATCACCGTGGTAACACCCTGACTGATTTTTGGTAAGCAATCAGGATAGCGAATAACATTAGTATCGTCATGAGTATGTACATCAATAAAGCCAGGACTGACGATCAAACCTTCAGCGTCAATAACAGATGTCGCTTTTCCGTTTGTTAATTCACCAATTTTGACTATTCGATCTTTTACTAACCCCACATCCGCTTTGTACGCTGGAGTATTGGTACCATCGACGATTTCTGCATTTCTAATAATTATGTCGAACAACATGACCTTCTCTCTCAGTTCGTGCATTTCACACAGACAATCATAGATATTTACCCACACAAACACAGTGACTAATTACACAATTCCAACCATAAAGTTTGATAGTTTCCAACATTAGTATTATCATTGTTACCATCAAACATTAAATATCAATAACTTAGGCTATGTTAGAAAGAGCGCCATCAATGATAGATTTAAAAGATAATGATAGAAACAAACAAGAAACTGTACCGGTGCCATTTGGCAGAGGAATGAAAGGAGTACCAGTAACGGCAGAACTTAAGGCTAAGTACAGCCTGATAAATGAAGAAATCAGCCTACCCGTAGCAGTTATTAACAAACAAGCACTACTGAATAACATGGACTGGATGCAAGCTTTTGCCAACTATCATGGTGTTTTGCTTTGTCCACATGGAAAAACCACCATGACTCCAGACTTTTTCGCCTTGCAAAAGCAAAAGGGTGCATGGGGGATAACAGTAGCGACGGCACCACAAGCAGAAACAGCAGCTATCGCAGGGTTAAGAAATATCATGATAGCTAACCAACTGGTTGGTAAAGCCAATATGGCAATGGTGGCTCGTATTAAGAAAGAGGCTCAAGCTAGAGTCATCGTCTGCGTAGATTCAGCCATTAACGCTGACCAATTGGAGCAGTTCTTTTCAACCATGGATGTGAACATTGAAGTATTAATTGAATACGGTGTTGTTGGGGGTCGCTGCGGTTGCAGAACGAAACAAGAGGTAGTCGAACTTGCTAAACATATTAGTACTCTATCTCATGTCTCTTTGGTCGGAATCGAGGTCTACGAGGGGGTCATTCATGGGGGAGATGAAGAGTCTCTCGTTAGGGCTTTCTTAACAGACACTATTAAACTTGGACGCGACCTCATCAGTCAGGAGCTGCTGCCTAGCAAGCCTATTCTTACCGGAGCTGGATCCGCATGGTATGACGTTGTGGCAGAGACCTTTGCTCATTTGAATGACTTTCAGGCCGTGATTCGACCAGGTTGCTATGTTATTCATGACACAGGGATCTATCTAGATGCCCAAGAAAAAGTCATGGCCAGAGCCGTTAAAAATGGCGGTTATGCTTGTGAGTTGGGTGGCGACCTATCGTCCTCGCTCGAAGTGTGGGCGTATGTAATTTCTAGACCAGAGCCGACCAAAGCGATCGTAGGACTCGGTAAGAGGGATGTCGCCTTCGATGCGGGACTGCCGATCCCAGAACGTATCTACCGTGCAGGTGCTGAAATCAACGAAAGTAAGATCATTGCTACTGATGTTATGGACCAACACACATTTTTGTCCATTCCACCGGAGTCGTCACTTCAAGTTGGTGATATGATTGCGTTCTCAACGTCACACCCATGCCTTACGTTTGATAAATGGCGTCTTCTCGCGATCAGCGACAATGAGCATAACGTTGAACAATGGGTAGAAACGGCTTTTTAGAGGAAAAGTTTTGACCGTAGAAGTAGACATCATATCTCAGATCACGGAGCGCTATAGCGCGCTTCGTGATGCTGAAAAGAAAGTGGCAGATTTAATTACCGACGACATACATTCTGCCGCCAACGCGAGTATTACCGAACTTGCACAGCAAGCAAGCGTTAGTGAAGCGACTATTACTCGATTTGCCAAGGCTGTAGGTTGCCTTAATGTTAGAGATCTTAAGATCAAACTGGCGCAATCACTCGCCGTTGGACAGCGCTTCATCATTGAACCACCTGACCAAACAAGCCACCAAGGCATTTACGAATCGATCAAACAGGCGTTGGATATCAACCGTGCGCTCATCAATGAAGCCGATATTAGCCAAGCTGTTACCATGCTACACTCAGCTAGACAAATTATCGCAGTGGGTGTGGGTGGCGGTTCGACTATTACCTCGCAAGAGCTTCAACATCGTTTATTTAGACTAGGTTACCCTGTAGTCTCATACAACGATGGTCTGCTTACTAGAATGGTAGCTGCTACTGCAGACGCTAACGATGTCATGGTGGTCATCTCCGCAACGGGGCATACCCCTGTTATCGTCGAAACCGCAGAAATTGCTCAGCAATACGGGATTAGAGTGATAGCCATAACCCCTGCTGACTCACCTTTAGCAAAGCTCAGTGATATTGTTCTTCCCATTATTCACAAAGAAACCGACTTCATCTACAAACCGTCGGCGTCTCGCTACGCTATGTTAGCTCTGGTTGACGTATTGTCGATGGAGCTTGCCGTCAATCACAAGCGTCGCTCTCGTGACCGCTTACGTCGCCTCAAACTCGCTCTAGATACTCACCGCACAGGCAGTGATCGCCAACCTTTAGGTGATTAAAAGTATTCAAACATGAACGCAATTGTGAACTAGCGTTCATGTTTGGTTCATATTGATTGCTCTATTATCTAACCATCAAGGAGCGATGCACATAAAGACTCATCCATTTTCCGACGCTGTTTATCAAGAGAGGTCATTATGAAAAAAGCACTCCTAACCGTTAGCGCCGTATTTATTGGCTTTGTTGCGATGATGTTCAGTTTGATCATGGCAATTCCACTTACCATTGCTGCATATGTCACAGGTAATCGTATTAAGAAAGAGCTCGACAAAGAGTTAGCTCAACAGCGCCAAAATATGCAAGGCAATACAATAGAAGGTGAATATGAAGAAGTCTCGTCCAAGTAGTTCTGCTATTCGCGAAATACGTTCGCGACATAAAAGAAAACTGGTCGCGCTTGTCTTCTATATTTCTGTATTCATCACAGCAGGTGTATTTGGTTGTTCTGCCAAGAACACTAACCCTGCATACCAAAAAGCAAAGGCACTCCCAGCCTATCAGCAAGCTTCGTTTGAGCAATACATCCAAGATACTCAACGATGGCTTGCTGAAAACCGTGCATTCAAATCTGACGATCATCAACAAGAGATCGTGCTCAATAGTCCCTTTGAGCTAGTGCCTGACTTCCCTAATGGTCAAGCCATATTGTTAGTACACGGACTTGGTGACTCACCCTACTCATTTCACGACATTGCGGAACATTTGGTTAAGCAAGGCTATTTAGTTAGAGCAATTTTACTTCCCGGGCATGGCAGTAAGGCCGGTGATTTGCTGCTGCCTAGCTACTCTGACTGGGAAAATATCGTTTCGCACCATACTCAGCTACTGCTTAAAGAATACGCTAACGTTTGGCTAGGCGGATACTCTACCGGCGCTAATCTTGTGACTTCCTATGCACTGAATGATGATCATGTCTCTGGGCTGTTGCTCTTCTCTCCAGCATTCCAACCCAAATCGGAAGCAGTCAAATACGCGCGCTTTGCAAGTTACTTCATAGACTGGGCTGACCAAGACCCAGAGAACAATGTACTACGCTACAATTCGCTGCCTATGAATGGCGCAGCCGTCTACTACCAAACGGCAAAAGTCGTACAAGATAACCTCGCGACTCATTCTTTCGTCAAGCCAACGTTAATGGTGTTGAGTGAAGCCGATAGTGTTGTCGATACCACCGCGGCCTCCCAAGCATTCCAAAACCAGTTTATCCATGCTGAAAGCAGACTTATTTGGCAAGGAGAACACCCTCCTCACGGTCAGAGAATTGTGAGTCAAACGATGGTTTTGCCTGAATATCGCGTTTCCAACGGCTCTCATATGGGTATGCTATTCAGCCCTAACAATCCTTATTATGGGCAGAGTGGTACGATCACCATTTGTGATAACGGTCAACGTGACATTGACTATGCAAACTGCCAGTCAGGCCATCAGGTATGGTATTCCGCTTATGGTTATCAAGAACCAAACAAAATCCATGCACGGTTAACCTTCAACCCTCATTTCCAAGAGCTTGTGAAATCTATTGATTTAGTAATGAAACCTGACTCCTAGCTACAAATCAATTGTTTCTTTTATAATCACATAGCTCTTCAGAATAGACATTTTTGTTGATATCAGTTCCAAAAATGATAATTTGACGATGATAATTTAAACATTTACAATACGACATACCAATTATTTCTTGTTAACCTATCAGTGCTAATAGCTACCCGACTGTGTTTCTTGTTCACCATTATTCTGTTTGCGTTAAGCTCTAGGGCCGTTTATGCCCAATTTTCCCCTCTCGCGCTCATAGAAGACAAACCCTACAAAGAAACGGTACTTGCCTTGAATGCAGTACGTTACTCAAGTTTTAGTCATGGAGTCGAGCTCTTAGCGCAGCTTCAACGAAGCGCGAAGATTGGACACGATCCGATTGCAAGCTATTACTATTACCTTGGCAAATTCAAACATCATCGGGCACACAAACGTCCCTTGGAAGCACGTAAAGCATTAGATGCCATGCAACAAGTCGGCATCGAAAGAAATGTGCCTTGGATAGTGGCAGAGAGTGATATGTGGTTAGCGACCTTTGATATTACCGATGGTCGCTATGATGTCGCTTTACAACGAGCAAACCGCGCACTGCTGGCCGCCAAAAAGCTGCGTTACTTGCACCTTGAAGCAAGGACACACAACCTCATCGCAGTCATCCACTCCAGTCAAAATAGACAGTTACAAGCAAAAAAAAGCTATACCGCAGCATTGGAGATTTTCCGTAGTATTGGTGACGCCGCGTATGTGGTCAAAGTTATTTCCAACATCTCTTTAATCTATGCCGACTTAGAAGAATGGGATAAAGCGCTTGAATACAACCAAGAGGGCTATTTTTGGCTCCAGAAGAGTCATCAACCGCAATTAGAACAAGAGGCGATACTCGCCCTCAATCGATCTATCATCGCTGGTAATATTGGTAGCATGAGTGAACAGTCAGAGTATCTTGACTTAGCAGAACTAAAGGCAGATCAGCTCGGTGACGTTAGCCTGATCGCCAATGTTAAAAGTAATAAAGCTTACAACTTACTTGAGCAAGGGCATTATCAACAAGCTAAATTGTTCGCTCAAGAGTGCTTATCCTTAGCTGAAAAACATCAGATAAAAACCCAAATTCCTCATTGCATTACACACCTTGGACGGGCTCTGAGTTTTCTTGGGAACAGCAGCAAAGCGGAGTCATTGTTGATTAGTGCCAAAGATCAATTCATTGCTCTCAAAGATCCTCTCAATACGGCGAAAGCATACAACCAACTCGCAAACTTTTATGCTCATCAGCAGCACTTTGATGCTGCGTATAAGTATGCTCGGCTTTACCAAGAAGAGAATGAGATCCTACTTTTCGATAAACGTCAAAAAGCGCTATTTGAACTAGAGCAAGTACATGCCGATTCCGAGCAGCAGCATAAAATCACCCAACTTCATACGGAGAACAAGCTCAAACAAACTCGCATAGATTACCAAGAGTCTAAGGAAAAAATGTGGGCAGCCATTTTTGTTGCCGGTATGTTTGGCTTTTTGTTGCTGTTTAAAAGTAAGAATACACTTCAACAACAAAACCTTTCCTTGTTGTCGACCAATCATTCGTTGCGCGAGCAAAGCATGCTGGACTCACTCACGCGTATACCAAATCGCCGTTTTGCAGAGCATTATCTTAGTGGTGATCGAGCTCTACCTGGAAAAGGGCATATTGCTATTGGTCTAATTGATATTGACCACTTTAAAGATATCAACGACAAATTAGGTCATGCTGCAGGGGATATTGTCTTACAAGAGATTGCTCAAACACTTAACAGCACCTTGTCAAAGGACGAGCTGCTAGCACGCTGGGGCGGTGAAGAGTTTCTGATCATTGTCCGTGCAGACACGCTTTCTCAATTGCAAGAGCGCTTAACTACACTTCGAACCACCGTTGAAACGACCAACCTCTATTTTGACGAAGGTCGATTAACGGTTACTGCGTCTATTGGTGCAACCTTGTTAAGTCCTGCAAACTACCAAAAGCATTGGCGTAACATGCTCGACATTGCGGATAAGCGCCTTTATCAAGCCAAATCTGAAGGACGCAATAAAGTCGTCTTCTCCTGAGTATTAACTAGATGTAGCTTAAAAACTCAAATTAGTAAGCAGAAAGATAGTTGTTTAGGTACTGTTTTGGAGTGATACCTCGGTACTTCTTAAACATACGGCTAAAACTGGTCATATTGGTATAACCTAGGCTCTCAGCGATTTGCTCCATAGGTGTGCCCAGCACAATTTGCTTCACCGCTTCCCCAGATAGAACGAATCCGACCACTGAGGTAAAGTTTAACCCCGAGGCTTGTAGCCGTCTTTGTAATTGCTGTTCCGACAGACCCAACAATTCCGACACCTTCGCTAACGTTGGAATGCCAAAATGGCGCGAATAATTCACTACCTCATACAACACTTTCATATGATCTTGAGAGTCTGGCATATTCAAGTAGTTGTCGAGATCTGCAAAACTCATAGAAAGCTTTTCTGCGGCTAATGAAGGTATCTTGTTGCCTTGTAAACGTAGCTTGTTGGGTAACCAAACCTCTGTTTGATTGTGTCCCCATTCGATTGGACACCCAAAATAGGCCTCGTATTTACTTCGATTCGTTTTAGTACCAGATATACAAACACGATCAGGAACAAACTCTTCCCCAAGATAGCGCTTCAATACATTACACATGAAGTTTGCAACTCTGACACCATCATCGGCTTTTGCGGGTGCAGAAATTGAACTGTTGTAATACGTCCACTTAACAATTGGGCCCACTACTTCACCACTGAGAAAAGCCCCAGATTGAATACAAGTAATACCAAAATTAATGCGACGAATGGTCGAGGCAAGATCATGACCCGAAAAAAACCAGCGGCTCATAGAACCAAGTCTATCAATCGACATTTGGCTGACAAGATTGAGCACAGCGTCCGGATCTCCCGTTACCAACTCAATGTTCTCATAGAATTGATTAAGAACGGAAACCGGAATTAATGTCATTGGAAACTCGAGAGCTTTAGCAGGGATCCCCAATTCTTCTGGTTTCACACCGTAAGTTTTGTGGAGGTTTCTGACCAACCCTGCAATACCCATCGTTCTTACAAAGTGTACATTCTCAAACATAGCGTCACCAGATGATATCAATTACCTCAAAACATGTTGATTCTTGATGAAATCTATCATTTTGTAAATGTTTATTTCTATGTCGAATAGACTCTCATTTCTTCTATATCTAATAAGGTAAATCAATGAGCCTACTGAGTGTTCCCTTTGTCGGAACAAGCGCTGACACCGCATTGCACGTCGTCTCAGGAATCGTATTAGTCGCAAGTGTCGTTGCCGCGGTATATGGTTTTTGGCGTATCCACGAGCTTCCTATCAATAAAGCACACAGCAAAGATCATCATCAACTAGGTCTAATCACAGCCCTCACATGGATAGGCTTTATCTGGCACTGGGTGTGGGTACTGGCCGTCATCATTGCCTTTGTAGACATGGAGAAAGCGATTGTTCGACTTAGAGATATCTGGCACGGCAAAGAAGATAAAACGGAGAACACAACATGTTAGAGGGTTTAGCAGTTTGGGCTCTATTTATTTATCTACTGCGATTAATAGGCATGCCATGGAACAAATTTTCTAAAGGCTTCGCCTATATTGGTGGCGTCGGCTGGCTAATGTTCGTTTGGGTTGGATTGATTAACTATACCCCGATGGACCTTTCCGGTGGTTCTTTGGTTCAGGCTCCGCATATTCAACTTCGTCCAGATTCCTCTAATGTGACGGGGAAAGTCATTAAGCTGCACATCAAGCCCAACCAACAGATAGAGAAAGGTCAGCTTATCTATGAGATTGACCCGAAGCCTTATCAGATCGCACTAGATCAAGCGGTAATACAACACGACGCAGCACAAGTGGCATTAGATAGCGCGATCCAAGATGTCGAAATATCGAAATCTAGCTATCTTTCTGCACAAAAGAGTGTTGAAACGACGGCAAGTCAGCTTCGCTCTGCTCAGGTAGATTACACGTTACAACGAAAAATGCTGAAACGCTTCCAAGAGCAGAACGCCGTGGTTAATAACACAATCACCGAAAGTGACATAGACAAGCAGATTAGCATTGTTGAAGTGGCAAAACACAAAGTAAAAACCACCGAGGCACAACTAGATAAACGCCGAGTGGATGCAAACAAGGCACTACTTTCTATCAGTAAATATGAATATGCCGTGGACAGCAGAAGGAATGATTTACGAAACACTACGGAATCTGTCGAACGCGCTCAGTGGGACCTCGACAGTACCATGGTTTATGCACCAACTGATGGCTTTGTTACCAACTTCATTCTTCGAGAAGGGCAGTTATTATCGCGAGTGCCACGATTGCAAATGTACACCAACGAAAAGTACGTACTAATGCGTGTTAATCACCAAGCTATTCGAAACGTTAAAACTGGGCAACCCGCTGAATTTTCTACATCCGTTTACCCGGGACATGTTTTCGCCGCAGAAGTGGAAGGCATTATCGAAGCAACGGGCGAATCGCAAGGTACATTGCTTGCCATTGATCAGTCAGTCCGCACCACTACTGGTAAGAACCTTAACAACAAGCATCACTTTGTGCGCTTGAAAATACAAGAAACTGAAGGTTATGACATTCCGGTAGGCGCTGTTGGACTAGCTTGGGTGAGCGGAGAAAAACCAATAGGTTTTCTTGCTTTCTTAGACGTCATTCGAGGCATCATCTTGAGAATGAAGTCGCAGCTTTACTTCTTCTACTCGATTTAAACACGTCTACTACCGATAACAAGCTGTAGGTTATCAGTTCCCTTTGCCACCTTTAACGGGTGGCTTTTTTGTAATTTGAAGGAGCTTGTGTTCTGTGGCACGGCAAGCAGACAAAGTGCCCTACTTTGTCCTAAAGTCTTAGTATCCTAACAACAAGGAGAAATAACCAGCATGAAGAAAATAGCCGTCATTCTTAGTGGCTCAGGCGTGTTCGATGGCGCCGAGATTCATGAGTCAGTGCTTGCCCTGCACGCTATAGAGAAAGCTAACGCAACATGGCACTGTTTTGCCCCTAACGTTGAGCAACTGCACGTCATAAACCACCTAACTGGGGAAGTGACCGAAGAAAGTCGCAATGTACTTGTTGAATCTGCCCGTATTGCGCGAGGGAATATTGAAGACGTCGAAAAGCTGGATGTGAATGATTTTGATGCACTACTGCTTCCAGGTGGCTTTGGCGCAGCCAAAAACCTTACTGACTTTGCCATCAAAGGTGTAGAATGCTCCATTAACACACACGTAGCGAGTGCATGCCGTGCCTTTGCCGAAGCTGGGAAGCCTGCAGGTTATCTGTGTATTGCCCCTACTATCATTCCATTGATTTATCCAAATGCTGTCAGAGGAACAATAGGTAACGACTCAGACACTGCTGCCGGATTTGCGGCGCTAGGAGGTGAACACGTTATATGCGCTGTGGATGATATTGTTTACGACGAGCAACACAACGTGATTTCTACACCAGCTTATATGCTGGCAACAAGCATTTCGGAAGCCAACAACGGCATAGAAAAATTGGTTAATAAACTGATTTCTCTCGCTTAAACGACCTCAAATAAAGCCCCATCCATCGAAAGACGTGGGGCTTTGTAACAATGTGCAAGCCTTGTATCGTTTTTATTTCAAATTTGTTTCCACTCGCATACAATACGCGCTTCTTTGACAACGCACGATATAGCGTTCTCACGATTTTAAATGCCATCTATCATATTGGTTTATTGAACATGTTTACTTACTTAAAAACTAAGCTAAGTCCTTACTATGAGTTTTGGATTCTTAATGCGCTTTTGGCAACTCTTATAGGCGCTCGCTACTTCCTGTACTTTCCCGAGGTCCCTTTTGATGGGATTCAATTCTCATTTGCTGTAACAAGCTTGTTCAGTCACATGAGCCTACTCGCTCTTGTGTTTTGGCTGGTTGGTCTCGTTTTATGCTTCCTACCATTGAAAGCTAAACGCCCGTTACTAGCGCTTATTGCTACCATTGCCTTAGTATTTTTGTTTGTAGACACCATGGTATTTGGATTTTATCGATTCCATTTGAACTACCCAGTACTGTCATTGGTCATGTCGGGGCAGATAGTGGAATTCCCACTATCTGCATGGGCAATGCTTGTTGTCGGAATTGCCGCTTTGTTTTGCTTCCAATGGTGGGCGTTAGGCAAAATGGAGGTTGGCCAATTCAGCATCACAAAGAAACTTCGTAAGCTGTTTCTTCCTCTATTTTTTGTGACCACATTAGCAAGCCATGGCATTCATATTTGGGCAGCTGCTACTGCATACCAACCTGTTTCTTTCGTTAACCAATACTTGCCTCTCTTCTATCCAACCATCGCTAACTCATTCTTGATGAAGCACGGTTACATTGATAGAGAAGAGCTCGAAAAGAAACAAGCAAAAGCCCCAAAGATGCAAGGAGGACTAAATTATCCTCTTCATTCAATCACTGGTGATACACCTGAAAAGCCAAAGAACATCATGCTAATTCTGATTGATTCTTGGCGCCCAGATACTGTCACTCCAAAATATATGCCTACTGTCTATGAAATGTCTCAAGAAGGACTTTCATTCGACAAGCATTACTCTTCTGGTAATGCGACACGTATGGGCACGTTTGGACTGTTTTACGGTTTGCCTGGCCCTTATTGGCACCCGATGCTTGCCAACCAGCGACCAACCCTGCTGATGGACCGACTGCAAGAGCTCAGCTATGAGATTGGGGTTTTTACTTCGGCGCATATCGAGTCGCCAGAATTCAACAGAACCATATTTGCTCATATCCCAAATTTGCGAATTCGAGGAAAAAGTAAAGGCACGGCGGCAGATCGTGACATCGAACTGGTGGACGATTGGATGAAGTGGTATGACGTTAACAGTAGTAAGCCAACTTTCTCATTCCTGTTCTTTGATGCGCCGCATGGTTTCATTTTCCCTGACGATTATGAGCCAAAATTTGAGCCAATGTCGGGACCAAATAATCCATTTGTTCGCAGTAACGACTCCGACCCGGAACCAATCTTTAACCGTTATCGAACCAGCACACACTTTGTAGATAGTAAAATCAAAGACGTGGTTGAGAAACTTAAGCAGACTGGTACTTATGACGACACGCTAATTATCGTTACAGGTGACCACGGTGAAGAATTAAACGACAATGGCCAAAACTTTTGGGGACACAACGGTAACTTCACCGAAGCTCAGGTTAAAGTACCATTCATCATGTTAGGTGCCGGAGTAGACAAAGAAGCAAATCAGTGGCCTGAGGGCAAACTGACCACGCATTTCGACCTTGTTCCAACACTAATGAAGAATTACTTGGGTGTCACCAATGATCTTGAAGATTACACAGTGGGTGAAGATCTTTATGGTAAGTTTGTTGATCGACCATACACCATCATTGCAGACTATGGTGACTATGCCGTCGTCTCCGAAGATAAGATCTTCTCACTAAAAGGTAATGGCCTTTACGAAGTGAAAGATGGCAGAAATAGGTTGCTTCCAAAACAAGAAATTGACCAAGAGAGAATGCAATACGCCATCGAATTACTGACTCGATACACCAAATAAAATAGTCAAACTAAAGCCCTCTGCAAAGAGGGCTTTGTTTTATTCGTCGCACATTAATAGCTCTGCTGATCCTGCCGCCACGTGGATTTTTCCTGTTGTTCCATCAACCGATTGTTGCGTTAGAATCGAGTTATACTGTCCATTAATGTCGACATTGATTGATTTCGGGCGCATCGATTTATTGATTAGCACGATTCCCTTTTTACCGCGCTTAAACGCCAATAGATCGTCATTCGCTTCCAGCAACTCAAACGGTTCACCATGAACCGCATGGCAAAAACGTATCACCTGGGACAACTTCTGGTCTCTCCAGCCTTCTACCCATCTCGGTTCCTCGTTGGTATTTTTGATACCGCTAGGGTCGAGGTCAGAATAGATAAGAGGCACTCCTCCATCACGAGTTAAGATGTATACCGTCGCAAGCCATTCGTTGGTTTCACTCATGACGAGGTTGCTAAACACGTCATTGTTAGGAATATCGTGTGTCACAGCAAACGTTATCGAGCGCTCGTTAGTTAGCGCTTGCCCGAAACAGTATGGGTCAATTAACGCCGTCAAACTTCCGCTTTTAGATTCAAGTGCTTCATGTACCGTTTTAAACAAAGGGAAATCATAGGCAGCCAAGCGAGTTTCTTTTAAATAAGGTTGCAAGAAAAGCTCGTATTCTTCTTCCGTCGCTCCGCCATCGGTAATTATCTCACCAAAGACGTGCATGTCTTGAGTTATCTCCTCAGTAAACACCTGCTTTATATGCTCGATGGTCAAGTGTTTAGCCGCATCTATACGAAAGCCACGTACTCCGAGATTTTTCATTGCTAGAAGATAAGCCTGTTGCTGCTTAATAACATGCGAACTGGTTCGCAGAGTTGGTAAACCGGGGTCTTGAGGGCCTCCTGTTAGTCGACCATTCTGCACTTCCCAGCGGTCTTTCCAATTCTCTATCCCAAACGCCTCGACAAAATCGTCTTCATCAAACAGCGCCTTATCCAAATCGCCAAATAGTTTTTGCTGCTCGAAATAGGCACGATGCTCGGAATAACTTTGCATGTCACTGTTGCTTGGATACTGTAAGTCCAATCTAGCCGACGATTCGTTGGCCATATGATTGAAAACCACATCGATATAGACCCATATACCCCCATCATTCAATGCCAGCATCATTGCTTTGAAGTCTTCGGTATTTCCAAGCTTGTTATCGATAACTCGATAATCCTGAGGTTGATAAAGTTGCCACCATTTCACTTCTTTGTTATTACGAAACGACTTCATTGGCGGTGAAACTAATACAGTCTGATACCCAAGCTCTTTTATTTCTTTTGCTCGCTGAGCCACCAGCGCATAAGGCCAATCAAACGCATGTAAAATCACATTGCTTTGGTTGTTCAGTGTCTTTGTCATTGGTCCATCCCCTTAAACCGGGTTCACTACTAATGAACAAAATTATAAGGTTCATACCCGTTAGCAAATCATCCTCAAGCCACTTTCTATTGGTTGAGAGGTTGGGCGTAGCTAAAAAAGACAACAGAATATTAGGAATTACTGACTCTCGCACACGACAAAAGCAACAGCTAAATAACTGATATTTATCATATAAAAACAAGAATGTTTCCTTTCCCGCATTCTTTGAAACTGGGTTTGGTATTTGTAACAAAATGATCGCGAGTGGTTCAGCCATCTACCAAGCCGTGAGCTTGCTCACAGCTTGTAGTCATTTTGGATTAGCAAACAGGACGCGAATTAGTTTTCTACTACTTTCAACCACTTAATATCATATGCATCAAAAATGATATTTTGGTGATAGGGCTTTCGTTCGACGTTAAGTACGTCTTCCACCTCTCTTGAACCCAAAACATCGCATATGGATGTAGGAATGGTTTGTCGATGTTCGCTGAAGTTACATATCGCCAATAAACGGTCACCATTCGCTGCCTTTCTGACATAAGCAAAAAGGTGAGGACGATACGTCTCGAGAACTTCCGTCTCCGCTACGCCTAATACAGGCAGAGATTGACGAAGATGAATCATATCTACGAGATGTTGATGGATACGACCACGCGGATCACATTGGTCTCGAGCGATGGCAATGTCTTTTTCCGAAATAGCTGGACGATTAACCCAGCGAGTATCGCCTACTTTGTGTGGGTCGTTAAGATATTGATAATCATTGAACATCCCTAGTTCATCGCCTTGATAAATTAACGGGACACCACCAATGCTCAAATTAATACTATTCAGCAATCTAACTCGTTTCACAGCGAGCTCGATGTCTTGTTGATGTCCAGATTGCATTGCCGCCTCCAAACCGCATAGCGATGCTAAAGATCCACATACTCGACAATCACCAGTCTCTGGATTTTCTTGGAACGGGACACCATTAGCAAACGCCCCTTCAAACTTGCCAATGTAGAACTGATTGAGGAACTGACGATGGTCATGCCCCTTGATACCCACCTGATCCGCTACAGCATCATCGAAAGTCCAGCCAATGTCGTCATGGCAACGTATATAGTTCACCCAACTGCAATCCGGCGAGATAGCAAAACTTTTCTTTAAAGACGCTGTGAGTAACTTAGTTTCTCTGGTTGCCAAACTTTCCCACATCAAAGCCATCATCAATGGGTTATAGGACAATTGGCATTCATCTTTATCTATGTATTGAGCGACCTCATCCGGATGAACAATGGCTTCACTCTTAAACAACACCGCTGGAGCTGTGATCTGTAAGCAGAGGTTGAATGCCTGAATCAAAGTATGCGCTTTTGGCAAACTTTCACACTGAGTCCCCTTCTCCTTCCAGATAAACGCTAATGCATCGAGACGTAAGCCATCACAACCCAAGTTGGCCAAAAATAGCATTTCATCAGTGATAGCGTTAAATACTGCTGGGTTACTATAGTTTAAATCCCATTGAAAGCTGTTGAAGGTCGTCCATACCCATTTTTCTACGTCTTCCAACCAGGTAAAACTGCCGCGCCTAACCGATGGGAAAATCTCTCGACACGTGGCGTTGTATTCATCAACCTCACGTTTATCATCAAAGAAGTAGTAAAACTCTTGATATTGCTCGTCACCAGAACGAGCGTGCTTCGCCCACGCATGTTCATCAGAGGTATGGTTAAAGACGAAGTCTAACACAAGGGCAATTCCAGCTTCGTTAAAGGCAGTTGCTAGAGACTTCAGTTCTTTCTCTGTACCTAACCTAGGATCTACCTTACGGTAATCAGACACGGCATAACCACCGTCGCTATTCCCCTCTGGTGCTAAGTACAAAGGCATCAAGTGAACATAATTAATGCCAAGTTGCTCAAAATACGGGATCTTCTCTTTCAGCTTTTTAAAATCACCTGCAAACAAATCGACATAAACGGCCATGCCTAGGACGTTTTCATCTCGAAACCAATTAGGTGTTTTAAGTCGAATCGCGTCTTTGGTTTTAAGCTTACGAGAACGCGATGCGAATCCTGCGCAGAGCATTGCTACCAGTTTCTGTAGATAAAGGAAAAAATCATAACGACTGCCATACAAAGCGTAATAGTGCTCAAATAGGGCCGGAAAGTGCAGTTCCAGTCTTCTATAAAGCTCTTTTTCATCTTTTTTAGTCAACTTAGGTAAGGTGATGGATCCCATTACCTGCTTAAGTGCTCTCTGGCTTGTCGTGATTCCTTGCATTACCCCACCTTAATCGATTAAGTCTGTACTTAAGCAATTATAGAATATGTTGTTTTTCGATATTTGAGTTTTTGTGTGACCAACTTCTTAATCGATTAAGTTCATTGATTAGAAATCAAAAAAAGCGCATCAAAAGATGCGCTTTCCATTGGTATTAACTAAATACTAGAACGAGGCTTAGAATTTTTTCGGAGCAAAACCTGTCATCACTTTCAGTTTTAGCTCTTTACCAATCTTCGTCATTGGATGCACTACGACCAAGCCTTTTACCGACTTTTTCAGCTTACCCATATCCGCCTGCTCTGCTTTGGTGATCTCACGAGAGAACGGCATATCAAGCAAGCTTTTGCGCTCTTTGTTCATATCGTAGCTCTGCTTGTGCTTAAGCTGGGCAATCTTCTTTGTCAGTTTGTCGATTTCATCAGTAAAGCGAGAGATCATTTCGTTGTCGCCACGCGATTTGGCACCAGCCAACTTATGATTACACTTATCGAGGCGGTTATTCAGTTTTTGTAGTTCTTGTTTCATGCTCATGGCCGGAACGTTTCCTGTTAATTATTAGCGAATAGCGGTGTTGCGAACTAAGTGCGGTACAAGACCTTGACGACATGCCAACCAAACTTAGTCTTCACTAAATGGGGAACAAGCGTTTCACCACTAAAACAAACTTTGTCAAATTGAGGCACCATCTGTCCCTTTCGAAATTCACCTAAGTCGCCGCCTTTTTTACCTGAAGGACACGTGGAGTACTTTTTAGCAAGAGTTTGAAACTTAGCGCCTTTTTTCAGCTGTTTGATGATATCTTCAGCCTGTTCTTTATGTTTCACTAAAATGTGAAGTGCTGCCGCAGTTCTTGCCATTAGTTGTCTACCCTTTTTAGCGTCTATGGGATGATGGAATGCGCAGAGTGTAATAGAAAATGAGATACAAATCACGTTTACTTTTCAAGCGACTAAACTTTTTTCTTTCCCGGCCGCATTAACTTTTGATAATAAAGTTTATAAAATCAAACTATTGGCTTATAGAGTAAGAACTCAAATGAATACTAGCATCAGTAAAGCGAACCAATCACAGGGCATGTTACTGTTTACCCTTAACTTGCAAAAGCAACGCTTTGCCATTGGCACGCTAAAAGTGCGAGAAATCGTTCCTTTCTTACCCACTACGCAAATCCCCTATTCTCATCAACATGTCATTGGCACTGTCAGTATTCGAGGTCTGACTGTCCCCGTTATTGATATGGCAGCGGCAATTGGTTTTAGACCTATCGCAGCAGAGGAATACAACAACACCTACTTAGTAGTCACTGACTGCTTGAGAACCGTTGTGGCGTTCATGGTTCGAGATATTGATAAAATCATCGAGTGTAATTGGAAATCCATAGAGCCAGCTCCCGATAGTGCGGGTAGAAATGTATTTGTTACTGGTGTCACTCGATTTGAAGATCATATAGTTCAGCTATTAGACGTAGAACTGTTGCTATCCAAAATCTACCCACAGTATGCCGATACCAAGATCCCAATGTTGACCGACGTCCAGCGCGAAAGAATCAAGTCGCTGAACATTCTGCTGGTTGACGACTCTTCCATCGCGCGCAAACAGCTAGGTGATGCGCTTAACAACATCAATATTCCTTTCGATATCTGTCGAGACGGCAATAGCGCCCTTGAGTTTATGCGCAATAAAGCGAAACAAAATGATGCCATCGATATATTAGTCAGTGACATTGAAATGCCCGGTCTTGATGGATACGAACTGGCTTTCGAAGTTCAGAATGACCAAACGCTCAGCCACGCCTACCGCATCTTACACACTTCGCTTTCAAGCGAAATGTGCACGGAGCGCGCTCATCAAGTCGGCGCCCACGAAGCACTAGTTAAGTTCAATGCTGGTGAATTGATTGAAGCCATGTTGAGAGGGGCGGAGAATCTAACCGCAAATTGAGGTTCCCTTTCAACTTGTAGTTAAGCTGAAAGGGACAATGGACTTAGTTACCGTCGTAGTTATTGTTTGACGCAAATGAGAACCCTTGACCACCGATAGAAGCTTCATACATTAAGCCACCCTTAGTCATGGTAAATACCGCCATGCCATTAATGTAATTCGCTTTAGTTTGGTTGTCTCCAGCCTGTGCCCCAACACCTGTTGAACCAGCTTGTGCACTAGCTCCTACCGTTAAAGCAACAGCAGATGCCTGCGCACCAAATTCAAAGCTGCCGCTTGTAAATGAATAGTAGTCTGCTTTACTCTCGAAGAAAATGATTTCGCTATAGGCCTGCGCGCCTAATTGAAGTCCAATGCTGAGCTGCGCTAGCGTTGAATTACCAACGTGAACACCTTGGCGATACACTTGCCCTTCACCGTAGGACCCGCCAATTCCAAAACCACCCTTACCAACGGTCGGAAATACCGCATAACCATACGCATCTTTGAAAAATGGATGCGTTGCGCCTGCTTGCTTGAATTTGTTTAACGTCGCTTCATATTTACTACTATTCTCGTTAGCAGAAACTGCTTGGTCATTTTCTTTAGCTACCTCAGTTTCTTCTGCAACACTTTGACTATCTTTCTGAGGTGCTTCTGAAGCATAGGCTTGAGGGATGATGGTAATACACGCAGCCAGTAGATAAGGCCTAATTCTAACTAACATACTCTTTCCTTTCTCGAGTAAGATTTCGTATTTTGACGACAGATTTCATCATTAGTTCACCCTATAACGCACTCATCAATAGATCAATTCCTTCACAGCATGTTTTGCACCTAAAGCAAATAGAATCTACACTGTTGCCATATCGAATCGAGTAATAACTTAATGAATCCTATGATAAAGAAGCTGCTCATCAATCTAATTTTGGTATTAGTCGGCGTTCCGATTCTGTTAGTCGTATTCCTTAAGTTTCTTAATCCGCCAATTTGGGGATGGAAAGTGGCTCGTACCCTATTTCCACCGGAAGGTTATCCAACGCAAACCCTCCAGACATGGGTCCCTCTAGCTCAGATAAACCCCAACATGCCGCTCGCAGTTATTGCGTCAGAAGATCAGAATTTCCTTAATCACGTTGGTGTGGATTTTGGGGCCCTTTTTAGTGTTTTGGCCGAGAGTGGCAGCCCGTCTCGCGGCGCGAGTACCATTACTCAGCAAACCGCAAAAAACGTGTTCTTGTTTCCGAGCCAAACTTACATTCGAAAAGCTTATGAACTCTATATTGCGTTACTGCTCGAACTCATTTGGGGTAAAGAGCGCATTATGGAAGTGTATTTGAACGTTATTGAGTTTGGCCCTGGTATTTATGGTGTAGAAGCAGCCAGTCAATACTACTTTGGCATCAGTGCCAACGGATTAAGTAAAGTTCAAGCCGCTCAACTCGCAGTAGTGCTGCCTAACCCTTATCGTATTAAGCCGACACCGATGTCAGATTACGTTAACAAGCGGACACACTGGGTAGTAAGTCAGATGAATAACCTAGGGGTCATCTCACTATAATTCAGTTAGCTATCAATGGTATCCATTTGTTTCGTTCCACCAGCGTAGCGTCTTATCTGGCTCATTAGCAGAACGGCGGCCATCAGCAAGGCGGATGCAATATAGAAACTTCCTAGCGTCATTTGGCTAGTTACCCAGCGTTCAACCAGATACCCACCAAACACTCCTGCTATCACCATTTGAATTGAGCCGGATAACGCCGACACTGCACCCGCGTTCTCTTTATGAGGACCAAGCAACAAAGCGATGGAAATCGGAAACGACAATCCTTGAGCAACAGTAAGCCAAGTAAAAGCGAACACAAGGTTAAATACCGTCATCTCAGTCATTAACAACCACACGCCAGATAATGACATAATGATAATGGCGAGGAACAAAATCCAGTTGTTAGAAAAATACCGATTGAGGATATTGAGCGATACGCTTCCCATCATAAGACCTGCTGACGGAATAATCATTATCGTTCCATATTCTGCCGCAGTTAAACCAAGCTGATGCTGCATTAAGAATGGAAACAAACTTAAAGAGACAACCGCACCTAGGTAACTGATCCAGTTGTAACTTGCACTGCCAATCACCTGAGGGTTAACAATTAACTTTGAATAGCCATGGATCACTTCTGTCACTTTGAATTTACGAGGCTTATAAGGCAAGGTTTCCGGCAAGATGAACCAGCCTAGCGTGAAGATAGCTACCAAATATACCAGGACGAAAACAAACACCGCTTCCCAGCTTAAATGAAACGCAATCCAGCCACCAAAGACAGGGGCAATAATGGGCATAACCGAAGCCGTCACCGAAATATAAGACAGCGCCTTGGTAAGCTGTTTTCCGTCATAGCTGTCACGAAGTACGCTTCGTCCTAATACGGAAGCGCTTCCAGCTCCTAGTCCCTGAAGCAATCGACCTACTTCTAACGCGGTAAAGTGTTCATTTAAAGCGATACACAGCACTGTTCCGACTAGGTAAACTCCTTGCCCGAGGATAAACACGGGACGTCGGCCAATAGCATCGGACAAAGGACCATAAAAGAGTTGAGAAAGTCCGAAACCAACCAAAAACAGTGTCACGAGCATCTGAACATCCGCATGTCCAATCGATAGAGCTTCGCTAATGAGTGGCAGTGAAGGTAAGTAAATGCTCACGCCTACTTGACCCGTTGCGATGATCATCATCGCGAGCAACATAGGCGTTTTATTAAAAGATTTATTGTGTTTTCTATTCATACACACATTCTATATTGCGTATGAATCATTGATAATACACTATAAAGGAAACAGAATACGTCCAAATAGGAAACAATCTCGGAGCGCATATGGATTGGATATCGTGTATCAATACTTACATTCGTGTTGTCGAAGAAGGCAGTTTCAATGGTGCAGCCAGAAGACTGAATACTACCAGTTCAGCTATCAGCAAACGCGTCCACTGGCTTGAAGAACGTATCGGTGTCCAGCTTCTAAAAAGAACCACTCGCTCTGTCACGCAAACAGAAGCAGGCGCGCTTTTCTATCAACGTTCAAAAGATTCTCTTGATAGGTTTCAGTCCATCATTGACGAGACTCGCTCGGTCAATGAAACTCCGGCAGGATTGTTAAAAATAGGCGCAACCATCGCCGTCGGCTCCAAATTTTTGGTTCAGTATTTAAACGACTTTCTGACGCAATATCCTGACATTCGAATTCAGCTGACCACCACAATTCCCGGTCAGCTTCCAGATACCAACCTAGATGTATTTATTAGTCGCGAGCTCGAAACACTCAACAGTCTTAGCATGAGACAAACTTCATTATTTGAGCAACGAATCGGCTTTTATGCTGCGCCTTCCTACATCAAAGAGTTTGGCGCTCCTCAATCTATTGACGAACTCAAACAACATAACATCCTTATTTGGGGTGAGCGTCCACAACGAGAATACAAGATATCCAAAACACAACGCGTCATGTTGTCAGGAAATTTCGCTACCACTAACCCAGAAGCATTGTTTTATGCAGCCAAAAATGGGATGGGGGTATTAATCAGTAACGACATTATGATCAAAGAAGACGTCAAGTCTGGCGCTTTAGTTAGAGTTCTGCCCGAGATCCAAGCCTTGGATTCTACTGTCTACGCCTATTACCCTAAACTGGATTATGAGCATACGAGAACCAAACTATTTTTGGACTATATCAAAATGCGTTTGGCTCAGTCGAACGAGGAAGGGTAAGGCAATGGAAAAATCGCCAGCACTACCCTACTCTATACCAATTAAAAGAGAAAGCCAGCTCCCTTTTGGTTCAAGATGCACGAGTAAAGTGCATCTTTGATTTTTTCAGAGTCCTATCTAGTACGCCAATGGCCAAAGACAAACAAAAGAAGAACCAAACGAGCTGACCACCAATAACTAACCAACTGTTTTTCCATTCAGATGCCGTGTAAACAATGAGTTGCATCCCCAGGAAATAAGCAATGATGCTCAAGAAAACCAAGGTAATAAACCAGAACACCATCAACAATGTTATCCATTTAGGCATAATTAAACTCCAATAAGTAATGAAAAATCCAAATATTCCTTATTGTCCTGCATAAATAGATCCACTTTAATTGTGGATATGTTCTTGTTCAGTTATTTCGAACTTCTCTCTCAGATTTAGTGGCTTTTCAGTCACTCTTCTTCTGATTAAACTGGACGCATTGTTTTGGAAGCGAAAGTGACTTCCCTATAAAAGGATAACGATATGTCTAAAACTCTTGTTCTAAAATCCAGCATTCTAGGTGATTACTCTCAATCAAATCAGATCATTGATCAGGCTATTGAAGGTAAATCCGACGTGATCATTCGTGACCTAGCCACTAATCCAGTACCAGTATTGAACATGGAAGTGGCAACAGCCCTTCGCAGCAATGGCGAGGACTTAGCGCCAGAACTTCAAGAGATTGTCAAACTTTCAGACGACCTCATTGAGGAACTTATAAGCGCAGACAAAGTAATTATTGCAGCACCGATGTACAACTTCATGATTCCAACTCAGCTTAAGAACTATTTTGATCTTATCGCTCGTGCTGGAGTGACGTTCACCTACACTGAAACAGGGCCTGTCGGTCTTATCCAAGAGAAAGAAGTGGTGGTATTGACCACTCGTGGTGGCATTCACAAAGATACACCTCGCAATAGTATGAATGATTATCTTGCTACGATTTTAGGATTCCTTGGTATGACGGATGTTGAGTTCGTTTACGCCGAAGCACTAAACATGGGTGATGAACCTGCTGAAGAAAACCGTGCATCTGCACTAGAATCTCTGAGCGCACTAGTCTAGTCATTTTTGGTGAGTCAATTGAGCAAATGTAATGCTAATTGTACTCACCACTTAATTTCTCGCACTCTTTCGCCTTGGTTCCATACAAACCTATGACACTTCTCCACAGATATAACTATACGCCTGTGCAATAATTTATTTATCAATGAATTGGGGGAGCCGTGTTGGTCGTTTTTTTCTGCTTTTGTCTAAGCGCGTACTACTTAGTCGCCTTTCCAGGGGGTGTTCACGCCTACCGTAAAGGGGCGTTGAGTTGGGGAGATGCGTTTTTGCCCCTAATGGTCTTCGCTGCTTGGTCTGTACTGGCAGTGTTTGGCGTAGGTGCACAAAGCTTAGGGAACTTGATCGAGGTTATCTTGCTGCTCATTGCAGCCGTTTGTATGTTCTATTTCCGACTGATTTACGTTCACAGATATCCGAGCAACCGCCTGCATTCACTCTATATGATGTATCTGATTATCACTGTGATAGTTATTCTGACCCGTGTTTTCTTTCCGCACATGGTGGAATAACACTGAAGATAGTATTAATCATTATTAATACTCTTAGAAACGACGTTCTAACAGCCATTCGTTATGGTAACTCATCACTTATATCATATTGATTTCCCATGAAACGTCTTTTCGCCCTTGCTATCGCCATAATCGTTGCCTTTGCCTTATTGAGCCCCAGCCATTATGTAACCAACCCTTGTCCTCAATCTCACTTGGAGTCCATTCCAAAGTCATTTGACGATGCTCAGTTCCAACAGTTGATGAAACAAGCAGAGTATTGTTCGTCTTGCTCAAAAAGTCATACCTAGCGTTGAAGTAAAGCTCAGTTAAAAAAATGGGCGCTCGAACTATGTCGATGCGCCCTCCCAAAACAGTGCAAATTATCAACAGTTCGTCAGTTCAAGCTCACTTCTACATCCGATTTAATGGTACTGGAGCACGCCAGCACAAAGCCATTAGCTTTCTCTTCTTCAGTCAATGTTTCATAGCTGGTAGAGTCTACTTGTCCAACTTTCACCTTACATTTACATGAGCCACAAATACCACTACGGCAAGCTGCAATAACCGGTACTCCTCCCTTCTCTAGAGCATCAATTAGCAGAGTTCCTTTATCAGCCTCAAGCTCAACGCCAAAGTCAGGCACCGCCACTTTTACGACGCCCTCTTCCATGTCTACCGCAACATCAGTCGGCGTAAAACTTTCTTGATGGAACTCCGACATATCGAAGTTGGCTTGCTCCAGAGAAGATTTGACTACCTCCATAAAGCCCGTTGGACCACACAAATAAACGGTGCGTTCATGAAAGTCAGGAATTAACGACGTCAACCATTCAAGATTGATCAAACCTTGCGGAAAGTCTGTGCCAGAATTGTCTTCAAGCAGCATTTTTAGTGCAAAGTTATCGACCGTTTGGTTAAGCTCAACCAACCTATCAAAGTAAATTGCATCTTGTTTGCTCTTCGCAAGATGGAGAAATTCGATATTGACATCTACACTGTCCGTAAGCCATTGATCGACCATGGACATGACAGGTGTGATACCACATCCCGCGCTGATCATTAGGACCTTGTTTTTGGGCTGACAGTCAATATTATTGAAATGACCAAGTGGTGCTAACGCTTCTACCTGAGCACCAACTTCAAGCTGCTCAACAATATGGTTTGACACCAAACCGCCTGCGACGCGCTTCACCGTGAATTTAAGCGTTTTACTCCCCGGCACTGAACTAATTGAATAAGCTCGAAACGCTTTACTGCCATTAATATCAAAGCCAAGCGATGAGAATTGACCCGGTTTGAATTGAAATTCAGTCTCGCCGGACTGTGAAGCAAGTTCAAACGATACCGAATCTGGTGTTTCAAACCACTTTTTAGTACATGTCAGCTCTATCGTAGCTGATTGGGACCATGCCATTACATCATTCCTCTGAGTAAGAAATGGCGCCTTAAACGCCATTTCTAGTACCTTTTCTACGCTGCCAAAATCGTCTTTAAGTCATTTTCCACGGTGGAAATACCACGCATATCAAACTTCTCTTGTAGAATGCTAAGCAGGTTATCTGTCAGGAATGCAGGAGCCGTTGGGCCGGTATAAATGCCTTTAACGCCCAAAGCAAAGAGCGTCAGCAAGATCACAATCGCTTTTTGCTCAAACCAAGATAGGACGAGAGTCAGTGGCAATTCATTAATGCCACAATCAAACTCCTCAGCAAGCGCTAATGCCAATTGGATAGCAGAGTAAGCATCATTACACTGACCCACATCCAAAAGGCGAGGAATACCATTGATGTCACCAAACTGGTTTTTGTTGAAGCGGAACTTACCACACGCTAATGTCAGAATAACGCTATCTTCCGGAGCTTGAGCAGTAAAGTCACTGTAGTAGCTACGCTCTGCCTTGTCGCCATCACAACCACCAACCAAGAAGAAATGCTTGATTGCGCCCGCTTTCACCTGCTCGACAACAGCTGGGGCTGCTTGCATTAGCGCATTGCGACCAAAACCAACCGTGATCATGTGTTCAATTTCGTCATGCTGGAAGCCGTCGTGCGCAAGTGCACATTCAATCACTTGACTGAAATCGTCCCCTTCAATATGAGCAACACCAGGCCAACCTACAATGCTGCGCGTGAACAGGCGATCAGCATATTGGCCGACATTAGGGTTCAGCAAGCAGTTAGACGTCATGACAATCGCACCAGGGAAATTAGCAAACTCTTTTTGCTGGTTCTGCCAGGCGCTGCCGTAGTTACCGACTAGATGAGGATACTTTTTAAGCTCTGGATACGCGTGAGCTGGGAGCATCTCACCATTGGTGTAGACGTTAATGCCTTTTCCTTCTGTTTGTTGAAGGATTTTCTCTAAGTCATGAAGGTCGTGACCAGAGACTAGAATACAGTGGCCTTTTACCGTTTTAACGTTAACTTGAGTCGGCTCAGGATGACCGAAGGTTTCCGTTTCACCTTTATCTAACATTTCCATGATCTTGTAGTTCATAAGACCAATTTGCATCGAGGTGTTCAGTAATGGTTCTAAATCGACAGGGTCAGTCCCTAACCAAGCCATAATTTGGTGGTACTCACCATAGACAGCTTCATCTTTTTGAGAGAGCACACGAGCGTGCTCAAGGTAGGCGGCTGCGCCCTTAAGACCATAAAGACATAGCAAACGAAGACCAATCACGTCTTCATGTAGACTATCGTGACCACGGTTTACCGCAGCAGTCGGAGCAAATTCCAATAGCGCTTGTTTTGTAGTTGGTAGGTCAAACTGAGCTGCTGGAGAAAGTTCATCAATCGCGATGCCTTGTACTAAAGAGGCCGCTTGAACTTGTTCTTGAAGACGCGCTTTGTATGTTGCCGCTAAATTGGCAAGCTCGATGATACGCTCAGGGTCGAAGTTAACGTTGGTTAATGTAGAGAAGAACGCTCTAGGTGCCCATTGGTCGATTTCTTGATCTACGATACCAAACTTACGACCTTGATCGGCCCAGAATGAAACCCCTTGAAGGGTATACACTAATACGTCTTGTAGGTCAGAAACTTCAGACGTTTTGCCACACATACCTTGAGTATAAGAACACCCTTTAGCAACAGGGGTTTGAATAGTTTGTTCGCATTGAATACAGAACATAATGAGGACTCCAGTGTTTTAATTCGCGCCTTGGTACTTTGCCAAAGCTGATTATTCCTGAAGTCTCTATAGCATAACATGTGCCAATTTTTATCTTATTGTAATTAAAGGCATTTAACACAAAAATTACAATTAAAACAGTCATTTAGACACAGGCAAAAATCACACACCTTATACACACCTGTGTCATTATGACCTACATCACATCGAGAAAACGATTCTCCATTTCAACTTCTTGAAGTTTCATGAGTTTTAGTGCGGTTTTCATATGTTTCTGCATGACTTTATAAGCCATTTCAGAATCACCAACTCTCAATGCCTCGATTAATGAAAGTTGACTATCGATACCAGTGCGCCAGAGATCGTAATTTTCTGGCTCATAAAGCTTCTTATAGATTGTCATATCTGACAACATTTGAGCAGTAAACCGAATAACCAGTTTTAATAACTCATTGGAGGAAAAACTTGCCAAAATACGATGGAATTCAATCGACGCTAAGTGATGCTCTCGCTCTTCATAAATGTCACGAGGTGGCTCAGCATACAATTTGGTTTGGTCTTTTAGCTCTTTGAGCTGATTCGATGTCAGTTTACCCGCTAAACTGGCGGCAAGTTGTGGCTCTAATGCGAGACGTAGCTGATACAAATCTTCAATTGAAGTCTCCTTGAAGAATAGGTAGTTACTCAACAACATTTGTGCTTTTTCTTCAGAGACTTCGGAAACAAAGGCGCCACCTTTGGGACCCGTTTTTGTCTGCAACAGTCCCTGAGCATCTAATAATCGCATCGCTTCGCGCACTGTACTTTTTGAGGCGTCGAACATTTCCATCACTTCCACTTCATTAGGAAGTCTATCCCCTGGCTGAAGCTTCTGTTCCACAATCCATTTTTTAATAGCTGACGCTACGTTTTCAGTTCGTCGTTTTTTGACGGTCAAAAGACACCTCTATTTTTACTCGATTTCACTGTCTACGGTAACCGAAACTCCCTGTCGGGTGAAGTAGTTACCTCAAAACAGGCGGTTATCAGCACTCAATATCGTTACAAATCATACTCACAAAACCGACGACATCGATTGCATTTATCATGATAAATAGTGTATTTTGCGAATTTATCATGATAAATAAGTAAACGCAGCATCAAAAACGAGAATAAATATGACCATTGCATCCACTTCATCACTAGCTTGGGATTGGCTTGAGCAACTAGCAAAATGTTCTGAGACAACCAACCCTGATGTAGAAGGCGTAACCCGTCTGTGTGCCACAAAAGAACATAAAGAGGCCATCAATCTACTCAAGCAATACATGATCGAATCTGGCATGTCAGTGAGAATGGACAATGCCGCCAACCTAATTGGCCGCTACGCCAGCACGGAATCAGACGCAAAGACTCTTATCTTTGGTTCACATCAAGACACCGTTCCTAATGGCGGTAAGTACGATGGAATTATAGGAGTCGTTGCTCCACTCGCTCTCGTTCACCACCTGAATCAACAAGGTATTCAACTTCCGTACAACATTGATGTCATCGCCTTTAGTGATGAAGAAGGCACGCGCTTTCAATCAACACTACTCGGCTCGAAAGCCATTTCCGGTATCTTCGACCCTACAATGCTCGACGCCATGGATCCACAAGGGGTGTCGCTGCAGGACGCACTTCACGACTTTGGTTGTGAGACACAGCAAATAAAAAATGACGCCTACGACGCTGAAGAGGTCATTGGCTTTGTTGAGCTGCACATAGAACAAGGTCCACAACTTGAAGCCGAACAACTACCTGTCGGTGTTGTATCCGCTATCACTGGGATCGAACGACATACCATAACCATTCACGGTAAAGCAGGACACGCTGGTACTGTTCCAATGCACAACCGCCAAGACTCTCTGGTCGGCGCTGCGAGTGTAATCAGCACTTTTGATGCGCTTTGTAAAAGTGATAGAGAGCTCGTTGGCGTGATAGGAAAAATCGAAAACTATCCTAACGGCGTTAACGTCATCCCGCAGAAAACGCATATTACCGTTGAACTTCGCTCTCCTATTGATGAAAAGCGCCGTAACGCAAGAGCGACATTTTTAGTGTCCATTCAGCAACAACTTAACGCACTCAACCTCACTTACGACCATACGCAGACCTACGAGCAACAAGCCGTTCAGTGTTCAAAGGCTCTGTCAGATAAGCTTACTCAAGCTATCGAAACCTGTGGTATTAAACCGAAAACCTTATTCAGTGGAGCTGGTCACGATGGCCTCGCGGTCAGCTCTCTAACCGACATCGCAATGCTGTTCATGCGATGCACTGATGGCGTAAGTCATCATCCTGACGAAGCGATTACCCAGGAAGACTTACAAGCATCTTTACAAGTACTAAAAGAATTCTGCCTAGCGATATAAAAACGTAAAGAATCAACCTAGAATCAAACTATGGAGAATATTGGACATGGAAATGACCAATCAGATAGACACAACATCAAAACGCCCCTGGTACAAGTCAATGCCAGACCCTATGGTCTTAATATTTGGCATTTTAGTGGCAACTTACTTGCTCACGTTCATCGTTCCAGCAGGCGTATTTGAAAGGGCCGTTGTTGATGGAAGAACAACGGTAGTTCCTGAATCGTTTACGTACCTTCAAGACGCACCATCGGTGCATTTCTTTGATATATTCGTCGCCATTCCAAAAGGCTTGATTAGCGCAGCACCATACCTGTTCATTGTGTTTATCGCTGGTGGGTTGTTCCATATTCTGCAACGTTCCGGTGCATTAGAAAATGCTATTGGTGTGGCCGTAAATCGCGTAGGAGTAGAAAACCGTAACCTAATCATCACTATTGGTACTTTTATTTATGGTTTCTTCGGTGTGGCGGTTGGTTTTGAAAACAATATTGCATTGGTCCCAGTCGCTGTTTTGATTTCTGCGGCAGTTGGCTATTCCAGCCTAGTAGGCACAGTAATGGCTGTGGGTGGTATCGGTGTTGGTTTTGCTCTATCACCTATTAATCCATATACCGTTGGCGTTGCTCAAGGTATTGCAGAACTCCCTACTTTCTCTGGCGCAGGTCTGCGTACCGCTCTCGTTATCGCCTCGCTGGCTCTTCTTTCACTCTTTATCTGCAAGAAAGTCACCAAAATGGACTTTGTAGAACAAGATGACTCTGCCGGTCTTAAGAAAGATCTTAGCGAATACTCGATGAATCGAGAGAACAAGCTTACGCTTGCTGCTTTTGTTGCGGGTCTTGGTGTGATGCTTTACGGCGTTTTCGCCAATGGTTGGTACATCAATGAGATTGCAGGTTTATTCCTGCTCATGGCAATCGTTATTGGCATCATCAACAAAATGAATGCAAACCAAATCGTCAAAGAAATGATGGTTGGTGCATCAGGTGTAACCGCAGGTGCTTTGGTAATTGGTGTAGCTGCATCCATTCAGGTGATTCTTGATCAAGCACAGATCATCGACACCATTGTTAATGCACTTAGCTCTCTAATCCAAGATATGCCTATTGCTATTTCTGCGATCGTAGCTAGTGTCGTACAAGGAATTATCAACTTGTTTGTTCCATCTGGTTCAGGACAAGCAATGGTAACTATGCCGATTCTTATTCCTGTTGCTGATTTGGTTGGAATGAGTCGTCAGCTGATGATTACTGCCTTCCAAGTTGGCGACGGTTTAACCAACCTAATTGTTCCAACATCG
This sequence comes from Vibrio barjaei, assembly GCF_001639065.2. Taxonomy (GTDB): domain Bacteria; phylum Pseudomonadota; class Gammaproteobacteria; order Enterobacterales; family Vibrionaceae; genus Vibrio; species Vibrio barjaei. Next base: position 602,819 of record NZ_LQXO02000053.1, read on the forward strand.
GGCGGTACTCTAGCCATGCTGGCATTGGGGCGTGTTTCTTACGAGCAATGGCTAAAAGCCATTATGCCATTCATGCTTATGGTATACGGACTGAGCTGGGTAGCACTATTCATCGGCCAGTTAATCGGCTACTAACTTCAATTGTAAGTGGAGGCACTGTGCCTCCCATTTCCAGGCTACTATGACAATATCTCTATTACATTTTAACCCATCAACCGGTACCTCCGCGTCCATTACCGCGACAGGGGGGCCTTGCGTTGGCGGATATGTCAATCATTCTTGGCGCTCCGTCGGCGGATGTGCTACCCAAGGGTTATTTACCAACCCTTGGTATGCAGACTTCGCTAAAAACAAATTACAGCAAGGTACTTCCGCCAGAGATATTATCAACGAACTGACTGCCTTAGACTCAGGACATAGCCAACGACAGTGTCTTGTTATAGACAAAAACGGGGCATCAGCTGCATTAGACGGCAGCGATAATATTGCCTACGTTGGCCACCTTAGCTATCCAACCATTGCTGTGGCCGGCAATATGTTAGAGGGGCATCAAGTCTTAGAACATTTCAGTCGAGGATTTATTGAACAAACGGTAATAAACTCCCAAGCGGTATTGGAGCACATTGAGGCCCCTCAATATAAGCCAGATTATGAAGCGCTTTTGCCCGATGCGCTTATTAACGCTTTGGAAGCGGCATTATCAGCGGGGGGAGACAAACGAGGTACGGTTTCTGCTTCATTGCGTATTGAATTTGCGCATCTCGCACCGATCGACATCCGGGTAGATTGGGCAAAGACCGACCTTATCGAAGAGCTTCGTTTTGTACTGGGTAAAGTGCGAGAAAGTAGCTTTCAATCATTTTTATCTGAGCTCCCTCGCCAAGTAGACCATTAAATCTTCTGGTGTCAGAAGTGTGACATCACTTCTGACACACTTATTATTCAACTGACTTCTCAAGCGCTTGTTATAGCTTAACGATATTGCTAATGTAGACGCATATAACAAAAACAATGGGTTCCAAGTGAACGCTGTAAGCTTTAACAACGTCGATAAATGGTTTGGTGAATTCCAAGCTCTCTCAGCAATTAACCTCGAAGTCCTCCAAGGTGAAATTGTCGTAATCTGCGGCCCTTCAGGCTCAGGAAAGTCAACATTGATCCGCTGCATTAACGGATTAGAGCAATACAATAATGGAGACATCCAAGTCTTTGGGCAAGCTATCAATTCTAGTGGAATCAAGCCCGGACAAGTTGGTATGGTATTCCAGCACTTCAATTTATTTCCACACCTCACTGTGTTAGAAAATCTCACTCTGTCGCCTATTCGCACACTCAAGCTATCTAAAAAAGAGGCCACATCTCGCGCACTAGAAATGCTTGAGCGCGTGAAAATCGCCGAGCAAGCGAACAAGTACCCTTCTCAATTGTCTGGTGGTCAGCAGCAAAGGGTGGCAATAGCGCGCTCTCTTTGTATGAAACCTGACATATTGCTGTTCGATGAACCGACTTCAGCGCTTGATCCTGAGATGATCAGTGAAGTGCTCAATGTGATGGTTGAGCTGGCAGAAGAAGGGATGACCATGCTCTGTGTTACTCATGAAATGGGTTTCGCCAAACGTGTCGCAGACCGAGTTATCTTTATGGATGAAGGACAAATTCTAGAATCCGCTCCCCCGAGCCAGATTTTTGATAATCCGCAACATCCAAGAACAAAAGCCTTCTTAGATAAGATCTTAAATCACTGATGATATTAAAGATTATTAAGCCTGTTCTATCGGCACTGTTACAGATCGCATTGGTCACTGTCGCGCTTGTTTGGCTGCTCGATAGCGGAGCCGAAGCGATGGGCTATCACTGGCAATGGGAGCGCGTACCCGATTACCTAGCCTTTTATGAGGATGGAGAGTGGTGGCCTGCGGAGTTGCTTGAAGGACTTGTCGTAACACTCAAAGTCAGTGGATTAGCGCTAGTTTTCACTTTGTTGTTTGGGCTCATTATTGCCTTACTTAAAACCTCAAACTCAGTCGTTGGTCGCGGTATAGCTCATTGTTATGTCGAAGGGATTCGAAATACACCACTACTTGTTCAAATCTACCTGCTTTACTTTGTGTTTGGTCCAATTATAGGTCTAGATCGTTTTTCTACCGCCGTGTTCGCGCTGGCTTTATTTCAAGGTGCTTATACGGCTGAGATATTGCGAGCAGGCTTAAACAGCATCCCTAAAGGGCAATTCGAAGCCTGCCGCTCAGTAGGCTTGTCGCGATTCTACACCTATTACGATGTGATACTGCCTCAAGTCGTGAGGCGCACTGTCCCTCCACTTACCAATGAAATCGTATCGCTAATCAAAAACTCATCCATCGTCAGCGTTATGGCTATTTTCGATTTAACCACAGAGGGTCGCAACATCGTTTCAGAAACGGCCATGCCTTTTGAAATTTGGTTTACCGTGGCCGCTATTTATTTAGTACTAACACTTACGTTATCCGCTTTATCCGCTTGGTTGGAGCATCGCTTAAACCAATCGCAATCGATTTAACTTAAATCGCAATCAAGGAGTCAGACTATGCAAGGAAAACTCAAAAACATAATTAGAGCCATTACTACCGCTGCTATCGGTATGGCGGTGTCTCTAGGTGTCGCTGCCAGTGACACTCCCAACCTCGACAAGATCAATGAACGAGGTACGCTACGCGTTGGTATGTCTACCTTTGTTCCATGGGCTATGCGTGACAAACAAGGTGATTTAATTGGTTTTGAAATCGATGTTGCTAAACGCCTCGCAGAAGACTCAGGCTGGAAAGTAGAATTTGTTCCAACTGCGTGGGACGGTATTATTCCAGCTCTATTAGCGCGAAAATTTGATGTCATCATAGGGGGAATGTCGATCACACCAGAGCGCTCTAAGAGTGTTCTCTTCACTACACCTTATTCTCATTCAGGAGTTCAAATTGCCGCGAGTAAGAAACTTGCAGAAGGCTTCTCGACCATTGAAGACTTCAATTCTCGTCGAGTTAAAATCGCGGCAAGACGAGGCGCATATACGGTTCAAGTTGCTCGTGAGACTTTCCCTAAAGCCAAAGTCTTACAATTTGACGATGACGCCCAAGCGTTTCAAGAAGTACTCAATGGTAATGCGCATGCAGTGATCGCATCTAGCCCTAAGCCAGAGCATGAAGCAATCAAACACGCCAATGCACTGTTTATTCCCTTTAGTGAGCGTTTATCAAAAGGTAACGAAGCATTCGCAGTGCGCCTGGGTGAAGAGGACAAAAAAGCCTTCTTTGATCAATGGATTCAGGCTCGTACCGAAGATGGTTGGCTAAAGGATCGCTATGAGTACTGGTTCTCTACTCTTGATTGGCAAGATCAAATCGCTGGCGGACAGTAAATATTATGATGAACACCGACTCAACAGGTCTTAAATATCGCGATGGTGCAATGAAAAAGAAGTGGCGCTTATCCACTTTGGATCTTGTTCTTATTACCGTGCTGGTTGTACTACTGGCTTGGCTTGGCTATCGCTCTTCCATCGGTATTAATTACCATTGGCGATGGTCTCAGGCTTTTGAGTTGGTGTTTACTCCCACTAGCAATGGTGGACTGCCCTATTTCGTTCAAGGTATCATCTCGACATTACGCCTTAGTATTTGGGGTATGCTGTTGGCGCTTTCCTTGGGCACTCTACTTGGACTAGCGAAGCACTCAAATATGGTGTTTTTGCGGGTTCCGGCAAATATCTTTATTCAGTTGGTGAGGAATATTCCACCACTCGTATTCATATTTATTTTCTATTTCTTCATTTCCAATCAGCTAATTCCATTACTGGGATTATCTGAATTACTTCGTGGTAGCAGTAGTGAAATTAGTGACTGGCAATCCTTCTTATTCGGCCCTCAATCACTATGGGAGAACTTACTATCCGGCGTAATATGCATAGGTCTGCTTTCCTCCGCCTATGTAGCTGAGATTGTCAGAGCCGGGCTTAACGCTATACCAAAAGGTCAGTGGGAAGCTGGCCAGTCATTAGGTTTGTCTACATGGCATCAATATCGTGATGTTATTGCCCCTCAAGTGCTTACTGCCATAAGCCCCGCTTTAGCCGGTCAAGCCATATCCTTAGTCAAAGACACCTCGATTGTTTCACTGATTTCGATACAAGAGATGACATTTGTTGGCACTGAAATCGCTAATTCATCTGGATTGATATTTGAGATCTGGTTAATCGTAGGTTTGTGCTACTTTTTGCTCTGCTTTTCATTATCGCTATTGTTTAGAAAGCTAGAAGTAACCCAGCGCTAACACTGCACAAACCTAAACACTACTTTCTGACAGAACATTCAAATTATGGCCGTAATAGTATGTTATGGTCATTTCTTATCCATACCCACATTATTAGTAACTGCCAATTATTTTAACCACGTCATACTTTTAGGTATAAACATTATTATCTTACTATTCGGTTTTATATAAACACAATACCTTTATAGTACGACACAATATTACATTTAATACACAACATTACCAGAACTTACATAACAACCTCACAAGTACCAATGGACCGTGACTCAGAGTCTATTTCTAGATATAAATTAATTTATCCATAAAGATCATCACAGAAAATATATCCTATTAGCTATTTACTAAAACTATAATTCCATTTGTCTGCACTTATAGCTTTGTTAATAATCATTTAGCCTATTTATAGATACGACGAGCCAAGAGCGTATTAATAATAAAACTTATTAGAGACTAAATAGGGATTTAACATGAAGAAAGTTTCTCTTTTAACAGCGGCTATTATTGCAGGTTTATCAGCAACGGCAGCGAATGCAGCTGACGTATATAAAGGTGATAATCTGAACCTAGCAGTGGGCGGTCGAGCTGAAGCGCGTGCTGATTTTGACAACAATAGCAATGGTAGAGCGGTTACCGACACTAGCCGTGCACGTGTGAATGTTCTAGCTACAACAGAAATTGCAGACGGCGTTCAAGCTAAAGGCTTCTTTGAAGAAGAGTTCAACCGAGGAAGTATGACCGACGGTAAGGCAAGCGGCGACGGATATGATAACCGCTACCTATATGTTGGCATTGCTGGCGAGAACAACGAACTCCAATATGGTAAAACGGACGGTTCTTTAGGCATCATTACTGACTACACTGATATTCTTGACGCATTCGGTGGCGAAGCTGGTAATAAAACAGCTACTGCTGACCGCACGACAAACCAATTGTTGTATATCGGTACATTCGGGGACCTTAAAGTTAAAGCTAACGCCAGTGGCGGCGGCAGCGCTGATTCATTCAACAAATACGATGCTGATATCTCAGGCACTGTAGATCAAGGTTATGGCATTGCTGCGCAGTACCAACTTGGCGATCTTAGCTTCGGTGCAGGTTATGCTTATCAAAAAGATACTGATATCACGTCTAAAATTGGCGGGACAACAACTAGCATTGACGAAGCGAAAAGCCAAAACGTTCTAGTTGGTGCGGGTTATCAGCTAAATGACCTATATCTTGGTGGTTTATATACTCAAGGTAAATTGCTAGACCAAGACTATAAAGGTTTTGAAGTAGCATCTAAATACGACCTAACAGAGCGTATTCGTCTTGCAGCCGCATTCCAACAAGTTAAGTTCGATATCGCTGACGAAACAGACCAAAACATCGCGGCGAGCGTACACTACAAGTTTACTAACTACTTCACAACTTACGCAGGCATCTCAAAAGACCTCAAAGGCGACAAAGATACAGCAGGACGTGTTGGCGCTATCGTCACGTTCTAATTCTAAACTGCACTTTTGTTAGATGGGATGGATTAACATGACCGAAGATCTTTCCTGGCAGCTAGTTTAAATCCAAACGCCCTATCAGCCATCACATTGTGATGGCTGTTTTTTATCATTTAAAAATCAAATTGGTAGGTAGTGATCCACCAGCAACACTACAAATAAAACCATTAAATGCATAATGGAGAATTTGAAAGTATCCATTGCTGTCTTTTCTGTCGCCGCATACTTTAACTTCCAAGCGTAATAGATAAAACCTGCACTCAAGAAAGTCGAACCGGCTAGATACACCAACCCTGTCATTCCGACTAAGGCAGGTAATAAGCACACCAAAGCCAACAAAATTGTATAAAGCAGAATAGAAGTCTTGGTGTATTCCACCCCGTGAGTCACCGGAAGCATAGGAATATCGGCTTTCGCGTAGTCGTCTTTTCTATGAATCGCCAAAGCCCAAAAATGAGGTGGCGTCCATATGAAGATAATCATTACCAGTAACCAAGCATTAGCGTGCAGTTCCCCTGTGACCGCGGTCCAACCTAGCAACGGTGGCATCGCACCAGCTATACCCGCGATAACAATATTCTGTGGCGTCGCTCGCTTTAAATATAAGGTGTACACAACAGCGTAGCCAAGCAAGCTAGCAAATGTAAGCCAAGCGGTTAACCAGTTCACCCCCACAGCTAATATTGCAAAACCTAATACGCCAATACTCAGTGCAAAAGTAAAGACTTTACCAACACTCAAATCTCCGGATGGCAATGGACGTTTATGGGTTCTTGCCATAACAGCATCAATTCGACGGTCAATTAGATGGTTAAACGCTGCTGCAGAGCCAGCCATTAACGCAATACCCAACAAACCCAGCACGGTCGCCTGAACAGGTAAGGCACCCGGTATCGCCAAACACATGCCAACCAAAGCCGTTAAGATCATTAATGCGACCACTTTCGGTTTGGTCAAGGTTAAATACACTCGCCAGTTGAGTCTTGGTTTAACGACGGAATCCACACGACTTGTTGCCGCCATTGTCAGTTTATTCATAGAGAACTCTCCTTGTCTCCAGATGCTTTCAGTCTCTCAACTTTATTTTCCGACTCAATGACTGTCAGTGTCGGCTTTTCTGATTGAGCGTACCGTATATTCCACAGAATATAGTTAGCTTGAATTAGGCTTAATAGAAGTAGCGCAGCGCCCAGATTATGCATAACAGCTATTGCCAAAGGTAAATGAAACACCACATTACTCACGCCAAGTGCAAGTTGAATAGCTAACAGTCCTAATAAAAGTACTGCGACGTTGCGTACCACGCGTTGCTTATGTTGTAACAAGTTCAGCCCTAATATCCCAACAAGTAAAGTCACCACAATCGCACCAAAACGATGACTCACATGGATTGTCATTCGTGCAGCATAATCAAGCACGCCAAATTCGTAATTATCAAAGCCAGAATGAACAGGAGTGAAAGCAGTTTTGAAGTCGAGATAGCGCACCCATTCGCCCTCACAAATCGGCAAAGCGGTACATACCACAGCTGCGTAATTTGAAGATACCCAACCGCCCAATATTATTTGTAAGATGGTTGCGACAAGAGCTAAGCCAGCCAATAATTTGAGTCGACGACCTATTATCTTTGGCTCACTAGTCACGGTTTTAGCCTCAACCACTGTTGGCTGAAAGGTCGTACTTGCTTCAGATTGTGATTTTGCTTTATTGTCCCGCCGCGTCGCTGTCACGCTCGGACGTAATTTTAAATAGGTGAAAAACAGTAAAGAAAACATCGTAAAGCCGCCTATCAGGTGACCCATGACTACAATGGGCATCAGCTTAAGCGTTACCGTCCACATCCCCAGCGCAGCTTGAAACACGATCACTAAAGATAACGACACCGGCAAAGTCACCCCTAGTCTTGCACGCTCATTTCTTAACGCAAGATAGGTCATCGCGAACACCACCAGACCCAGAGTTCCAGCCAAATAACGGTGTATCATTTCTAGCCAAGCTTTATGAGGCTCCACCGCTCGTTCGGGAAAAAGAGTATTAGCAACGGCAACATCAACGTTATTGCTCGGCACCGTAAGATGGCCATAACAACCTGGCCAGTCCGGACAACCTAAACCCGCATCAGCAAGGCGGGTATAAGCCCCCATGGCGATGACAATAACGGTCAGAACTAACGCCCCTTTCACCAAATCTATCAGTCTCATTGCAACTCCTTATGCCTTCAACACTGGTGTACTTACCTTTTAGCGTCTACCCTACTCGAGATAACTTGAGTAACTTTCTTAGGTCGGACAACAACCCTTTGCTATGGGCGATTTGTTGCTCCTTGGTTGTAGGTTCAAAAAACATCACGACTTGACCTAACGTGTCGGTAATGACATACCCTTGTGATGGCACTAAGGCAGAGAAAGCATCGTTAACGGTTAGTACTGTCACTGAATCCGGCAGTTCAGGCAGTACTTGTCCAGTCTGTACGTAAACAACAGGAGTCACGCGCTCTTTATACTTTCCTAGTGCTAAATACGTTTGTCCCATGATGTATAAACGATTTAAGCACGCATCATCACATGTAGCAGGAAGCATAAAACCAAGCTGCCAACTCTCTCCTTGAAGAGGGTTAACCATTCCTAGTGACTCAAACGTCGCACGAGGCTCCAACAGCTGACCATGATTGGTCGCGCCAGACTCATACCAATGGTTACTCAAAATTGCCTTCGCGACGATAAACGGCAACGCAAAAAACAGAATCAACGCCAGTAGCGTAAGTCGTCCTCTTAACACAGCTTTGGGCTTTAGCGAATGTGTCGTCATCCCTGTGCTCATAAACGCTCCTAATGTCTTGTTGAATGAGTTTTTCTGACCCATCGATACACGGCAATACCTACTACGAAGGCGAATACCAACGCCATGGAGAGCCATTGAAAAGCGTACCCATAGTGTTTAGTCGAGTTCATAGACAATGGTTTCCATGGGTGAGCATAATGCGTTGTTGAATCGATAGGCTGCAACGCCCATGCTTGTATGGGCTTACCAGTAAGCTCTGCCAATGAACCTATATTTAAGTTCTGAATTCGAAATCTAGTAGAAGTCGAAGAGGTAAAATCTTCTGGGTAGAGTTCATTGCCTAAAGGGCTGTCCATCTTTTGGTATAAACGCCCAGTTATCATCAGAGGTTGGGTTAAAGGCTCAACAACTGGTAATGACTGTCTTTGCTCCATTCCTTTAACGAAACCCAGTTCAAGAAGCAAAAAGCGTGATTGGTCGTCGATAATAAGCTGAAACACCAAATAACCAACTTGTCCTTCAAAGGTTTGATTATCCAAATAGAAAAGCTCTGGCAGAGGTGTGACCTCAGCAAAGACTGGTACACCTATCCAATCAAGATACTCACTGTTTGACTGGGGATTGTTTGAAAAATGGACAGAGCTCAAAGAAATCGGAGACTGCTCACCTCGCTGAGCTAACATTAACTCCATATGTGATTTGTCGTTACCTCGCTGCAGCTGCCACAAACCTAATTTGACCAAAGTAGAAAACACAACCACAGTTAATGCAAAGCCGACCCAGAATTTCACCGATTTGAACCAGGCCACGCGAGGAACCTCAATGTCACCGACACTATTGTTTAAGATTGTTTTAGTACTGCTGTTACTTTTCATCATCTTTAACTTAGCGCTTGCCCTAATTCGAATGGTGCGAGACGACCCTGATTCTGATAAACCCATGAGTCACTATCTGGGTCGCCGTGTCTTGTTTTCTGCGATCGTTATTATTCTTTTGATCATCGCCCTTCAAAGTGGATTGCTTGCTCCTAACCCTCGTCCTTATTAAGTCAGTTTTCTAATATCTGAGTTAAAGTACATAAACAAAAACAAAGAGGCACAGCCAAACGACATCAACAAAGTGCCAGTACCAACTGCCTGCCTGAAATGCGAAATGGTCTTTGGGAGTAAAATGATCTTTAGCGATTCGGAACAAGAGTACTATCAAGAAGATCGTCCCTAAACACACATGTAGGCCATGGAATCCAGTCAACATAAAGAAGGTATTACCGTATATCCCAGATTGTAAGGTCAGCCCCATATCTTGGTATGCGTGCGCATATTCAACCGCTTGGTAATAGAGGAAAAATACCGCTAGTACGATGGTAATCTCAAGCCAGACGATGAGCGCCGTTCGTTTATTTTTCTCCAAACTGACATGTGCCATATGCAACGTAATCGAAGAGAGCAGCAATATAATCGTGTTCTTCAACGGCAAACCTTGCCATGGCATCGCCTCAGTCGTGTCACCTGCTGGCGTTGTCGTCAAAGGCCAAATCGCTTCAAAACCAGGCCACAGAACTTCGTGAGTCATCACATTGTTATCTGCCCCGCCAAGCCAAGGGACGGAGATCATTCGTGCATAAAACAAAGCCCCAAAAAAAGCACCGAAGAACATCACTTCAGAAAAAATGAACCAGCTCATCCCTTGACGAAATGAACGCGTAATCTGATCTGAATACAAGCCTGACAATGACTCACTGACAACATTGCTAAACCAACCTGACAACATGTACAGCAACACGACAAAGCCAAACGCTAGAGTAACGTTACCAATGACACTACCCGCCCCACCTGTTTCTAAATGTTGAACTGTGAGCCCAGCACCAACCGCCACCAAAAACAGCGCGATTGCCCCCACGATTGGCCAACTACTCTGAGCTGGAACGTAATAAGATTGAGGTTTACTCATAGCTTAACTCCCTGTTAAGTGCGCTTTTGCTACCCTTACTGCGTTCAACGGCACCCTGCACGCTTGCATTGCTTGTGATGTTGTAGAGTGTGTACGACAAAGTCAGTGTGTGAATTGATTCGGGGATATCAGGTTCGATATAGAAAATTAGAGGCATCTCCGCTTCGCCATTAGCATCAAGGGGCTGATGGTTGAAGCAAAAACACTCAATTTTATTAAAATAAGCAGCGCCAGTGCCCGGAGATACAGATGGTACTGCTTGCCCGATTAAAGATTGCGACGCATTATTCTTTGCCAAATAAGCGGTTTGAATCACCTCGCCGGGATGAACATCAAGGTAGATGGTTTCGGGCTTAAAGGTCCACGGCATATCAGGATTGATGTGTGCCATAAACTCAATACGAATCGTACGCGAGATGTCCGCCCTCATTCCGACGGGTTGCACCGCGGACACCGTATTGGTTTTACCATTGATACCCAATGCTTCACACATAATGTCGTACAACGGAACCAAAGCAAAACCGAACCCAAACATGCCGATAACAGCAACACTAAGCCACGTTACTAACTTTTTGTTTGACTTACGGTTTTGCTCGCTCATAAGTCACCTCTCTAATCCACTTTGGGTGGAGTACTAAAGGTGTGATGTGGTGCTGGACTTGGGACTGTCCATTCTAGCCCTTCCGCTCTGTCCCAAGGTTTGGCTTCGGCCTTTTCTCCGCCTTTAATACACTTGATTACTAGCCATAAAAAAATCAACTGCGAAAGACCAAAGGCAAAACCGCCGATTGAGACAATCTGGTTTACATCCGCAAATTGAATTGCATAGTCAGGAATACGCCTTGGCATGCCCGCTAATCCTAAGAAGTGCATCGGGAAAAACAGCACATTGACCGAAATAACCGAGCACCAAAAATGCCACAGGCTAAGTTTGTGGTCGTACATATGTCCTGTCCATTTGGGCAGCCAGTAATAAGCGGCCGCCATAATTGAGAACACAGCACCGGAGACCAACACATAGTGGAAGTGAGCCACGACAAAATAGGTATCGTGATACTGGAAGTCCGCAGGCACTATAGCTAACATCAACCCAGAAAAACCACCAATGGTAAACAAGACAATAAAGGCGATGGCGAACAGCATGGGCGTTTCGAACGTTAACGCACCGCGCCACATAGTCGCTACCCAATTAAATACTTTCACCCCTGTTGGCACTGCAATCAGCATAGTGCAGTACATGAAGAACAGCTCTGCGAACACCGGCATGCCTGTGGTAAACATATGGTGCGCCCAAACCAAGAAGGACAACAGTGCGATACTGCACGTCGCATAAACCATAGAATGGTAGCCAAACAGCTTTTTACCACTGAACGCAGGTACGATTGCCGAGACGATGCCGAAAGAAGGCAAAATCATGATGTACACTTCTGGGTGTCCAAAGAACCAAAAGATATGCTGAAACATCACAGGGTCGCCACCACCCGCTGCATCGAAGAAACTGGTTCCGAAATACTTATCTGTTAACACCATTGTCACAGCACCTGCTAACACTGGCATCACCGCAATAAGCAGGAAGGCTGTAATCAACCAAGTCCAAACAAACAGTGGCATTTTCATCAACGTCATACCAGGAGCGCGCATATTGAAAATGGTGACAATGACATTGATCGCCCCCATGATGGAGCTAATCCCCATGATATGTACTGAGAACACAAACAGTGCCGTACTATCGGGGCCATAGGTTGTTGAAAGTGGGGCATAGAATGTCCAACCAAAATCAGGTCCGCCACCGGGCATGAAGAGGGACGACAATAGAATCAGGAAGGCGAACGGTAGAATCCAAAAGCTTAAATTATTCATGCGCGGTAATGCCATATCTGGCGCACCGATCATCATAGGGATCATCCAGTTAGCCAACCCAGTAAATGCAGGCATTACTGCACCAAACACCATCACTAAGCCGTGAACTGTGGTCATCTGGTTAAAGAAATTTGGCTCTACAAGCTGTAAGCCTGGTTGGAATAGCTCTGCACGAATGACCATCGCCATCGCGCCGCCAGTAAGAAACATGGCGAAACTAAACCACAGGTACAAGGTCCCGATATCTTTATGGTTAGTGGAGTATACCCATCTTGCCCAACCTGAAGGAGCGTGATCATGATGATCGTCTTCAATAACGGCCGTGCTTTCTGCACGACTCATCTCTGCATCCGTCGCCGTTGACGATTTAACTGTTTCCATAGGATCCGTTTTCATCATAACTCCTTGGAGCTATTTTGCTCCCCATCTTGCGCTTTGAACGCATTGATATCAGAGGCTTGTACTGCATCTCCCGTATCATTACCCCAAGCATTTCGCTGGTAAGTCACTACTGCTGCTATTTCCTTGTCTGTCAATTGGTTAGCGAACGACTGCATGGCTGTTCCATTTACCCCATCAACAATTTTGCTGATGTGAATCGACACATCTCCAGTCGTTGCAACTGTGCTCCCCGCAATGGCAGGAAAAGCCCCCGTAATACCTTCACCGTTAGCTTGATGGCAGACAGCGCAACGACCCGCATACACTTCTTCACCAATTGTCATCAGTTCATCAAGTGGAAGTGTGGCATCTAGAGACTTTGCTGCTTCCGCTGCTGCCAATGCCATTTCTTGTTTCTTTCCTGCTAACCACGCATCGTAGTCACTCTGTTCCATAGCTTGAACGACGATCGGCATAAAACCATGAGCTTTACCACACAGCTCGGCACACTGACCTCGATAAATACCTGGCTCGTCAATCTTGGTCCATGCCTCATTAATAAAGCCTGGGATTGTGTCTTTCTTGACGGCAAAATCCGGCACCCACCAAGAATGAATTACGTCATCGGATGTCATTAAGAAACGGATTTTTTGATTGATAGGTACAACGAGTGGATTGTCTACTTCAAGTAGGTAGTGAGCACCTTTTTCTTCAATACCATCTATTTGCTTTTGAGATGTAGCCAACAAGGAGAAGAAATTAACCTCTTCTCCAAAGTACTCGTAGTGCCATTTCCACTGTGAGCCTGTAATTTTGATGGTGATATCAGACTGAGACGTATCTTCCATTGCCACTAGTGTTTTGGTTGCGGGAATTGCCATCGCGACCAAGATGATGATCGGAATCACTGTCCAGACAATTTCGACTTTTGTACTTTCGTGGAAGTTGGCGGCAACGGCGCCGCGAGATTTTCTGTGTTTGAAAATAGAGTAGAACATTACTCCAAATACAACGAACGCAATGGCGCAACAGATATAGAAAATCAGCATGTGCAAGTCATAGACTTGGTTACTGATATTAGTAACGCCTCTAGTCAAGTTATAGCCGCTCGACTCGGCGATGAGAGGTTGGCTGATTAGCGCAGCAGCCACACCAATCCAAAAGCGAATGGTCAGCAATCTCTTCAAAAGATTTCTCCTTTGCCTAGCCACGTTTGTCCTAACGTGGTTCCCCTATGACTTATACCAAGCACGTCTGAAGAGTGATCAAACAATTCAGGATGGTACAGCCCGTAATCAAAACCCAACTAACTGTGATTCGACGACGTCTAACGAAGACCAACTAGGTTTTATCAACTCGAAAATGAGTCTCAAAAATAAAGCCAAACTGCACAAGTAAACGGTCATACAGAACAATAACCACTTACTTATTGAGTCCGGAATCAATAAAATACAACGCAAAACAACTTGTTATATTTTTGTTAACTAAAGGCTAGTTAGAGAATTCGAGATTCGCAAGGATAAAAATAAAAGGTCACTTTTTGTGATGGTGGCTTATCGATTGTCGTTTAAATTTTGACAAACTGAAAAATTGATCTCTCGAGAACAACGCAAGTCGTGGATTCTGTCACTGCTCACAAAATACGTAAAAAAGCATGAATCAGCCTGTGGAAGTATTTTATTATTGTATGACAATATTGCATATTATCTCCATTCCCCTTAGACATACTTTGTATTTACAAGAGAGTTGGTATGAGTAACGACAAATCATTCGATGCAATCAAGGCCATGAAGCTGGAAAACGACACTTCAGCTGGTAACTTGGTTGATCTACTGCCTATTGAAGTTCAGAAACGAGACTTTGATCTGACCTTCCTAGATAATCTTGCAGAGGCTCGCCCTCGCCTACTCATCCAAGCCAATGAACTTGCCGAATTTAAATCAAGAGTTATGCAAGATGAGTCTCACTGCATGTTCGACGACTTCATGAATAACTCAACGGTCAAGTTTTTCGATACTGAACCTTACGCAGAGCCTCAACCTTACCCAGAAGAAACGGTTGGCAAAGCCTCTCTCTGGCGACCTTATTGGCGTCAAATGTACGTGGATTGCCAGATGGCGCTCAATGCGACACGTAATCTTGCGATCGCAGGCATTGTCAAAGACGATAAAGAACTTATTGCCAAAGCTAAAGCTTGGACGCTCCAACTCGCGTCCTATGATCCAGACGGCGTAACATCTCGCGGCTACAATGACGAAGCCGCCTTCCGTGTCATTGCAGCAATGGCTTGGGGCTATGACTGGTTACATGGGCACTTTACTGAAGAAGAGCGCACAATAGTACGTGAGGCATTGGTGACTCGTTTAGACGAAATCATGCATCACCTAAAAGTCACCGTTGACCTATTAAACAACCCTTTGAACAGTCACGGCGTCCGTTCTATTTCTTCAGCCATTATTCCGACGTGTATTGCTCTCTATCACGACCATCCTAAAGCCGGTGAATACATTGCGTATGCATTGGAATACTATGCAGTCCACTATCCGCCATGGGGTGGTGAAGACGGCGGTTGGGCAGAAGGTCCCGATTATTGGAATACTCAAACTGCCTTTCTAGGTGAAGCATTTGATCTGTTAAAAGCATACTGTGGTGTAGATATGTTCAATAAAACGTTCTACGAAAACACAGGAGATTTCCCACTTTATTGCATGCCCGTTCACTCTAAACGAGCCAGCTTCTGTGACCAATCTTCTATCGGTGACTTCCCAGGGTTAAAACTTGCCTATAACATCAAGCATTATGCTGGAGTAAATCAAAAGCCTGAATACGTTTGGTATTACAACCAATTGAAAGGCCGTGATACTGAAGCACATACCAAGTTTTATAACTTTGGTTGGTGGGACTTTGGCTATGACGACCTCCGTTTTAATATTCTTTGGGATGCGCCTGAAGAAAAAGCGCCGTCAAACGATCCGTTGTTAAAAGTGTTTCCTATTACAGGCTGGGCTGCTTTCCACAACAAGATGACGGAACGTGACAACCATATCCATATGGTCTTTAAATGTTCGCCATTTGGTTCCATCAGCCATTCACATGGTGACCAAAATGCATTCACTCTACATGCGTTTGGTGAAACATTAGCATCTATCACCGGCTATTACGGTGGTTTTGGCGTCGATATGCATACTAAGTGGCGTCGTCATACTTTCTCTAAGAACTTGCCACTGTTTAACGGCAAAGGGCAGTACGGAGAGAACAAGAACACCAAATTTGAAGGCCATCAAGACCGCTTCTGTATCGAAGCTGGCGGTCAAATCACAGACTATGACACTGACTCTGACGTCAAATTTGTAGAGGGTGATGCAACCGAATCCTACAAGTTCTTTACGCCAGATATCGAATCCTACAAACGTAAGATTTGGTTCGTGAAAGGTAAGCTCTTTGTCATCCAAGACAAAGCGAGCTTTGGCGAAGAGAAAGCGAGCTTTGGCGAAGAGAAAGATCTCACTTGGCTAATGCATACCACGTTTAATACCGAGACAGCTCAAAAGTCATTTGCTATCCACGGTGACAAAGCAAATCTAGATGTGAGCTTTATCAATCAGAGCGCAGACCAAATTACGTCAGTGACCAACGTCGAAGGCTTTGGCGATGTGGACCCTTACGAGTTCCGAGATTTGGAGATCCACCGTCATGTAGAAGTAGAATTTTCTGCATCAAAGCAACACGACATTCTTACGTTGCTTGTCCCTAACAAGAATAGCGGGGAACAAGTTCAGGTGTCGCATAGCGTCCGCGACAATGAACTAACACTTGTTGTAGATGGTGAAACAGTGACCATCGATTTATAGTGGTTCAACGAGTTTAAAAGATTAAGCCTTCACTGCATTTCAGCGTTGAAGGCTCTTTTTTATTAAGGGTTATATCGCCAACCATTCAACTTCAACAATGGCTCTTCCCGCGTATTTAATACGACCGAGAAACCTATCTCCAGCGACTATCTCTCCAACCCCTTGGGGCGTCCCCGTCATCACAATATCTCCATCTTGTAATTCGGTGTAAGAGGCCAGTTCTTGCAAAATCACATCTGGTTTATACAGCATCTGTTTGGTGCCACCTAATTGCATTCGCATACTATTGATAAACAACTCCACCTCAAGCTCACTGACATCCATATCTGATAATGGAATGAAACGGCTAAATTTGGCCGAGTTATCAAACGCTTTAGCTCTTTCCCAAGGCAGACCCTTCTGCTTCAGCTTAGACTGTAAGCTTCGTTTAGTAAGATCTAATCCAAAGCCCACTGCGTAGAGTTGTTGGTTGCGGACAAGGAAGCAAATTTCGGCCTCGTAATGAAGAGGCTCATCAAGGTATGAATAGAGCTCTGATGCGATACTAGAGTTTGGTTTGTTAAACACCACCATATTTTCAGGGATCTCATTCCCTAATTCATTGATGTGTTCGACGTAGTTACGGCCTACGCACAAGATCTTCGATGGGAAAAAAGAATCATCTCCAACAAATACCGCTTTCATTGCCCTTCCTTGACTGACAGGTAAATTCAACACTAAGAACTGTGCATTTTAGCGGATTTATAGTGACAGACTTATGATTTAGAAGAGTATTTTTCAAAGTTGAGGCAAGGATCGAGGTTTGAGTTGTTATCGCAGTTGCGCACCCAGCCCACAGATTTGATAGGATTTCATCTCACTCCTTGCATTTTAATTCAATTTCGACAACCATTTGTATATTCAATTTATCAAGTGACGAGTCGTTAATGTCCGCTGAGCCCCTGTATATTCAAATCAAACAATACATCGAACAGAAGATAGACCAAGGGCACTGGCCTGTTGGACAGCGTATCTCAACCGAAATGGAGCTCACCGAACAGTTTTCTGTCAGTCGAATGACCGTTAATAAAGCCATTAGGGATCTGGTAGGCGAAGGAAAATTAGAGCGACGCCCTAGGCTCGGTACGTTCGTAAAAAAACTGAGTGAAAAGGCAGAGAGTCCTCTACTTGATACACGAAACATCGCCAAAGAAGTCGCATCTAGAGGTAAAACTTATTCGTGCGATGTCATTAAACACCTTGCAACCAAAGCCGATCAAAATATCGCCACCAAGCTAGGCGTTATGTTGGGGAGCTCGGTTTACTACAGTGAGATCTTACACAAAGAAAACGATCTTCCTATTCAGTTGGAGTGTCGTTGGGTAAACGCAAAGTTTGCACCTGACTATTACAAACAAGATTTCTCGAAAGTCACTCCAAACGAGTACTTAACGCTAAACTGCCCTATGACTGCCGTTGAACATACCGTCGAAGCCATTATTTGTAATGATGAAATAGGTCAGAGGCTCGAAATGACGACAAAAGAGCCCTGTTTATTGCTCCACAGAAGAACTTGGAGTGACGACCGCCTTATCAGTACAGCCTTGCTCTACCATCCCGGAAGCCGCTATCAGCTGAGCTCGAAAGTCACCCTTTAGTCACGTGTAATACTCTCGGCTTTAACAAACTAAACAACTCACTAATTTGTAAGCTAACTATTGGCAATACAATAAGTTAGCTTACGTTGGCTTACCCCAACACCTAAGCTTCAATGTTAGGATTTCTCGCATAATAACCACATAAACCAGTGAGAAATCAGAATGAAAAAAACAGTCTTAGCACTTTCTTTAGCCATCGCCGCTTTTTCTACGTCATCTTTGGCCAACGAAGGCTTCTACGTTGGTGCTTCTTATTCAAAAATGAGCTACGACGCGGCGTTTGTTAGCAGTAACGAAGTAACAAATGGCTACTCAGCGAATGGCGGGTATGATTTTGCTTTGGGTAGCTTTTTTGTACTTGGTACAGAGCTAGAATATAAGAATCTTGGTTCAACCAAAGAGTCTTTCCACAACGATTATTACACCTTGTCGATGACCTCATACGGAATCAATGTCATCCCCAAGATTTATATGGGCGAACGTTTTTACGCGCTAGCAAAGCTAGGTTTCCACAAAATTAACTCTGAAGTTGAAACTAACGTATCGGTCAACGGTTCATCAGTCTCCGACACTGCATCCGTATACGGACTCGGTCTTGGCTACGACATCACGGAACACTTTGCGATTCAAGCTAGCTACGAAATTCACAACATCGCCGTCTACAATACCAAGTCAGCCAGTCTTGGAGTAAAGTTTAACTTCTAATCTTACCTATATTTGGCAAATTGTAATTACTTCAGTAGGTCACCGTATAGTGGCCTACTTCTGTTTAAGATCATGTATATCAGTCAGTTAAGCCACAGTGTTACCGCCGTTAAGATTTAAAATCACCTAACCTGATCCTTCTATTTAATCATCTACTAAAACCTCAAATCTTAGACGCTTAGATCACATTTTGTACGATGCACTATTGATCAATTGTATATATTCGACTAAATATTTGTATATACAATAAAGCTCTGGATTAAACATGCACTTAATTCTTAAAAATGCCCGACTTGTTACTATGGAAGAAGGCTCAACTGGATACACTCCTACGGAGCCTTGTTACCTACTTATTCGTAGTGGGTTAATCGTCGCTATGGGTGAAGACCTATCCACACTCTACGGCAATACGCCAAAAGAGTGGTCAGATTGTCCAGTACTCGATTGTGCAGGCAGTATTGTGACGCCCGGATTGATTGATCCCCATACACACTTGGTTTTTGCCGGGAGTCGAGCACAAGAATTCGAAGCACGTTTAAACGGCGAATCGTACCAATCTATCGCTCAGCGCGGGGGTGGTATTAACAGTACGGTTGCATCGACTCGTGCCGCCTCTGTGGACGAGCTAATTGAACTCGCCCTACCAAGATTGGACAGTTTGATTAAAAGTGGCTGTACAACTATCGAAGTAAAGTCAGGCTACGGATTGACGCTAGAGGACGAAGCGAAGATGTTGGTGGCCGCCAAGTCGTTAGAAAACCATAGACGCGTCAGTATTACCACGACGTTACTCGCGGCGCATACTGTCCCCCCTGAATATCAGGATAGAGCGGACGACTACATAAACTACGTGGTAAACGACATCATCCCTCACGTCGCAAAACACAACTTGGCAGAATCCGTAGACGTCTTTTGTGAATCCATAGGATTTACTCTAGAGCAAACTGAACGTGTTTTTGCCACAGCTAAAGCGCATGGTCTTGCTGTCAAAGGGCACACCGAGCAGCTCAGTAATCTTGGCGGCAGTGTACTTGCCGCTCAATACAAAGCACAGTCCGTCGACCATATCGAGTATCTGGACCAAGCGGGCGTAAAAGCTCTTGCCACTTCAGGGACCGTAGCAACACTTTTGCCCGGGGCATTTTACTTCTTAAGAGAAACACAACAGCCACCCATTGAATGGCTGCGTGAGTTTAACGTGCCAATGGCAATCGGTAGCGACATTAATCCCGGAACCTCTCCATTTGCAGACCTACAGTTAATGATGAATATGGCTTGTACCTTATTCCGTCTAACCCCAGAAGAAGCGCTTCGTGGAGTGACATGCCATGCTGCGGCAGCAATTGGTCAGAAAGACACCATAGGACAAATCCGCAAAGGATTTAAAGCCAATTTAGCCATTTGGGATATCGATCATCCGAGCGAGCTTAGTTATCAGTATGGATTGAAAGGGCTTAAACAACGTATCTTCGCTGGGAGTATCGAACATGTCGCTTAACGCACTCAATACTCAGCACAGTTTTACTTGGTCTGGCCGTGATGACCTAGAAGATGGCGAGATGCGTCTCAGAGTTCATCACGTCATTACACAGATTCATGAGCTAACGTCAGACACTTGTGGTGCTCAACTTCTGGGTTTTGAAACTGATGAGGGCGTGTCCAGAAACAAAGGCAGAGTTGGCGCTAAAACGGCACCTGATGCTATCCGTGGTGCCTTAAGCAATTTGGCTTGGCACTCAGAAACTAAGATTTTAGACCTAGGCAATTCAGGCTCACAAAACACATCTTTGGAACACAATCAAAGTACAACGGCCGAAATCATTACCAATGCCCTCTCGCATGGACCTGTCGTTGTGCTCGGCGGTGGACATGAAATCGCTTGGCCATCTTTCTTAGGGCTATCAAACTACCTACGCCAAAGCGAACCCAATCCTAGAATCGGCATCATCAATTTCGACGCTCATTTCGATCTTCGAGAATACCGAACTGAAACCGTGGCCTTGAAGCCGAGCTCTGGGACACCATTCTCGCAAATCGCTGATCACTGCCAATCAGAGCAACTTGCTTTCGAATACCTTTGTATCGGCATCAGTTCAACTTCCAATACACAAGCCTTATTTGATAAAGCACAGCGCTTGAATGTTCGCTATATCGAAGACACAGAGCTGCTGCTTAACCCCCACACACCAATGCTTGAGGAACTTGAACAGTTTATTGCCAGCGTCGACTACCTCTATCTCACAATCGATCTAGATGTGTTCAACGCAGCGCTTGCTCCGGGAGTCAGTGCTCCCGCTGCTATTGGTTTATCCATTGAACACTTCTATCCATTTTTTGACGCGATATTGCAGCACAACAATAAGTTGCTGATGGCGGATATCGCTGAATATAACCCTACTTATGACATTGACAATCGCACCGCCAAACTCGCCGCTAGGCTCTGTTGGCAAATGCTGACTGCAATGTCCAAGCAGCAAAAATAGACAATAGATAACAATTAACAACCAATTACGTGAAACGCAGTGCGACGCCGCATAACAAACCAACTTGGCGTCCACCACTCAAAAGGAAAACAAGATGACTGATAGTAATAATGCTCGTCTAGATGCAACTCGCAAAATCAAGGCACCACATGGTACTGAGCTAAATGCCAAATCATGGCTGACAGAAGCGCCACTGCGCATGCTGATGAACAATCTTGATGACGAAGTTGCTGAGCATCCTCAATCATTAGTGGTTTACGGCGGTATCGGCCGAGCGGCCCGCAATTGGGAGTGTTACGACAAAATCGTCGAAGTATTAAAACGTCTTGAAGACGACCAAACACTTTTAGTTCAATCAGGCAAACCCGTCGGCGTTTTCCCGACACACAAAGACGCACCACGTGTATTAATTGCCAACTCCAACTTAGTGCCACATTGGGCTAATTGGGAGCACTTTAACGAGCTCGATAAGCAGGGCTTGATGATGTATGGCCAAATGACGGCAGGCTCGTGGATTTACATTGGTTCTCAAGGCATCGTTCAAGGAACGTATGAAACCTTTGTAGCGATTGCCAAGCAACATTTTAATGGCGATGCCAATGGCAAGTGGATTCTAACAGGTGGCCTTGGCGGTATGGGTGGCGCTCAACCTCTCGCGGCGACTATGGCTGGCTTTTCAATGATAGCCGTAGAGTGTGACGAATCGCGTATCGATTATCGCCTCAATACTCGTTATGTCGATACCAAAGCGCATAGCCTCGATGAAGCATTGTCCATCATTAAGAATAGCGACAAACCAATCTCAGTTGGTCTACTAGGAAATGCCGCTGATATCTATGCAGAATTGGTAGAGAAAAACATCACGCCAGATGTGGTCACCGATCAAACCTCAGCACACGATCCTCTTAACGGCTATTTACCGCAAGGCTGGACCATGGAACACGCCAAACAGCAACGTGAAAGCGATCCAACCAGCGTGGTGAAAGCGGCCAAAGCCTCAATGGCAGTGCAAGTTGAAGCCATTCTAACAATGCAACAACGCGGCTCGGTAGCAACTGACTACGGTAATAACATTCGTCAAATGGCGTTGGAAGAAGGGGTAGAAAACGCGTTTGATTTCCCAGGTTTTGTTCCTGCGTATATCCGTCCACTTTTCTGTGAAGGTATCGGACCTTTTCGTTGGGCTGCACTCTCTGGTGATCCTGAAGATATCTATAAAACAGACCAAAAAGTCAAAGAGCTGATTCCTGATAATCCACATCTGCATAACTGGCTCGATATGGCGCGTGAGCGTATTCAGTTCCAAGGTTTGCCTGCTCGTATCTGCTGGGTCGGCCTGAAAGATCGTGAGCGTTTGGGTCAGGCTTTCAATGAAATGGTTAAGAATGGCGAACTAAAAGCTCCTGTGGTTATTGGTCGTGATCATCTTGATTCAGGTTCAGTAGCTAGTCCGAACCGTGAAACCGAAGGCATGATGGACGGCTCAGATGCGGTATCCGATTGGCCATTATTAAACGCCTTACTCAACACCTCTGGTGGTGCTACTTGGGTCTCCCTGCATCACGGCGGCGGTGTAGGCATGGGCTTCTCACAGCACAGTGGAATGGTCATTTGCTGTGACGGTAGCGATGATGCGGCGCGACGTATTGCACGCGTTCTACACAATGATCCTGCAACTGGCGTGATGCGTCATGCCGATGCGGGGTACGACATCGCTAAACAATGTGCCAAAGAACAGGGCTTAGATCTGCCAATGCTGAATCAAAATGATGATAACCGAGCTTAAGGAGTACACCATGTTAAAATTAGTTCTTGAGCCTGGTCAGCTAACGTTGGCGCAATTACGCCAACTCAGCCGTTCTCCTGTGAACTTATCTTTACATCCTTCAGCTGTAGAAGACATTGATGCAAGCACTCGAATTGTCGAGCAAGTTATCGCCGAAGATCGTACGGTCTACGGCATCAATACTGGCTTTGGATTGCTTGCCAATACGCGCATTGAGCCAGAAGATCTCGAGATACTGCAAAAGAGTATCGTGTTGTCACACGCCGCCGGTATTGGTGAGCTAATGAGTGACGAAACCGTTCGCCTGATGATGGTGCTAAAGATCAATAGTCTTGCGCGCGGCTATTCAGGTATTCGACTTAAAGTAATTCAAGCGTTGATTGAACTGGTTAATTCTCAAGTTTACCCCTGCGTTCCTCAAAAAGGTTCTGTTGGCGCATCAGGTGACTTAGCCCCACTCGCTCACATGAGCACAATCTTACTTGGTGAAGGCGAAGCGAGACATAATGGGAAAATCATCAGTGGTCTAGAAGCTTTGCAAATTGCTGGGCTTGAACCAATCACGCTAGCACCAAAAGAAGGGCTAGCACTACTAAACGGCACGCAAGCCTCGACGGCGTTTGCTTTAGAAGGTCTGTTCTTAGCGGAAGACCTGTTCGCATCAGCAACACTATGCGGCGCAATGTCGGTCGAAGCCGCACTGGGTAGTCGTCGTCCATTTGACCCGCGCATTCATCGAGTACGTGGACATCGTGCACAAATGGATGCAGCTCTAGCCTATCGCCACCTATTGGAAGGCAATAGTGAAGTGGGTGATTCTCACCAGGGGTGTGAGAAGGTACAAGATCCGTATTCACTGCGTTGTCAGCCTCAGGTGATGGGGGCATGTCTACAACAGATTCGTAACGCAGCAGAATCGCTTCAAGTGGAAGCGAACTCTGTCTCTGACAACCCATTAGTGTTTGCTGATGACGGCGATATTATTTCCGGCGGTAATTTCCATGCTGAACCCGTCGCTATGGCGGCAGATGGCTTAGCACTAGCGATCGCAGAAATTGGCAGTCTTTCAGAACGCCGAATGGCGTTACTCATTGATAGTGCCTTGAGTAAGTTACCGCCTTTCCTTGTCGACAATGGCGGTGTGAACTCTGGCTTTATGATCGCGCAAGTAACGTCAGCAGCGTTAGCTAGTGAAAATAAAACCCTTGCGCACCCTGCCTCAGTTGATAGCTTGCCAACTTCGGCTAACCAAGAAGACCACGTTTCTATGGCAACCTTTGCAGCCCGTCGCTTAAAAGATATGTCAGAAAATACGCGTGGTATCTTGGCAGTGGAATACTTAGCGGCAGCTCAAGGGTTGGACTTCAGAGCACCACTGAAGTCCTCACCACGAGTGGAGCAAGGTAAACAAATACTGCGTGAGGCGGTGCCGTTCTATGATAAGGATCGCTACTTCGCTCCGGATATCGCTAAGGCAAATGAGATTATCAAACTCGCACTTCATAACGCACTGATGCCTGAGAATATACTTCCAAGCCTCTGATTTTATAGATTTAAAAAAGAGCCAGCCTACTGCTGGCTCTTTTTTGTTGGACGCAGTTATTTACCAATTAAATAACCGGACGACATGTTGGCAGTCACAAGTTTAAAATGAGCCTATGTGTACATGCATCAAATTGCGTTATAACAAATGTGCTTAATAAAAGAACAACGAGGCACAAAAGACATGGAAAATACGTTTAACCACCCTATGCCCAACGCTGAGGGCTATTTTGGCGAATACGGCGGTAGTTTTATCCCACCTCAGCTACAAGAAATCATGAATGAAATCAGCGCAGCTTACGACTCATGCCGCCAAGATCCAGAATTCAGAGCCGAGCTTGCACGCCTATATAAACATTTTGTAGGCCGCCCTAGTCCAATCTTCCACGCTCAAAATCTTTCTGAAAAATACGGTGCACCTATTTATCTCAAACGGGAAGATTTAAACCACACTGGCGCACACAAAATTAATCACTGCTTGGGCGAAGCACTACTTGCTAAAAAGCTTGGTAAGAAAAAGCTCATCGCGGAGACTGGAGCTGGGCAGCACGGTGTTGCCCTTGCCACAGCGGCAGCTTTAGTGGGCCTAGAGTGTGATATCTATATGGGCGAAGTTGATATCGCAAAAGAGCACCCAAATGTGGTGAGAATGCGAATTCTAGGTGCTAATGTGATTCCTGCCACTCACGGTAGAAAAACGTTGAAGGAAGCGGTAGATGCTGCATTTGAAGCCTACTTAACAGACCCGCACACTCAGTTATACGCCATTGGCTCGGTTGTCGGTCCTCACCCATTCCCTGCAATGGTGCGAGACTTCCAATCGATTATCGGCAACGAAGCCCGCGTTCAGTTCCAAGAAATGACAGGAGAACTGCCAAATAACCTCGTAGCTTGCGTTGGTGGCGGTTCCAATGCAATGGGGCTGTTTAGCGCATTCTTGGATGATGAAGATGTTCAAATCCATGGAGTCGAGCCATCAGGGCGTGATTTGCATACCGAAGGTGAACATGCTGCGACGCTAACACTTGGTGAACCTGGCGTTATGCACGGGTTCAAATCGTACATGCTAAAAGACGGAGAAGGCGAGCCTCAAGAAGTATACTCAGTGGCAAGTGGTCTCGACTATCCATCGGTAGGGCCTCAACACGCCTATCTCAAAGATACTGGCCGAGTGAATTACGGCCATATTAATGATAAAGAAGCCATTGATGCGTTTTTCGAGCTATCTCGTTTGGAAGGCATTATTCCTGCGATTGAATCGGCTCACGCCGTTGCCTACGCGCTGAAATTGGCAAAAGAGGGAGAAAAGGGGTCTATTCTTCTCAACTTATCTGGTAGAGGCGACAAAGATATCGATTTTGTTGTTGAGCATTATGGGCAAGACTTCGGTATTGAATCGCTGCTGTAGACCGTAAAAGACCACAACATACCTTAAAGAGTTCTGCCTGATTAAGTCTCTTATCAGGCAGAATTAACATTCTCACCCATTGATAAAATCAACATTAAAACCAACTTTAGACCACTATTTTAGAATAATCATCTAGAATATGTCATTTTAATGCCAACCTCGCCGATTTATTGAGTTTGATTCCATAAATAAGGCAAACCATTCGCCACACTTATTTTTCCAATCTAAATTACTTTCCATCACTTGTCGGATGCGAGTGACCATAAGAATAAAGACTTCCACTTGCGTGTTAATACGCATTAGAAACTGATTAAGAGAAGGTATTGGTATGAAACAGACAAGAGTCTTGCTTTCAATGGCGGCACTTGGTTTAGTTGCTAGCCCGTTAGCATACAGCCACGGATACGTTTCAGCGGTTGAAAGCGGAGTTGCAGAAGCTCGTGCAACGTTATGTAAGTATCCAGCTGACACTGGAGAAAAGAACGTAAATTGTGGCTCCGTTCAGTGGGAGCCCCAAAGCGTTGAAGGCCCTGAGGGCTTTCCTCAAGCGGGTCCTCCTGACGGCCAAATCGCAAGTGCAGGCCTAACGCAGTTTTCTCCTCTCAACGAGCAGACGTCTGACCGTTGGGTAAAGCGCCCTATTCAATCAGGTATGCAGACTTTTGAGTGGACATTTACAGCCAATCACGTCACTAAAGATTGGAAGTATTACATTACCAAGCCGAACTGGAATCCGAACCAAGCCTTGGCGAGAGATTCATTCGATCTGAATCCATTTTGTGTGGTAGAAGGCAATATGCAGAAGCCACCAAAATTAATGAGCCACCAGTGTAATGTCCCTGAACGGGAAGGCTATCAAATCGTACTAGCGGTGTGGGATGTGGGTGATACTGCCGCTGCTTTCTATAATGTTATTGACGTACAGTTTAATGGTGATGATCCTGGCATCCCTGGCTGGTCTCAAGCAGGTACAATCAATCCAACGATGGATTTGAAGGTTGGCGACTCCGTTTTCACTCGCGTCTTTGATTCTAACGGTGAGCTACCAAACCTTTCTACCAGTATTACCATTACTTCAGAGCAACAAGGACAGGCAAATCAGTGGTCTCACGCTCTCGCGACACAAATCAATCATGAACACACTGATATCAAAGCTGGACAGCAAGATAGTAACGGCAATATCTCACCAGTTTATGGTAGCAACACTGTGTATGTGGCAGATAATAGCGGCTTAGATCGCGTTGAAATTGGCTATGATATAGTGACACCTCCACCTTCCATCGGTGCAGACGTAACGGGACTGGAGCCAGAGTATCAAATCGGTGAAACACCAGTTGAACTGGCACTGAACGTCGCGGCTACAGGAAAAGTAGACGTAAGCATGAATGTTTACAACCACGCACAAGAATCTTTAGCGAGTCAGGAACTTAGCTTAGCGGATGGTGAAAACCAGAATGTAACCCTCATGCTGTCTAAATCTGAAGCTGGCCACCATATGTTAGTGACACGCGTAAGAGACGATAAAGGCAATCTTGTCGACCAAACGACGCAGGACTTTATGCTGGTAGAACAAACCGTCCCTGGCGACTATGACTTCGTCTTTCCTGATGGTCTGTCACAGTACACAGAAGGCACTAAAGTCCTCGCTAAGGATGGTCACATTTATCAGTGCAAACCATTCCCGAACTCCGGTTACTGTGTTCAATGGTCACCAACAGCAACCCAGTTTGAACCTGACGTCGGTAGCCACTGGACATCGGCTTGGAACAAACTGAATTAATCTAACCTCTAAGGTAGCACCTTCCCCTATGGGTGTTGCCTTTCTTGTTTTCACTCTTTTAAGTGGCCAATAAAAAAGCCCATTAACCTCTAGTTAATGGGCTTTATAATTCATTGGTCCAGCGTTTAGTTTTGCTGTTCGCCAACCATAGACAGAGCAAGCGCTTCTGCCACTTTGATACCATCAATACCTGCCGACAGAATACCACCAGCGTAACCTGCACCTTCACCTGCGGGGAAGAAGCCTTTAAGGTTAACACTTTGATAGTCTTTACCACGTTTGATGCAAACAGGCGACGAAGTACGAGTTTCAACACCGGTTAACAAACCATCTGCACCAGCGAAACCCTTGATCTTTTTATCAAACGCAGGAATCGCTTCTCTGATTGCTTCAATAGCAAAGTCAGGCAATGCTTTAGAGAGATCGGTTAGCTTGATACCCGGTGTGAATGACGGCTCTACCTCACCTAAAGCACTTGGGTCATTGCCTTTTAAGAAGTCACCAATTTTCTGAGCTGGTGCATCGTAATTTTCACCACCTAACAGGTAAGCATTACTCTCTAGTTCACGTTGGAACCGAATACCTGCTAATGGATCACCTGGGTAGTCTTGATCAGGTGAAATACCTACTACGATGGCACTGTTAGCATTGCGCTCAGCACGAGAGTATTGGCTCATACCGTTAGTCACTACGCGGCCTTCTTCAGAAGTCGCCGCAACAACGGTTCCTCCTGGACACATACAGAAGCTATATACTGTGCGACCATTTTTGCAGTGATGCACCAGTTTATAATCAGCCGCGCCAAGGATTGGGTTACCGGCATTAGAACCAAAACGTGCTTCATCAATCACTGATTGTCTGTGTTCAACACGGAAACCCACAGAGAAAGGTTTCGCTTCCATATAAACGCCACGTTCATGCAGCATTTCAAACGTATCACGAGCACTGTGACCTACCGCTAGTACCACGTGGCGTGATTTGATTTCTTCGCCATTTGACAGTGTCAAGCCAGTGATTTGCCCGTCTTCCATGTGAATATCATCAACGCGAGTACTAAAACGAATTTCACCACCTAGTTCGATGATTTTCGCACGCATTTTCTCAATCATGGTCACAAGTTTAAACGTACCAATATGTGGCTTACTCACGTAAAGAATTTCTTCTGGTGCACCAGCAGCTACAAACTCTTCGATGACTTTACGACCATAGTGCTTTGGATCTTTGACTTGGCTATAGAGTTTGCCATCTGAGAACGTCCCCGCACCACCTTCACCAAACTGTACATTCGACTCTGGGTTCAGTGTACGCTTACGCCAAAAACCAAAAGTATCCTTGGTACGTTCACGAACTTCCTTACCACGTTCAACGATGATCGGATTAAAGCCCATTTGTGCCAACACAAGGCCAGCAAATAGACCGCAAGGGCCAAATCCAATAACGACAGGACGCTCAGTGTTATCAGCTGGAGCTTTAGCAACGAATTTGTACTCCATATCCGGAGTGACTTTGACGTGTGGATCATCGGTAAATTTTTCAAGCAGTAATGCTTCATTCTGCACTTCTACATCTAGAGTGTAGATAAGAAGAATCTTGCTCTTCTTACGCGCATCATAGCCACGCTTGAACACATTGAATGACATCATCTGCTCAGCAGAAATGCCGAGTTTTTTAAGAATGGCAGCAGAAATTGCGCCTTCTTCGTGGTCAAGAGGAAGTTTAATTTCAGTTAAACGTATCATGGAGGGGTCTCGCCTAGTCGGTGTCTTAGCCTAATCGGTCAACTTGGGGACCGATAAGCTCACAATGGCGCGCATTTTACGTTAACTTGTTTTGTCTGTCATACTTAATTCACTTTAGGCAGGAGTTAGATACACGAATAACCTGCTTCTAATATTGAATTTTGTTGGCGAATGAGTATTATCGCCCCTCCACAAATTTGGCAAATTAAGAGTTGATAACCATGGCTTTTGTCGTCACTGATAACTGTATCCAATGCAAATATACCGATTGTGTCGCGGTGTGCCCTGCTGACGCATTCTACGAAGGCCCAAACTTTATGGTCATTAGCCCTATCGACTGCATTGACTGTGGACTTTGTGTACCTGAGTGTGACGCTCAAGCAATTTTCCAAGAAGACGAGCTTACGGAAGACCAGCAAGTATTTATTGAGTTGAACGCTGAATTGGCAGAAGTCTGGCCCAATATCACCGAAGTCAAACCTGCTATGGATGAAGCAGAGAAATGGAATGGCGTGCCAAACAAGTTAGGCATGCTTGAAAAATAGCACTATGAACACCAAAAAAGGGCGCAATATCAATAAGGTATTGCGCCCTTTTTAGTTCTAATCGTGTTCTGGAAAAGCCGTTAAACTTCACTATGTTGGCGGCGGAAGTTATCGAGAATAATCCCCGTTGCCATGGCTACATTCAGTGATTCGGCACCACCAAATGCTGGAATGGTAATTTTATCTGTCACATACTGTTCAGCGTCAGGGCGGACACCGTGAGACTCACTACCCATTAGCAAGATTCCCTCTGAAGAAAAGGTCATCTTATGCACATTTTCGCCTTCTAAGAACGCTCCATATACCGGTAGTGACGCTTGCTCTAGGTAGCTAGGAAGATCCAAAAGCGTTACTTGAACACGCCCAAAGCTGCCCATCGTAGCTCGGATGGTCTTTGGATTATACGGATCCGCACAATCGGTACTGGCCACGATATGTTTGATGCCATACCAATCGGCGATTCGAATAATGGTACCCAAATTACCCGGATCAGAGACCCCATCTAGGGCGATCATCATCCCTTTAGCCGCTGGTATTTCCGTTTGAGGGATCGCTACAACGGCCACTGCCGCATTGTTACTCACAAGAGAACTGGCTTTAGTCAGTTCCTCAAGTGATGCTTCGATACATTCAACACATTGCAGCGCTTCTCGATTGCTTGCTAAAAATTCACTGGTGGCAAAGACATGTTTTATCACCATGGATGTCTCCAATAGCTCTAACACGTTCTTCTCACCTTCTACGAGAAATAAGCCATGTGCTTTACGCTGTTTCTTTTGACTTAATGCACGAAGAAGTTTTAATTGGTTTTTGGAAATCATAGTCATACCCCAGATGAAAGCGCGGGCATTATATACTTAATTGAGAATCTGATGCGAGTAGCAAAACGCTGCCTAGCGTCATTTCTAAAACCTTGGCGTTTCAGAGAATATTGGGCAATAGCCATAAAGTTGCACTTATCGACGTTATGAACCAATTTGATAACAAAGTTTATAAAAACGCACACTAAAGAGCCTCAGCAAACGGTTGCTACCTGCCAATACAAAATAACCACAAAATAATCACCGTCACAATAAAACACCTAACTCAATGATTTTATTATGCTAAATATCAATATCACTCGGCTAGCTGTAAAAATACGACAATTCGCCTCTTGACTCTCACATTTACATCACCATAATACGCGCCGTTTGCCTGAAATCTGGTAAATGGTGTATTTAAATTTAGATAATTGTGAGGTAAGAGATGTCTGCGGATAACAACTACAGTCTAGGTCCGGTTCCACAATCGGCTAGAAAGGGAGTCGCTTCATTAACCATGGTGATGTTAGGACTGACTTTCTTCTCCGCAAGTATGTGGACAGGTGGTTCACTCGGTACTGGTCTCTCCTTTAATGATTTCTTCCTCGCTGTTCTCATTGGTAACCTCATCCTCGGTATTTACACTTCTTTTCTTGGTTACATCGGCTCTTCCACTGGCCTCTCCACTCACCTCCTAGCTCGTTTCTCTTTTGGCTCTAAAGGCTCTTGGCTTCCTTCTGTTCTTCTTGGCGGCACTCAAGTAGGTTGGTTTGGAGTCGGTGTGGCTATGTTTGCCATCCCCGTACAGAAAGCAACAGGTATCGATACCAATACGCTAATCATTGTTAGCGGCTTGTTGATGACGGCAACGGTCTACTTCGGTATTTCTGCCTTGATGGTACTGTCTGCCATCGCCGTTCCTGCTATTGCCCTCCTTGGTGGTTATTCTGTTTTGACGGCGGTCGACAGCGTGGGCGGCATTGGTGAACTTCAAAAGATTCAACCTGCAGAACCTCTTGATTTCTCAATTGCACTAGCAATGGTCGTTGGCTCATTCGTAAGCGCTGGTACACTAACGGCGGACTTTGTTCGTTTCGGTCGAAATCCAAAAGGCGCAGTATTCATTACTATGGTGGCGTTCTTTATCGGTAACTCACTGATGTTCATCTTTGGTGCCGCAGGAGCATCGGTTACGGGACAATCCGATATCTCTGAAGTGATGATTGCTCAAGGTCTATTGCTTCCAGCCATCATCGTACTAGGTCTAAACATTTGGACAACCAATGACAACGCGCTCTACGCATCAGGTCTTGGTTTCTCGAACGTGACAGGATTGCCAAGTAAGTATCTTTCTATGGCGAATGGTCTGGTGGGTACATTATGTGCGCTTTGGCTCTATAACAATTTCGTTGGTTGGTTGACCTTCCTATCGCTTGCTATCCCACCAATCGGCGGCGTGATCATCGCGGATTTCATTACAAACAGAAAACGTTACGCAAATTTTGAAACTACAAAATTCCAAACTGTAAACTGGGCAGGTATCATTGCAGTAGGTCTCGGCGTAGCTGCAGGTAATTTTCTGCCAGGTGTAGTACCAGTTAATGCTGTACTTGGTGGTGCCATCAGCTATGTTGTATTGGACCGACTTATCAACAAAAAAGCGGCGCAACTTAAACAAGCAGACGCTTAATAATTAGGAATTTGGTGTTATGTCATCTTTGCTCATTCAAAATGCTTCAATCAATATGAAAGAAGGTCTGTATGACCTTTTGATAGAAGACGGCGTATTCAAGGCGATTGAAGCTGCTGGCTCAAAAACGCTAACTGCAGACAAACACATTGACGCGACGGGTCACATGGCGACAGCGCCATTTTGCGAACCTCACATTCACTTAGACACGACTCAAACTGCTGGTGAGCCTAGTTGGAACATCTCTGGTACGTTGTTTGAGGGGATTGAACGTTGGGCAGAGCGCAAGGCGCTTTTGTCTATTGAAGACGTTAAACAGCGTGCTAAACAAACTTTAAAGTGGCAGATTGC
Organism: Vibrio barjaei; assembly: GCF_001639065.2. Taxonomy (GTDB): domain Bacteria; phylum Pseudomonadota; class Gammaproteobacteria; order Enterobacterales; family Vibrionaceae; genus Vibrio; species Vibrio barjaei. The sequence goes on from NZ_LQXO02000053.1 coordinate 635,903, forward strand.
CAACGGTATTCAGCACGTTCGTACTCACGTTGATGTATCTGACCCAACACTCACCGCGCTTAAAGCGATGGTGGAAGTTCGTGAAGAAATGAAGCAATGGGTTGATATCCAGATCGTTGCTTTTCCGCAGGAAGGTATTTTGTCTTACCCGAATGGCAAAGAGCTCCTTGAAGAAGCCGTACAGCTTGGTGCGGATGTTATCGGCGCAATTCCACATTTCGAATTTACTCGCGAGTACGGTGTGGAATCACTTCATTACGTCTTTGAATTGGCGCGTAAATATGACTGCTTGATTGATGTTCACTGTGATGAAATTGATGACGAGCAATCTCGCTTTGTTGAGACACTCGCAGCACTCGCTCATAAATACGAAATGGGCGATAGAGTGACAGCTAGCCACACCACCGCAATGGGTTCTTATAACGGTGCGTACGCATCTCGCTTGTTCCGTCTGCTGAAGATGTCAGGCATTAGCTTTGTCGCAAACCCACTGGTTAACATTCACTTACAAGGTCGTTTCGACGATTATCCTAAGCGTCGCGGTGTAACACGAGTAAAAGAAATGTTGGCTGCAAACATCAACGTCTGTTTTGGTCATGATGATGTTTTTGATCCTTGGTACCCATTGGGAACTGCCAACATGCTCCAAGTCTTGCACATGGGGTTACATGTATGTCAGGTAATGGGCTACGATCAAATCAATCAATCACTTGACTTGATCAGTACTAACTCAGCTAAAGCGCTGAATATCCAAAACAAGCACGGTTTGGAAGTAGGCAAAGCAGGTAGCTTACTATTGCTGCCAGCGGAAAATGGCTTTGATGCCGTTCGACGCCAAGTCCCTGTCAGCTACTCTATTCGTAACGGTACTGTCATTGCTCAAACGAAGCCAGCTGAGACTCAAATCCACCTCGAGTCCTCTGAAAACGTTACGTTTAAACGCTAATCACCATCTCAAAAGAGCAAGTCACGAATGGCTTGCTCTTTTTGTAACTAATTCATAAGAAATTCATTTAATCCTTTGCTAGGTGTGTTACACTGCTTGCGCTCTGGTGTTCAGAGTTATTTAAAGTAAGAGTAAAAGAGTACGAGAAGTATTGTCAGATAATCTCCCTAGCGGGTATTTGTCATTCGTTTTTCCCATTTACGGCTTGATTAAATAAACGGAAACACAAAGCGAGACCGCCGCAAGGCAAAAATTTTTAATCTTAAAAGTAAGGGACATAACATGTCTAACACAAATACTGGCACTGTAAAATGGTTTAACGAAGAGAAAGGCTACGGCTTCATCGCTCAAGAGAACGGTCCAGACGTATTCGTTCACTTCCGCGCTATCTCTGGCGAAGGTTTCAAAACTCTAAAAGAAGGCCAAGCGGTTTCTTTTGGTGTTGAGCAAGGCCAAAAAGGTCCTCAAGCTGTTAACGTTATTCCTCAATAATAACGACAGTTAAAGAATTTCTAAAAGGCTTCGAGTAATCGAAGCCTTTTTTGTATCTGTCAACACAGCTACCTACCTCTCTTTTCCAACGCTTTTCTAACACTGCTACATTAGGCTACTAAACTCATCATCTTTACGATATCTCCTGTCACTCACCGTGACATAGGCTGTCTCTCCGAGGCTCTAAATCAGGAGAGTCAGTCATCCAATCTTATGGATTTCCACGCAGGGATGCGATTTCGTCAGTTGGTATTTTCTAACTGTATTTTTGACAATTTTGGAATCGTAAAGACATATGAAAAAACTGAAATTAACAATGCTTGTCATTGGCGCTTCACTATTGTCAGGCTGTTCCGTCTACAACGCGGTAAAAGCAGGACAACTGCAAGCGGACTACGACCTAATCTTAAGAAATAGCGCGATTTATAATTCTGATAATGGTAGCCAATACAGTATTCCTGTGCCTCATAATAAAAGCAGGAACAAGATGCTGGTTTGTTATAACCAAAGCGGTATCTTCAGTGCCTCCGATTCTGAGGAGTTACAAGAAGTGGCCAATGAATGGCTAAGTAAAAATAAGCCGGGAAAGATCGCTGGCGACGGACTAAACCGCTCTGGCGTTTGGGATTCTAGAACCTGTTATGAGTTCGACATTGTGGATATTCAACCGATAGGTGCGTATCTCGATGAGGACACAGGGGAAGTCGTTATCGTCGGTGAAAGTCACGGATAAGCAATATATAAGAGCCTAGATTTAGGCTCTTCTTACTTTATTCATACCACGACTCTGGGATGGGGTCATCGTACAAAAAGACATCTTGGTTTCGCTTTAAGAACGCTTGCGCTATATCTGCCATTCCTTTCGCACTGGCTAAAAACGACCTTGCCTCTCCAATAGTTCCCCAATGGCCGATACCCTGTTTAACAAATGGGCGCTCAAGCTTGCCATAGTTTTCATGAATGCTGCCAAATGGGCTTTTATGGCGATGTAGAATCGTCTCAATAGCTTCATCATCCTTAATGATAGTGATAGCTTCTGACTCTGAGTCAATACGGTTAGGAATCGCATTCCACTCCTCCACACCATGTATATATGTGTTACGAGTTAGAGGACACCCTAGAAAGAGAATCTGCGCATCAACGTCATAGAGTTTTCCCCACGCGCCATGTCGAGGGCATGGAGACGTCAATGTTTCTTCACCTGCAATAAACTGCTCAGCATTTTTTCCCAAAGCGGCCATAGAGTGCGTAGGATGAAGCGAACGAAGCACGCCCTCTCTTTGCCTAAACATCTCACCAAGGATACCGACGCAAGAGGGTTCTGTTTTAGGGTTGTAAATACCATTTGCAAGATTGTGCTTGTCCCAGCTGTGTGTGGGTAGCAATAGCAACCCTTCAGACATAAACTCACTCAAGGCATCCAGTACTGTGTCAGCACCACCCGCAACGTCGCCAATGGCTTTCATGGAGGAGTGTACGAGCAACGTTCCATTTGGGTTGATGCCGATATCTTGGAAATCGCTAATTAATCTCTGTTTCTTGATCATTTTTTCGTTGGTTTTTCGTTGTGTCGAAAGATACTGACAAAAACCGCAGTAAATAACCGTTAACCAGACGTGTATTCTGGCAAATTTACAGAGATATGACGAAAAAAGCCGGAGCAAAAAGCTCCGGCTTAACGACCAACTAGAGGTCTTAGAAGAACCCTAGCGGACTAGTCGAATAACTCACCAACAAGTTCTTAGTGTTTTGATAATGGTCGAGAGCCAGTTTATGAGTTTCTCGTCCAATACCCGACTTCTTGTAACCACCAAATGCAGCGTGTGCTGGATATGCATGATAGCAGTTAACCCACACTCGTCCTGCTTGAATCTCACGTCCCATCCGATACGCTAAGTTGCCATTACGAGTCCAAACCCCTGCCCCTAGACCATACTCAGTATCGTTAGCAATTCGCAATGCGTCAGCTTCGTCTTTAAATGTGGTGATCGCGATGACAGGGCCAAAAATCTCTTCTTGGAATACACGCATTTTGTTGTGACCTGCAAGCATGGTTGGCTGTATGTAATAGCCATCTTGTAAGTCACCTTCTTGCTTGTTCATGTCGCCGCCAATGATCACTTTTGCGCCTTCTTGACGTCCTATTTCAAGATAGCTCATGATCTTATCAAACTGCTCTTGTGACGCTTGAGCACCGACTTGCGTCGTCACATCAAGAGGGTTTCCTTGTTTTATGGTGGCTGAACGCTCCTCAAGCTTGGCAATAAACTTGTCGTAAATTGACTCTTGAACCAACACTCGAGATGGGCAAGTACACACTTCACCTTGGTTAAAGAAAGCTAATAGTGTTCCCTCAATGCACTTATCTAAGAAATCATCATCCTTATCAAAGATATCTTCGAAATAAACATTTGGAGACTTACCTCCAAGTTCAACCGTCGAAGGTATCAAGCTTTCAGCTGCACACTTCAATATATGGTGGCCAATTTCCGTTGAACCAGTAAACGCAAGTTTATTAAGACGCTCGCTGGTTGCTAACGCTTGACCAGCCTCTGCACCATAACCGTTGACGATGTTGACTACGCCAGCAGGAATTAAGTGACCTATTTTTTCCATAAGCATTAAGATAGATGCTGGCGTTTGCTCCGCAGGCTTAAGTACCACGCAACACCCTGCTGCTAATGCTGGTGCCAGTTTCCATGCTGCCATCAGCATTGGAAAGTTCCACGGAATGATCTGACCAACGACGCCAACAGGTTCTGGGAAATGGTAGCTTGCAGTATTCGCATCAATATCCGCTGCTGACCCTTCCTGCGCACGAATACAACCAGCAAAATAACGGAAGTGATCCACGGCTAAAGGAAGGTCAGCCGCTAATGTTTCACGCACCGGTTTGCCATTCTCCCACGTCTCTGCGACAGCAAGTTCTTCAAGATGCTGCTCTATTGTATCTGCGATTTTGAGCAGGATATTTGAGCGCTCAGTAACACTGGTTTTACCCCAAGCGTCCCGCGCTGCATGGGCGGCATCGAGGGCTAGGTTAATATCAGCCTCATCAGATCTAGGTACCTCACAGAATGCTTTCCCATTAACTGGAGACGTATTCTGGAAATATTGTCCCTTCACAGGAGCAACCCATTCCCCCCCGATAAAGTTTTCGTAACGAGACTTATAGCTAACGACTGCGTTTTCCGTTCCTGGTTGAGCGTAAATCATGTCTATTCCTTTTGTTGTTTTATCAAACGGTTGGAAGTGCCTATTACAGAAGGCACAAGCAAATCTTGTCAGTAGACATTGTGACAAGGGCAAAATTTACACCAAGGTAGAACAAAGAAATGTTATCATTGTGTAAATTAATGATTAATAATAGTTTTAGCTTTAGTTAATTATCTCAACAGTTGTAGATGCTCAACGGGCACCTGTACCAATTTAGAGCATGATGTCACAGTGAACTGCTACAAAATGGAACACTCATGTTAATTAGCCATACAACTAATGAAAAAGCGTGGATCAAGGACTCTTGGAAGCGCAGTATTCAAGCCGGTTTAAGTAGCCGCCATTTACCCGAAGATCATCGACTTAGCAACGTCGAAGTTACCGAACGAATTGATAGACACCAAACTCTGATAAACGTCATTGAGAAACATGCGTACCCACTTTTTTGTCAGATATTTTCTCGTACGGATAGCAGACTTATCTTAGCGGATATCAATGGGGCAATAGTAAAGACATGGGGACAAAAACGATTTCGCGAAAAACTGACGGAGATAGCTCTAGATCAAGGAGTGCTTTGGGATGAAGGGCTGAAAGGTACAAACGCCATAGGAACTGCATTGGTAGAAAAACGCCCAGTATCAGTCATAGGTGGAGAACACTTTATTAGGCATCATCATTTCATTAGTTGTACTGCTAGCCCTATCTTTTCGCCCACAGGAGACCTCATCGCGATATTGGATGTGACTAGTGAGTATCAAACCCATAACGACGCCACTCGAGTACTTATTCAAAACATGGTTCAAAACATAGAGAGTGAACTACTCAACTTCATTCCCGATGCGGCATTAAAAATACGCCTTGGTCATGATAGTTCCGTGCTTAATAGTGGTTGGCAAGGAATCGTTGTCACCGATAAAAATGGGCAAGTGCTGGCTCAAAATGCTATTGCCTCCAGTGTACTGGCTAACCAACTCAAACCAGGCGATCCCATTGAGTCAGTCATTGGCTCATTGGCACTTGATCGTATCCGTAAAACGGATCAGTTTTACTATCAGGTTGAGTCTGTTAAACCCCTGCTTCATCTCCCCAAGAACCAATCAGAAACCGAGCCTTCAAACTGCCCATTACACCAAGGAGATAGTCGGGTTGAAAAAGCTTGGCAACAAGCCACTAAAGTCATGTCAAAACGTATAGGTTTGGTAATTTCAGGAGAAACGGGAACCGGGAAAAATGAATTCGTAAAAGCCTTGCATAAACAAAGCTCACTTGCCAAAAGACCTCTTGTCGCTATCAACTGTGGAGCGCTACCAAAAGACCTTATTGAGTCCGAGTTATTTGGTTATGCTCCGGGAGCTTTTACAGGTGCTCACCATAAAGGATTCGAAGGTAGATTCAGGCAAGCGAATGGCGGCATTTTATTTCTCGACGAAATTGCAGACCTACCTCTTAACGCTCAATCGCGCCTTCTGCATGTACTGCAAGAGAAAATTGTTGCGCCCATTGGAGCCAATCGCAGCTATCCTGTCGATGTCTACGTCATCGTTGCTAGTCACAAAAATCTAACTGATATGGTCACCAATGGAGAATTCAGAGAAGACTTATGGTATCGACTAGAGGGATTGAGTATTACCTTACCAAGTGTTCGTGAAAGAGAGGACACACAGCAACTCATTGAATCAACGTTTACGCAGGAGTCCAATAAACAGCGTCTATCCAATGATGTTATTGACCTCATGCTTAAGTACGATTGGCCGGGAAATCTTCGAGAAGTTCACTCTACTTGCCGTTTGATCGCCGCTCTATGTGACAGTCCGATCATCAACCTAAATGATCTTCCAGAAAACATACTACGTAAGCTCACCACTACACGCACTGCCACTCTAAATAAAGATGACGACCTACAGTCGACAATTGATAATAAGCTATTGAAAACTATCGAAGAAACAAAGGGAAACGTAAGCTTAGCATCACGAATTTTAGGCGTGAGTAGAAACACTATTTATCGAAAATTAAGGAAGCTCGGTATGGATAACATTTCTTAATCGTTTCGAGAAAAACCTTTTGTTAGACAATGACTCCAATATATCCGTTAATGCGCACGACTCTTGAGTACCCTGCTCCACAACATTGGCACTCAAGAAGCAGTTCGTGACCATCATGGAAGATCATCACGAGGTTTGATTTTTCAGGTTAACGCTAATTCCCAATCATCAAATCGAGCGAAAATTCGAAAAAGAAAAAAGATTAGTACCAGCCTGAGCGCATGATAAGTGAGACATGCCGTGACTAATACTTCCAAACTTGACCGCATCCGTGCCGACTACAACGTACAACACTGGAGCCAAAATTTCTTTGGCATCAATGACAAAGGCGACGTAACTGTTTCTCCTCGTAAAGACGGTCAACACCATGTTCCATTAACTCGTATTGCCCAAGCACTTGAAGAAAAAGGGTTAACCTTGCCTGCTCTAGTGCGTTTTCCGCAAATCATCCATCAGCGAGTTCATGGTATCTGCGACGCGTTTAACCAAGCGATCAATGATTACGGATATAACAACGAATATCTATTGGTTTACCCTATTAAAGTAAACCAGCAAAAAGACGTCGTAGAGCAAATTCTTGCTAGCCAAGCCGAAGCTGAAACTAAGCAGCTCGGTCTTGAAGCGGGCAGTAAGCCGGAGTTGATGGCAGTGCTCGCTATGGCTCAACGAGCAAGCTCTGTGATTGTTTGTAACGGCTACAAAGACAGAGAATATGTGCGTCTTGCACTGATTGGCGAAAAGCTTGGCCACAAAGTTTTCATCGTTCTTGAGAAGCTATCCGAGCTGGATATCGTTCTTAAAGAAGCAAAAGCACTAAACGTTAAACCTCGTGTCGGTTTACGTATTCGCCTAGCATCACAAGGTGCAGGTAAGTGGCAAGCAAGCGGCGGTGAGAAGTCGAAATTTGGTTTGTCAGCGTCTCAAGTACTACAAGTCGTTGAAAGATTGAAAGCTGAAGACCAGCTAGAAATGCTTCAGTTAGTTCACTTCCATCTAGGTTCGCAGATGGCCAACATCCGTGATGTACGCAATGGTGTGAACGAGGCTGCACGTTTCTACTGTGAGCTTCGCAAAATGTCAGTGCCTATTGCTTACTTCGACGTTGGGGGCGGGCTAGCCGTTGATTACGATGGTACACGTAGCCAATCAAGCAGTTCCATGAACTACGGCTTGGCGGAGTACGCTCGCAACATCGTAAGTACCGTAGGTGATGTGTGTGCTCTTTATGAAGAAAGCGCGCCAGTGATCATTTCAGAATCTGGTCGCTCACTCACTGCACACCACGCTGTATTGATTACCAATGTAATAGGTACGGAAAGCTATAATGTGGAAACGGTTGATGCACCGAGCGAAGACGCACCGCTGCTGCTGCAAAATATGTGGCAGAACTGGCAAAACCTAAGAGCGGGCACCGATGCACGTGCACTTATCGAGATTTACAACGATACTCAAAGTGACCTGAGCGAAGCTCAAACACTCTTCACTTCTGGTGTCGTGGATTTGCATCAGCGTGCTTGGGTTGAGCAGTTAAGCTTAAGCATTTATGGCGAGTTGCATAAACAAATGGACAACAAGAATCGTTTCCACAGACCGATTCTTGACGAACTAAGCGAGCGTTTGGCTGACAAGTTCTTCGTGAACTTCTCCCTGTTCCAGTCGCTTCCTGACGCTTGGGGAATTGAACAAGTATTCCCAGTGTTGCCACTATCTGGTTTAGGAAGTGAAGAGCAGACTCGTGCTGTTATGCTAGACATCACATGTGACTCTGATGGTGCAGTTGACCAATATGTTGATGGTCAAGGCATTGAGTCAACACTACCAGTGCCAGCTTGGAACAAAGACCAACCATACTTGATGGGCTTTTTCCTAGTAGGCGCATACCAAGAGATCTTGGGTGATATGCATAACCTGTTTGGCGATACGCACAGCGCGGTAGTTAACGTCACTGATAATGGTGATTTCGAGTTTGCTGCTATCGACCTTGGCGATACCGTTGAAGATATGATGCGTTACGTGCACATTGACGTAGAAGCGATCAAAAACAATTACAAAGAGCTTGTTGAAAAACACATCGAAGCTGATGAACAAGCCTTAATTTTAGAAGAATTAGAATACGGCCTAACAGGCTATACCTATTTAGAGGATTTTTAAATGAATGATTTGTTTACTAAAACTGATTATTCACTGTATTCAAACGCGATGACGTTTGTTCGTCGTCCATACGTGAAAAATCCAGTTTCTGCTGACGCAGATGTGGTTGTTTTAGGTGTTCCACTCGACATGGCGACCTCTGGTCGCCCTGGCGCTCGTCTAGGACCAGACGCCATTCGCCGTGCATCAGTCAATCTTGCGTGGGAAGGAAAGAAGTTTCCTTGGGATTTTAACGTATTCGACAAAACAAAAGTTATCGACTCTGGCGACCTAGTTTTCGACTGTGGTGACGCAGAAGATTTCACCTATCGCTTAGAAGCAGCGACTAGCGAAATTCTAAAGAGTGGTAAGACTATGCTTGCATTGGGTGGTGATCACTTCATCACACTGCCGATCTTACGCGCGTACGCTAAACATCACGGAGAAATGGCGCTAATCCATTTCGACGCACATACTGACACTTATGCTAATGGCAGTAGTTACGACCACGGTACCATGTTCTACCATGCGCCAAAAGAAGGGTTAATCTCAGCCAAGCATTCGATCCAAATAGGCATTCGTACTGAGTATGATTACGATGACCATGGTTTTAAAGTCATCAACGCAATGCAAGCGAATGACCAGAGTGTTGAAGAAATTGTTAGCCAGATCCGTGAAACTATCGGTGACAAACCAGTATATATCACGTTTGATATCGACTGCTTGGATCCCGCTTTCGCGCCAGGAACGGGAACACCTGTTTGCGGCGGACTAAATTCAGATAAAGTGCTAAAGATCATCCGAGCTTTGGCTGGTATCAACGTGGTAGGGATGGACGTGGTAGAAGTCTCACCTCCTTACGACCAAAGCGAATTGACTGCTCTCGCTGGTGCAACCATAGCATTAGAGCTGCTTTATGTTTGGGCGAGTAGACCGACTCAAGAGTAATCTCATGAAAACAGCAAGGCCATTTAGTCTTGCTGTTTTTTTACATTCTATTTTCTGTCACCACTTTTGGCACAAAATGGTAAATCTAGCCGCTAAATACCTCTACACTGCGCCTCATCCTAAATACAACGCCGAGGCACCGCTATGCACAAACTACTTATTATCTTATTAACTACTTTTGTTCCTGTATCTGCCTCATTCGCTGATATCTCCATTAAAACAGATAAACTAGAACTCAGTGAAGATTGCATCAGCTACGAATCAGACCGAGTGCGGATTGAATCAGAAGAATGCGATTCAAAACACCTCAAAAATAAAAAAGATCGCAGTTCCCACGGAAAAAACAATCCGGGTAAAGGGCATGGGAAAAAGAAATAGGGCAGCGCAGCATCACGCAACCTAGTCTGATACTAATCCAACCACATTTTCGCCAGTGTCGGTACCCCCATAGCATTGATCTCAACCCCCGATAAGTTGTGTGACGTCTTGAAGATCATGTCATCTCGCCATAATGGGCAATAGTAGAACTGTTGGATAAGCCAGTTTTCAGCTTTGTGCATCTTTAATAAGAAGTCGTCGCTAGTTTGGCTCTCTTCTAGCCATTCATCTAGAAAGCGGGTCATGTTTTTTTGATTTTCTACCGATAGACACCTGAGGAAAACATCTGATGTTAAAAGCCATTCATAATACTGAAATGCTTGATCCTCACTAAACACATAGCAATCAAAATAGATATCGACGCTATAATCGTGTGCATCGCCCTTATCTACCACGACCCAAGATTCAGACGCGACATCTATCTGCTCTAGCACTTTCAAAAGCAGGTTGCGATGTACGTGCCTGACTTCAATAACCACAGGTCTTCGAGGTAATGCAGATGTTGTCGTAAAGAAGTACAGTCCTTCATTTTGATGACATCGCATTATGCTGTTTGCCTGACACATATTCATTTCAACCGCTCTGAACTGATTCACGATCCAATGTCGCTCTTCAGGCGATAACATGTTGTTATGATGAATGAACTGAAGTACTAGCCCCCCATCTTGTTCGGCTACTTGGCTATCTTCATCATTGTTTGATGATAAGTCCCGTAGTTCCTCAAAATGGGCCGCTTTGGGAGAGGAATCCGTTTCCCAAAATTCGACTTGCTCTATTAAACCACCAAGCGCGAAATATCTGTGGTTCTTAGTTAAACTCCAATGAAAAGACTTAAACATACCAACAGAGTAAGGCCCCGTTCCGTTAGGAAAGGTCGGTTGTTCGGTATCAAAGATACCGGAATGGACGTCCGCTAAAAGATGAACAAACACAGGGTCATGTTGACGTAGTTTTATGTGAACCCATTGTCCCTCTATAGTGACGCTCTCTAAATGCCTGAATAGTATTTTGTAGCTGTGCTCGCTGTTATGCCTGATTAACAGATTGTCCTTCACTTTCTCTGCCGTTAATCGATGATTATCATGAAAATAGACATCATTTCTTAATCGGAAGCTCAGTTGATTATCTTGATAGCTAAAATGGTGGGCAAGGTGCGGTATGACACGCTGGGTGACAGTATCAAATCTTAACAATGTATCAAATACGCCCTCAAGTAGCATGATAGAACGAGACGAACGAGCATGCATCGGTCGCCATTCAGGAAGTGGGAATGGCGTCGCATAGATCAACGTATTTTGCTTTCTTAGCTCACTTTCTGCATCTTGTAACCAATTAGAAAGGTTGGCTTTAAAGTCAATCTGGAAGTCAAAATGTTCCGCTATTTCAAACGCTGTTTGGACCTGTCCTACACCAACTAAAGCTCTCAACTGCTGTAGTGTAACTGCTTTAAAATCAACAAGTAATGTAACTTGAGACAAATTACCTCGCCCTCGACCTGCTTTCCAATCCAGCCACCCACGATTCATCAAAGTGCCCATCAACTTGCTGACATTACGTTCGGAACACGACAAGTTTTCCGCTAGCTCTCCTACCGTAACAGATTGAGTAGTACCAACTGAATACAGTCGGTTAAGCTGTTGTAGCCTTCTCAGTTGCGTTATCGAGTAAAAAGGTGAACTTCCCATAATCATCTCTTCATTCTTTGTTCGTCAATTAGTTTACATAATAACCACACACCCATCTCGGAGGTCAATATGTATCCTGTATATTATCCAACACGCACTGTAAGAGCCGAACGCCAAGATTACCACCATGTTGCCAAGGTGACCGAACCTAAGCTCCTGAGCATTTTGTTTGTATTTCTAAAACTCATTCTTGTTCTGTAGGCAAATGTAGAGAAACCCGTACCATGAACACTAACTCACATTTCGCAGTTAGAAAAAAGCCTCGATACTGTTGCCAGCATCGAGGCTTTCAGAAAATACCGATTTACCACATCAAATCATCAGGCACCACATACTGTGCATAAGGGTCATCCTCTTCAAGGACTTCCTCTTTCGATTCATTTTCAATGATAGTTTCTGCATCACGCTCCATGATCTTCTTAGCAACGATGCTTGGAATAACCGCATAAGTGTCTTCTTGTCTCGCGATGGAAAGGATCCCTTTACTGAGCTGGTCTCTGGTTTCTTGAGTCACATAGATAGACTTAACTAAAGTGCCATCAGTGAAATTGTATTTAATATCACCATCACGCTGTTCGATAGTATTTAGCGTAATTAACTGTTTAACTTGAGCCTTAATCTCTTTGCTCAATTTCTCTTCATCACGCTGTTTGTTTAACGCTTGATCTCTTTCTTTTTGTGCCGCTTTGTTCTCTTCAACAGCCGCTTTTGCTTCACGCGCTTGAACACGAGATTTTTTAGAGCCTTTTTTGGCTTTCTTAAGTTTTTTTTCGTTTACAAGGCCAGCTTTTAGCATCTGTTCTTGTAGGCTTAGTTTCGACATGGGAGTAGACCTGAATCAATTTACCTATTGCCTTAATGTTCCCAAGAAATGCGCGCGAGAGCAAGTGCTACGCTGCTATCTCAAAATAAAAAATCCCTACATCAAATCAGAGATCACGTTGGCATTTAAACACTTTGAGACTTACGCAGTATTGCTATATGTTAGTGCTTAGAAAATAACAAAAATTTAACGATTTTATGCTACTCGACATCACTCAATTAGCCACCTTATTTGTTGCCGGTATTCTCGGCGGCATTCTCAACTCCATTGCAGGAGGAGGAAGTTTTATTACTTTCCCTGCCCTGCTTCTGGCTGGTATCCCCCCAATAACCGCCAATGCCACCAACACATTCGCCGCATGTGCCGGCTATATAAGTGGCACCTACGCGTTCAGACGTGAAATTGTCAGAGACAGAGCAAACCTTGCCAAGATCATAGTACTAAGCCTTTTTGGCGGCATCACAGGTAGTTTCCTTTTGATTCAAGTCTCTGAGCAACAGTTCGTTACCGCGGTGCCGTGGCTTCTTTTGATCGCTACCTTGTTGTTCTTATTTGGCGACATCATCAATAATCACCTCAAAAAGATCAGTAGCCACGCTAAGCTTGGCTTGTTGATATCGCTAATGCTGTCATTGTTCCTAATAGGGGTAGGTGTATTTGGCGGGTTCTTCAATGCGGGCTTAGGGGTTATCGGGCTGAGTTACTTAGCAGTCGCAGGCTATCGCGATATCAATCTAATGAACGGACTCAAACTGCTAATTTCTACCTGTGTGTCAGCTATTGCCATCGTACTTTTTATCTTCAACGGATTGATTGATTGGCAATCAGGTATTGCTGTCATGCTGGGCACATTAACGGGCGGTTACTTTGCTGCTGATTTATCACGAAAAGTGCCCCAGTCTTACGTTCGTGGCTTTGTTGCATTGAGTTCTATTGCCATCACCTGCTACTTTTTCTACGACACATACCTATAACCAATGGAAATAACCGACATAACTTATATAACCCTCTGACCTATCAATGACAAAGTGATGACCGGACGGTAATCAACTAGGTTTGTGGATATGTTACTGATACTTCCTACCCTTATTAGTAAATGTATCCAAAAATACCGAGGCCTTCATGTCAGTACGCTACGCGGTTCTATTATCGCTTGTTTCATCGGCGGCTTTTGCACAGCCAACCCCTTTCCCGACCATTCCCAATGATACTGGGAAAGAGTTTATGGTCAGTGCTACCAATCCTTACGTCACAAGCACTGGCTACACCGTTCTCAAGCAAGGTGGAAATGCTATTGATGCTATGGTGGCCATGCAAATGGTTATGTCAGTTGTTGAGCCGGACATGACCGGTATTGGCGGTGGTACGTTCGCCTTGTATTACGACAATAAAACCAAAAGTTTTACCGCCTACGATGGACGAGATGCCGCTCCGGCGAGTGCAACGCCCGACATGTTTCTCGATGACAACGGCAAGGCAATCAGCCGAAACGATATTTTGGGGCCTCGCTCTGTCGCAATACCAGGGACCCTTAAGCTCCTCTACGAAACACATCAAAAACATGGCAAGTTAGAGTGGGCACAGTTGGTCCAGCCAGCTATAGATTATGCTGAAAACGGCTACGCCATGAACAGCTATACCTATGACATTGTCGTGCGTGAAAGTGAACGTTTAGTCAATGACCCTGAGATAAAAGCGCTGTACTGGAAAGGAGAGACGATTCGGCCAACTGGTACCAAAATGACCAACCCTAAAATGGCGAAAACACTTAAAATGATCGCCCAACAAGGGGATAGCTATCTCTATCAAGGGCCATTGGCAGAGCGTATTGTTGAGACGGTCAACGCACAGCTAAAAGATGGACAAGCCAAACTCACTCTAAAGGATTTTACCGATTATCGAATGAAGCAACGCGATATCGTCCGCTCAAATTACCGAGGCAATCAAATCGTCTCATTTGGTTACCCTGCTTCCGGCGGTGTTCTTGTTTCTCAGTCACTTGATATGCTCGAGAAGTATGATATCTCCAACATGACGTACACCAGTGCCGAACCTTGGAGACTAATGGTAGAAGCGATGAGACTCGCTAAGGAAGATCGTATAGCGTACGCAGGCGATCCTAGCTACGTTGATACGCCCGTCAAAGAATTGCTTGCGGAAGACTATATCGATGATCGTTATGAGCTCATTCCTGAGCAAGGGGCAGGTAATAAGAAATCGATAAAACCGGGATTGCCTTCAGCTAAGACACCTGCCAATCACGAGGGTTTTGAAAGCCAAGACACTGGACATATTTCTATCGTCGATGCACAAGGTAACGCGGTAGCCATGACGAGTACCGTCGGAACGGGAATGGGCTCCGGCGTTATGGTCGATGGCGTTTTACTTAATGCTCAGATGGCAAACTTCTCTTCAATTCCGAGTATCAAGGGTAAGCCAGTTCAAAACTCTATCGAACCAGGTAAGCGACCACGTTCTGCCATAACGCCACTAATGATGATGGATGACAAAGGCCAGTTGCGTTTGGTGGTTGGCAGTCCGGGTAGTTCTCAGATTCCGGGGTATGTGCTAAAAACCATCGTTGGTATTGTTGATTGGGGTCTACCCGCGCAAGATGCCATCGATCTGCCCAATATTCAGTACGGAACGAAAATCGACCGTACCAAGCCATATAACCCTACAGGTCTATTGGTCGAAAAGCGCACATTTGCAGAATCTATGGTGCCAGAGTTTGCCGATATGGGCTACAAAGTTCACGTTATCCCTGTGGTAAGTGGGCTCAACGCAATTGAAATTAAAGATGGAGAGTTACATGGTGCCACTGATCGTCGCCGAGCCTCGACTTCGTTAGGTGATTAAACTTCTCTTTGACATAGTTTCATTCACTTAAAAGACAGAGCCTCATGGCTATACTGAGGCTCTTGTTTTATAACTTAGTTAAACCTTCATACACAATAAATGAACTAAATTGATAGAAACTATAAGAACTGCCTCAGGATTCAAAAAAGAAGGTTAACTCGAATCTTTACTTCCAACGATACTGAATAAGAAATATCCATCAGCGGTACTTTCTACAGTCCCACTACTTTTAGCTCCTCAGTGCCGTTTCTCCCTCTTCTCAAATTAAGTAGCGTGACTTCAGAGTAAGCTTTATTGACACTGAGTGACATGATGCTGTTTTGACCACTGGTTAATCTAAGCCTTAGTTAAATGAATCAAGACTTTACCTTTAACAGAGGCCAGACATGAAATATCAAGATCGTTTAGAAGAAACCGTGAACCATCTCGGCATGGTACTAGCAGAGCAAAAGCAGTTGCTTAAAGAACACAAAGCAACCATGAACTACGCCGAGCGCCTTGAGAATATTCTCACTCCCACAGACTCACTCACAACTAAAGGCGATGATCTGTTAATTGGAGGCTGCAAAGCAAACGATCTTATTGAACAATACGGCAGCCCGCTATTTGTGCTGAGTGAAGATACACTGCGTGGTAACCTGCGTCGTGTTAAAGCAGCGTTTGGGAATTACTGGCCGAAACCCGTCAACGTTATGTTCGCAATCAAGTCGAATACTAACTTCGCGGTACGTGCAATTTGTAATGAAGAAGGTGTTGGCGGCGATTGCTTTGGTCCAGGTGAAGTAGAAGCGACTCATATTGCTGGAGCAGATCCAGAAACGATCGCTCTCAACGGCACCGTGAAGCCTGAGCTAGCAATTCGCAAAGCGATTGAGTACGGCTATGCCATTCACCTAGACTCTTATGAAGAAATCGAAATAGTTGAACGTATCGCCCGTGAAGTAAAACCTGAGGACAAAGTAAGAATTGCTGTTCGTCTCAAGGTTCTACCGGACGACTTCTTCGACAACTTCACACCAGATGCCTACCCATTCCCTGACTTCAAAGGTGCAATGAAGTGGATCAAGTTTGGTTTGTTGCGTGAAGAAGCGAAGAAAATCGTTAACCGCGTAAAAGAGATCGATATATTTGAATTCTACGGCTTCCACACTCACCTAGGTCGTTTCTCTAAAGATCCAGCAGGCTGGGATGCGTTGTATCGCCAATACGCGAAAGATGTGATTGAAATTTCTCGTGCTTGTGATGTTCAACCATTCCAAGTCGATCTTGGCGGCGGTTGGCCACGTGAACGTGAGCCTGAATGTCGTAGCAAAGAGCACATGATGAACGCCAATACCATTGAAGACTACGCAAAAGTGGTTTGCTCGGGCATGTTGGACGAATTCAACCGTGCTGGTTTTGACATCCCTCAGTTGTGGTTAGAACCGGGCCGCTATATTGCAGGCAACATAGGTACGCTTCTCACGTCAGTTTATGTCGTTAAAGACGATCAAGAAATGGACTACACCTACACTATGGTGGATGCGTCTACTTACCTAGCGACCTTGGTGGAATCTCAGGAGTCTAAAAACCCTGTCCTCCCCGCAAATAAAATGACACAACCAGTGGTAGCAAAAACCACTGAGATTGCAGGTCCAATCTGCATCCCTTCAATCTGGGAAAGTGGTGCCACCATGCCTGAACTGCAACCAAAAGATGTACTGGCGATTATGGATGTAGGCCACTACGCTGAGTCTCAGGCCAGCCAATTCAACTCGTTACCGCGCCCGGCTACAGTACTGGTTAAGGATGGTCAATCTGAACTAATCAAGCGTGCAGAAACCGTAGAAGATGTGTTTGCAACTCAGATACTTCCAGAACGTTTTATCAAAGCAAAAGCGGAACTCGAAAAAGCCAGAACACCAGTGAAAAAGCCAGCACGTAAAGCTGCGACGAAGAAGCCAACAGCCAAAACAGCTGCTAAAAAGCCCGCTGCCAAAAAGCCTGCGGCTCGCAGAGTGTCTCGTCGAAGCGCCGACAAAATATAGAGTAACGTAGAACAAAAAAGCTCCTCGCCACTGGCAGGAGCTTTTTTGCCTTAAGCTTATTTGGAGTAGATATGCCTAAACGTGAGATTAATCCTCGGTTCAACATGGCGGGCTGTTTTCGGTACCGTATGTAACCAATGGTGCTGTGTATCACCAGCCATCACTAATAGACTTCCACTGGGTAAATCTAGCGTTATCTTCTGCTTGGTTTCTCGATGTTTAAGCGCAAATCGGCGCGTGCCACCAAAGCTCAACGATGCGATCACTGGACAGTTGCCAAGTTCTGGTTCGTTATCGCTATGCCAACCATTCGAGTCTTGTCCTGTTCGATATAGATTAGCTAAAACCGAATTAAACGGTGCTTCAGAAGCCAACTCACATCGCCGTCTTAAGTCTTCGAGATGCGGTGTCCAAGGTAGAGGATCCAAAGTTAAATTGGAGTATTGATAACTCGCGTCACCATACCATGCTTGCAACCTTGGTATCGTCACCCATTTACCAAACATCATGATCTTATCTTCACGCCATTGCAGCTCGCTGTTTAACAGACGAAACCACTCTAATGATTCGAACACGTCAATAAAATCAGGAATCCACAGCAGTTTACCGCCCGGTATTTCAGTCCAACTTCCTCGTGCTAATTCCATAACTAAAACCCGATGATTTATCCATCTGCAGGAATCAATACTTTATCGAAGAGACCGAGTTTTTCCAATGTTCGACATATCATTTCTCGTTCAATTAAGTAGTGTTCTAATAAGTCTAAGTTACTCTATCGTTAGCCACATGAGCTTCTCACCACCAACTTGGGCGGGAACACCACGCTTTTGTATGGCTGTTTGTCGCCCTCCATGCGAGACAGAATGATCTCTCCCGCCGCTCGGCCAATTTCTCTCGCTGAGACAGAAATGGAAGTCAGCGCTGGATTGGTATCTGCGGATTCTGCTACATCATCAAAACCCACAACCGCGATGTCTTTGCCCACAGTTTTACCGAGATCTTTAATGGCTCGCATTACGCCAAAAGCAACAATGTCTTGGTAGCCAATAATAGCGGTAATTTCAGGATGCTGCTCCAGTAACTCCCTCGTGACCTTAGCACCCTCAGAACGACTCGCTGAGCAACTTCGAATGTATCGTTCATTGAACGGAATCCCATGTTCCATCAACTTTGACATATAACCCCCGAGACGATGGGATCGCGTCTTCGAGATCTCTAGTCCACCAACGAACGCAATGTGTTTGTGACCTTTTTTGATAAGGTGCTCCGTTGCTAACTGTAAGCCCATGAAGTTATTGGTACCAACGAAATCAAATTGATCTTCTCCAATAGGTCGAACAGCTAGCACTATTGGGAAACCACGACTTTGTACTGTCTCCAAAAAGTCCAAATTAGTTTCCATCGCAGGACACATTACTACACCACCAGCGTTCTGGCTCAACAATGAATCAATGAACTTGCTTTGACGCTCAACGCTCTCTTCAGCATTAGCGAGAAACAGTAGCGAATCTTGCTCTTCAAGATAATGGCTAAGTCCTGCGATCATTTCAGAGAAAAAAGGGTTGGTAATATCAGGTGTGACGAGCCCGACTAGATTACTGCGCTTATGTCGCAAGTTAGCCGCTGCTTGATTGTAAACATAACCAAGCTCCTTAACCGCCTCTAAAACCCGCTCACGAGTAGTCGCCGAGATTCGTCCTTTGTTAGTCAATACCATGGACACAGTCGCGGTGGAAACACCGCAATGCTTAGCCACGTCCGCAATGGTTGCTTTGGCCATGTTGAACTCCAGTAAATGAAATTAGCACCAGTTATAGCGACTTTCTTTTCTGATTAAAACAAGGTTAATCGATTAACCTAATCAACTGTCATTTATCGTCATGATTATGTGATTAACTACAAAATTGCCTCGCCAATTATTGGTTAACAACTGCTAAATGAGTGGTTAAACGCGTTAACCAGTTTGTTAGTTGATTAACTGAGTGATTAGACTGTAGTCAAATGATTAACTCAAGGTGATGTATGAAGTACCTATCTGGTCAATCCAATTATGACAAGTTTCCAAATGTAGAAGTGAAAGGCTTTGACCACGCTGCCGTTCGCGGTTGGGACAGTATCGTTGACACAATTGAACAACGTATTCAGGGCCAAGATAAACATATTTTGGTGATCGACACCTATCATGGTGTCAATCACAATGAACTCCTCGACCAGCTTGTTGCACCGCTCTCCCCCGCTCTTGTGGTGTCAATGGACGATGCGAAATACTCCGAAGAACACATCTTCGCCATGCTAGAACGCAACATTACCGATGATCGAGTATTTGGCGTCATTGCACCGCACAAGCTGGATGAGTTCTTTGACAGCGAAAAGCTACAAGGCTTGAAACAAACGGTTAGTAATGCTGATTCAGGTTTGATCGTTGTTATTGGTCATGGAGCTAGACTGGTCGCTGATGGTGATACCTTTGTTTACGCCGATTTAGCCCGTTGGGAAATTCAGCAACGCTTCCGCCGTGGAGAGCTTGGCAACTGGGGAGCAGAAAACTACAACGAAGACGTCCTGCGTAAATACAAGCGTTCATTCTTTATTGAATGGCGTGTCTTCGACCGATATAAAACTAAGCTGCTGTCAGATGTTGATTTTCTATTAGACACCAACACCGCTTTTGACCCTAAAATGGTCTCTGGCACAGCGTTCAACGCAGGCTTACAACAAGCAACAACTCAACCATTTAGGTTGGTACCTTTCTTTGACCCTGGGGTCTGGGGCGGTCAATGGATGAAAGAAGTCTGCGACCTAGATCAAGACAAGCCAAACTATGCATGGTGTTTTGACTGCGTTCCTGAAGAAAATAGCCTACTGCTTAAATACGGTGACGTTGTTGTCGAGATTCCATCGCAAGACTTGGTATTAACACAACCGCGCGCTCTCTTAGGCGACAGTGTCCATGCACGTTTTGGCGCCGAGTTCCCAATTCGATTCGACTTCCTCGATACCATGCAAGGTCAGCATCTAAGCCTGCAAGTACATCCTCTAACAGAGTACATTCAGAACGAATTTGGGATGCACTATACCCAAGACGAAAGCTATTACATGTTAGACGCTGGAGAAAAAGCCAGTGTGTACCTTGGCACTAAGTCTGGCATCAACCCAGATGAAATGATGGATGATTTATATGCAGCGCAGCGCGGTGAAAAGTCATTCGATGATGAACGCTTTATCAATCAATTCCCAGCGAAAAAGCACGACCATTTCTTAATCCCCGCAGGCACAATTCACTGCTCAGGCTCCGACTCCATGGTGCTTGAAATCAGTGCAACCCCATACATCTTCACTTTCAAACTGTGGGATTGGGATCGTCTAGGGCTTGATGGCCTACCACGACCAGTGCATTTGGATCACGGTAAAGAAGTCATTCAATGGGAACGCAACACGGAATGGTGTCAGGAGCATCTAGTTAACGCCATTACGCCAATCGCAGAAGGTGAAGGCTGGAGAGAAGAGAAAACGGGCTTGCATGAGCGCGAGTTTATCGAGACCCGACGCCACTGGTTCAGCAAACCCGTTCTTCATAAAACTGAGGGAACCGTCAATGTTCTGAACTTAGTAGAAGGTAAAGAGGCAATTATCTTGAGTCCAGACAATAAATTTGAGCCATTTGTTGTTCATTATGCCGAAACCTTCGTTATCCCAGCTCACATAGACGCTTATGTCATCCAACCCTATGGCGAAAGCGAAGGAAAAGAAATTGCCACTATTAAAGCGTTCGTAAGAGGTTAATCATGCTCCATTTTATCGTAGCCAGTCACGGTCCATTAGCCACTGCACTTATCAGCAGTGCCAAAATGGTATTTGGCGAACTCAGTAACACGACTGCGATCTGTCTCACCGAAGAGGGAGGCATCGAGCAATTTAAACGAGATTTCCACCATGAAATCACTGCGATAGCGCCCAATGTCGATGGCATTGTTGTGCTATGCGATTTGGAATGCGGCACGCCTTACAACGTTGCTTGCACTTACGCCTTCAACCCAGATTTCAATCCAAAGGTTGAGGTCGTTACAGGGGTGAATTTCCCAACACTTTTAATGACGGCAGACTTTGTTGAAGAGATGGACGCTTCATACGTTGCAACGACCTTGCAGCAAGAAGCGCTAAAAACGGTTGTCGTTGCCAAGCCAGTAGAGCTGGCACAAGAAGACGATTTTTAAGGAGAAACACTATGGCTATTTCATTTGTGCGTATCGACGACCGCGTTATTCACGGACAGTTAATGACTCGTTGGGCAAAAGAACTTCCTTGTGATGGCATCGTAGCCATTGACGATGCTGTTGCAGCTGACCCATTGCTATCACAAGTCATGAAAGGCGCTGTAACCGACGTTAAAGTTTGGCTATTTGACACGGCGACCGCCGTCAGCAAGCTACCGAAGGTGATCGCCAGCGACAAGAAGTATTTCGTCATCGCGAAATCTCCAGTCACGCTGCGCCGTATTCGCGAAGCGGGTATTAGCCTTGAAAATCTCAATAACAAAATCAACGTTGGCCCAATGAGCGCTAGAGAAGGCACAACGACAATTGGCGGCAACCAATGCGTCAACCAAGAAGAAATCTCTGCATTTAACTACCTCTCAGAAGACGGTCACCACATCGACTTCAGATTGGTTCCTGATGCCAGTTCCTACACCTGGCAAGATGCACAGCAAAAACTGAAATAACAACAAAACAACCTCCACTTTTGACGCGGTTTTTAGCTTCAAAAGTGGAGAGACTAATACGTGAGCTAAAGGATGACATTATGTTTATAGAAGCAGTATTTATCGGGATACTCTGCTATCTCGGTGCCCTCTCCACCCCCTGGTTACTTGGACTAACCGGTGGTTGGTACACTATCACTCGACCACTCGTGTCCGGTATGTTGGTGGGTATCATCTTAGGTGATATTCAAACTGGCATCATGGTTGGTGTAGCGGTACAAGCCGTTTACATCGCAATGGTAACACCTGGCGGCTCCATGCCAGCCGACCTTAACTTCGTCGCCTACCCTGCTGTCGCACTGGGCATCATGTCTGGACAGGGTGTGGAAGTCGCTGTTGCTATCGCCGCAACTATCGGTATCGCAGGCACCATCATCTTCAACTTTATGATGGTCATTAACTCCTACTGGAACCATAAAGCAGATTTAGCCATAGAAGCCGGTGATGAGAAAGGCGTGTACATGAACTCCGCCATTTATCCGCAGGTCACCAACTTCTTGATGCGCTTTATTCCGACCTTTATTGCGGTTTACTTCGGTAACCAATACATCGAAGGGTTTATGGCCAGCCTCCCGGATATGGTGATTAACACTATGACGGTTCTTGGTGGCATCTTACCTGCTGTTGGTATCGCAATTCTGTTAAAGCAGATTATCAAAGAGTCTACGATGCTGATTTATTTCTTAGTCGGTTTCGTTGGCATCGTATTCCTAAACCTCAACATGGTGGGTTTGGTAATGATTGGCGCACTATTCGCTCTACTTCATTACAACTACAAACCAGAACCACAAACAGCTAACGCTGCGCCAGTTCAACAGGCTGATGATGACGAGGATGAATTCTAATGACTGTACAACACAACAAAATTGGTACTGAGATCGAACCAAAGGTCGCACTCGACAAAAAAGATCTTAAGAAATGCTGGCGTGCATGGATGATGTACAACCTATCATCGATGAGTTTTGAACGCTTGGAATCTTTTGGCTTCTGTCTCGGTATGATGCCTGCTTTGAAAAAGCTCTACCCGAATCAAGAAGACCGAAAAGAAGCGATGAAACGCCATGCTTCCTTCTACAACACCGAACCGCAGTTGGGCGCTATCATCAATGGTATGGCTGTGGGTATGGAAGAGAAGAAAGCCAACGGCGAGCCTATTGACGGCGAGACCATCAATACACTCAAAGTCGGTTTGATGGGGCCAGTTGCCGGTATTGGCGATTCCATGATTCCGGGTATGTTAGTACCTATCTTACTCAGTATTGGTATGGCACTAGCCGCTGGCGGTAGCATGCTAGGCCCGATCTTCTACATCGTAGCATTCAACGCCATCGCTATCATCGGCTCTTACCAGCTGTTTATGAAAGGCTACAAGATGGGCGCAGGCTCCGTTGAGATGCTTGTCAGCCACCGTTCAACCAAGATTCGTGAAGCGTTGTCACTATTAGGTGTCTTTGTCATGGGTGGTGTTGCGGCCAGTTACGTCAACTTAGGCACTGGTCTTGAGTTTGCAACCAAAGACGGCGTCGACATTAACGTACAAATGATGCTCGACGGAATCTTCCCTAAACTACTACCATTAGTTGTCGTTTTAGGCACGTGGTTTGCGATGGCGAAAAAAGGTCTTAGCCCAGTAAAAGCAATGCTTTCATTAGTGGTTATCTCTTTCATCGGTGTCGCTATCGGTCTCTTCTAATTTTTCAATACTTAGGGCACTCATTGAGTGCCCTATTCTTTGGAGCAAACCATGGACTCCCTAACCTTTCAAATCGCTCGTTGCCAACACTGGCTCACCCAGCATGCCCTACCTCGGTGGCAAAAAGCACTATCTAATCAAAACGGGATTTTTGCCGAAGGCTTACTTTCCGACGGACAAGAGTTTAGTGACAGTTTACTAAGATTTCGCGTACAACCACGTCAGGTTTACGTCTTCGCGCACGCCACTGAGCTCAATCTAATCGACGGTCGCAACCAAGTTTTAGCGGCCATTGAACAAGGATTTGCACACTTTGGCTCACCATCAACCGGTTATCGTTTCGCGCTGTGCGAAAGCAATGACAGTGAGAGTGAGGCGATCAACCTATACGAACAAGCTTTCGCCCTTCTTGGGTTTGCTTGGCACTACAAACTAGCGGCGGATGAAAGTGCACTAGCCTCAATGGAAGCCATTTATCAATACATCTCAACGCACCTTTGGGATACAGAACAAAGTGGTTTTTTTCTGACTGAAGGCAACGCGGTCAACAAAGGGCAAAACCCTCACATGCATTTGTTCGAAGCGTTAATGGTCAGCTATGAGCATACCGACAACCCCATTTGGCTAGAGCGAGCAACACAAATCTATCAGTTGTTCCAAACTCATTTTATGCAAAGTGACCATTTAGCCGAGTTCTTTCAGGCCGATTTCTCACTTAACGTGGAAACAGGTACCCATATTGACCCTGGTCATCATTATGAATGGATCTGGTTACTCAGCCATTATCAGAAACTGACTAGCGTTGAGGTACAAAAAACCATCGACGTGTTGTTCCACTTTGCACAGCAATATGGACATAACAACAATGGTCTTGTTAAGGATGAGATATACGCCAACGGCAAACCGTTGCGCTCAACATCACGCCTTTGGTGCCAAACCGAATACCTAAAGGCCTGTATTGCACTTTGGGAAAGAGATCCTAGCGAAACTCGCAGAGCCGCAGTCAGTCAAGCGGTTGAACACATCTTCGTTCATTACTTGAATCCAGCGTTGCCAGGGTTATGGGTCGATCAAGTAGATAGCACAGGTCAACCGTTAAATGAACACTCTCCAGCGAGCAGTTTTTATCATCTATTTCTAGCCTTTTCTGAATTACTCAGAATCGCCAATAAGGATTAACATGCATTTATCTATTCCTCCTAGCATCAATTACTTAACTGGTCATATTGATGCAGAAAACGTCGTCTGCAAAGAAACTACACTTGGCTCACTTGAAGGTGTATTTGCTGACGAAACCCAACGTGCCGCAAGTGCACAGGACCAAATTATCTACCAAGTGGAAATGCTACCTGCCCAGCATGCAGAAGGAGAACTAAACTTTGGTGTTTCGCATATTGAGCCCGGTTCTGTAGGTGATGAGTTCCACATGACGAGAGGTCACATCCACCAACGTAAAGAGCAAGCAGAGTTCTATTTCGGTTCGCAGGGTGAGGGTTTATTACTCATGCAAACAGAACAAGGAGAGGTGTCGATTGAGAAAGTGTTCCCAGGCAGCGTGCATCATATTCCAGGCTTTGTCGCCCACCGATTGATCAATACAGGTAACACGCGATTATCTGCGCTTGCAGTTTGGCCTGCTATCGCAGGACATAACTATGATTTTCTAAATGAGGTGGGGTTTAAAGTACGGGTACTAAAAAGTAATGACGGATACCAAATAGTTTCTGAGGAAGAGCAGCAAACCGTTTAACGATAGTGCAAATCCCTTGCACTCATCATTGTTGGTATTACGCATTATCTTCAACCACATAACCCGCATACTCGCGCCACTCAGGAATATCACGAGGGTCACCGAACTGACGGAAGAATCGGACTGAACTTTGTGGCGCCTTACAATCAAGCTGATCTTGGCAGAAATTCGTCAGTTTATAATGGCTTTGATATCCCTCTACCCACGCATCATACGCAAGATGCGATTGTTTCCAAAAAACATGGTCAACTTGACCTTTTGTTGCAAGGAATGGGTAACTTGGCTTGACTTGCTGCGTAGCGTAGACCGCGTGCCCAATAAGATTGAGTAACTTAGAAATGCAATCGGCACCAATGTCTTCGATAGTCAGCGTCTTTATTTTATCAATGTCGTCTCCAACGATAGAGGCAACACGGTTAACAATGAACTCCATATCAATAAGCGGTTGAAGCTCATAAGCGAGCCAATTAAGACGTTCACCTATTTCATCTAAATATTCCTGACGCGTAAACTGTCCTTCTCTTATCGCTTTCGCATATTGCGCAACATTCGGGTTTTTACGAGCCAAATATTCCTGAAGTTCCGGATAGTCGGTCAATGAAGCGTGGTTTTTTGAAAGGACTTCTAGCAGAGCTTCTTGGTTCACTAATAGCTTACCTAGCTCATTTTTAGCATTTTCGTTCATTTTCAATCTCACTTATGATTCGTTGATTATCTTATGGCCGCAATCATACGTTTTCAATCTCTTTTCAGTCTATTTCTATAGCTTTAGTAAAGAGTAGTAATAGGAAAAACAAAGCCCAGCATACGCTGTTACTGAGCTTAGATTTGCGAGCATCAACCAAGTTCGATGAGTTCATTATTGGAAGGTGAACCAGAGAAAAACGCTTGGATGTTGTTCAATGTGGTATCAGCGATATTGTCCAATGCTTCATGGGTTAAGAAGGCTTGATGGCCAGTAAACAGTACATTGTGGCAGGCTGACAGGCGTCTAAACACATCATCAACGATGACATCATTAGATTTATCTTGGAAGAACAGATCTTTTTCGTTGTCGTAAACATCAAGACCAAGCGAGCCTATCTTTCCAGACTTCAGTGCTTCGATAGCCGCAGAGGAGTCCAACAATTCGCCTCGACTGGTATTAATGATCATGACCCCATCTTTCATCAAGCTAAACGCCTGCTCGTTGAGTAAATGATAGTTGTCTTTCGTCATAGGACAGTGCAAAGAAATGATATCACTGGTACGGAATAACTCTTCTTTACTACAGTAGGTTGCTCCCAATTCTAATGCTTGTGGGTTTTCGTAAGGATCGAAACACACCAACTTCATGCCAAATCCTTTGAGAATTTGCATGGTTGCTACACCGATTTTTCCAGTGCCTACAATCCCTGCAGTTTTACCGTGGAGATTAAATCCCACCAAGCCATCTAATGAAAAATTTGCATCACGCGTGCGCTGATAGGCTTTATGAAAACGGCGGTTTAGACACATCATCAAACCTACGGCGTGCTCCGCCACTGCCTCTGGTGAGTACGCTGGAACACGAACTACCTGCAAACCTAACGCCTTTGCCGCGTCTAAATCCACTTTATCGAACCCAGCGCAACGCATCGCAATAAGTTTTACCCCCTCTTGTTGGAGCTTAATCAGCACTTGCTTCGATAAGTCATCATTTACAAAAGCGCACACCACATCACATCCAGCTGCCATCTTGGCCGTTTTTTCGGTCAACCTGAAATCATGAAAATGCATTTCATTGCCAAAGCGTTGGTTCACATTTGAAAATGAATCCTGGTCGTAAGATTTAGAGCTAAAAAAAGCAATCGAAGTCATACTTTCTCTCCCATCGATTATTGTATATCTGTTAGCATACGCCGACTTTTGAGCAATTACACATGACATAAAGTATGGTTAAACTGTTGATGAATTAATAAGTTATGGCTGTAACGTCTATAAAATTCATCCATTTTCCAATACATCTATCATTAGAATCGCCAACTTAGTTTTAAAATTGACAACCAAGTCAATATTTTGACTCTTCGATAAGTTTTTTGATTGCATATCACTGCTTGAGATCCTAGTATTTCGCGAACACCATTCCAAAAAAATAATAGGTGTGAAGTAACAAACGTCAGGAATAACAGGCAGTGACGCAAACAAATAAAAAAACACTCTCCAGCACAACTCAAAGAAGCACACAAACACTAAATAGTACGGATGCTTTAGCCATGATAGAGCATGGCGGGGATGTGACGCTTACCGTGACCACTCCCGTTGGCACCTCGTTTCGTAGTGCAACTAAATTCATTGGTGCTCATTCCGATCATCGCATTCTGTTAGAAATCCCCAATATCGATGAAAGTGACCTTAAGTACTTTTTTCAAGAAGGCTTTTGGTTAATCGTTCGTGCTATCTCTCAGCGTGGAGAAGGTGGGGTGGTTCAGTTCCGCTCTCAACTGCTACATATAGTTGATGAGCCGCTATCACTGCTCATCTTGTCGATTCCCCAATCCATGCAGGTGACTAATCTCCGCAAAGAGCCACGATATGAGGTCAATTTGGGCGCACGTCTTTATACTGGTGATACACAAGTTCGTTGTGAACTTCGTGACATGTCAAAAAGTGGATGTCGATTTATCTTACCAGCCTTAGGGAAGAGCTTGACCGTTGGACAGGAAGTCGCCCTCAAAGTAGCCTCAGGTGGAGACAAAGACCGCTTCTTTCCTGCACTCTCGGGATTAATTTGTAATCAGCAAAAGTCCAGCCACTACACTGGTTACGGAATAAAGTTTGATGAAGAGGGCGAGAAGAACGCAAAAGAGCTGCTCTCTCATCTAAAATTCGATGGTACTAAACTCAAACTACGCGCATAAAAAAGCCAAGTGATAACACTTGGCTTTCTCTTTAATAATGGGCTAACTACTTTCTAAGTGCATTAAGCCTTGCTTGGGCGATACCATAAACGGTATCTATAGGATAACTGCCCTCCAATGACGGTGTACCCGCCTCTTTCCCGGTAAACAGTTCTATCGCTTCTGTTACATGATCAATCGCCCAAATGTTAAATTCACCTTTATCAACCGCTTTCACAATATCAGGTCTTAGCATTAGGTTATGAACATTTGAGCGAGGGATAATGACACCTTGTTCAGAGGTTCTACCTTTAATGGTACAAACATCGAAGAAGCCTTCTATTTTCTCATTCACACCACCAATTGGTTGAGATTCACCGAACTGGTTCATCGACCCAGTGATAGCGATATCTTGTCGATTTGCCTGTCCTGAGAATGCCGACACTACCGCACAAAACTCAGCCATACTCGCACTATCACCATCGACACCACCATAGGACTGCTCAAAGGTGATGGTCGTGGTAAGCGGGACTTTAGCCGTCTTACCAAATACTGAAGACAAGTACGCCGTTAAGATCATCACCCCTTTGGAGTGAATACTGCCACCCAAATCCACGCTGCGTTCAATATCGATAACATCGCCATCGCCGTAAGAGGTCGTCGCAGTAATACGATTAGGTGCGCCAAACATATGATCGCTGGTTGTCAGAACCGAAAGTGCATTCACTTGCCCAATCGCCGAACCTTGGGTATGAATTAGCGTCGTGCCATTTACAAACCCTTCCATCACGTTATCTTGTAAGCGATTGACTCGCATCTGTTGGTATTCCAACGCTTGTTCAACGTGCCCAGCTCGAATCAAATTGGATTTGGCATTACGAGCCACATAGTTTGATTCTCGTAATAGATTCGCAATGTGTGCTGAGTGCAATGACAGTTTGTTTTGATCACCCGATAGACGAGAGCTGTGTTCGATAATACGAGCTATCGCTTTACGGTCACAATGCAACATATTGTTGTCATGAACGATACTGGAAATAAAGCGGGCATAGTGCAGCTCGGAATCTGCGCTCCTCGGCATCTCATCTTCAAAATCAGCAGTTACTTTAAACAACTCACTAAATTCCGGATCGTAGTGTTGCAACAATTGGTAGGTACGATAATCACCAAACAAGATGATCTTAACGTCAAGAGGAATTGGCTGCGGATCAAGCGAAACCGTACCGGTCAGAGTGACTTCTTTCTCTAATGACGTAAAACTTAATTGTCGTGAACGTAAAGCACGCTTCAAACCATCCCAGACATAAGGCTGTTCCAGTACTTTTACCGCATCCATTAACAATACGCCGCCATTAGCACGATGCAGGCTGCCAGCTCGAATCAATGAGAAATCGGTAAATACTGTGCCTTTGTAGGTCGCCGTCTCGATATAGCCGAATAACGAGTGATAATTCGGGTTTTCTTCCACAATGATAGGAAAATCGGAACAAGCCTGCTTAACAATCAAGTTTACCTTGTAGCGACGCGGGAACTTTTTATCAAGGGAGGCCGACGCGATTTCGCCCTGCTCACTGCCCTCTTCTAAGAAAATATCAACGTTTTCACAGATGTCCTTTTGCAACTCTGTAAAGTACTTCTTAATTTCGGTGTAACCGTTGTAGTCTTTTTTGAGCTTTTTAATCAGATGACTGATAACACCAAGCGTCACTTCTTCATTGAGTTTTTGAATATTGTCAGTATAGGTTTCTTCCCAGTCGGTTAGCTCACGAGCCATCCCACGCAGACTCACTTCCAACTCGTCGATCGTTAAACCAAAGCGCTCCTGCTCATCATCGGGCAATTCGGCAAAACTTTCTTCTGTATGTAGCTCCTCCTCGTTCATTGCCACAAACTGGTAGTCACCTTGAGGTGTAATGGTCAGGCTAATACCTTTCTCTTTAGCCTCTTCACTGAGTTTTTGTAACTCAACTTGCTGTTTCTTAGCGAGGTCATTTTTTAGCTTGTCGGCACGACCAAAGTAAAGCTCATTGTCGAACGCCATCGGTATAGCTTTCACTAGCTTTAGGATAAGCTTCTCAACATCTTTCTTGAGTCTTTCGCCGACACCGCAAGGCAATTTCAAGACCTTAGGTGTTCGAGTATCGGCAAAGTTAGCCACATAACACCAATCATATAGGTCACTGCTGTCATGAGGATGACGACTTAAATAACGTAAGATCATCGTACGTTTACCAAGACCATTCTGGCCGATAGCGTAGATGTTGTAGCCTTTCTCTTTAATTGACATCGCAAACTCAACCGCTTTCTGAGCGCGTTCTTGTCCGACGATTTCATCAATTGGTGGAAGTTCTTTGGTGGATTTACAAGGCAGTTTTTCCAGTTCTGCTGCGTGGTATAGCTGTTTTGTTTCTAATCGTTGGATCGCCATAACCAGCTCCTTATCATTTCCTTCTTCACTTCAGTTTAGCCGAATTGGCTTTACAATTTAGTGACTTAGTAAGAAATTACGTTTAAGTGGTCAGTTTTTAGACAAAGCGAAGGTTTATCGTAGAAGTGAAGAGTGCCAGAGCGAGGGCATACTCTGGCACGCAGAGAAGATCTTTAACCAATGAACAACAAGTCCATGGAATGATGCTTGCGGAGTTCAGATTCAGCACCAGAAATTGCGGAGAAGAAGCTATGCTCTTTACCAAATACAACTAGACTCGCGTTCAACTCCTCAATCAGTTCAAGTAAGTGTTTCGTCACATTCCCTTCCGTCATATGAATGGCACGAATGGGATAATTCGTTCCCTTAGCAAGCGCCATAAGCTCTTCAAATTTACGAAACTGTTCAGAGTCATGAAAAGACGCCAACTCGACTTCAAGGTCATTAAAACTGTTATTGCCGATTCCTGGCTCAACATACACAACATGTAAATCGGCGTTGTTTTGCTCTGCAATAACACCAGTTTTCACCAATAGTCGGTGAGAACGTTCATCCGCAGGATCAAGCGCTAAAAGAATAGTTTGATATAGCATGGTTTCGTCCCGTTAAGATACCTACCTATAATTTCGGTCTTAACACAACAAAACTCAAGATATTAGTGAATTAATTCCAGCAAGATAAGTTTACGTATTCACTTAGGTTTCTTTGCTAGGCTGACATTCCAGACGATACAAGCGATACACTGTAGTCGATAATACGATGGCATTGAATGTGTCGTTTAGCATCCCACCGTAAGAACCCACTATCACCGCGTTAACCAGCCAAATGAGCGTGCATAGTAAAAACGCCAATCGCATTTTCAAACCCTGTCCAAGAAATAGCGCCCAACAACTCAACGAGGAAGCCAGCCAAGGGAGAATGTCCTTAGCTTCCGTGTAATAGGTAATGGTCATAGCGGTTTGGATAGCCATAAACAACCAAAACATAGGCGCGCCTTTAAACCTCAAAGAGACAAATGCACGCACTGAATTGATCAATAGATTAATGGCAGCGACCACGGCCCCCATAAAAAAGTAATGGGTTGAAAACAACAAGCAAGAGCAACAAATAAGGGCTCGCATTCTATTGTCGTTTACCGTGCTCCCTGCCAACAAGTTGACGCCAAACGCCATAAACCCTATTGCTTGTATTAGTTCACTGCTCACGTAGCACTCATTATTTGTTATTAGTAAAGTACTATTATGTCACTAGTTTTAGAGCGGTATTGTGATAAACAACTAGGCATTATCTAATCTTTACATTTCAAACGGGCTGGATCCTTTCTGTTGTATATAACGCAGGCATCTAAAATGGCTATTGGTGTGCAAATTTGATTCTGAAAGCGGGTTGTTGATCAATTGGGTACTGTGACCCCGATAAAAGCTCACGTTGCCATTTTGTTCCGTTTTTTCCAGATAGATATCCCGTAAAAAGCATTCAAGACTGGATTCGTGGACCAACACATGAAGCTCACAACCAATGCAAAGCTCTAGAATGGTTTTGGTCAAACGCATGCGAACGTCTCCCGATAGAGCCCCGTAGCTGGCAAGGGAAAATACCCCATTTTCAATGGAGAAAATCGCATGCCCAATAATGGCCCCCCCATGCAATAGTCGCAATACTTGAGGTCGCTGAATGTTCATCTGCTTCAGTACACGCTCAATAGGCAACGAGAATATTTTTGAGTGACCTTGGGAAATAATTTGGCGACTGCTATCGTCTAACATGTCCCAATGCATTATCACTTGGTTATCGATCGAAAAATTATAGAGGCACTGCTGGTTCAACAGATTGTCTTTATTTTTAAGTGCTTTTGAAATAATCGCTATTTCAGTTTCCTCATAAACATAGTCTTCAGAGAAAAAGCTAGCGATACCAATTCGTCTTAATAGAGATGGCTCAACATTTCCCCTTTCCCAATGGCTAATCATACTCTGGCTCACATTCTGATATAGCTTATGAGACGTAGATAATTGGTCGGTTAACTCTGTTTGGGATAATTTACATTGCTTTCTGAAGTACCGCATCGCCTCGGAAAATGTTTGGCGGCTAAACGAATTCATATAACCTCGAATCATTATTATTAGATTTATTAGTAATAAATAAAGCTCACACTAAGCCACATTCATCAAAGTGATGTTTGCCGCTAGCTGATCAGATCTTTTTGTTGTTCGTTTTATTCGTCATCGTGATGCGTTGGTCAACGACCTTTTGCACCCAATCATCTTTCAATAAGAAGCAGACAAATAAACTTTTTTACCCTAGCATTTAACCTACCATTTACTCCTAAAATCACATCAGTTATGTTGTTTGTTATGCAAGATTGATGTGATGGGTTTAATACATGGAAAAGTTTGTGGCAGCGTCCAAGTTCGCCTTTTCGATTGCTTTGATTATGATGGCAGCGTCCATCTATAACTTTACGCAGGAAGCGAGACAGCTCAGACTCGAACTTCCAACACTACTGGCACAAGTTGACTCGACTGCTCAGAAAATCACACCAGTCATTCAAGAAATAAAAAATATCCAAGAAATTGTGCCTCAAATTCTGGCTCAAAGTGAAGAGTACCAGAGACTCATTCCAGAAGTCCTAAAACGAATCGACGACGTAAATCAGCAAGTTCCGGTTATTGTCACTGAAGTCGCTCAAGTGCGTGAAGCCATTCCACCCATTCTCAATGAAACTCAAAAATGGCATCAGTCTGTGCCAGATATTTTGGCAGAGGTGGATAAAACCAATACAACGGTTCGCCAAACCAACCAGCAAATCGCCGCGACAAATAAACAAATTCCGCTCATTTTGTCGGAAAGTGCAGCTCTTAGAAAAGAAGTACCTGATATTATTACGCAAGCAGAAGGTCTTGTTCAGCAAGCTGAACAGGCAGGAAGGGAAGCGAGTAAAGGTGCAGTCTCCGGTGTCATTGGCGGCATTTTAAGCTCCCCATTTCAATTGGTCGACAAAATAACCGAAGTGTCTGCCGATACTTTCGGGCTGAAAGAAAACGACAGTTACACCAAGAAGGATAGAGAGCTTCATAAGGAGGCAGTCGAAGCCTTAGTTAAGAGTCCAAAATCAGGCAAATCGAAAACATGGAGTAACCGCTCCTCCGGTAATTCGGGCGTTGTCAGTATTCAATCTATGAAGGACTTGAGTGAATCGCGCTGCTTCTCCATACTGAGTCGACTGACCATTGCCTCTGGCCCAGATAAAGGCACACATAGCGTAACAACAGATAAGTGTATAAAACTCTAGGAAGTACCGTGACAGACATTAAATACATACTTGATGATAATGTAGACGACTCCATCAACCAACAATTGATAGCGTTATTAAGTCGCTGTTTTACAAAGCCAAGCGATGAACGTTTTAAAGTACAACGCTACTACAATGAAATGCCACAACACCGCTGGTATATCGAGTCACCATCGGGAGACGCCATCATTGCCCATCTAGCAGTACATGAGAAAACCGTTCTTCTTCGCTCACAACAAGCCTTGATTGGCGGTGTTGCTGAGGTGTGTGTGCATCCGGATTATCGAGGTCATGGGTATGTGAAGTTGTTGTTGAAACAGGCACATAACTGGATGGCGCAGCAAGGCTATGTCTACTCGGTATTATTTGGGAGAGACGAAGTATACAGCTCTAGCGGCTATGAACGCGTCACTAATCTTTACTTAGTTGGAGAAGAGGTTCCACCACGTGCAACTTCAGTCTCCGCCATGGTCACCTCGCTTACAGATAAAAAGTGGCCGCACTTCAAAGTTGAACTAAAAGGTTTAGCATTTTAGTTCTCAAAAGATTTGAGCATAATTATGCTTAACGCTTAAACAAGATAACCTCTGTCACTAACTCGTGTGCGGCTACTTGTTCAGGATTATTGATGTAACGCTCGATACCTAATGGCTTACGCTTCACTTTGACTTTCTGATGCCGTGAAGCATTCATTGCCATCGACCACGCATTGCCAAGAAATTGATACTCTCCAGTGTGCTTAACGACATATGTGTCACAAGCCTTTATCTGGCCACTTAAAAATGGCTCTGGGACGCTCAATTGACGTTCTATTGGGACGCAGGTGATAAACTCAAAAAACTGAGTCTCCATTTTCATACTTTGATAATAACTAAACAGTGCGCCGGTTGCTGGAATATGTTTTTCTTCGATGAGCACCAAAAGCTTTTCAATATGTTCTCGCATAATTGGCCCTATTTCGTTTATCGCCCCACTCCCACGTAAGCCAATGTAATCTACGTTATCTTGTTGTCGCTCGCCAATCAGTAACAGCTCAGAGTTGACTTGCCCAACTTCCAGTTTGGCTTTGAGCATTTTCAAGCCTCGGTCATAATCCATACCTATCATGGTTTTGAAAAGACCTTTGAGAAAAAACAGATACCAGGGCACTTGGCTTGTCATCGTCCAACTAACTTCGCTTCTTACCCCCATTTGAACAGCTTGAAACGAAACGTGCGCCTCTGATTTGAACGGTTTGAAAAAGCGTAAATGCATCTCTAATTGATGTGACGTTCGCTTCATCAGAGTCATTTCGCCTGAGCCCACTAAGTCACCTTTCCAACTGTACCCGTCACCAATATTTCCCTGCTCTCCTCGATAATTCAACTTGCACTCGCGCTCCATAATGAGCCAAGGTGACCATTCAGGCCAATTTCTATAGTCCGCTAAAAACTCAATTACGTGATCTGCCGTGGACTCTATGTCGATTCGTTTTTCTACGGTGTAGTTCAACATGGTTAAGAAGATCCTATCTTTTTTTATCAATAGTTTAGTCACGATTAATCTAATACGCGAACTCAGCAATTAAGAGGTTTAACAGAAACTTGAAACGGGTATTAGTGATCGATAGAAAACTCAACACGTAACAGAGCTCTGCGTATATGAACAAACAAGGAATGCAACTATGAAATACCTTATATCCCGTGTGATCACCTTTTTTTCTGTGCTTCTGTTTTCATTTTCGGCTAGTGCAGGACATCATGGAAAGGACATTGTCGACGTCGCCTCTGAAAACGGCTCGTTCACCACTCTCGTTGCGGCGGTTCAAGCAGCAGGATTAGTCGATACACTCAAAGGCCAAGGTCCATTCACTGTCTTCGCTCCAACCGACGAAGCCTTTGCTAAATTGCCGGCAGGTACCGTTGAAAGCTTGTTAAAGCCAGAAAACAAAGACAAGTTAGTCGCGATACTCACTTATCATGTCGTTCCGGGTAAAGTGATGGCCGCTGACGTCATGGGGCTCGAAAAAGCAACTACCGTTCAAGGGCAAGACATTATGATTACCAAAAAAGATGGGAAGGTAATGGTAGACAATGCAACGGTTGTGGCTACCGACGTGATGGCGAAGAATGGTGTAATTCACGTCATAGATACGGTGATAATGCCGAAATAAAATCAGATTACCTTTGAGTAGGTGATCGGAACAACGACCACCTACTTTTGGATTCCTCTCGACAAGTCAGCGCGCTAATTGGCTCTTGAAGGAATTAAGTTGAGCATTGAAGTAATGATTCTTTCCATTTCATGTTGCTGACTTGGGTCATCAATGCGACCCTCAGTAGGCCCTTGCGCTAACACTCGCCAACGTGGGAAATCGCCAACCGGGGCAAAAGCCGCGACGTAGACACTGCCTTTCTCACCTTCCTCACCAGGTTCCGCATCAACCTTTATACCAGTTGATATTTGGGTCGATTCAAAGATTTCCTGGTCATTCATACCAGACTCCGTCGCAATCCCGAAATCCATGAACATATTAGGGCGTTGAGAAGAGGAAACTTGAATATAGCCCTTGCTGGCAAGTTCGTTATCAATAAGATGTTTAATGACTTTGAGATACTTTTCACCATCAACATTATCCGATACTCTTGCCACCGCAGAGTCCGGTCTCCACGCGTAAGTTGCAACACCTTGGGCTGGCAGGAAAGAGAAATCGCCAGTGGTAGCAATACCATAGGATAAATTGGGTTGCGGTGAGATCGCAGTAGTTGTACAACCAACAAGTGCTAATCCAGCAATCAGTAATAGGGATAGTTTCTTCGTCATCTCGTCACTCTTCTATTCGCCTTTCCGTTACAATACTAAATGACTCTATAAAGAATGACACCGTTTTTCACACATTAACGATGAGTTTTCTACTCAAATACAGCGCGATACGAGATTCCTTCCAATCGCTTTCTCAGGCCTTGTGCCGTGCCTTGGTTATCGTCAAAATTGGAGAGTACGCGCTCTAAATCAAAACCCTCCCCATAATAGGCCTTGTTAAGTTCATCATTTAATGACAGTTGAAACGTATCGATACTGCCACCAAAATAAAGCCCTTTGTTTTCAGATACCATCATGGCACTGATTCCACTCGTTCCACCAATCACTTTACCACTGACACCTTTACCAATAGTCAGGTCTGCCGTTCCCCCTAATTTGACTGGTTGATGCTGTAGTGTGGACAGCACATCATTTGAAAGCACAATACCTACGCCACTGAGAGACTGAGCTCCGGCCAAAAGCCCAAACATAAAGCTGTTGAAATTGATAAAAACAGGCTGACTCCAATGGTGTGCTTGTCTGGTCATTAATATGCCCTGACCTCTCTGCATGCCTAGTAAAAAACCGCCTTGTCCACCGGAAGGGAAAATCACGATGGCTTTAGCAACACCAGTGAGATTTTTAACCGAGTCCCAATGAGATGTTGAGTCGAACTGGTCAATTATCTCGGCAGAATCAACAATGATAGCGTGAGCTTGGCGAAAAGATTGACTATCTGATGATTCAATAGCATACGCCTCGGCCGGTATCACCAAAACTAACAGGACGAAGGAAAGTAACACTGTTCGAGTGCGATGAGTTAACGACATATAAGCAAACCCAAGTAGAAGTATGGATGAGAATTGTAGCAAAAAAAGGTGACACCAATGGCGTCACCTATTAAAAATTCAGATACGTTAAATATAATTACTTGTGAGCGACTGCCATCAGCACTTTTCGTACACCTTTGCCCGTGTCGATCTCAAATGGTGTCGTAACGTCAACTTTATCAAAGCCGGCATTAAGCAATGTGTCTTTTGCTCGTTTCAGTGTCAAACCATAATCTTGGTCGTCTGTCTCTGTCACCCAATCCCAATGAACAAATAAACCGTATTCATCAAGCAGCGTGTAAATGATATTAACCGTTTCTTGAAGGTTATCTAAAAAGCCGCATACCGAAGACGCGACGACCAGATCAAACTGATTACGAAACGCTGGATGCTGAGCAACCAAACCGCGAGTTAAAAGGTCAACAACCGGCTCAACATTTTCCAAGCCTTTCTTGTCTAACTCTTCGATCATCGCCTCAGAGCCATCCAATGCAACAATTTCTTTGGTCTCAGGAGACATCAGTTGGCTTAATAGACCCGTTCCACAGCCAAAATCTAATACCGATTTACGCTTAAGTGACGTGAGTTCAGTTAACTCTTTGAAGCAGGCTTGAGCAAAGGTTGCCGTTGCTTCGTTGTTTTCCCATGTCGCGGCGTACTCATCCCACTCGTTAGACATAGTTCACTCCATTATTTCTACTAGTACCACGATATCTCAGGCACCAAACTTTAATCCTTAATAACTAGGCATAGATTAAACCAGAACACCAATCAATTCCTAGTGTTATCTTCGTATTCTTTGGCACACATGCTATGATTTTTGTTCCGTTAAGTAACAGGTAGTTTCACCGCTATGTCGATAAATCTTTCTCAAATAGAGGCATTTTGTGCAGTGGCAGACACTGGTTCAGTCTCTGAGGCTGCAAGAGTTCTAGACTGCAACAGAACTAAACTTAGCATGGCAATCAAAGCACTAGAGAAAGATCTCGATACCGAACTGTTTGTGCGTACGGGCAACAACGTCTCTTTGTCTGAGACGGGTAAAGCGATCTACAAAGACTGTGAGAATTTACTGATTACTTCGGCGCGTATTCGTCAGACCTGCGCTCAAGTCTCCGGTGATTTTGCCACCGAGTTGCGCATTGCGCACGATGACTCCATACCAGATACCTTGTGGCGTGACCTCTCAATCCACTTAAATCAGCAATTCCCCGCCATCTCTTTCAATGTGGTTCTGGTTTCTTCAGGAGACCTAGCCGACATTGTTGAGAAGAAACAGGTAGATTTCGCATTTGGTGTTGATTTCGAGCGCGTTGAAAACCCTCGTTTGGCCTATCAGCCATTGGGTAAAATCCGCATGATGTCAGTATGTCGTTCCGATAATAAGCTTTCCAAACTGCCTCGAGTCTCTGATGAAGTTCTACGCGACTCTATGCAGGTTTCCCTCGCTTACCTCAATCATCGCGATAACCCAGAACTATTGCCTTTCTCACTAAAGTACATTGGATTTTCTAGTTTTGAATTTATGTTGAAAACGATTCTATCCGAGGGAGCTTGGGGTGTACTACCAGAGCCACTGATAAGACAACATCTAAGAGAACAAGAGCTCTCTGTCATCAAACACACTTATGGTCTAACACAAGAAGATTATTGCATGTTCACTTCAGCAGGTATGTCCGAACATCCAGCGATGATTTGGCTAGCTGACCAAGTCAGTGACTACTTGTTTGCTTTCTAAACTGGGCACCATCAGTGAGTGTCAATAATTTTGTCACAAAAACATATCCTAATACATTGATTTTCATGAAATTAATTCACACCATCAGATTTCCTAGTCATATTTAGCAAACTTTTGTTTGAAAGATAACCAACCTAGCTCAACAATGGATACAGATTTTAAAGAAGGTAAATCGTATGTATCCCAATAAACCACATAATGAGTCAAAAACTCTGACAGTATCAGCCATTATTGCAACGGGCTTTGCTATCGCAGGACTTGTTGTCGGTGTGGTAATGGGCTCGTTAGTCATCGCTTTTGATGGTGTGTATTCATTAGTCAGCCTGCTGTTAACTTTATTGTCGCTGGTTGCTGCGACACAGTTGAAAAAGCCAAACAGTACGCTCGCTAAATACGGCCGTACAACCGTTGAAGGTGCCGTGATCGCCATTAAAGCTTCTGTGATTCTACTTATTGTATTGGCGTCGTTATATTCTGCAGTAATAGCAATACTTGGTGGTGGCCGCCCTGTAGATACGTCTATTGCAACCATATTTGGGCTGTTTAACGTTATCGGCTGTGCACTTTCATGGTGGTACATCGCTAAGAAAAACGTAGCTCTGAACTCAAATCTTATTGATGCTGAAACAAAACAATGGCAAATGGACACTATGTTAAGTGTCGCCGTAATGACGGGCTTCATTGCAGCTTGGGTACTAGAGCAATCGCCATTAGCCACATACAGCGTCTATGCTGACCCAGTGATGATGATTTTGATCTCAGCGTATTTTATTAAGGTGCCTGCCGTCATGTTAAAGGACGCATGTGAACAGCTTTCGAGCCCACAAAGTAAGCAAGTATCGGCGTCTAACGCTTAACCAAAATTCAATAAGACTTCATTTAAGCCGGAACATCTTCATGCTCTGGCTTTTCTTTTGTGGCCCAATAACACACAAGTGACCCTATCGTTACCAATGCCACGCCTTGCCAAAATGAAGCGCCTAAAGCAACCGATAAATAGAATGAAGAGAAGATCGTCGAAAATACTGGCGTAAAGTAAGAGAAGGTCGCAAGAAGCACCATATTTCCGCCAATGATAGCTTGATTCCACAGTGCATAACCCGCTCCCATGACCACTCCTGATATCAATAATGTTGATACAGACGAGAGCGTAAATGTCATTCCACTTTCAGAGCTGAATCCATATTGAATCCACAGGGTGATGGCTGTCGCGGCAAAAAATAATACTATGGCATTCTTCCCATTACTCATTTTCGGAGTGATATTACAGTAAAATGCCCAAATAAACGCCGCACTAAATGCCATAAAATAGGTAATCGGATTCGTCGCAATATTTGCTGCAAGTACAGACAACGCTAAACCAGAGTCCCCCGAAATACACCATGCGACGCCAACAAATGCCACCAATACACTCGGATACACCAGAGCACTGACTTTGCGTTTAGTCGATACAACGGCAAGCAATACCGTTAGGGCTGGCCACAGATAGTTGATCACCGCCATTTCCATCGCTTGATGACGGTCATTTGCCATTCCTAGCGCGAGAGCCAAGAAGATTTCGTAACTTACAAAGAGTGCTCCACCTAGTAAAAGATACTTGCGATTGAAGTCTGAAAGCTTAGGAATTCCCATCACCATAGCAAGTGAAATAGTACTCACAGTGTACAACATCGCTGCTCCACCAATTGGCCCAAACAACTCAGCAATATTACGAGTCAATGCCATTAATGTGCTCCACAATAATATTGCAGCAACTCCAAATAGCGTGTATTTGTTTGAACCAAGTCCAGCCATAATCTCTCCTTAAATAATGGCAGCTAATTTTATATAAACTGATATCAGCAATTACTATGCAACTATGTGGGTTTCTATTAACCTTAGATTAAGCAAGTGTGAAAAATATCAGTCAAAAGCCTGAGGATACAGTGCATTTGCCAATGGAAGTGGCTAAACTCGCTCTGCATTTTTAGGAAATCACAATTTAAAGTAACACTTTAACTATGCTCAATTTTTTGTCTATAAAAAACCTGTTTTCTGTTTTACTGATTATTGTCTTAAGTGGATGTGTATCATCAAGCATTGATCCATCGAGGTACGAAAAAAAACCGTCCTATACAATCATCAATGACACACCAACACGCCTGGACGACTATTTTTCGCGGGAAGTCGCTTCACATTCATTGACCACAGAAACGGGGTTCTACCCGCTAGACAAAGGTCATGACGCATTGCTTGCTCGTCTAGCCATCATTGAAACAGCACAATCCAGCATTGATGTTCAATACTATATTTTCCGTGATGACGAAGCCGGCAACTTAATTGCTTGGCGTCTATTCGAAGCAGCAGAACGGGGAGTTAGAGTTAGGTTGCTACTGGATGACATGCAAAAGTACAACGACAGTGATCTAGTGCGCTTTAGCAGTCATCCAAATATCGAAGTACGTATGTTCAATCCGCATCACTTACGCTCGGCTCGTGGCATCGCGATGCTTAGTGATTTTGAGCGACTCAACCACCGCATGCACAATAAGTCACTGACCGTAGATGGTGTGGTTTCCATTGTTGGTGGAAGAAACGTTGGCAACGAATACTACTCCATAGAATCAACAGTCGAGTTCGCCGATCTAGACCTACTTATGGTTGGGAAATCAGTTCGACAGGTAAATCGCCAATTTGATCTCTATTGGAATAGCGATTACAGCGTCCCTATTGAATGGATAACACCTCAGATGGAACACTACACTGACGCAGATGTAGAAACTTGGGTTAAAAGTCTAGGGTTAGAAGCGAAGTTCTCAGGCGGTGTTTATGACTTTGCTAAGCTGCCTCTTTATACCGATCTAATCAATGGAACCATTGATTTGTATTGGGGAGAAAGCGACTTGTTGTATGACCTACCAAATAAACCGGATAGCAAACAAAGTACCTTAATCGATAGCTTGGGCGCCGTATTAGATGAAGGAGAAACTTCTTTAGTATTCATTTCACCTTACTTCGTTCCCACAGAGCGCGGGACCCAAGAGTTGGTCAATGCCGTCAAAGATGGCCTGGAAGTCGTCATTATAACAAACTCTTTGGCTTCCAATGATGTATTTGCCGTTCATGGTTGGTACGCCAAATACCGTAAAGATTTAGTGGAAGGCGGCGTGCAGCTATGGGAAGTAAAATCTCATGCAGAAATCAAGAAGAACTGGAGCCTGACAGGAAGTAGCCGTTCAAGCCTGCACACCAAGGCCATGGTTATCGACAAAACCAAGATCTTTGTAGGCTCAATGAACTTGGACCCACGTTCCGCGCACTTGAATACGGAAATGGGCGTCGTTGTTGAACAGCCAGAATACGCACAAAAAGTCTATGATGAAATTATGCGAGAAATACCCACTACTGCGTATGAGATTGCCATCAAAGATGGTGATGTGGTTTGGATAGATCATTCAACAGGCAATACACTCACCTCTGAACCTGATGCCAGTGTCTGGCGCAAAATGGGCGCTTGGTTCAGTGGCATACTACCCATTGAAGAACAGCTCTAATGGATGGGATAAAAACTAAAAAAGGTAGCCTTGGCTACCTTTTTTCTCAATCTTGAAAGTGATTATGCTTTCTTAAGATCACGTGCTGGGTAAGT
The DNA here is from genome assembly GCF_001639065.2 of Vibrio barjaei. GTDB lineage: Bacteria > Pseudomonadota > Gammaproteobacteria > Enterobacterales > Vibrionaceae > Vibrio > Vibrio barjaei. The sequence continues at coordinate 679,206 of NZ_LQXO02000053.1, forward strand.
TAGAGACATGCCGTCTACTTTAACGTGAACGTAGTAGCCACCACTGCTCAAACCAGTAACAACCATCTGACCTAGATCGATACCTTTTGTTGCAACAACAACATCATCAATAGCAAACATTTTGAACCCTTAATTGGAAATAAGATTAACAGCAATCTTTCGGGCGCTATTGAAGCAAAGTTGATGCGTTTGAACTAATCTGATTTTTTGTCGTTTGGACAAGATTATTTTGTTGTGATAGACATAAAAAACCACCGCTTCAGCGGTGGTTTTTACTATTCATAATCAGTATTTTACAGTGACACTGAACCAAATGCTTGATGCCAAACCGTGTGGCGATTCTCACCACCGTTTTCTTTCTTACGCTCTTCAGCTAACCAGCATAGAAGTTCCCAACCAAAGCCGGCAGCAATGATGCCATCTTTGTCAGTTGGATCCGTATCTGGCGTGTATTCTGCAATATCTGCTCCCACCAAACGTACTTTGCCGGATGCCTTTACTTTACGAATAATATCGTAAACTTGCAGGTGAGTAAGGCCGAACGGATCTGGGCTCGAGTTTGAACGACAGAATGCAGTATCCAGTGCATCAAGGTCAAAGGTAAAGTATACCGGACCACCATCACCACAAAGCTCGATGATCTTATCCGCAACTGCATCTACACCTTGCTCGTACACTTCATTGGTGGTGAAGCCTGTAGTACCAAATGCGATATGGTTACCTTTTACTAGAGCCGTTTGACGACCACGCATACCAATTTGTACCGTACGCTCTGGGTCCGCTAAACCTTCAGAGTAAAGCTTTGGTAACCAGTGACCTGATGTGTACGGGTAATCAAAGTCTGCACGTGTCGACAAATCGTAGTGTGCATCGAAGTGAATCACTCGCAAAGGACCATACTTCTCGCCAAGTGCACGCATCGTTGGATATGGAATTGTGTGGTCACCACCAAAAATCAGTGGCGTACAGTCTTTTTCGACCACCATGTGGTGTAGAAGCTCGGTTAACTGCTCGACTTCTGCTTTTAGTTCAAATTGACCTAAGCTGTCCCAGTTACCATAGTCAGAAACGCGGCACCATTCGAATGGAATTTCACCGTTATCACCAACCGTTCCCATCCCCATTTTACTCAGGTGACGTAGACGCTGTGGTGCGAACTTGTGAGAAGAACCAGTTGGAGAGCATTTCTCAATACCCATTCCGTAGATAACAACATCAGTGTTATCCAAATCTTGCGAGAACGGCGCTTGATAGAAGCCTAGGTAATCTTTATTGATGAAACTCATCTGCTCGATACCTTTGCCACCACCTTGCTCTTTAACACGAGCTAAGTAAGCCGCTACTTCAGGATCAAGGTTATCTGCTGCCGATACGTTTTCCCAAATATGTTTATATTTAGCAACTTTCTCTGGGTCAATTGCTGGCCACTTCTTAACATTAGACATGGTATTGCCTCTCATTTCTGTTGAACATCATCACTTTAGCGACTCTGTTATGGCAAAACCAGTAGCAAGGGGTATGTTACTTAAGTAACCCTGACACGTCGTCTGGGATCAGGGTTACCAATAGTAAGTTGCACCACCATTTTCTTGATGTCAGGCTAAGCGAATACTCGCTGTAGTCGCTCAATGGCTTCTACCACTCGCGCTCTCGGTGTTGCTAGATTAAATCGCAAAAACTGTTCACCACCCGTACCGAATGACGAGCCATGGTTCGCAGCAATTTTGGCCTCACTCTGGACTTTTTCAATCACTTGATCAGGGGTTAAACCTGTACCTGAAAAGTCTACCCACGATAAATACGTCGCTTGCAAAGTCATAGATTGCAATCCATCGATCGCATTAATCGCATCATCAAAGAGACGACGGTTCTCATCCAAGTATTCCACCAGCGCTTCTAACCATGCTTCACCCTGTTCATAAGCGGCCGTTGCCATCAGCATACCGATACGATTGGGTCCAATGCCCGCAGCATTAAGAACACTCGCATACTGAGCTCGCAGCGTTTCATTTGGGATGATGGCGGCACCGGTCAAAGCGGAGGCAATGTTGAATGTCTTGGTTGTCGCCGCAAGGATGACCATATTCTGTTCATGTTTAGGAGCTGCGAGTGTTGCCACAATGTGCTTATTAGGAGGGAAAACCAGATCATGATGAATTTCATCCACCACTAATACCAAGTCATGTTGATCACAAAAATCGGCTACCTCACGGATTTCATCGGCACTCCAAACACGGCCGCCGGGATTATGCGGGGAACATAAGATAACCATCTTTTCTCGCCCATTAAGATTAGCCGCTAAAGCTGGTAGATCCATTTTGTAGTGACCGTCTTCCTGTACTAGAGGACTCTCTACCACAACACGCTTATTGGCATTGATAACGCGCGAGAAAGCATGATAGACCGGAGTAAACAAAATAACGCCATCACCAGGCTCACTATACGCCTGAACACAGAGTGCCGTACCTTGCACCAATCCTGCACAGGTTACTATCCACTCGGACTCAACATTCCACTGGTGTCGCTTGCTCATCCAATCAATAACGGCAGTTTTATAACGACAGTCATCACCATAGTAACCATTAACCCCGTTGTCCGCAGCTTCGATTAAAGCCTGATTGACGGCAGGCGGAGCTTTAAAATCCATATCTGCGACCCACATGGGTAGCCCTTCATCAGGAGAAACACCAAAACTGCTCTCCATCTCATCCCATTTAGCCGAATTGGTACCTCTACGCTCTACAATCTCATCGAAGTCAAACATCGCTTATTTCACCGTCTATATCGTTGGAAAAACAGTTTAACTTGTTGATATTCGGCGAACCAGAGGGTTAGCTCGACATTGTCAACTGAATGTGACCTGTGTGCGGATCAAGGCTTTCATCAACAATGCTAAAACCACAGCGATGATAAAAGCCTATTGCACGACAGTTGTGTTTATACACCGAAAGGGATAACGCTTGGCTTTTCTCTTTGGCATCCGTAATTAAACGCATCCCAATGCCGTCACCTTGTGCTTGTGGGTCAACAAACAAGGCCGCTAAATTGGTATTTACCAAAGAATAGAAACCCAAAACCCGTCCAGCTCGCTCGTATACAAAGGTGTCTGAGTTCGGAAGGTATTTATTACGCATCTCGTCTACGCGTTGGTGCCAGAATAGCGGCTCAACAAAATCATGCGCTTCTACTGACGCACTGAGCCAGATCTTTAACACACAATCTAAATCTTCTTCGGTAAACTCTCTGATCATTGACCTATTCCATATAATATTTGAATCCGTAGTGACTTTTTTCGAAACCAAGACGCTCATAAAACTGATGGGCACGTTCACGAACTTGATTACTGACAAGTTGAACTATCTTGCACCCTTGATATCTAGATTGCTCAATAGCAAACTCAACCAAAGTAGCCCCCACACCTTTTCCTTGAGCATGATTTGCGACAAACACGCCTTCAATATTAGCTCGTATTTCGCCATTGTAAGTAAATTGAGGAATAAAACTCAGTTGCAACGTCCCAACGACGACGTCATCGATAGTAGCAACATATAGGAAATGATCCTTAGACGTCGCAAAATGGTCAAATATCCGATACATATCGTCAGTAATTTGCCCATCGCAGGCTTGCTTTAATTCGGGTCTATCATCCCAAAACAGAGGCAGTATTGAAGGCAGATCATCAGAGTGAGCAATACGGATTTCTATAGTCATAACACATTCATTTATTCAAATTGAGAAAGGTATCGTTAATTATGCAGACCATTCATGACTATAGCTTTACAGCTTAAAATCAACAAGTTGCTGCGCTACCTTGTCACAAATATATTCACCAATCGGTATGGCCGATGTCGCTGCAGGAGAAGGCGCGTTACAGACATGCAAGCTTCTAGAAGTTTGAGCAAATAAAAAGTCGTGCACTAACGACCCATCTGCTTTGACGGCCTGCGCACGAATTCCAGCTGGGTAAGGTTTAAGATCACCCAAGGCAATCGACGGACAGTACTTGTGCACTAACTCCAAGTAACCAGGCTTCCAAATCGAGTTTTTGAATTCAAACAATCCAGCCCTTAAATGCTGCAACGTAACTTTCCAGTAACCAGAAAATGTCAGCATTTGCCAACAGTCACGCCAATCAATGTTAAGTGAGCCGTAACCTTCTCGTTTCCATCCTTGCACCGCATTAGGGCCAACGGTAATGGAGCCATCAATCATTTTGGTTAAGTGAACACCCAAGAACGGTAGCTCGGGGTCAGGGATAGGATAGATAAGGTGGTTAACAACATCACGATGCTTATCCGCAAGCCGATAGTATTCACCGCGATAAGGAATGATTTGAAAGTCGATTTTAATGCCTATCATAGTGGCCATTCGATCCGCCATTAAGCCCGCGCAAACCACTAGTTGTCGACATTTCAGTGTGCTTAAAACACCGTTGTGCAAGCAGGTTAACGTCACATGGTCGTCATACTCCTGCATTGCTTTTACAGACGTTGATAGCCGCACGACACCACCCAATAGCGAAAATTGCTGTGCCATCACTTCGGTAACCTTTCGATAATCAACAATGCTAGTTTCGGTCACTCGAATAGCTCCCAGTCCTGATATATTGGGCTCTAACGCTGCTAACTGCTTTTGATCAATAAGCTCGACCTCAATTCCATTTTGTAGGCAGCGTTGATACAAACTTTGCATCCGTTGCATTTCTAGCTCAGAGGTCGCAACGAGTAGCTTGCCACAGTTTTCTACGGGTATTTGGTGTTGATGACAAAATTCTATCGTCGCTTTAAGACCACGCTTACAGAAATCCGCTTTTAAACTGCCGGGTTGATAGTAAACACCTGCGTGAACAACGCCGCTATTGTGTCCGGTTTGATGCTGCGCTACATGCGATTCTTTTTCCACAACCAGAACAGAACTATCGGGATAACGTTGCTTAAGCTGCCATGCGGTCGATACACCTACAATGCCACCACCAACCACAATAAAGTCGTACATGTCTCTCATCCTTGTGAAACTCGATATTCACTACCTTACTCCGCTGGTCACTAAGAGGAAAGTGAAGGTGTCACAGCTTTTAAGTACAGCGTTATTGACCCCTGATAAATATCGTACTTCGCTTGCTGATCAATCTCGGAAAACTGCATAGAGAATGCGAATCCGTGCAAGTAATCCGCAAGTAAGCTCACTGCGTTTTGCTTCTCTGTCGTAGATAGATCAAGTTCCTCAATAACTTGATTAAACCGACTGATAAATACATTAGCGGGTCCGGCCGTTTTCATCTTGAATAGTGTTTCTAGCAAGCCCGGGTATTGTCCCAATAGCTCAAGGTAACTCCAACCCAGTTGCTGCAGCTCCTGTTGCCAGTCTCGTCCTTCCTCCGGCAGATATATCCCCTCAACCAAAGATACTGCTACAGCTTCTAACAACTCATCCTTGTTTTTGAAGTAATAGTAGATGGCCATCGCATCTATATTCAGCTCAGTCGCTAGCCTTCTGATGCTTGGGATCTTTCCATCCATTTGCATCAAGCGTTTTGCGTTATCCACTATCACTTCTTTGCTCAGCGTGACATTACCTTTAGTTGGACGTCCCCTTTTTTTGGCCTTGACAGTCATAAAAGATCCTAGCTAAACTAATATTAATTTCTACGCTGTAGAATTATAGCAAAATGACCTTTAATATCAAATAGCGGAGTCTCAACAATGGCAAATATCGTATACATAGGAACCAGTCTAGACGGCTATATCGCAGACAAAAACAACGGTCTCGATTGGCTACATGATGTGCCAAACCCTGAGGGCTCAGATTTTGGTTTTGCAGAGTTTATGGACCGAATTGATGGACTCGTTATGGGTAGAAACACTCTAGAAATCGTTCTGAGTTTTGGTATTGAGTGGCCCTACTCTAAGCCGGTATTTGTGTTAAGTAATACACTTACTAAAGTGCCTGAAGGCTATGAGGACAAAGTCTTTCTGGTGAAAGGTAAGCTGAGCGAGATCGTTAGTGACCTAAACTCGAAAGGCTACAAAAACCTCTACATCGATGGCGGTAAAACGATTCAGAGTTTCTTAGCGGAAGATCTAATTGATGAGATGATAATCACCACCATTCCCGTTCTGCTTGGCGGCGGCATTCCATTGTTTGGCGAGCTCGATAAACCGTTGAAGTTCAAACATGTCTCAGCAGAGCGTTACGCTGATTGTATTGTTAAGAACCAATATGTAAGAGTTTAATCATTTTGCAAAGGTGCTAGATAGCTTGTCTAGCACCTCAAAGAACTACCTTCGCGAAGATAAAGTGTGGTGAGAACAACTCTCTATTCTTTAGCTTTCAAATGAAAGCTTGTCACCGAACACGCCTGACCAATCTTTATCAAACTGTGTGACAGCCGGCTCAATGGCGGGATGCGAGAACATTTGCGCCGCCACATCAACTGGTAAAGTGATAGCACCAATTCCCAACTTCATCACATCCATTGCCTGCTGGACATTCTTGAAGCTTGCGGCGAGGATTTTTGTTGAAAGTCCATGCTTTTCAATCAGCAGTTGAAGGTCACGAACCACTGCGACACCATCACCATTCATAGCATCAATGCGGTTAACGTAAGGCGCAAGATAATCGGCGCCACACAATGCAGCCATGAATCCTTGCTGCACCGTGTATATTGCTGTAGCTAGAACCTGAATACCCTCTTGTTTCATTAACTTAATAGCAGCTAACCCAGCCTCCGTAGCGGGGACTTTTATCACCATATCGTAAGGAAGTTCACTTAGCTTCTTTGCTTCCGCTAACATTGAATGAGGATCTTTACTCACCACTTGAGCGTGAAAACGCGCCGTATCACCCAATACTTCTGTCATATTAGCAAGTGTCGTCGTGAGCCCCACCTTAGATTTAGCGACAATCGTCGGGTTGGTGGTCACTCCCTTTAACGGGAAACATTGGTTAAAACGTGCGGTCTCGCTGACATCCGCCGTATCTAAGTAGAGTTCAATCATCTTCTATTCTCAAACCTTTATTTGAACATTATCAAGTTACCAACAATATAGATCTTGCCAATTTGATGGATCTTGACTTTGATCAAGACAATCTTCATATGAAGAGATTAAGTTTCACTTAATGAAAGTAAATAACTTCTTAAAATGAAAGATTGGATGACACATGTATTTTAATATCCAAAGATTCTCTACTCATGATGGCGATGGTATTCGAAGCCTACTGTTTCTCAAGGGGTGCAGCTTGGCATGCCCCTGGTGCCAAAACCCAGAAAGTCGCAGTGCTAAGCATTCTGTGTTGTTCGATAAACGCAGCTGTTTAAGTGACTGTCATCGCTGTTCGGACGCTTGCCCTTCAATTGAAGCTACACCAGAAGGCATCAAGATACATAGAGATACCCTTGATGATTCACAAGTCATTGCATTACGAAATGTGTGCCCGACACAAGCGTTAACCGTGTGTGGTGAAGATGCTCAACAAAAAGTGCTGTTCGATACCTTAATGAAGGATAAGGCGTTTTATGACCAAAGTAGTGGCGGGGTGACTTTCTCTGGTGGCGAACCATTGATGCAATCGGATTTAGTGACGTCCTTAGCCAAGCTACTCCAAGCGGAAGGCGTAAATACGGCTGTAGAAACGTGTATGCATGTACCGTGGAAAAACATAGAACAAGCAGCGCCCTATATTGATTGCTGGCTAACCGATCTTAAACATACCAACGAAAGAAAATTCTTAGACTGGGCACAGGGTTCACTGAAGCGTATTAAGAGTAACTTCCACAAACTAGCGCCTATTGCAAAACGAATCATCATTCGTGTCCCCGTGGTCCCAGACTTTAATGACTCCCCCGAAGAGCTCAACGACATTATAGATTTCGCAGCTGGTATCGAAAGCTGCACTGAACTACACCTGCTGCCCTATCACACGCTAGGCATCAATAAATACCGTTTGTTGGACATGCCCTATTTATGCTCCGACGAACCACTCAACAACCCCGACCTGCTTGAATACGCACGACAGTACGCCAAGCAGTATCCACATATTAACGTGATTGTAAGAGGCTAATGACTATGGAACTCAATTACTTACCTAAGCGTATTCAAGAACATAAGAAAGCTCTGGTTAATATTATTACGCCACCTATTTGTACCGAGCGTGCGCAAGCATACACCAAAGCCTATCAGCAGAATGAAGACAAGCCAGTTATCGTCCAACGTGCACTAGCACTGGAAGAACATTTAGCGACACGCACAATTTGGATCGATAATAACGAGCTAATTGTGGGCAACCAAGCCAGCAAACTGCGAGCGGCGCCTATCTTCCCTGAGTACACCGTACGTTGGATTGAAGCAGAGATTGATGAGCTTGCTGACCGACCAGGAGCAGGCTTTGCTGTCACTGAGCAAGACAAAGACGTTATTCACGCCCTTACCCCATATTGGCGAGGTAAAACGGTTCAGGATCGTTGCTATGGTTTATTCACCGATGAACAACAAGCCATCTTGGCAACGACCATTATCAAAGCCGAAGGTAATATGACATCCGGTGACGCTCACCTAGCAGTCGATAACGAGAAAATTCTCGCCATTGGTTTAGATGGGCTCATTACCGAAGTGGACGATCACCGTTTAAATAACGATATTTCCACTTTTGAAGGACTTAAGAAAGAGCAGTTTTATAAGTCGGTCGATATTGTGTTACGTGCGATTCAGCAACACATTTTGCGTTTCTCGGAATTGGCACTGAGCATGGCGAAAAAGGAGTCGGATACTCAACGCAAACTAGAGCTTGAAACCATTGCCGCAAACTGTGAACACATTGCTTACCACCCACCTTGCAATTTCTGGCAAGCATTACAGCTCAGCTACTTTGTGCAATTGATGCTGCAAATCGAATCAAACGGTCACTCGGTTTCATTTGGTCGTATGGACCAATATCTTAATGATTTCTACATCACCGATATCAACAATGGCTCCCTGCAACCTAGCTTTGCAACAGAACTACTACAAAGCTGCTGGTTAAAACTGCTGGAAGTCAACAAAATACGCTCAGGGGCTCATTCCAAAGCCTCGGCTGGTTCTCCACTTTATCAAAACGTCTGTATTGGCGGTCAAAAGCTTGATGAGAAAGGAGTGCCAATGGATGCGGTCAACCCACTTTCTTGGGCAATTCTTGAGTCATGTGGTCAACTCCGCTCCACGCAGCCTAACTTGAGTGTTCGCTATCACGAAGGCCTGAACCAAGAGTTCTTAATGGGTTGTATCGAAGTCATTAAGTGTGGATTTGGGATGCCGGCGTTTAACAACGATGAAATCGTTATTCCTGAGTTTATAAAACTAGGGGTCGAGCGAGAAGATGCCTACAACTATGCGTCGATTGGTTGTATTGAAACCGCGGTTCCTGGTAAGTGGGGTTATCGCTGCACCGGTATGAGCTTTATTAACTTTGCTCGAATCCTATTGGCCGCGTTAAATGAAGGTGTCGATGCCACGTCTGGCGAGTGCTTCTTACCTCACAGTAAATCACTAGAGAAAAACAATTTCGCTAGTATGGATGAAGTAATGCACAGCTGGGCAGATCAAATCCGTTACTACACCAGAAAGTCGATTGAAATTGATACCGTTGTCGACTCTGTGCTGGAACAACAGGCGCACGATATCTTTTGCTCATCGTTGGTTGATAACTGCTTACCAAGTGGCAAAACTGTCAAGGAAGGCGGTGCGAAGTATGATTGGATATCCGGATTACAAGTGGGTATTGCAAACTTAGGTAACAGCTTGGCAGCTATCAAGCATCTGGTGTTCGATGAAAAGCAGATCAGCCAGCCGGAATTGGCGAAAGCGCTGGCAGAGAACTTTGAAGGTTCACAACAAGAACAGTTGCGCCACCAGCTGATTAACTTTGCGCCTAAATATGGTAACGATGATGACGCCGTCGACCATCTACTAGCGCAAGCGTATCAAGTTTACATTGATGAACTTAAACAATTCGTTAATACCCGACATGGACGAGGCCCGATTGGCGGTGGGTACTATGCGGGGACCTCTAGCATCTCTGCTAACGTGCCATTCGGAGCCTCGACAATGGCAACGCCTGATGGCAGAAAAGCGTCAACGCCACTTGCTGAAGGAGCAAGCCCATCGTCTGGCTCGGATCGTTTGGGACCAACGGCTGTGTACAACTCAGTGGCCAAAATCCAAGCAAATCAGATTCTTGGAGGCGTGTTGTTGAATCAGAAACTCTCTCCTGCTGCTGTGCAGTCGGAAAGCGACAAACTGAAACTATCCATGTTGATTCGAACTTTCTTCAATCATCATAAGGGGTGGCACGTTCAATACAATATCGTATCGAGAGACACCTTACTGGCGGCCAAACGTAATCCTGAACAGTATCGCGATCTCGTGGTTCGAGTTGCAGGATACTCGGCGTTCTTTACTGCATTGTCTCCTGACGCGCAGGATGACCTCATCGCTCGTACCGAGCACGACTTATAACAAGTTTCAAATCAACACTTTCAAATGAAATTGAAACGAAAGAGGGCTATACTGGCCCTCTTCTTAATTGATGTATGCAAACACTCGGAGCCTCAATGAATTCCAGACAGTCTGAAATCTTAAACTTAGTGAACGACAGAACACGAGTGCAAGTCACCGATCTATCTGAGCTGACAGGTGTTTCCGGTGTAACTATTCGTCAAGACCTCAATTATCTAGAGCAAAACGGCTACTTAAAACGGGTTCATGGTGCAGCCGTTTCCTTACAAAGTGATGATATCGACTCTCGTCTTGAAGTGCATTTCGATATAAAACAGCAGCTTGCCAACAAGGCCGCTGATCTTGTTGCCGCTAATGAAACGGTGCTTATCGAAGGCGGCAGTGCCAATGCGTTACTTGCTCGTACACTAGCAGAAAGAGGTGATGTCACCATCATCACTCCTTCTGCCTACATCGCGCATCTCGTTCGTCATACCTCAGCCAACATCATCTTGCTGGGCGGTGTTTACCAACATCAAGGTGAAAGTTTAGTTGGACCACTAACCAAACTGTGCATTGAGAATATTCATTTTAGTACCGCGTTTTTAGGTATTGATGGCTTTGATATTGATACCGGATTTACCAGCCGCGATATGATGCGCGCAGACATTGCCGACACGATCATCCAGAAGAAACGCCGCAATATTGTTTTAACCGACTCCAGCAAATTCGGGCAAATCTTTCCGTCGTCGATTGGCGACACCAGTGAAATATCCATTTTGTTAACTGATGACGCAGTTCCAGAAAACATGGTTAAACATTTACGATCCAAGCACGTTGAAGTCATTATCGGCTAGCGATATTAGTTCAAAGGCAATAGTATTAGTACTGATATGCTTTTGTGTAATAAATGGCGGGCAAGGAAGATATGAAGACTCTTGAGCAGGAACTATCAAGAATAGACTTAAATTTACTGGTATCACTCAGCGTCCTAATAAAAGAACGGAATGTGTCGCGAGCGGCTGAAAAGCTCTACCTCTCCCAACCAGCGATGAGTCGAACCCTTTCCCGGTTAAGAACTCTTTTTGACGATCCTTTGTTTTACCGCGAATCGAATGGCCTGCAACCTACCACCAAAACCCTAGAACTGGAGCCCGAACTCGATCGAATACTGTTATCCATTGATACCTTACTTAATGGACTGAACTTCTCGCCCAGTCAATGTGAGCGCGTCTTTCGAATTTCTGTGCCGCCGTTAATGAGCCGCTTTCTCACTGCTCCCCTAGCTCAAGCGATCAACGAAGTCGCTCCTAATGTATCCCTTGAAGAGTACCCGTCGTCTCTCGATCCTGCGCAATTATTAAAAGACGGGCAAGTAGACTTTTCAATTCACGTTGAAGAAGCGAACCAGAGTGAAGAATACCACTGCCAACAAATTGGCAGCACTTACCCAGTTATCTATGGCTCCAGTACCCATCCGTTACGGAATAAACAGAACATCAGCATTAATGATTGCTTAGAATATCAATTTGTCGACCTGTCTCTAGATGTTCGCTCGACTCAGCATTATCTCAACCCAATTGATATTGAGCTTGCTAATCAAGGACTAGCAAGAAACATCGCATTAAAATCAGGACAACTCGCGACATTGATGGAATCGCTTGAAGACACCGATAGATTAATGATTTCGAGCCATGCCTTGGCCCAAACGTTTGAGAAAAGCTCCAATCTCAAGATCATCAAGCCGTTTAATGACAAGCCTTATTTAGTCAGTATCTATTTGATTGAACATCGCCGAACCTTGAGCAGCCCTGCTCATAAGTGGTTTAAAACGTTAATGTTGGAAACGCTGGCAGAAAAGATATCGGTATCAGATAGTTAGCTAAGATATACATTACATGCATATCTGAAATAAAAAGGTATCATTGGTAATAATACCTATCTCTACGTAGTCTTAACCTCGTTAAAGAATGCGATTAAATACAAGGTTGAGTTAATCGTCACTTTGGTTAATTACTACCCTCGGAGATAGTTATGATACTCAAGAAAACGTTACTCGCCACTTCTATCATCAGCTTAAGCCTTGCACTCAGCGCCTGTGGAACCACCACTACGAATAGTGACAGCAACGAATTCATCAAAGTAACCGAGCAAAACTACGCGTTTGCAGAGACAGCACGCAACTATCGCAATTGGGCAGCACTCGGAGCTAACCAGCACATCACTCATATGAGAAATCTACCTCCACGTGGTAAAGCCGCCCCTACCGTGCAAATGAATGATGACACGCTTTACTCTGTAGCTATTGTTGAAGCGCAGAATGGATTTGTCACATTCGATATCCCGCAAACCGATGTCTATATGGCGGTTCAAGTAGTCAATGAGGGGGGACATGGTGAACATTACGTCGTGGGTGAAGGTTCTTACACAACCAAAGTAGAAACAGACTATGCCTTTCTGATTTACCGCACTGGTACTGAAAAGGGCCTAGATGCGGCGAGAACAGCTCAGGACAGAATTACGACTGACCAGTTGAAATTTGGTACTTATCAAGTCAAAAACTACGACTATAAAGAAGTAGAGGCATGGACTTCAAAGTTAACCGCAGAAACACAGGGTAAAGTCTTCGCTTACACTTTTCCACGTTCATCGTCTGACGTTACCGATCTTCATCAGTGGAACTTAGAAAATGCCAACGGCTGGGGGGGCTCTTCGCCTGAAGCCAACGTCGCTAACCTATATACTAACTCGATCATGTTAAAGGCGAATCAGTGCCAGACAACAACATTCGAGAGTCCTGACTCCAAGTACTTTACATCTGTTACACCCTATGACCAAAGCCGCTACCTGATCGATGGTGCTAACCATGTATCATCAAATAACTGGCAGAAAAATGCAGATGGCTCCGTCACTGTCTCTTTCAACTGCGGACAAGAGGCAGTCAACAACATTGACACCAACGGCCAAGACTTCTCTTTTACCGTTCGCTATTACGGCGTGAACCAAAAAGTACTGGATGGGAAAGTCACACCAGAGAAAACCGTGGTTAAGTCATAACCTTAACTCGATTCCTAAAACTTATGATGCGCTCATAGCGCATCTCTTTCTATCCACTTCTTTTGCTACGCCTTAATCGAACTTTAATCACCACGAAGGAGAATGCATGATTCCTGTTGTTTATAGCGACTATGCCACGAGTATTTTATCTCAATTGCGCCGCAGCGGTGTTGATGTTCACGAGTTTGTCTCTTCGGCTGGTCTACCGACCGAATATGAACAAGCGGAACCTACATTTCTTCCTTTGCAAGCAGTCTTTCGTCTGGTTCAACTTACGTATGATCAACTGGGTCCTGAATCTGGGACGCACCTAATGCGCGTTGCATTGCGAGAGCATATTGTTCCACAATTGCTATGTAGCGTTGGTTCAGAGACTACTCTCAAAGAAGCATTGAAACGGGTCATTGATGCACTTAAAGTTCAGTTACCCCAATCGGACATTGAGTTGAAACTATTTGGCGATCATTTTCTATTTTCTCGCTACAAAGCAGTAAATACTGAAGATACCACTTTTGTCTGGTCCGAAGTGTTTAGTCTTTGGGCAATGATAGAAACCATTCAAGCGTTAACCAAAACAGATTGGATACCAACGCAAATACACTTGCAGTCATTGTGTCATGACAACATTACCCAGTGTTTTCCAGCAACAATTCAGTTTGTTCAGGCTCGCACTGTTAGTGGCGTGGTCATTGAACATTCACTGGCGCAGTCAACTATAACAGTTACGAAAGATGAGACAGGGTTCCGTGAAGAGGAAGAGGAAAACAACGGGATTTATTACAACGCGATCAGTCATATATACAGCGCGCTTCGTCCGTATGTATTAGAAATTAAGTTTGACCTAGAGCGTGCAGCTCAAGTGATTAATGTTAGTAAACGCACACTACAACGTCGGCTCAAAGAGCAAGGCATTACTTTTCGACAACTGCGAGATAACCTGATTTTAGACATGGCGATGGAACAACTACAGCGCGGTGAAACAGTATCACGCGTCGCTGTTAATATGGGCTTCTCAAGCATATCTCAGTTCTCGCGCGCTTTTAAGCGACTGACGGGCATCTCGCCATCGCGTATCGCTCTTTATCCACTTTAGGTGCTGTTCGATGTTACCTATTCAACGCGCATCAATTAACCGCCTGTAGCAACGCAAGTTTGTTTGGAAACGAACCATATCCAGGCCCGCACACTCTGGTTTGTTTTCATCAAGCTCACTATGTTGAACAATTCTTACCTCACCAAACTGTCTTTCCAGTTGATAGATAACCGACAACGCTGCGTTCAACTGTTCATCAGTAAACACACCTGAACGACCTATCAAGCATATCCCAACAGATCGAGCGTTATGCCCTTTCACATGAGCACCTACTTCAAAAGGACAGACCAAGGAATCGCTATTCAACGCTCGTCCAGTTTCGATGTGACCGTTATAGCAAGGATGATAAGATTTGGCGCTCAGCCAACCATTCAAAATCACGTAATGATAACCAATCCCTTGCCAGCCTCTCGCAAGGTGCCATTTCGCAATGAGCGCAGCGTTACCAAAATGAGAATCAGAACAATGCAACACGATGGTTACCATGTAATTTGCTCCTTCACACTCTGTTCGAGGGTTTTGGCGGAGTTCTCACTTTGTGCTTTTGAAGCACCGGTTACCAATCGAGTGACGGAATTAGAGATGCCGCGCTTTTCGGCACTTCTCCCTAATGCGTAGGCCCCCGCTACTGTTCCCCACATATACAGAAATGCCGATAAAATTGCCGTAGAGCTTTCAATGACGGCCGAGCTCGCTTCAAGATGCGAAAGTAACGCTACTCTCAGTCCAAGCAGTTCTAGAAACACAAACAAAAGCCCTGCATAAATCACTGTTGGCCTTGCTCGCTTAGTGTAAAGATCAGATTGGTGAAGCTCAGCGATAATGACATCTTTCGAGGCACTGATTTCTCGTTGGTAAGTATCGTGGATTTGTTTTTCGCGCTCTGCGATTAACTGTTCAAGTTGCACCTTAAAGAGCTGTTCATTTTGTGCTAGCTGTGAAGTAATCGCCGCCATCTGTGCTTTAAACTTAGTGCGATTTTTCTGCGCTGAGGCGCTGTCTCTGCTCTTTTCTTCATCCGTATAAAAATAATCGTCTACGGCAGATTCTACCTGTTCAATAATTGAAGCTGCATTACCAGTCACAAATCCCCAGATCTGATTCCACATATTCACGTTCTCCTTATTCCTTTACACATCAAAACGTTGGGTAGAGAAATTATAATGACAACTTGAACAATGCCGTCGCATGAAGTACGAGGTTTTTCGACCGTATTCACATGAGACGATGAAATGTTACCAAGGACTAGGAACAATTAGTTGAATAGTGCTGAGAGTGACTAACGTATTTCGTTTTCTAGGCTCACCACGTATTGTTTTGCATCAACAGTAAGATGAAGCAGTGGTTTCATCAGTACCTCATCTGACGATGACAGATTTTTCACTGTGACCTGACTAATATCTCCCGTTGCCATTTTGATTAAATATGCTTTGTCATTCACGAAACTACTTTGATCGATAGATTGGAACTGCACAAAAATGAAATCTCGATTGAAGTCCTCATACAGTTCTACACAGGGTGCGGCATCAGATTGACATTGAGGAGGCACATCCGTTAGTGGTAAGCGATATTTATCCGTTACATTCCGGAGGATATGAATGTATTCACTTCGCCCAACGGGTTCTCCATAAAAGTGACTGTCGTCATCGCATTTGATATTCGCCAGTTCGCCCTTAGAATCGTGAGAAACGGTAAGCGATTTGTCTACAGTATGATGAGACAGCGTGTTTTCAGTTAAACCAGAGATTTCAAAGCCGCGATGATTGAGCTCCATCAAGAGATAAGCTGCGTCGTTGCTGCCATAGAGCCCATCAGTATAAGTGTAGGTATAGCGACCATTTTGGGCTTGATATTCCGACGCGGCTCCGCGTGAATACCCTTCACTCAGTGTTTTCATGGTTCCTAGCTGTCGCTCCGTTATAGTCAACTCAATGTTATTCGGTTTACCGTAACGGTATGTCGTTAACCCTGTCTTATCAGCACAGAAACTAACAACCTTATCATTACGAAGCTCGCATCCCGCTAGCCAAGTTTCTTCTTGGTGACACAAAGTACTTGCCTGACTCAACACAGGCACCAATGCAAGCAGTGATAATAAACAAAATTTCAACTGATCTTCCTTTCTAAACCCAATCCTTTCGCGGCGAGTCTAACATAGCTAATCGAATGAACTAAATGCCCGCGTTGGGGAACGTTAACCTCTCTCATCTGATAGTTAAGTATGGTTAGTACAATATGAGAATACGAGATCATGAACACGACAAACGCTACCCTCCTTGTGGCACAATAACGCCCTCATGCTTGAAACTATAGCGAACCTCCCAAAACTATCATTCTCAGCAGGAACCTCGAATGAATAAAGAGATGAAACTACTCGTGGTGGCAATTGTCATTGCTTTACTGAACATCATTTCCCACTTGTTGCTTTCAAAATACTTTACCGACTTCCCTTGGCTAGAAATCTCCTTGGCGTCCATTCCTTTTATCATGATGCTTTTGTGTGTGTTTGCGGTTCGCTACGCTGCCAATGCCTTGAAGGAAAAACGTTCTGCCGATGATCGCTAAAGGCTCTAAGGCGGCATTAAATGGTTACCTTTAAGTCCTTATGTTGCTCAGCGCATTAAGTAATATAGTCACTAACCTAATACAAATATTTATATTGAAAAATCTAGGGTGTATACTTAGCAAAGTGAAATTAAAAAGTTTGTACACTGGAAACTAAATGTTAATAAAAAAAATGGACGCACCATTAGATATGCAAATAGGTGCGAGATTTGAAACTAAAAAACATGGTTATGTTACTGTTGTTGAATACTACAATACACATACCGTGATTGTTGCGTTTGAAAACACCGGTAATATACGTTCAATTACAGCCGCTAAACTTCGAAGTGGTCAACTTACCGACCGTTCTGTTCCTGTTCAATCATCAATGGTTGGTGAAACTATTCAATCACCCAATCATGGTTTGTTAACTATAATTCAAGTTGAATCAGATAACATTGTCGTATTGGAAAATGAACTCGGCGATGAAGTTCGTATGCTCTTACCAGCTGTACAAAAATTGAGAGACAAGGCCGAAGAAATGGTAGAAGATTCCGATAAACCTCAACTACCAACCTCATTAAGTGCACTTACAAAAAGAAATAAAAAGACCAAAGACGTCAATAAACTCCTCAAGAAAATGCTCACTGATTATGGTAAGTAATAAGATAGACATCTATCACTTATAAACAAATGAAAATTCATTCATATACACAGATCACACTATTTCTCTTCTGATATTTCATCACTACCATCCTATTTAATCCACAAATAACCCTTAAGTATTAGTGTTCAAGTTTTAATCGAAATCACTCCGCCAATACTGTGATCCAGATCATAAGGTCAACTTGATTTTGTGATTTGGATCCATGGCAACCCCGCTATTTTTCGTTATGATGCAATCAATCCAATAGAGAGGTGAACGGCCTCCTTCTCAATAACTCTACAGAGAATGACGATATGAAAAAGATAATGGTTGTGTGCGGAAACGGTCTAGGTACTTCATTAATGATGGAAATGGCAGTTAAAGAAGTAGCTAAAAAAATTGGTCTAGACGCAGAAGTTGATCATGAAGATCTATCATCAGCAGCATCAAGCAACGCTGATATTTGGGTAGCAGCTACTGACGTTGCAACGCAATTAGCAGACGCTGGTAAAGAGAATATTGTTAGCCTAGCGAATATTTTTGACAAAGCTTCAATTGAAGAGCAATTAAAAAAATTCATCTAAGGAAAAAATATAATGGCTAACTTCTTCGAGTTTATGCTGGGCTTATTAAAAGAGCCCGCAATCATGGTTGGTTTGATCGCTTTTATTGGTCTTATTGCACAAAAAGCTGATATTTCAACCATTCTAAAAGGCACTATTAAAACCGTAATGGGTTTCCTAATTTTAGGTTTTGGTGCTGGCGCTTTGGTTGGCGCACTAAATAACTTTTCCACTGTATTTACAGAAGCATTTGGCGTAAGTGGTGTTATTCCAAACAACGAAGCAATTGTTGCTCTAGCACAAGAAGCATTCGGTTATGAGATGGCACTAATTATGTTCTTCGCATTCATCGTTAATATTCTTTTGGCTCGTTTTACACCGCTAAAATATATTTTCCTGACTGGTCACCACACTATGTTTATGTCTATGCTAGTTGCAGTTATTCTGTCAACAGCAGGTATTACGGGTGCGACTCTAGTTGCGATGGGTGCAATAATTGTTGGTTCGCTAATGGTCATTATGCCTGCTCTAGCTCAGAAATATACTGAAAAAGTTATGGGTACCGATCAATTAGCAATGGGTCACTTCTCAACACTGTCCTACATTGTTGCTGGCTTCATTGGTAGCAAGTTTGGTAACCCAGAAAAATCAACGGAGCACATTAATGTTCCAAAGAGCCTTATGTTCTTGCGTGATACGCCTGTCGCTGTTGCAACAACTATGGCTGTGTTCTTTATGATTGCATCTATCTTTGCAGGCGGTGAGTTTGTAGAAGGTGTTTCGGGTGGTCAAAACTGGGTAGTATTCACCTTCATGCAATCTCTGACTTTCGCAGGTGGCGTGTACATCGTACTGCAAGGTGTGAAGATGCTGATTGCTGAAATTGTACCGGCATTTAAGGGTATCTCAGACAAACTTGTACCAGGTGCAAAACCAGCACTAGACTGTCCTATGGTATTCCCAGTTGCTCCTAACGCTGTACTAATTGGTTTCCTATCTTCATTCTCAGCAGGTCTTGTAGCAATGGGTATCCAAGGAATGTTTGACTGGACCATTATCGTAGCAGGCGTTGTTCCTCACTTCTTCGTAGGTGGTGCGGCAGGTGTTTATGGTAACGCAACAGGTGGTCTACGCGGTGCAGTACTAGGTGCATTCACTCAAGGTCTATGTATCTCGTTCCTACCAATGTTACTACTGCCAGTACTAGGCGGTCTAGGTCTTGAAGCAACGACGTTTGCTGACTTCGACTTCGGTGTAGTTGGTCTGATTCTAGGTTGGATTGTATCATGAGCATCATGAATCTAATTGGAGATAACGGCATCGTTATCTCTCACGAAACGAACTTAAGCGTAGACGCAGCGTTAGACATCACCTGTTCAAAACTGATTGAACAAGGTAAGGTCGAGCCAAGTTATTTGGAAGCAATTAAGGCTAAGCACAAAGAAATTGGTGCTTACTATGTACTAGCTCCGAAAATCGCCATGCCACATGCTCGTCCAGAAGACGGCGTGAATGAGAAAGCGCTTCAGATCACCGTATTTAAGAATGGTGTTGACTTAGAATCAGAAGATAACGGAGACGTCTACTTCTCGGTCACATTGGCAGCGATGGACTCTGATAGCCATATCCAAACTATCATGGCATTAGCAGAACTGTTCCAAAACGATGAAGACGTAAACGCCATCATTGCTGCGGAAAATGAAGCCGCTATCGTGGAAATTCTTAAAAAGTACTAGGGGTTTGAAAGTTGCGTTAAGTACGCTCTTAAATTCACAGTAGCTAGATTGAAAAGACCTATTCATATAGGTCTTTTTTATGCATTCAGTTCTAGTTTTAGATTGAAGCTTGTCAGCAAATAAAGTCCTCATAAAACTCGTCGTTATTCCCTTTTCCCAATCGAATAAGAATTTTTAAAATTATCGTTGACCTGTCTATAACTTCACACTTTATAGTGACGACATCACATAAGCGAAGAACAGCGGCTTGATGCTTAAACAAGCGTGGCCAAATAGCAGGTAATTGCATGAAAATCAGAATAGAAACTCACGAAGATACAAAACAGATCCACTCAATAACATACCAAGCATTTGAGAATCATCCACATCACGAACCAGGTGCGAAACCGACAGAACATCTCATTGTCGACGGACTTCGTCGTGACAACGCACTTACCGTTTCTCTCGTATGCGAAGCCAATAACGAGGTTATCGGTCATATTGCGTTTTCACCGATCCTAATAAATGGTGAAGCTTCAACTTGGGTTGGATTGGGTCCTGTATCTGTTCTTCCAGAACATCAAGGTAAAGGCATAGGCGGAGCGCTGATTCGAGAAGGGGAAGCTCAAATCAAACAACTCGGTTATCAAGGTATTGTGTTACTTGGAGACCCAAGCTATTACGGACGTTTTGGTTTCGAGTCCCATCCAAACCTTACGTTTGCAGGTGTCCCAGCGGAATACTTCTTAGTGAAAGGATTTGAGAATACTATCCCTAAAGGCGAAGTAAACTATCACAAGGCGTTCTTTGAAACAGCATAGGACATAACAAACAAATAAACCTCTCTGCATATCACAATGCAGAGAGGTTATTCACTATTATGAGTTTACTGTTGGCACTGTTGAAGGCTACCTAGCATCGCCAGCAACAGCTGACTGTATTGGTCTTTACCTACTGCTATATCGGCACCGATAGGATCCATCACACCGATGGTAGTGACAGTAGAGTTTTCAAACACTGAATTCACCAGTTGCGGATTAAACTGAGGTTCCGTAAAGACACAAGTCACACCGAGCTCTTTTACCGTGTTGCGAATTTGAGTAATACGCGCGGGGCTTGGCTTCGATGCGTCCGATACTGATATTGCTCCTGACGCTAACACTCCAAAACGTTGTTCGAAATACTGATAGGCATCGTGGAATACAATGAATTTAATACCGCCCAAATTCTGGGTTTGCTGTTTTATCTCAGAAGTCAGTTGTTGTAAGCGCGAAATCGTCGCTTTGGCGTTCTGTTGATAGATCGATGCATGCTCACTATCAGCTTCAGAGAGTGTTTTAGCGATGGCTTTAACCCATACCTCGGCATTTTGAGGATCTAACCAAACATGTGGGTCATGTCCTTCATGATGGTGGTCATGATGCTCTTCCTGGTGTTTATCATGGTGCTCAGCATCGTGATGTTCATGCTCATCATGATGAGCCTCATCTCCATGGTGTTCGTGCGCCTCAAATGTTGCACCCTCTCGGAAGTCATACAAGGTTGTGCCATCAACTTCCATCATCTCAACTTTCTTTGCTGATCCCGCTAAGCTGGATAATGGTTTTTCGAGCCAAGGGGTCAACCCCTCGCTAACCCAAAATACAACGTTCGCTTCTGAAAGCGCTTTGGCCTCAGATGGACGCAAGTGATATTCATGTGGTGATGACTCTGGACGAATCAATAAGTCAGGCTCACCTACGCCATCCATCACCTGAGACACTAACGAATGCAATGGTGCAATATCCACTGCCACATTGGGTACCTTAGCGTAAGCGTTTGAAGCCACGAGCAAACTAACCACCACGCCTGATAAGGCTTTTTTAAACATTTTCTTCTCCCTGTTTTTTTAAGATATAAGATTGGCAACTTAAATTGTTATGTTATAACATAACTTTTATTCCAGATATCTTGCAAGCTACTTTTCTTTGCTCAGATATTTGCTAAGAGTCATTACACTAGGTGAGAGAAGGTGAATGTTGATTTCATCACACGAGCTGTCAGTTAAATTTGGCAGCCATTTAATATTGGACAACGTAGATATCTCGGTAAGTCAGGGGGAAATAGTCACGATTGTCGGCCCCAATGGGTCAGGTAAATCCACACTCTTGAAGACCTTGATAGGCGCAATCTCCCCGATTAGCGGTCACATCGAGCGCAGTGAGAGTTTGAAAATCGGCTACGTGCCCCAACGTTTACATATTGATGAAACCCTACCTATGACGGTATATCGCTTTCTAACGCTTCCTCTGCGTCATCCCAAATCAAGGATCAAACAAGCCTTGGAGCAAGCTGGTGTTGCTAATTTAGAAACTCAGCAACTTCGATCGCTATCAGGCGGGCAATTACAACGCGTTCTATTGGCTAGAGCACTTCTGGAGAAACCGTCCCTACTGTTACTAGATGAGGCCACTCAAGGGCTTGACCAACGAGGTACTGTCGATTTCTACCAACAAATCGACGCGATCCGCAAACAAACAGGATGTGCTGTCATCATGGTTAGTCACGATCTTCACGTTGTTATGCGAAGAACAGATCGGGTGATCTGTTTAAACGGACATGTGTGTTGCGAGGGTGTTCCAGAGAAGGTCAGTGCGTCACCGGAGTACAAAGCACTATTTGGTTTGGATGATGAAGACGTGTTAGGTGTCTATCGACACCACTCTTCCCCAATCGCTCTCCAAGAAGGAAGACTCAATGTTGGATGAT
Source organism: Vibrio barjaei (assembly GCF_001639065.2). Taxonomy (GTDB): domain Bacteria; phylum Pseudomonadota; class Gammaproteobacteria; order Enterobacterales; family Vibrionaceae; genus Vibrio; species Vibrio barjaei. The sequence continues at coordinate 702,041 of NZ_LQXO02000053.1, forward strand.
TTTCTATTGCGAGCGGCCTTAGCAGGTGTTGGGGTTACACTAGCCGCCGCGCCATTGGGCTGTTTTATCGTCTGGCGTCGCATGGCCTATTTCGGTGATGCCACTGCTCATGCCTCTATGCTGGGTGTTGCATTATCACTGGCATTTTCTCTGCCTATTTTTCCAGGCGTGCTATTTATTGCGCTACTAATGGCCATAACCGTCTCTACCTTCAGTGGCAGAGGTTATGCAATGGATACCTTACTCGGCGTCATGGCTCACTCGGCATTGGCAATAGGCCTCGTCGCAGTCTCATTTTTATCTGGGATTCGCCTCGATCTGATGGCCTATTTATTCGGCGATATTCTGGCGGTAAGCAAAACCGATTTATTGGTGATTTGGCTAGGTACGTTGCTGGTTGTTGGACTGATTGGCTTTCGTTGGTCTGGATTACTGCTCTCCACCTTAAACAAAGATCTCGCGCTAGCAAGTGGCTATTCTCCCAAAAGAGAGCAGCTGATTCTCACAATCGCACTCGCTGTCGTCGTTGCGGTCGCCATTAAAGTGGTGGGTGTGTTGCTGATTGTCGCCATGCTGATCATTCCTGCTGCCACCGCCCGCCCATTTAGCCGAACCCCCGAAATCATGGTTGTATTGGCGGCGGTTATTGGCAGCAGTTCCAGCGTTGTGGGTTTACGTACTTCTTACCTAATGGATACACCTACTGGCCCAACGATCGTTTGCATCGCCGCGGGGCTATTTCTTGTTTCAAGCTTGGTTTGGAAAGTGACCGTCAAACGTCAAGAGAATGGAGGCTAAGCAACTATGCATGACTACTTAACCAATACAGCCACAGATCTGGGAATGTCCCCTTCACTGCCACTGAGCCTACAACCCAGCGCTCTGACGAGAATTTATCAGCCAGAACACAACATCGCGGTTTGGCATCGCTCACTCTCAACAGAGATGACTCAAAGTATAGAGTTGCTGCTTCAAGAGCAGACATCATTAGCGCTAGTGCAAACTGTCACACCCAGCAACACTGCACATTGGGTAAAGGAAAAACTGGCTGGTCATGATTGCGCCGATGCTTTAGGCGAAGACATTGCGCTTATCGTTGACATGTTCTGTTGCCTATTTGATTTAAAGGAGGCGGGCTTGCGTCTGACTCGTTTAGATAAGCCCATGTGTCCTAAATTTCATGTCGATCATGTCCCTTGTCGACTCGTGACGACTTATCTTGGCAGTGCGACCCAATGGCTAAGTAATAACGACGTTGACCGCAGTAAACTCGGTGCAGGAAGTCATGGTAAGCCCGATCATCTGTCTGGTATTTATCCTAATGAGGCTAGTATCAATCAGCTGTCTTCTGGTGACGTTGCATTGTTAAAAGGCAGTGGATGGGAAGGTAACGAAGCGTTAGGGCTGGTTCATCGCTCACCTGAGGTTCTGCCAAATGAACGAAGGCTGTTACTCACATTAGATATGGTATAGCGATTATGGGTGACATTAACGACATCATTGAGCATGCCGAAAAGCGCTGTAAGACTCGCGGTAAACAACTGACATCTAAACGTAAATTGGTCCTAAAAGCGTTAGTCCATGCTGATAAAGCGTTATCCGCCTATGACTTAGTTGATTATTGTAAGACGCATTTTGACCAGAATATTCAAGCAATGTCGGTCTATCGTATTTTGGAGTTTCTTGAGAGCGAGCACTTTGCTCATAAGCTCAATGTTTCTAACAAATACATCTTTTGCTCTCACATTCTTTGCGAACATGAGCACGGCGTTCCTCAGTTCCTTATCTGTTCTCAATGCAACAAGATCAGTGAACAAATCATTGATCCTAATGTGGTATCCGGCCTCCAGTCACACGCCAAAAAGGAAGGCTTTACCGTGCTAAGTCCACAATTTGAGATCAGCGGCGTGTGCGACGAATGTACGAGAAACGACTAATCACCAACATTTAGTAGCCTATTTCACCCAAAGGAGTCCCTAATTCCCATGTCTGCCACGCTTATCAAGAACGCTCGCTTAGTCAATGAAAGAAGCATCATTGAGACGGATATTAGAATTGTTGGTCAGCGAATCGAGAGGATTGCATCCAACATTAGCAGTAAACCAGGTGACACCGTTGTCGATGCTCAAGGTGGCTACATCATTCCTGGGATGATTGATGATCAAGTCCACTTTCGCGAACCTGGCCTTACGCATAAAGGAACGATTGCAAGTGAATCTCGAGCAGCCGTAGCGGGTGGTATCACTAGCTATATGGAGATGCCAAATGTCAATCCAGCCACAACAACCATTGAAGCATTAGAGCACAAATTTAGCATTGCAGAGCAAAGCTCTTTCGCCAACTACTCATTTTACTTGGGTGCCACCGAAGACAATCTTGAGCAGATAAAGCAGCTTGATCCTCAGAAACATTGTGGCGTGAAGGTCTTTATGGGTGCTTCAACTGGCAATTTATTGGTTGAGGAGCCAGCCGCTTTAGAGGCTATATTTCGCGACTCACCAGTGCTCATCGTCACTCACTGTGAGAGCGGTGCTGTAATAAAGCAAAACCTACAGAAGTTAGCACAAGACAAGTCGCCATTGACCATCGACGATCACCCAATACTCCGCGATGAAGACGCGTGTTTTGCTTCCTCATCCTACGCCGTTGAGCTGGCAAAGAAGTATCAAAGTCAGTTGCACGTTCTACATATCACTACCGCAAAAGAACTGGCTTTGTTTGAGTCTGGTTCAATCGATAAAAAACATATCACCGCCGAAGCGTGTGTTCATCACCTTTGGTTTAGCAACAAAGACTATGAACGCCTTGGTAATCAAATTAAATGCAATCCTGCTATCAAATACCCAAGTGACCGTGATGCTTTGCTTCAAGCTCTGAAGACGGGAAGAATAGATATTATCGCTACCGATCATGCACCGCACACTTGGGCAGAAAAACATGTGCCGTATGAGCAAGCCCCAGCTGGACTGCCTTTGGTTCAGCACGCCCTACTCAGCTTACTCGAGCAAGTGCATCAAGGTCACATGACTATAACGCAACTGGTTGAGAAAACGGCCCACAACCCTTCACTCCGTTATGGTATTCAGCAGCGCGGATTCGTTCGCGAAGGTTACTATGCCGATTTGGTTCTCATCGACCCAGATACGACGACCCTGGTGACTAACGACAATAGCCTGTACCACTGTGGTTGGTCGCCATTTAATGGACACTCTTTCTCTGCGCAAATCAACAAGACTTGGGTAAATGGCAATCTCGTCTATACCAATCAAAAAGTGGTTGAACAGCCCGTAGGAGCAATGAGATTGGTATTCAATAAATAGCTCATACGACTTTTAATCATGCGTTACAGCGCAATTTTCACTCACTGTTGAACAAAGAACACTATGCTAAGAAGAAACCCCAATGGCCATATGCCGCAAGTCTCTGAAACGGCTTTCATCGATCCCACTGCAATTATCTGCGGCAAAGTTATTATCGAAGACAATGTTTTTATTGGTCCTTATGCCGTTATCCGTGCTGATGAAACCAACGAACAGGGCGATATGGAAGCGATAGTCATCAAAAGAGACACCAATATTCAAGACGGTGTCGTTATTCATTCCAAAGCTGGAGCTTCGGTAATCATCGGTGAGCGAACCTCAATTGCGCACCGCTCTATTGTTCACGGGCCTTGTGAGGTCGGCAACGATGTATTTATCGGCTTTAATTCCGTTGTGTTTAATGCTGTCATAGGGGAAGGATGCGTGGTACGTCATAACTGTGTGATTGATGGGCTTGACCTCCCTCAGCACTTTCATGTCCCACCTATGACCAATATCGGTGCAGATTTTGATTTAAACAGCATTTCAAAAGTGCCACCTGAATACTCGGCGTTTTCCGAGTCAGTAGTATCTGCAAACCATACGCTAGTTCAAGGGTATAGGAGAATCGCTAATGAACTATAACAACCAGTCCATTAAAGCGGTTCCTACCAATATCATTACTGGCTTTCTTGGCGTCGGAAAAACGACGGCAATTCTTAATCTTATGAAGAACAAGCCAGACAACGAGCGTTGGGCAATTCTAGTTAACGAGTTTGGAGAAATCGGCGTTGATGGTAGCTTAGTTGGTGGACAAAACAGTGACAACCAAAACGTCTTCATCCGTGAAGTTCCAGGTGGGTGTATGTGCTGTACTGCCGGATTACCAATGCAAATTGCACTGAACCAACTGCTGTCAGAAGCGAGGCCCGATCGCTTATTGATCGAACCTACAGGTCTTGGTCATCCCAAAGAAGTGTTGGAAGTACTCTCTACAGGGCACTTCCGCCAGATACTATCACTAAAAAAGAATATCACCCTAGTCGATGCTCGCCGTTTAGCGGACACTCGCTACACAGATCATGATACCTTTAACCAACAGATCGCTATCGCCGACACTGTGGTGGGTAATAAGATAGATCTGTATCAAGAAGGCGATACCGATAAGTTGTCTGACTATGTCGCTCAAATGAGTCGGCCCAAAACCAAGGTTATCTTCGCTGATCATGGCGTTATCCCTTTTGAAGAGTTTGAAGGAAACACTACAATTCATCAACACCCTCCTCACCACCATCATCACGGCCACAACAAACCACTTGCCTCTGAAATACCCCTACCAGAAACCGGAATTCTCAAAGCAGTCAATGAAGGAGAAGGCTTTCAGAGTGTGGGCTGGCGTTTCTCTCCCGAGAAGATCTTTGATCGTAAGAAGCTGATCATCTTATTGGTCGAGCTCAAGGTCGAACGTATGAAAGCCATTTTTATCACCGAAGATGGCGTTTTTGGTTACAACCTGACGTCAGATGGCCTATCGGAAGTGCAGCTTGATGATTGTGCAGAAAGCCGTATAGAGCTAATAGCCGAGAGTATAGACAGTGATTTTGAAGCGCAGATACTCGGTTGTCTTCAAGAGTGAATGAACCCATTTTTCGATCTGCTATTAAAAAAGGAGAGCGGTTAATGCGCCGCTCTCTGCTACTGCATTCCTTAACGAATTATAAACTTTGCTGATGCGCTTCAATCAATGCCAACATTTTAGCTTCTGCGGCTTGATTAGCTTGGGCATAGTCCATCTCTGGCGGAAAATCGCTGATGACCTCGTAGTAGCATTTAAGCTTGGGTTCGGTGCCTGATGGGCGCACAATGACTCGCGATTGATCCTCAAGCAAATAAATCAGCACATCACTAGCTGGCAAATCGATGGTTTCTGTAGCGCCATCGGCGAACTGTCGAATGGATGTATTAAGATCTTCAATGACTTCAATACGCTTACCTGCAATCTCTGTAGGTGGGTTGCTACGAAGCTTCTCGCCAATAGGTGGTGACTTGGGATCTAACGCAATACTTCGCTGGGCATTAAAGTAGAAACCATGCTGACGATAAAGTTCTTCAAGCTTATCCCACAGCGTTTTGCCTTGCGCTTTGAGCTTACCGGTTAACTGTGAGAACGCCACAAGTGCAGAGAGCCCATCTTTATCCCACACTTTATTGCCAACCGTATACCCTAGTGCCTCTTCATAAGCGAACAGGAACGGGTAGGCCACGCTCTCTTGGGTCATTGCGACATTGGTTAGCCATTTAAATCCAGTCAACGTTTGGTAATACTCAGCACCATAAGCCTTGGCAATACTGCTGAGTAGGCGAGACGAAACGATGGTATTCCCCACCAGCGCATTAGGTTGACCCGCCAACAAGTAATCCCCAAATAGTGACCCTACTTGATCTCCCGTCAGCATTTGGTACTCACCATCAGGACGTTTAACTGCAACTGCAAAACGATCAGCATCTGGATCGTTGGCACAGGCAATATCTGCACCTACAGACTTGCCGAGTGCCATCACCATATCCATTGCTCCAGCTTCTTCTGGATTTGGGAAGTTAACGGTTGGGAACGTACCGTCCGGTTCTCGCTGCTCAGCTACACTCGCCACTTGGTTAAAGCCTGCATCTGCTAACAGCGTTTCTGCCATATCAGCACCGACACCATGCATCGCAGTATACACAATGGAAATATCCGTATTGCTATCCGGTGTTAGTAGTTCACTTTGGTTTATAGCCTTACGATAGGTTTGATAGTAATCCTCTTCTAACCAAACCAATAACCCCTGTTGTTTCGCTTGGTCTAAGGGTAACAACGTTAGAGGTTGAGTCGTAGCATCGTCAATCTGTGCCGCAATACCAGAGTCATGTGGAGGAATAATCTGCGCCCCGTTTTCCCAATAGACTTTAAATCCATTGTATTCTGGTGGATTATGACTGGCCGTCACCACAACGGCTGCTGCCGCATTTAATTCGCGAACACCAAAGGCAACGATAGGCGTTGCTGCAACTTTATAGGTCAGATACACCTTGATACCGAGCGCTGTTAGAACGGACGCGGTATCGTGCGCAAACTGCTTGGAGTCAGGGCGTCCATCATAACCAATCACTACACCTCGCGATGAGGCCTCGCTAATTTGTTCGAGAAGATAATGACCTAACCCAGTTGCAGTTTCTTGAATGACTAAACGATTCATACGATTTGGTCCAGCCCCCACTTTACCGCGTAAGCCCGCAGTACCGAATACAAGGCGAGAGCTGAATCGATCTTTCAACTCTCGTTCATCATTCGAGTCCACCAGCAACCGCAGTTCTTGTTGAGTCATTGGATCAGGGTCGCGTGCTAACCATTGAGTAGTATGTTCAGTCATAATGATATTTCCTTAATTGAGACAACCTGATGGAGAGGGACATCTTTCAGGTTCTCATTTGTCTATTTAACAATAGTAAATGACTCTCACTATCATTAACGAGAGAGCAACCGATAAAATGAATTTTCAGTGAAGAGCTACCTTTATTGTTCACTTTTTCCGAATACTTAATTTAAATTAGACCCAATTATCAAATTTTATTAAATGAATACAATGAGCAGACAATAAACATCAGCCACTCAGGACATTCAACATGAGCAAGTTATTTGAGCAAACAGAGATTAAAGGTCTAGGACTTCAAAATCGTATCGCGATGGCACCAATGACTCGAGCACGTACCAGTCAGCCGGGCAATATTCCTAATGATATGATGGCCACCTACTACCAACAAAGAGCCACCGCTGGATTGATTATCTCCGAAGCGACACAGATTTCCGATGACTCTCAAGGCTACTCTTTCACTCCAGGTGTTTATACCGATGAACAGGTAGCCGGTTGGAGCAAAGTGACGCAAGCTGTGCACAATGAAGGCTCAAAAATGTTCTGCCAACTTTGGCATGTCGGTCGAGTATCTCATCCTACGTTCCAAAATGGTGAAAAGCCAATGGCACCCTCTGCTTTGGCACCAGTAGAAACTCAAGTGTGGATTGCAGACGAAAACGGCAATGGCAACATGATCGATTGTGTCGAACCACGCGAAATGACCAAAGACGACATTCAGCGTGTGGTTAACGATTTTGCCACTGCTGCAAAGCGTGCTGTAGAAGCAGGATTTGATGGTGTCGAAATTCACGGTGGCAATGGCTACCTTATAGACCAGTTCCTTCGCACCAATTCTAACAAACGTACCGATGAATATGGCGGTACACGAGAAAATCGTATTCGTTTCTTACTTGATGTTGTGGATGCGGTTGTCAGCGCGATAGGCGCTCACAAAGTCGGCGTCCGATTAGCACCCTTCATAACTTTTAAAGATATGAATTGCCCAGACATTGTACCGACCATTCTTGACGCAGCGACAGAACTGCAACAACGTGATATCGCTTACTTACATTTATCTGAAGCAGATTGGGATGACGCGCCTGAAATTCCTGAAGCATTTCGTATCGAGCTTCGCAAACGCTTCGACAACTGCATCATTGTCGCTGGCGGTTACACCCAGCAAAATGCAGAGGCCGTGCTAGCTAAAAACTACGCCGATATTGTCGCCTTTGGTCGCCCATTTGTGTCTAACCCAGATTTAGTTTCTCGCTTAAAACAAGACAAACCATTAGCGGAATTAGATGGCGCAACTCTGTTTGGTGGCAATGACAAAGGTTATACCGATTACCCTACAATGCCATAACCCTCAGGCCCGCCGTTTGCGCGGGCTTTTTTTGTCACCAATTTCCTACATGAGCCCAGCTTTTCTTCTGATTAATCATGTATTAACTCTTCGTAGCCCCTTCATTTGCACAAAATATGACCTCGCTCAAAAATATATGCATCGTTAGGAGTATGTTAGGAGCGATCATATTTCAGGAGTGAAAAACATGACTGCTTCAAAGATGTTTGTAAGGGATTTTCTGGGATTACTATTAATCGTATGTACTGTGCTTGCTGGACTGAGTGTCTTGCTTTGTCTACTGGCATTGTTCGCCTATATAAACCACGAGGCTCTCATTGCCTCAACCTTCTTCCATGAATCCTATTATTTAATTGCATTTATTATCCCGCCATATTTCATCGCTAGATATATTAATCGCTCAGAAACTCTCGCAGCAGTAGATCAATACCTGCTTATGAAGAACAAAAGTGAGACCTGAAACCCAAGTCTCAGCGTCAGTACAGCAAACGTTTGCAATCAATTAAGAACGCACTATCATTCGCGATCATAAAAACACAATAATTAAGAGCTACTATGAATATCAAGCAAACGTTACTCGCCACGACGATCGCTGGCTTAAGTACTTTTTCACATGCTGCCCAAAAAGTCGATCTGATGATCACCGACGCTCTCGTGCTTACAATGAACCAAGAGAAGACCGTGTACCAAAACGGCACTGTGGTTATCGATGACAACAAGATTGTCGCCGTAGGCGACGAAGCACTAGCCGAACAATATAAAGCCAAACAAACACTTGATGTTGATGGTGATATCGTGATGCCCGGACTAATCAACACCCATACTCATGTATCAATGACCGTGTTCCGCTCTCTTGCCGATGATGTGCCAGATCGCTTACACCGCTATATTTTCCCGCTTGAAGCTAAATTGGTGTCTCGTGATATGGTTCGTATCGGGGCAAATCTTGGTAACGTTGAGATGGTGAAAGGTGGTGTTACCACATACGCTGATATGTACTATTTTGAAGATGAAGTGGCAAAAACCGTTGATGAAATCGGTATGCGTGCAGTGTTGGGCGAAACCGTGATTAAATTCCCAGTAGCAGATGCTGCCAATGCTGATGAAGGCATCAAATACGCTTTGAACTTTATTGAAGAGTATAAAGACCACCCTCGTATTACCCCAGCGTTTGCTCCTCATGGTCCTTATACCAATACGACAGAAACGCTACAGAAAATTGCTAAGCTATCTCTAGAGCACGACGTGCCTGTCATGATCCATCTTGCTGAATCTCATCGTGAACAAGAGAAAATCGCAGAACGTTCCAATGGCATGTCTCCCGTTCAGTATATGCACAGTATCGGTGCGCTCAATAAAAACCTTGTTGGTGCTCACATGATTTTGGTCGATGACGAAGACATCAAGTTGGTGAAAGAGTCTGATATGGGTGTGGCACACAATATGAGTGCAAATATCAAATCGGCGAAAGGTGTTTCTCCGGCGCTAAAAATGTATGACCAAGGTGTACGTATTGGCTTAGGTACTGATGGCCCTATGTCTGGTAACACACTAAGTACTATTGACGAGTTCAATCAAGTGGCTAAGGTCCATAAGCTGGTCAACAAAGACCGAGCAGCGATGCCTCCAATCAAAGTTATCGATATGGCGACCATGGGCGCCGCACGTGCACTGCACATGGAAGATAAAATTGGCTCACTAGAGGCTGGCAAGTTGGCAGATATCATCGTCATTGATACCAAAGCGCCAAACATGGTTCCGGTTTACAACCCTTATTCGGCGTTAGTTTACTCAGCGAACTCCGCTAACGTTAGACACACTATCGTTGATGGTAAAATCATCATGAAGGACCGTGACATGCTAACCGTAGATGAAGATAAGATTCGTGAGGAAGCATTAGCGTTTACGGAAGTGGTTCGCAAGACAGTCGTTGAAGCTGGCGAAGTGGTTCAATAGATATCTAATACACCCGTTAAAAAAACGCTTGGTGTTAACCAAGCGTTTTTTGTGAAGCTACTTAAAGCTATCGAGCAACCAATAGCTCACCGGATTATCCGGACATTGATACGGACCACATTCAATAAAGGTCGACAGCACATTAATAGCTACCGCCACGATAGCCAAAATACAGACGACTCGACCAAACTTACTCATTTGGTAGTGGCCATCACTCCAGTCTTTATTCCAAAGTACCAATAACAATGCAACTCCCGCGATAGTCATAGCAAAAATCACAAAAGCCCACGTGTAATAGTGCATTCCCAAAATCGGGCTACCAAAACCCGGGGTTCCCGGAATCACATGCAGTGAAACCTGCCGAAGTGCTGTCGCCGCACCAAATAAAGCCCCCACTAAAATGACGCCATAGTGACGCTGCTCCGTGCCATACACGATATTGAGCAGGAATCCAAACATAACCATTACAAAACCTATCCGTTGCAACAAGCAAAGTGGACATGGCAGTTCATTCCAAGCAACCTGTAAAACCGACCCCATAAGCAAAACAAAGGTGATCCCAAGTAATCCAAGCGTGTTCAGCAAGGTGATGTGCTTCTGATTCATATATGGTCACCTCCGTTATAACAAGATCGATAACGTATCGGTTGCATGGTGATGAAACCAATACAGACCCAGCACAACTGAGACTCCGAAAAATGCGTAACCCACCTCTTTCTTACCAATGAACGCGCTAACCATGGCGATCAAAAGCAATAAGAAAATTAAACTCATCATAAGCGACTTACCTTATTGTTTTATCGAGTATTATCCTTTCGATAACATGAATTTAAGTATAGAAAGAGTTGCATAGGTTGCAAAAAATGAGGTGCGGGAAATCTGCAGACTTAGATTGTAAAAATCACTTAAATGCTCTTTATCAGGCTATTTCATGCTCTTGTTAAAACATAGAAAAAGCTATCATACTAACTCCCCAATACCGTCAGCGGTCTTTTCCCATCGCAGGCTCCTTTCTCAAGATCATATAACGGACTAGTACCGTGACTGCTCCAACGGTGGTCTTCTCTCGACAGCTTGCGATATTGTGTGGGCGTGACTCCGATATAGGTTTGGAATGTCTCGTAAAAGCGGCTACTTGAGTTAAAGCCGACAGTAAGTGAGATATCTAATATGGTTCGGTCTGTATCACTAAGCAAGGCTCGGGCATGGTTAATACGCATAGCGGTGATGTACTGCTTAATGGTCATCTGCATGGTGCGTTGGAACACGTTCATTGCGTAGTTGGTATGTAAACCAATGTGTTCAGCGATGTCTTTGATCGTCAGAGGTTGATTGTGGTGCGTTGCTATGTATTCCAACATCTGACTGACGTAAAACTGAGAGTGTTTAGACACCCCTTTTGGTGTTGACTTGTCCTGCTTATTAATAAGTAATTGCTGCCAACCATCAAGGCAAATACGCTTTAACATCAAGCCTATTTCATCCACAGCGAGCTGCTGGCGGCTTTCCGATGGATGGTTCATTTCTTCTGCCCAACGGGCAATTTCAAACTCACTAATCAGCGAACATGAGTTGGATTGAATTACGCTACCGTGAGTGATTTGATTGACGAGATCTCGGCTCAATGTCCAAGACATAAAGTGATGGATAGGAATATTTATGATTCCCATATTGTGGCTGTGACCTGGGTCAGTCAAGCGATGTGGCACCGATGCCCAGAACAATCCAATCGCCCCACTTTTTACAACAATGGGGCTACCGTTAATGATGTACTCCACATCATCGCCAAACGGAATATTAACTTCGATTTGGCCATGCCAATGGTATCCCGGCATCGAATGTGGCGGTCTCAATTCAATATCAATTTTCTCATACGACGAATAGAGCGACAGCGGACTGACCGATACCGTTTCTGATGAGTATTTGTCTTGGGTGACAACTTTCAGCGCATCTGGGTCATATTGTTTCATCTATCACTCCTTAGGAAATCGTACAAACCTGTTTTAGCAAATCGTGCAATTTAAAACTCTGAACAGGATCATATTGCCAAACTAACCCAATAAGTAAGATTCAAGTTATGTGATAAAAGTCAGTATGTTACATGAAATACACTAGTATTTTCACAACCTTTATCCGCAAAAATGACAATATTGTCCCATTTCCTAAGATTTTTATTTGGCTCATTAGAAATATGAGAAAACAGGACACTCATTGTTATATCTGAGACGAATCTACTCTTGCCACAGGTGTACCTTAGCTTCATCGAAACAGAACTTTGAGAGATAAAGGATTCGACTATGAAAAGCCCTAAAATCACATTCATCGGTGCTGGCTCCACCATTTTTGTTAAGAACATCCTTGGTGACGTTTTCCACAAGCCCGCATTAAAACAAGCGCAGATTGCGCTGATGGATATTGATGAACTGCGTTTAGAAGAATCTCACCTAGTCGTGAGCAAACTTATGGAGTCCTCTGGTGCGACCGGCACCATCACTTGTCATCTAAACCAAAAAGAAGCACTCAAAGATGCTGACTTTGTGGTTATCGCATTCCAAATTGGCGGTTATGAGCCATGTACAGTGACAGACTTTGAAGTGTGTAAGCGTCATGGTTTAGAACAAACCATCGCTGATACTTTAGGCCCTGGTGGAATCATGCGCTCGCTGCGCACCATTCCTCATTTATGGAGTGTGTGTGAAGACATGACCGAAGTTTGTCCAAACGCCACCATGCTTAACTACGTCAACCCAATGGCGATGAACACTTGGGCGATGTATGAAAAGTATCCGCATATTAAGCAAGTGGGTCTTTGCCATTCGGTGCAAGGTACGGCTGAAGAGATAGCTCGGGATTTGGACCTGGATTATGCTGACCTTCGCTACACCTGCGCAGGTATCAACCACATGGCTTACTACCTCACCTTAGAGAAGAAAAATGAGCAAGGCGAGTATGTTGATATCTACCCTGACCTACTCGAAGCTTTTGAAAGTGGTAAAGCGCCTAAACCGGGTCTTCACCATAATGGACGCTGTACCAACCTCGTTCGCTATGAAATGTTTAAAAAGCTTGGCTACTTTGTCACTGAGTCTTCAGAACATTTTTCTGAATACACGCCATATTTTATCAAACCAAATCGCCCTGATTTGATAGAACGTTATAAAGTGCCACTAGATGAATATCCGAAACGCTGTGTAGAACAAATTGCAGACTGGAAAAAAGACCTTCAAGAATTCAAAAACGCCGACAAAATTACGGTTCAAGAGTCACATGAATACGCCAGTACTATCATGAACTCAATTTGGACAGGAACTCCAAGCGTCATCTACGGCAACGTCAAGAACGAAGCACTGATCGATAACTTACCTCAGGGTTGTTGTGTAGAAGTCGCCTGCTTAGTTGACGCCAACGGTGTTCAACCAATCAAAGCGGGTCGACTACCAAATCACTTAGCCGCGTTGATGCAAACCAACATTAATGTTCAAACACTGTTAACCGAAGCGATTCTCACCGAAAACCGCGAGCGCATTTACCACGCTGCCATGCTTGATCCTCATACCGCTGCCGTACTTGGGTTAGAGGAAATTTATGCTCTGGTTGATGACCTCATCGACGCTCATGAAGGCTGGCTGCCTGAGTGGGTAAACCAGTAAATCAATACCAATAAAAACAATAACGTGAATATTTAACGCCTTCTCTCTGGGAAGGCGTAAGGAGTAACAAATGAGTATCTCAATGAATACCAAGCTGAGCTATGGCTTCGGCGCATTTGGCAAGGACTTCGCAATTACCATCGTCTATATGTATTTAATGTTCTACTACACCGATGTGGTAGGCATTTCCGCTGCGGCGGTGGGTACCATCTTCCTCGTGGCACGTATTTGGGATGCGGTCAACGACCCGATAATGGGCTGGATCGTTAACAATACCCGTAGTCGCTGGGGTAAATTCAAGCCTTGGATTTTGATTGGCACACTTGCCAACTCTGTGGTCCTTCTGATGCTGTTCAGTGCACACTATATTGACGGCCCTTGGCTGATTGCTTATGCCGCTGTCACCTACATTTTATGGGGTATGACCTACACCTTAATGGACATCCCGTTCTGGTCTCTAGTACCGACTCTAACCTTAGACAAACGTGAGCGCGAAGAGCTTGTTCCTTACCCTCGATTCTTTGCAAGTCTTGCATGGATAGTCACCGCTGCCATTGCTATGCCGTTTGTGAACTATGTGGGTGGTGATGACAAAGGTTTTGGCTTCCAAATCTTTACGTTACTTTTGATCGCTTGTTTCCTTGTCTCAACTTACATCACTCTTCGTAACGTCAAAGAGCGCTACTCGACCGCTAATTTGGATGAAACACAACAAGAAGAAAAAGTATCGTTAAAACAGCTTCTTAAACTCATCTACAAAAATGATCAGCTAACGAGCGTGCTATGTATGGCGCTATCCTACAATCTGGCGACAAACATCATTACAGCGTTCGCGGTTTATTACTTTACCTACGTGGTCGGAAACGAAGCTCTATTCCCTTACTACATGGCTTATGCGGGGATTGCGAACCTTATTACCTTAGTACTGTTCCCGAAATTAGCACAAATGTTCTCACGTCGTGTTCTTTGGGCTTGTGCTTCTAGCTTCCCAATTTTAGGTAGCGCGGTACTTATTTATGTCGGTATGTACGACAAACAAAGCATTCTATTGATTTCAACGGCTGGTGTCCTACTACAAATCGGTACTGCCTTGTTCTGGGTACTAAACGTCATCATGGTGGCAGACACTGTCGATTACGGTGAGTACAAGCTAGGCTCTCGCTGTGAGAGTATCGCCTACTCAGTGCAGACATTAGTGGTAAAAGCAGGTTCCGCATTCGCCGCATTCTTCATCGGTATCGCGCTCACTGCTGTCGATTACGTGCCAAATGTAGAACAAAGTGCTGATACTGTCTTTGGCATGCAATGTATCATGGTTGGCTTACCTGCCATCTTCTTTGCGATTGCATTGGTGGTCTACTTCCGCTTCTACAAGTTAAACGGTGCCTATCACCAACAAATTCAAGATCACCTCACAGAGAAATACGATCACATTACCAATGATGGTTCCGAAAACGGTCAATCGACTAAACCTGCTGAGCCGGCACAAGCTCTATAACCCAATACAATAAAACCCATGCAGAAGACCTGTCTGCATGGGTTCACTAACAAACGTCAAACATCGGCTAGATTTTCCATTTCCAATAAAGAGAACAGTATGAAACTTAAAGTCCTTGCATCCGCAATCACTTTTGCCCTCACACTATCTGGTGCGGCAATTGCACAACAAAACGACAACCTTATTGTAAATCCTACATTTGAAAACAAAGGCTTAGGTTGGAGCTATTGGTTTGCCAATATCAAAAGCGACCAAACTCATGAAGGTGAATACCGAGGCCGCATTGCTCAAGGTCGAAACCATCACATAAGCCAAGAAATCACGATTCCTGAAAGTGGCTATTATGATTTATCTGCGTTTATCATCAGCCCAGGACAAGACGCCACCCTTGCTATCACTAACCTGTACGATGAAATCTTGGTACGTGATAAAGCTAAGCAGAGCACAAAATACAAACGCAACAAGCTCAAGCATATTCCTTTGGAGCAAGGTGAGCAGTTAAAGGTCTGGTTCTCGGGTTCTAAACGTGGCGGTGTTAGTATCGACAGTGTTTCTTTGACCAAAAGTAACAAGAACAAAAAGCTAAACTTCAATCAGATCATCCAATTCTCTGCTCAAGAACAAGTAGGCACAACAAACCTTAACAAGAAGTCTAAGCAGATTGAATTTTACGTCCCTTATGGTACCGACTTAACCCATATCACCATTGCTAATATTCTCGTTTCATCCGCCAGCAATGTCTCATTAGAAAACGGAGACACCGTTGATTTTACTCAGCCTGTTCGTGCTGTCGTTACCGACCCAAAAGGTAATAAGCAACGCTGGACAATAAAAGCGATCGAAAAAGAGAAGCAAGTTGTTGTCACCTCTTCCAACCAAAAGCTCCAGGAGTCGTTCGATTGGGCTATCGATAAAACACGTCGTTTCGTTATGACTGGCCAGCATGATTTGGTTAACCGTGACGAATTCAACAACGATGGGGATGGCACCGCCGATTACATCCCATCCTATTGGGCGGGGTACTTTGATAGAACAGCTTTCTATTCTCGCGATTTTTTACATCAGGCTAGCGGAGCAAAAATCGCTGGATTGGATATGGAAAACTTTTCCATGTTTAAGACCTTTGCCAAGCACTCAACAGAATCCAGAAAGTGGTACACCTTGTGGGCAGTGAACTTTGATGGCACACCTCATACTATTGATTACAAAGATGATAGCTGGTTTGTCCGTGAAGTTCCGGCTCAGTTTGAGTTCGTAGAAAAAGCTTGGCAGCAGTATCAGTGGACTGGTGATAAGCGCTACATCGAAGATGAGGACCTATGGCGCTTTTACACTAAAGTGCTCACAGACTATATCGAATTACACGACGACCAAGATCCGAACGGAATCGCAGAAGGTTATGGTGGGATTTTTGAGGGTTCAGCAACCTATAACGAGCGCGGCGAGTTTCCAATTGAAGCCGGAGATGGTATTGGCTCACAATACCAAGCAACAGTGGCTTACTCCGCTATGTTAGAAGCTCGTGAAGAGTACAGTGAAGCTGCGGTTTGGCGAGAGAAAGCTCAGCAGCTCAAAACGTACTTTAACGAGGAATGGAGCATCGCCGACCCTGATAAACCACTCGATAACTACGTCAATATCGTTCAAAGAGATGGCTTTAGAATGAATGATTTTGGTAAGGAAAACAGTTGGTTTATGCCAATGAAGCGAATTACCGAACCCGGGGAGCGTAATAATCGTTATCTTGACTTTATCGCCAAAAACTTAGGGGATGGCATCGGCTCGACCCCAGAGGCTCCAAACAATATTGAGGCCTACACTTACATTCCAGAAACCTACTTCCCGTACAATCGCAATGAGGAAGCATGGAAGTGGATGCAATACATTATGGATATCAAAGATGAGCCACATGAACGTCCAACTCAAGGTACTAACGGTGATTACCCTGAAATCTCGTTTACCTTTATCTCCAACACAATCGAAGGCTTGATGGGCATTAAACCTGATGCAGCGAATCACAAAGTGGTCACCGCTTCCCATCTCACTCCAGACATTGATTGGCTGGAAGTAACACAACTTCCAATGGGAGAGCATGAGCTTACTGTCCGACATGATGGCTTAAGTAAGTCCACCGTCACTAACGACTCAAATCACAACCTAGATTGGGAGGTGTGGTTCTATGGTGATTATCCAAGTTTAGTTGTCAATGGACAAACCGTTCGCAGTCAGCACAAACAAGTTAATGGTCAGCAAGTCAGCTATGTACTGGTCTCTGTAGCAGCGGGAGACACAAGCACCGTTCACAAGTAGCGCTCTGCACGTTCATTGAACAAGGCTCAAAGAACAAGGCTCCTCGAATTCATGCCGCGGAGCCTTGATGTCATTGCTAGTTGTTACTCAACCCCAATATGCGCGACAATCCTTCACCATAAGCAGTATCCGCTTGAGAGGCGTTGTATACGTGACGCAACTTAACTGCTTCACTCACTCCCGACATTGCACGTGCCGTGTTTGCGAACAGACGCTGTTGTTCATCTTCAGACATTAAGCGGAACAAATCGCCAGCCTGCTGGAATTGGTCAACATTGTTTCGATGATTGTAATGGTCTGCGTCCCCAGAGATTTTCAAAGGTGGCTCTGAATAGTCTGGTTGCTCCGCCCATTCTTCGTATTGATTCGGTTCATAACCTATCGTTGCCCCCGAGTTAGCATCCACTCGCATCAACCCATCACGATGAGAGGAGTGTACCGGACAACGCGGTGCATTGACTGGGATTTGATGATGATTCACACCAAGACGGTAGTTTTGTGCGTCACGATAAGCAAAGAGTCGACCTTGAAGCATTTTGTCTGGAGAGTAACCAATACCAGGTACAACAGCAGCCGGGTTGAAAGCCGACTGTTCAACTTCAGCAAAAAAATTCTCAGGGTTACGGTTTAGCTCGAATTCACCAACTTCTATTAGTGGGTAATCAGCGTGAGTCCATACTTTGGTTAAATCAAACGGATTAAAGTCCACCGATTCAGCTTCTTCCTCAGACATTACTTGAATGAACAAGGTCCATTTCGGGAAGTCACCACGCTCAATCGCATCGAATAGATCTCTTTGGTGGCTCTCTCTGTCTGCTCCAACGATAACCGCCGCTTGTTCGTCAGTCAGGTTCTTAATACCTTGCTGGGTTTTGAAGTGAAACTTAACCCAAAAGCGCTCATTATCAGAGTTAATCATACTAAATGTATGTGAGCCGAAGCCGTGCATATGGCGGTAGCTCGCTGGTATTCCACGATCTCCCATAACATACGTAACTTGATGGAGTGCTTCCGGTAGCGAGGTCCAAAAATCCCAATTGCTCTCAGCGTTGTGCATATTCGTTTTCGGATCGCGTTTCACCACTCGGTTTAAATCTGGAAACTTCAGAGGATCGGCGAGGAAAAATACCGGTGTATTGTTGCCCACTAAGTCCCAGTTACCTTGTTCGGTATAAAACTTGAGTGCGAACCCGCGAATATCACGTTCAGCATCGGCAGCACCACGTTCACCTGCAACGGTAGTAAAACGAGCGAACATCTCGGTTGTTTTACCTACTTCAGAAAACATCGCGGCTCTTGTGAACTTGGTAATGTCCTGAGTAACTTTGAAAGTACCATATGCGCCAGAGCCTTTGGCATGCATACGTCTTTCTGGGATTACTTCCCTATTGAAGTGAGAGAGTTTTTCCAAATACCAAGTGTCTTGAAGAAGCATTGGACCGCGTTCACCAGCTGTTAGCGCGTGATTATTATGAGCAACCGGGCAGCCCGTTGCAGTGGTTAGTTTTTTAGTCATTGCTTATCCTTCCATTACTTCGCGAGTAGGTAACCTCTCACGACCTCTCAAATTAAATACAAAAACAGTAGTTGTCCTTTATTTAAGACGCCCAAAGTGGACCAAAGGGCGTTATCGACAGGTAGCAAGAGGTTTTGTTTGCATTTTATAGTAGTAAACTACTATGTAGGATACGCTCTATAATGAATAACATAATATCTAAAAAAGCGAATTCTCTTTTTTGCATAGGCGAATAATACAAAGAAGCAAACTAAATAGATGAGTCTATATAATAATTTCCATCACATGGAATAATTTTTAAAAAGTTTCTTGCAAGATCTCTTATTGGAACTTTGTTTACTAAGTTAAAAAAATCACTCATAGAGAGTGATTTTTTATCAGCAATTACGACAAAGTTATTTATCGATTATTTTCCAACCAATGTTTAGTCACAATGTCAATATCCAAACCTTCCCTACTCACTTTGTAGTCTAGCTCGGCGATAATCTCGTTAGAAAACTTCAAATCATCTAGCTGATTGATTTGTGCTGCCGTAAACCTATCTTCTACGTCTTCAGGAACGAGTAGTACAGCACGGTCAACAATACCGAGTAAACCTTTAGGGTCTTCTATCTCTCGAATGTCGTACTTGAAATGCAGGAACTGCGGTTTCCATAGTGGCACAACGAACCACTCATTGTTCGCGACTCGTTGCTCAAAGGTAGTAAAGCAGTCTTCCTCAGTCCCAGTGTGAAATTCGTACCCAGCCGCACTCAATCCATACTCTTCCATCATTTTAATTGAAAATCTGGTAATGCCGGCTCCAGGGTTGATGCCCTGAATATCCTTTTGCATTTTGCCCAGTACATCTCGTTTGAGCAAGTCCTTCACTTCCCGAACGGCTTCTTCAGGAACATAACTTGGCACTCCCCAATGCGCATAAGGTTCATAGTGCAAACCCAACTCAATCACGGGACGTTTTTGTTCAACATCCTGTTTGTAGACTCCATGGCTGGAAGGCAGCCAAGCAGAGGTTAGAATATCAACCTCACCAGACTTAAGCTTTGCGAAATTTTCTTGGTGCGGAGAGTAGATTCGATTTACCTCAAATCCCATATCAGTAAGCACATGAGATATAAGTGAGGCGGTAATTCTGTGGAATGATAAATCTGTTACGCCTAAGTTTATTTTTTTGTTCATTATTTCACCGTATAATTTTATTTATAATAAAAAGTCTGACTTGTTAGTAAATATTTTCTTTCAATAACATTCAATACACGCCGATTAAATCCCTATTAAAATAGAATTTGAAGAGATGGAAGATTAGTAATCAATTATGGTTTGTTCGGTTGGTAGATTTTTCTTATATTCGAAAAACTGTGCTAGTAGATTGCTTAGAACCATTAAAGTCATCACTAATATTTGAATTTGACTAAATGAATCTCCCATTATTGTCGCTCCGAGAACCATCGCCAATATAGGATTGAAGGTTCCAAAGAAACTCAACTCATTAGTAGAAATCATCGGAATTGTATAAATGTAAGCACCATAGGCCAAAGAAGTGAGTCCTATCGTCAGCCAGAACATCGCCGCCCACTGTTCACCACTAACCGGTATGGCTGCGACAAATGACCTACCACTCCATACCATTTCCCAATATGCCATGGGGATTAACAGCAAACCTCCGAAAATCAGTTTCCATGTGAGTAGCTTCCACCAATGGATCTTTTTCATAACGTGCTTTGCTACCACACTACCGCCTATCAGTGCCGTCATTGCACCAATAAGTAGCACCACGGCACTCACATTGACAGGGACAGTACTTGAGAAGAACAAATACGTTGCACAGGCGATGAGAATTAAGGCTGATAGTGATTGAATCAGAGACGGTCTTACTTGATGGAAGATACCCATTATAGCCAAACCAATCACGGGCAATGCGACCATTCCAACGCCCACCAAAGTGCTGGGTAGCTGCATCGCTGCAGCAAAGAGTAAACCAAAGAACAGAGCGATATTAAGAAACCCTATCAGTAGCAATGCTGGGAGTTCTGAAGCCTTTGGTAAGGTGGGTTTAAGCAACAGCAGTATTATGCCCGCTGGTAATGCTCGCCATACCGCCAACGCAAATGGTGACCAGCCGACAAATTCAGAAGCCACTACTGCATAAGTGGTACCCCACAACAGTGGAGCCAACATGGCTAGAAAGATTTTCATATTATGACTCTTATTTATGTTTAACTAAACATACTTTACATAAACAAAAATAGATAGTAAAGTGCCTTCAAGTTATCAAATGGGGTATACGGGGTTAATGTATGCCGTGTTATCAATCAGGTTCGAATGAACCACATAAGGTCAGTAAGAGTTAGGAGTTACTATGAACGCACTATCCATATTCAAAAAAGGCGTGAGCGTCGGAGTCACTAAAACTATTTATCTAGCCATTGAAGTAGTCTCACTATTTGTGCTGGTGTTCCATGTGATCAGTTCGATCAGCAAAATTATGTATTACGGTGTGAAGCTCAGCATTGCAAGACACCAATACCGTCAGTCGCATATGGGTAATCAACTCAAATAGTATGAATAGACAAGATTATGAATCTCCGCTGAGATTATTTTTAGATAAGACTAAGGCCCCATTTCATATCGGAAGCTTTACCCCTAAAATGGTGGCCTTAAATCAGGCAAGACAGTATTTTTAAAGTAATGAAAGTGCATATACTTATAGAGTCGTCACTGATACCCGTTGCGTGGTATTCAATGTATGGAGCTAGCTAGATTCAGGCTCCCATCTTACTCATCAATACTATTAGTGTTTCTATCTCGCTGGGCTCTAGGGATGAAAACTGACTGGACATTTGCTCGAAGAACTTTGGATACATTTGGTGGACTAACTCCACACCGTCTTCAGTGAGAGATATTTTTACACTGCGCTTATCAATCGTGTCATGTCTTCTCTGAACCAAGCCTTTCGCTTCCAGACGATCAATTCGATTTGACAACGCGCCTGACGAAGGGAGCAAGGTCTGCTCTTTCAGTTCTTTCGCTGTCACTTCATAAGCATCACCCGCTCGATAAAGTGTTGCGATGACATCAAATTCAGACGTATTTAATCCATATTGCTTGCAGAACTCGCAACGAACGTGAGTAAACTGGTTCGAAGCTAAAACAAATTGTGTCACTAACCTAACGGACGATTCAGATAGACTAGCATCCGCACTCATCCACTGACTTACGATAGATTCTTCTTTTTCTCTATTAATCAAACGATTAACCTCGGTTAACATTGACGATGGTTATAGAGCATTACCCTAGCATATTTCGCCGTTTTTCGCTTTAACATCCACTAGTCAGTCAACATTCTATTGACGATAAAATACCTAGAATCTGCAAAACATCATTAATCACAAAACCGACACCATGGTGTCGGTTTACTCAATAGAAAAGTTATTTAGAACGAGCACTTGCTGGTTTTGGCGTCCCAACTTTTGTCAGTACCATCTGCCACACGCTCAGTTCTCGACAACGAAATGCGCCAGCACAACTCAATAGATAGTACTTCCACATACGGTAAAATTTCTCATTGTAGTTGAGGTCACCTTGCTGCCAAGCCTTGTCAAAATTACGATACCATGCACAAAGCGTATGATCATAATCCTCTCCAATGTTATGCAGGTCTTCCATATTAAACTCAGGCTCCATCGCCGTCGCTAACTGAGCTAAAGAAGGAATTTCACCATTTGGGAAAATGTATTTATGGATCCACGGATCGTTGGTTTCTGTCGATTCAAACGTACCTATAGAGTGAAGTAAAAAGACCCCATCTTGATTCAGAAATTTATCTGCACATGTGAAAAAATCTCGATAATTCGATGAACCAACGTGCTCTAACATTCCCACAGACACAACACGATCGTATTTCGTTTCCGGTTCATAGAGTCGATAATCTCGAAGAATGAAATTAACGGGAAGCTGTTTTTCCTCCACCATCTGAGTACCCAGCTTTGCTTGTTCTTCAGATAACGTTAAACCATCACAAACTACACCGTATTTTTCGGCGGCATAGATCATCAAACTCCCCCAACCACAGCCAATGTCCAAAACCCGCACACCTGGTTTTAAGCCTAGTTTTCTACAAATTAGATCCAACTTGGCCTCTTGAGCGTCATCCAAGTTATCTGCATTTTTCCAATATCCACAGGTATACGTCATACGTTTATCGAGCATAGCGCGGTATAAGTCGTTACCGATATCGTAATGAAATGCGACGTTGTGCTTGGAAATTGTCGTGCCTTGAGGGTTAAAAAACTTTTTGATTTTGTCCTTACCAATTTTGGCACCAAGTATCATTTTGGTCCTTAAATCTAAGTGCTTGTCGAGCTCAAACGCTAAGATCCTGTTTATCAATTCTGCGATGTCCTTACATTCCCACATCTTTTCCATATAGGATTCGCCCAGACCAAGCGAACCATCGGCTAATATTCGATCAAACATGGCTACATCATTAACTTGAATATCCCATGGTCTAGAGCCATTGATCTTAATATCCGCGGAACTCAACATACTTTCGAAAATTGCGTATTCATTATCCTTCATGTGTTAACTCCAAAAGAATCACCTTGAAGCTTCACACTATTATTAAATTATATTTAGGTAAACATAATTTAATTAAACACAAATCCTTCATAAGAGTGTTTTTTTGACGACAGTTCGATTGGTGTATCTAAGGCGCTCAATACAATTCAGATCAACCTGAATGAAATACCCCACCACTACCAGCACTCTTAGCCGTTCTACTGCCAAACAAAGAGATTTGATGGGATTGTTCATTAAATACGAATAATGATTTCATTTTTTGGGTAATTCTAAAAATAATAATGAATAAATATACTCTCACCATCACTTGAGAGACGAGACACCTTACAACTAAGCGTGACTCATCCCAAACCGTTTTAGAGGAGAAAAATCATGAACAAAGAGAAGATGCCATTTCAAGTCTGGATACTAACACTTGCCGCCTTTGCTATCGGCACCGCAGAATTCATTATCGCAGGTATTTTGCCGCAAGTTGCTACATCGCTGTCGATTACTGAGGGTCAGGCAGGCTACTTAATCAGTGCATACGCACTTGCCATTGTGATTGGAGGACCAATCTTAACCATTTATCTCGCACGCTTTAATAAGAAAATGGTTCTTATCGGATTAATGGCACTATTTATAGCCGGTAACCTCATGTCAGCCTTTTCACCAAGTTATGACATCTTGTTCATCAGTCGCATTATTAGTGGCTTAGTACAAGGTCCTTTCTATGGTATTGGTGCCGTTGTAGCGACAAACCTCGTGTCCGAGAAAATGGCTGGCCGCGCTGTAGGGCAAATGTTTGCAGGCTTAACTCTTGCGAATGTACTAGGTGTTCCTGGCGGTACTTGGATCGGTGTTGAATTCGGTTGGCACACGACATTTATTGTGGTCGCTGCGTTCGGTGTTGTAGCTCTATTCGCCATTCTTGCCGCTATCCACTCAACGGGTCACGGCGAAGCGAAAAATGTTAAAGCACAACTGGCTGCGTTCAAAAATCCAAAACTTCTTATTAGCCTAGCGATTACCGCTGTGGTTTGGACTGGCTTCATGACACTTTACGGTTACATTGCTCCTATCGCTATGCATGTTGCTGGTTACGGTGAAAGTGCTGTGACATGGATTCTGGTCATTGTTGGTCTTGGCTTAATCATTGGTAACACGCTTGGTGGTCACTCATCAGACAAAGATTTAAACAAATCTTCTCTATTTTGGGCCATTGCAATGATTGCGTCTCTGGTACTTGTTGGTGTGTTTACCGACAACAAAATCCTATTCGTCGCTGCATCATTTATCTTCGGCATCGCATCATTCGCTAACGTTCCATCGATGCAATTGCGTGTAATGAACAACGGTGGTGACGGACAAGAACTGGCAGCAACAGCAAATATCTCAGCGTTTAATGTTGCTAATGCGTTCGGTGGATTCCTTGGAGGTATGGTTCTTGATGGTCAGCTTGGTGCAGAAATGATTCCTTACGTGGGTGTTATCGTTCCAATCATCGGTGTGTTGTTGATTCTTAAAGCGAACCGCAACGAGAAACAAGCACAACCAGTAGAAGCGTAATAGGCCTTTCTCCCCACTGCCTTACCAACCATGCCGTGGCGTGTTAACGCGCCACGGCATACGCATTAGCAGTCCGACGAGCTCGGCAGCGTTCTGTAAAAGCCAAATTCGATATTCAGCAAAGTCAACGTCGCTTTAATTGGCTTTGCTTTGAGGAGAAAACTATGAACACTTTTGATAAGACATTACGACTACTCACCCTCATTGCCGCCACTTTTACGGTAATACTCTCTGTCAAAGCCGTTGTGGACAACGGACTAGGTAGTTGGGTCTCAACCTCCACAGGTCTATTTATTGCAGTTCTTATCGCGTCCTTACTTAAAACCTACAACAAAGGACAGGTTAACTTTTTTGGTTTGATAGGCGCTTTGTTTGCACAGCTCACATTAGGAAGGATTTTTTCAACCATTCATCTTGAATCAATCGATATTTCAATGTTGTCGTCACTTGATCCTCTGATGGTGGCAGAGACAGGCCCTGGTATCCCAAGCATCGAGCTGACCAGCACTTTGTTGTTCGTCTTATTGGCCCTACAACTTATCGCTCTCCCTTGGAGAAGCAAACTGTCGCTAACTCAACTGGCAACAGGAAAACCAGATCACTACGCATGGGGCATGACACTAGTAAGAATATACGTCGGGCTCATGTTTATTGCCCATTTCACTGGCCATTTGCTAGTCGGAGGTAACCCGTTTGCCGTATTTACTGATTACTTTGGTAGCATTGGCCTACCCTTCCCCGAGGCCTTTGTCATTCTGGCGGGAATTATTGAGATATCCTTGGCGATTATGCTGTCCTTTGGTCTGTTCACACGCCTCGCAGGGTTTGGTTCCGCTGTCTATTTATTTGTATCTGTAGGCTTGGGTGGCCACTATTCAGTGGGTTATGTATGGGTACTACCCACGGGCGGCTGGGAATTCCCTGCAATGTGGATCTTCGTATCTGGGATATTTATGTTAGCAGGCGGAGGGAAACTGTCTCTTGATTACTTGCTTAGAAAAAAGTTGGGGCAAAACTCCATTAGTTTGCCGGAATACTTGGCTTAACGTATGCCAAGCTTAGTAACTAAAAAAGCGGGCAATCATCATTGCCCGCTTTCTATTGAATATCGCTACTTCACTTAAGGCTTTTCTATCAGATTTAGAACATCCGGCACACTGAGAATGCTCGCGTTAAAGATGAAAAACTGAGTCACTGCTGAATCACAAACACTTGATGTTGAAATGATAGCTGGTTGGCCTTTAAAGCCGATACGGGATAGCTTATGGCAGAGTTGCTCTGGCGCTTTATCGAATACTACATTAAGAAAGGGCAATAATTCCTGACTGACTAATCCTTGTTCATTGAACACTTCCATTGCCTGACTAAGATGATCCGTATCCGTGAACTCGATAATTTCTTCAATTTGTTCCAATTGCATGTACTACTCAATTCCATTTTTATCAGATGCTTAGCTCCAGCGCCGAGTCTACACTATCTGAACCCTAGATAACATGTATTGGATCAAATTGAGTCTTTTCGAGGACTTCCAATCCTGTCAATCATAATCACTTTATGCTCAGGCGATATATAGAAAGTGGGCTATCGCTATTAATTTGATGTAAGCCGATATACTGGAATCCCAGCTTTTCAAGCAATCGTATACTAGGTGAATTTTGTGGCAGTGATACCGCATCAATCACCGGAAGTTGGAAAGCATCAATGGCAAAAGTCAGCAGTTCGCTACAGGCCTCATGCGCATACCCTTTTCCTTGATAGCTAGGCAAGAACGCGTAGCCGAAATCAGGGTAACTCAGGTCGGGTTTCTTTAAGAAACCACAGATTCCGATTGGTGTTGAACATGCTTTGAGGCGCACAACATAATACCCAAATCCCAACTCGTGATAAGCTTTGATGAAACCGTTGGTTAGATACTCTTGAGCTTGATCTGACGTACGAATATTGCGATCACCTATGTTTTTGAGCCATCCTTCACTGTTCATCAGCTCAACAAAGAAGCCAGCATCATTGCTGGTAATGTGATCAAGTTGAATTCGATCTGTATCAAGCAGTGTTTCAAAAGTCATGGTATCTCTATACTCATTGAATAGTAGGAAGTCTCATCGGTAAATCGCCATCTGATTCGATGACATCAGCATCTCTTCAAACTCACGATAACTGATACCGTATATACAATACCAACGGACAGCCCAAATGACGATACTTAAAGAGATTCATAATGGATAACCGTGGCTAGAGAATCGCATTGGGTTAACCAACCGTACTTTATTTGCAACAGAGCCCGAGTAACATACAAAAATCACTCATGAACCCGTGATTTCAGCCGCATAAAGCGTCTAACACAACCAATTTTCCAAATATCCTTTGCAAGACTTGCTAACTTATTTTTAGGTGATTATTTACTAATCATATGCAGATCAAAAGCGTTAGAACGTGAAACGGAAATAATAAGATAACGAGTAAAAAGGATTAATTATGTTTAGAATTAGCAAGTTAGCGGCTACGTTAGCGTGTATTGCTTTAAGCGGCAGCCTCTATGCTGCAGAAGCTTACGATGCAACGAAAACCTACTCTGGCGGCAGCCAAGTTACCGTTGGTGGTAATACCTATGAAGCAAAATGGTGGGTTAATGCTGGACAAAGCCCTACTGATAACTACGTCAATGAATGGGATTCTCCATGGAAATTAGTCAGCAGCACTACACCCGAGCCAACGCCTGATCCAGACCCGACACCGGATCCAACACCTGACCCGACTCCCGACCCGACCCCAGATCCTACTCCTGATCCAGCACCTGGTACTGGAGCCTGTGCTGAATTCAACGTGTACCCAGATTGGACGCAAGGAGATCATGCCACTGGTGGCGACATCATGGTTAATGACAATGTTGCCTACAAAGCAAACTGGTGGACATCTTCCATTCCAGGTAGTGACAGTAGTTGGGGACACCACCTAGATTGTAACAATAGCTCTTCTGGTGGCACTACTGCACTGAAACTGCCAAATCCACTAGATCCAGTAAGGCTCGAAGTCAGTGGTTGGCCAAGTCACTTTGTGGTTGCAAGCCCTGCAAGTCTTGATGCTCCATCCACTTTGACCATCAATGCGATTAATAACCAAGACCTTACGGACCTGACCAAACTGACTGAGGCCTTCGTAGCCTTGATTCAAGCAGCAGAACTTGCTGGCTCAACATCAATAATCCTCAACAGTGATGTACTGGATGCTGCAACAGCTGATAAAGGCGCAGCCCTTGGTACTGTCTCAGTGAAACAAGCACTAACTGCAGCAGTAGATGCCACAGGTACCCATAGCCAAATTGACGTTAACGCGATCAATACGCTTACGGATGATGTTAAAGGCTGGGCGCAAGCTCATAACCTCGTCATTTCAGCTCTGGCACCGCAGGCAACATTCGGTTGGACATTGAACATTGGTGACTTTGCTTACAATACTCATTCAGGTAAACGAGCAGTATGGAACGCCGCTTCTGGCACGTCTTCAGACCTGTTGGCAAGCTTCGAGCTTTATAAAGCAGACTCACTCAACAAGGCTGATTTTGTTTCCTTTACTAAATCCGCAACGACTGCCGCTCTTACAGATGAGCAATGGCACTATGCGTTAGAATACGTTAAACAAGTGTCTGACCATATCAAAACACCCGCACTGCTCTCTTCTATTCCAACAACTCAAGCTTCCACCTACTTCTTAGGCAACAACTCTGGTGACCGCCATATTCGCAAAGCTGCACACAGCAACATTTTTGCGATTTTATTCGATACTGACAGTGCTGACCTAAATACTAAGATCGCTCGTTACCAGACTGCGACCGTACCTTTGTATTACGTTGGCGAAAGCGTGAAAAATGGACCACTCACTCGAATCACCTCATTAAATGCTGAGTTGGCAAGCGCTGAAAGTGCAATGAACAACCAAGCCTTCCTTTATGAAGTGGCTCAAGCACAATGGGCACCATCTACGGTTTACAAATGGAATGACTTCTTAGCAGGTCTTAATTCGATGCACAATGTCGGTGTTGCCGGTAACACGTTCTGGCTACTGGATGACAAGGCTAGCGATGCGACGAACTCAGTTTATGCAAAAGTCGCCATTGCCGCGTTTTTAGCACAGAGTATGCAAGAAACCATTCGCTACAACGCTTGTGATGAGAACAACTGGTCTGAAGTTCGATACGGCGCTCCGGTTAACTACCCGATGACAGCAAGTTGTGGTCAGTTAGGTCAGAAATACGCCGATTACGGTAAAGACCCAGTTACCGGCATTGACCACCCTTACTCGTGCCCACGCGATCCAAAGATGGAAGTCACAGCACTAACCAATGCCAAATGGTACGGTGCACCAGCGCCAGTCTTCGCAGCACCAGACTCTGTACTAGCAGAGAAAGGTTTACTCGTGAATGGCAATGTTGGTCGCTGGACAAACGACGGTCACTGTATGGAAGTCCCGACAAGCGTAGATACCTCTAAGCAAGTGTGGGAACGTGGCGAGTGTAAAGTTTATGAAGGTCAAAAAGCAGGTAAGTTCATCTGGGATGGTAGCGATACTAACGGCACTGTCGAAGGCTGTGGTTGGTGGGGCCGTGGCGTTATTCAAACCACAGGTCGTCAAAACTTCGGTACGCTAAACCACTTCATGGGTCGTTCTCACGTCAGCCCTGATACAATTGGAACCACAGTGAATGGTGTTGTGGTTGAAGCACCGCCAGCGAACCCGCTCTATGCCGATCTCGACTTCTGTTCTAACCCAGGCTTAATTTGTAGTTCAGAAAAGAACAGAGAAATCAAATGGATTGCAGGTCTATTCTACTGGGTAACCTCCGTACAGGCTTACAATGATGAAGGTGGTCCATACGCAAACTGGAACTACCATGCCGAACTGAAGAAATACGTTGACGGTGGCCTACAAGGCACTGAGTTTATCGACGCAGTTTCAGGCATAGTAAACCGTGGCTGCCCTGATAGTCATTGCCCGGTAAGTGGTGAAGTTCACGCAGTTAAAGAGCGTCAAGACAACTTCAAACTTGTGTTACAAACTCTGGGTCTAAACCCTCAGTAATTTTCCATTATATCCGTAAAAACATAGGCTCTCGATCTTCGGGAGCCTATTTGGTTACGAATCATTGAATCTGGCTATTTCCAGTCACCTTAGCTGGGCTTGTTGTTAGCTTGGTGACACGATGCCATCAATCGAGCTGAGCAATAGATTCTATATTGATGGCATCGTGTCGCCAATATTCAATATCGCAATCAATCAACTCACCGTGCTGGTTGTAATTGATGCGCTCAACCATCATAGCCGGTGTTCCAGAGGTCGCACGTAATGCTTGCGCGATGTCGCCAAGGAGCGAAGTGGTACTCACTCGGTATTTCACCTTACTGTATGTGACGCCGTACTCGTCGCGATAGATATCCGTCAAAGAGGAATTTTCCATATCAAACTCTAACAAATTCGCAAATGGTTCCGTCCGAATAAAGTTTGTCACGAACACAACTGGGCGATCTTCTAAATAACGAACGCGATCTACTCGATAGATATCGGAGAACGGCGGCAGATGCAAAAGCTCTGCCGCTTGCTTGGTGGCTAACATCGCTTTGGCTGACAACAGCTCGGTTTTTGGCGTTCGATTTTGACTTTTCGCCATATTGGTAAAGTTCAATGTTTGAGTAGGGTCGTAACGCAGTGGCTCCGGTGAGATAAACCAGCCACGCCTATCCTCACGATAAATACGACCTTCCGACTCCAGTAATGACAACGCTTCACGCAGCGTTACACGAGTCGTGTCAAACGACTCTGCTAACTTTCGTTCTGCTGGTAATTTCTGTCTTGGAGTGAGCATTCCTGAATCTATTTGCTCAACGATAGCGTCTTTAATTTTTACGTATTGCACACCGCATCCTTAATTCAATCATTGTTATTAGCGCTTGCGCCACGCTTGAGTTCGACCTTCAAACAGCTTTCCAACAAACATATGGATAAGTTTGGCCACCGCTGCCGATAGCATGATCATCACTGCCATTGCCGCAGCACTGCCCGTCTGCCCGGCATCGTCCATATTCAGCACCGCTACCGATGCAGGGATGGTGTTGGTTGAATATAAGAATACTACTGCCGATGTGGTTGTTAAAGCATTGATAAATAAATATATCGCTATATCTAATACCGCTGGTAAACAGCAAGGCAGCGTAACTTTGAAAAACAGCTTATATTGTGGGAGTTTAACCGAGGCTGCGGTGGCTTCAATCTCTGCCGGTAACTGCTTCAGAGCCGTCAAAGCCGTCATGTGTCCAACCGTGTAATAATGGACAATTGTATTAATCACCAGAAACGCCATCGTACCGTACATCACACCCAACGGGTTGTTGGCATCGTTAAAATAGAAGATATATCCCAAGCCGAGGACGAGTCCAGGTACCGCCATGGGAATCACACTCATCATTTGCATCGCTTGACGAACGGGAGCGAAGGCACGACCTTTTTCAATACCATAAGCACCGACAAAGATAACCACAGAACCAATAATCGCCGTCCACGTTGCAAGTTTCAGTGAGTTAAAATATGGACTCCATCCATAAGTACTCATCTCAGCAAAGTTATAGTTATTTAGCGTAAGTGCCTTGTTCCAAGGCCAAAACGTCACTAACGAACCATAAACTGCCATACCAAGTACCGCCAGAACCGCGAGGGAAATGACCAAGCAGTATACGAAGCACACCGAGTCTCGCAGTGTATTAGGGGATGGTTGATAAGGCACAGAACGACTGTCCAACATGCTCTTTTGCTTTTTTTGTACCCAGCGATCAACCGCGAAGGCCAATACCGCAGGAAGCAGTAGTAAGATACTGGTGACCGCCCCCATAGAGAAGTTTTGCTGCCCCACCACTTGCTTGAATATATCCGTAGCCAGAACGTTGTAACTGCCACCAATGACCTTAGGCACACCAAAGTCACACACCACCAGCGTAAAAACGACGATTAGCGTACTGATCAAACCGTACTTAGCAGCAGGTAACGTCACCATGAAGAAGGTCTTGAACGGAGAGGTTTTAAGAGCTCGAGCCGCTTCGTAAAGCCTAGCATCTGAGGTGCGTAAAGAGGTGTTGAGAATCATCAAGGCGTGAGGGAATGTCCAAAATATCAAGCCTAGAGAAATACCGACTAAGCCATAGACTGAATGCCCTTGCAGCAACTCTTTTGCGACACCCTGATTACCAAACAGAAAAATCAAACTGATAGCAGGCAACAGAGAAGGCGCCAATATTGGAGCCGTGCCCATCAGTTGGAATACGCCTTTAAAGGGCATGCAAGAGCGCGTTAATGCGAACGCATACCCAAACGCCAAAAAGCCTACTACGACAGTCACAATCAGACCAAGGGTGAAGGTATTGCTTAGTGAATACCATAAACTGTCAATAGCAAAATAGGTAGCAAAGTTTTGTAGGCCAACAAACTCACCGTCACTGTTTTGGACACTCTTTTTCATCATGGCCCAAAGAGGCATCAAGATAAACAATGTCATCGCTACAAAAACGAACGTTAGGAGACCAAACAAGACAATGTTGTCCTTGCTCATTGTTGAGCTCGCTTTTTGCGTCGCCAACTGTGCAATTCGTTGTTTCATAGATCCGCCTATCGTCAAGGTTGAAGATGCTTGCATATCTGTCCCTTAAGCCGCCGAATCTAACGTTGCACTTAGCGATGGGTAGCCCAGCAAACCACTTTCAGAAAACGCAATATAGCGAATATCATTACGGCGCAGATTAAGCTCATTCGCCTGTTTCACGGGTACGTCCACATAAAGGGCATTGGCCAATGGTGCATGTTGCATTGCCACTTCGACGCGATAGTAAGACCCTTGAAACTCCTTGGATAACACTCTGACAGGAATGGCGTTCGAAGCGTGCTGGACAAAGTGTAGACTCTCCGGTCGCACGGCTAAATCAAATATATCGCCATGATTTAGAGTCCTATTGTCTAGCGTAGGCAAACGCAGCATAGATTCAGCAATACGCATGGTGTTAGAGGAAGGCACCGATGCTTCGATAAAATTCATACTGCCAACAAAATCCGCGACAAATCGAGTAGCAGGTTGCTCGTACACTTCTTGTGGCGTCCCTACTTGCTCAATCACACCGTGGTTCATCACCACAATGCGATCAGCCATAGATAACGCCTCTTCCTGATCATGAGTCACCATAATGGTGGTGATACCGAGTTTGCGTTGCATCTGACAAATTTCATCTCGAAGGTGAGTACGCACTTTCGCGTCCAACGCTGAGAGCGGCTCATCCAAAAGCAGCAGACCTGGAGACAATGCCAATGCACGTGCCAGAGCCACACGCTGTTGTTGACCACCAGACAGTTGGTTGGGAAATTTTTCACCCGACGTTGGCAATCCAATCATCTTTAGCCAGTGCTCTACTTTTTCAAGCGCTTCTTTATTCGTCATCCCCTGATTCTTAAGACCAATGGCAATGTTCTCTTGCACTGTCAGGTTTGGGAACAACGCGTATGATTGAAATACAATTCCAAAATCACGTTTTTCTGGTGGCAAGAAGGTAATCTCTTCATCCGCTTGGTGGATTTCCCCAGAGGTTGGCAGATCCAAACCCGCTATCGCCCTAAGCAGCGTTGTTTTGCCGCAACCAGAAGGACCAAGGAAGCAGACGAACTCGCCTTTATTAATGGATAGAGAAATGTGTTTTAATGCTGTGAACTGACCGAATTGCTTCACCACATTGTTGATTTCTAGATAAGGTTTGGATACTGACATCGTTTACTCTCCAAATGGTATATACCAAATTTAAATCTGGTATATTTCATCGGAATGACAGTTTTGTAGCAGGTTGATTGCAGTTTAATGATTGACTTGTCTGATATGATGGGATGGCAGAAATGACAAGAGGAAGGTCAACAACGACCTTCCTCAAGAACTTATAATCTACTAATTTTCATGTGTTTTATTTCTTGAATATTAGGATTTAGGCTCTGACTTTCCATCAAACTTTTTCGACCATGTTTTCAAGATCTCAGCACGCTCGGCTCCCATTTTCGCAAAATCCATCTCAGCCATTGCCCCTTCAACTTCAGGGTAGTTCGAGACCACTGCTTTCACGTCTTTATGAGCAACCACTGGGTAGGATTCAACGTAGAGTTCGTTCGCCGCTTTTGACACTGACCAGTCAACAATACGCTTCGCCGCCGCAGACTCTTCCACCAAACCGACAGCCTCTGATTCCCAACCAATGCCTTTTGGTGTGATAACTGCGAGAGGCGCACCTTGATTCTTGAGCTTCGCGCCACGCACAGCCATCGAAATACCGATTGCCACCTCACCCATCGCCGCTTGAACACAAGGCTTTGAACCAGAATGAGTGTAATGTGCCATGTTGTTGTCGAGTTTTTTCATGTAGTCCCATGCTTGGTCCTCACCCATTTTTTGTAGCCAAGCTGAGACTTGCATATAGCCTGTTCCTGATGAAGCAGGATTAGGCATGGCAATATGACCTTTATACTCTGGTTTGGTTAAATCTTCCCATGACTGTGGCTTAGGTAGGTTGAGTTGCTTTGCCACTGCTTCGTTAAAACACACAGCATTGAAAAACGCATCATTGCCAAACCAAGCTTGATTAGATTGTGGGTCATTCAAACTAGCATTCAGCTCATCTGCACCTTTTGGAGTATAAGGTTTAAGAATCCCCTCTTCTTTAAGCAATGCCATAGAAGAGCCTGCTAATCCCCACACGACTTCGGCATGCGGATTGTTTTTTTCAGCAAGAAGTTTGGCCGTCATGATGCCCGTTGAATCTCGAACCCATTTGATTTTTACATCTGGGTTTTCTTTCTCAAACGCATTCTTATATTTCGCCAGAATGTCCGTTTCGAAAGCGGTATACACCGTGACTTCTGTTGCAGCTAGTGCATTTGTCGCTAGTAGAGAAACCAGTGTAGCTAGTGTTCCCTTCATCAAACGGTTTTTCATCTTTCTCTCCAGTTAGAGTTGGTCTGTACCAGTTTGCGAACTAAACGTTAAATTCCAATTATGACGATTAAATGAACGAATAATGGCAGTTTAAAGAAACTTTGATTGGTATGAACAGCGTGTGTGAAAGTTTTATGAAACCTTAAGTTTCATCGTTTACTTCCCCTAATTATCGCTGTTAGATTAACCAAAAAAAATTGGTATAGTCCAAAAAGAGAAACAACATGAAGAACGATTATTTGCTGTTAACTCCAGGTCCTTTGTCTACATCAGAAACGGTACGTCAAGCGATGCTTAAAGACTGGTGTACGTGGGACGATGAATACAATAAAGATGTCGTCGAAGTCATTCGTGCCAAGCTGACCCAGTTAGCGACTTCCCATTACGGTTATACCAGCGTTTTAATGCAAGGTAGTGGTACCGCATCGGTAGAGGCAACTATTGGCAGTGCCATCAGTAAAGACGGAAAGTTGCTTGTCATCGACAATGGCGCATACGGTGCGCGTATCGCCCAGATCGCAAGCTATCTCAATATCGCAACCCAAGTAGTTGCTCCTGGCGAGGTTAACCAACCGAATATTGATGCTATTGATACGCTGCTCAAGCAAGACGACACAATTACTCACGTTGCCATCGTACACTGCGAAACCACGACAGGCATGCTGAACCCTATTAAGCAAATTGCATCGCTGGCAAAACAACATAACAAAGTGGTCATTCTAGACGCGATGTCGAGCTTTGGTGGTATTCCAATGGATATTGGTGATTTGGGTATCGACTTTTTGATCAGCTCTGCCAACAAATGCATCCAAGGCGTTCCCGGCTTTGGGTTTGTTATTGCCAAACAAACAGAGCTTGAGAAATGTAAAGGTCAGGCTCGTTCTCTCAGTCTCGATCTTTATGATCAATGGCAATGCATGGAAGTTAATCACGGCAAGTGGCGCTTCACTTCGCCAACTCATACTGTGCGTGCCTTCTATCAAGCATTAATTGAACTGGAACAAGAAGGGGGGATTTCCGCTCGTCATCAACGTTACTTTACCAATCAGAAAACGCTGGTTGAAGGCATGCGCTCGCTAGGCTTTCGTACACTTCTTAACGACGATTTGCACTCACCGATTATTACGTCATTCTACTCGCCAGAGCACAGTGATTATCAGTTCAAAGAGTTCTACGACCGTCTAAAACAGCAAGGGTTTGTAATTTACCCAGGCAAAGTGTCCAACGCGGACTGTTTCCGTATCGGTAACATTGGCGACGTACACCCTGAAGATATTGAGCGCCTTATCATTGCCATCAAAAAGGCGATGTACTGGGAGGTAGCATAATGCCAGAGCAAGCGACCCATTTACGCAGCGAGGGGGACGTGAATAACACACCCGCTCGCCATGAGTGGAATCAGAACATACAAGACCAAGCGACCCAAGCACTGCTTAAACGTGACTCTGATGTGTTTCTCCATCAATCTATGTCCACGCCTTGCTTGGACTCTTTAGAAGCAGCTGAAGGTATCTACATTCAAGATACCCGCGGTAAGCGCTATATGGATTTTCATGGCAACAATGTCCACCAGTTGGGCTATGGTCATCCTCATGTGATTAAACGAGTGACTGAGCAGATGCACTCGTTACCGTTTTCACCACGTCGCTTTACCAACGAAACGGCAGTGCAATGTGCAGAGAAACTAACGCAAATTTGCGGTGGCGATTTGAACCGTGTGTTATTTGCGCCTGGAGGCACTTCCGTTGTTGGCATGGCACTTAAGTTAGCACGCTACATTACCGGCAGCCACAAAGTAGTTTCCTTATGGGATTCTTTCCATGGTGCGTCGTTAGACGCCATTTCTGTCGGCGGTGAAGCCTGCTTTCGTGAAGGTATGGGGCCTTTAATGGCAGGCGTTGAACGTATTC
>NZ_LQXO02000054.1 GCF_001639065.2 Vibrio barjaei
CTAGGACCCGCCATTAGTATATACCCAAGTGACCTCAAGGTGCATTGACTAGCAAGAAATCTGCCCATCAAACACGTGTGTTGCAGGTCCCGTCATAGTTAACGGGTGGCCTTCACCTTTCCAGCTAATCTTTAAGTCGCCACCCGGCAGATGCACAGTGACATTCTCATCCAATAACCCTTGGACAATACCAACTGCGACAGCACCACAAGCGCCACTACCGCAAGCCTGAGTTTCTCCCGCTCCACGCTCGTACACACGAAGGTTCACTTCATTGCGGCTCACCACCTGCATGAAGCCTGCGTTAACGCGTTCAGGGAAACGTTCATGCGACTCAAGCAATGGACCGAGTCTATCAACGTCAGCTTCTTCAGTGCTATCGACCACAGTCACAACATGTGGGTTACCCATGCTCACCGCACCACAGAACAGCGTATGCTCCCCAGCACGTAAGATATAAGTTTTCTCTTTTTGCTTCGCTTTGAAAGGAATCTTGTTTGGCTCAAACTCAGGTTGTCCCATGTTCACAGTCACTAAGTCGTTCTCTTCCAACTTCAAGACCATCTTGCCTTTCTTGGTGCTAACACTCACGCAGTACTTATTGGTCAACCCCTTCATCTGCACGAAACGCGCAAAGCAACGCGCACCATTTCCACACTGTTCAACTTCACTGCCATCGGCATTAAAAATGCGATAGTGGAAGTCAGTTTCTGGATCATACGGCGCTTCAACAATTAAAAGCTGATCGAAACCCACACCAGTATGCCTATCCGCCAAACGACGAATGAGATCGGGTGAGAAAAATACGTTCTGGGTAATACAATCAACAACCATAAAGTCGTTACCCAAACCGTGCATTTTAGAAAAGTGGAAATGCATAGTGGTTCTATTACTCCGGTAAGATGCTTTCTAATTCCCAAAGACTTTGCAGAGATTCGCGCTGACGCACGACATGCGCCTTGTCTCCATCGACAATGATTTCTGCGACGCGTGGTCGTGTGTTGTAGTTCGAAGACATAACGAAACCATAAGCACCTGCAGAGCGAACGGCGAGCAAGTCGTTTTGCTCTAAGACCAAAGAACGGTCTTTACCGATAAAGTCACCCGTTTCACAAATAGGTCCCACAAGGTCGTACGTTACCGCTTCACCCTCTCGTGGTGAAACCGGAATAATGTCTTGCCATGCTTGATACAATGCAGGTCGCATCAAGTCATTCATTGCCGCATCAACAATCGCAAAGTTTTTATGTTCGGTATGTTTTAGGAACTCAACTTTGGTCAACAGCACACCAGCGTTCGCCGCAATAGCGCGACCTGGTTCGAAGATAAGCTCAAGTTCTGGGTGATTCTCTAATCGAGCTAACAGCGCCTTCGCATAATCTGAAGGTTGTGGCGGCAATTCATCACGATAAACCACGCCTAGACCACCAC
Source organism: Vibrio barjaei (assembly GCF_001639065.2). Taxonomy (GTDB): domain Bacteria; phylum Pseudomonadota; class Gammaproteobacteria; order Enterobacterales; family Vibrionaceae; genus Vibrio; species Vibrio barjaei. Next base: position 1,432 of record NZ_LQXO02000054.1, read on the forward strand.
CAACATCAAGGTGCTTAATATCAACCCCATCAGCACGCAACTGGTCAATGAGAGCAAGCAGACGATCTGTCGCATCAATAAACGGTTCAATATCTGTAAGCTGTGAACCGATATGACAATCGATACCATGAACTGCAAGGTTTGGCAGGCTTTGAGCAAACTTGTACACCGCTGGAGCGCGATCGAATGCAATGCCAAACTTATTGTCACGCAGACCCGTCGAGATATAAGGGTGTGTGTTGGCATCTACATCCGGGTTAATTCGCAATGAAATCGGCGCAACTACACTCATTTCACCGGCGACTTGATTAAGTCGTTCTAATTCAGGTTCAGATTCAACGTTAAAACACTTAATGCCTAGCTCTAGTGCGCGACGCATCTCTTGTGCAGTTTTGCCCACACCAGAGAATACTACTTTGCTTGGCTCACCACCTGCCGCCACGACACGTTCTAGCTCACCGCCAGAAACGATATCAAAGCCAGAACCAAGACGTGCTAGCGTATTTAACACACCTATATTGGAGTTCGCTTTCACCGCGTAGCACACGAGATGTGGGTGGTCGCCCACCGATTTATCAAACGCATTCCAGTGACGTTCTAGCGTCGCTCGTGAATAGACGTATAGCGGAGTGCCGTATTGCTCGGCAAGTTGCGTAAGTGACGTTTCCTCGGCCCAAAGCTGGCCATCGTCCTGATAGTTGAAATAATCCAAATCCTGTATCCCTTTACACTGTATCGATGGCGGTGATTATTGAGCTTGCTCGTTTGCTGGTGCGTCATCAGCAGGAAGATAAAGCGGTCCAGTTTGACCACATCCCGCTAATGTCACTACGACGAGCATAAAAAATGCGGTAATCGTCTTTTTCATTTTGCATATCGTGATTATTGAATCAATGCCCCCTATAATCGCACCACGAATTAGAAAAGCAATAGGATTACAAAATGAACGACACGGAATTTCACCAATTAGTCGATGAGCAGATGCAAAACATCGAAGAAGCGATTGATGATTCAGGTGCGGATATCGATTATGAAGTGTCTGGCAATGTCATGACTTTGGAATTTGAAGACCGTAGCCAGATCATCATTAACCGCCAAGAGCCGATGCACGAGATTTGGCTCGCATCTAAATCCGGTGGGTTTCATTTCAAACTGATTGATGGCGCATGGACCTGTTCAAAAACCAATGTTGAACTTATGGACATGGTCAAAGCCGAGTGTGTGAAACACGCCGGCGAAGACATTGATTGGGTTTAAGCATTCACCGCTTTAGACGTTTTAGAGTTTGGAGAGCCGTCATTACGATATGGAATGATATAAGGTTCTCCCTCTTCAGGATGAATCAGTTGGTAGTACTGCGGTAAGTTGAAGTTAATTAACTTCGATGACATTTCGCTATCAACGTTAGACGTGTAGAAGCTGTTTACACTCGCGATCATCTCATCTTTGCTACCACGCATCTGATGATACACTTCCACTTGGTTAGACTCGTCAAGCACGTAGATGTTGAAACCATTATCGGTATCTTCAAAGAAGAACTGAATCAAGCCTTCACTCGCAAAGCCATCCACCACATCGGGTAGTTGGAACTCTTCTTCACGATCCAGCATAAGAAGTGGTGAGCCCTGCAATTTATTGGTCGAGATACTACGATAGAAATCTACTGAGTTTTCCAGTTTTTGTACTGACACGCCACGACGCTCAAAGAACAAACCATACATTTGGTTCGCCACTTTAATCGCTTTAAAACGACGACGTTTTTCTTGGTCGACAGGTTTTAAGCGCAGCTCAATACACTCTGCAAGTAATTGATAGACGGTATTTCGTAGAACACCACGCAAGTTTTTGCTGTAGCAGAACACATCCACAGACTCGGGTGGTAACGCATCTTGGTGCATCTTACCTAACACTGTTTTTAATGCGTCAAGCATCGCCGTTTCCCCTTCAAAATGAAGAGTACGAACTTCATGCCACGAATTACGGTAAACCAGATCCACTGAACCGATAAGACTTTTTCCTTCCTGTCCAAAACTCAATATATCAACGTTTTTCAGGTCGACTTTGGACGTTTTGGCGGACAGTTCAGAGGTTGGGTCATTTTCAAAGTTGATAAACATCGCCAACTGGCTGATTTCACAAGGACTACCAAGCGCTTGCATACTTGGACGACGTTTACGCAATGAGAAGGTATTACGCAGATCACTCACCATCTGATAAAACTTATCGATGTCGATATGCGCTTCACGCACCACAGAGTTGAGGTGAGTCGATTCGGTAATCAAGCCGTTGAAAAACGCCCACGCCACCAACTTACTCAGGTATTCATTATGCTCAAGAGCAGGTTGCCCTAAAATACGATGCGGAATGAGTGGCTGTTTATAAAGGTACCAGCCGGATTTATAGCTCTTGCCCTCTTTAACCTCGATAAAGGTCAAATCTGGTTCGTGCAAATCAGGAGAAATCTGGGGATTGAGCAGTGTCACCTTACCCGGTAGAACCTCAAAAGCGGCGTAAAGCTTACGCGCAAGAATACTGATGTCTTGAGGACTGATGGCAGAGGTAATGTCGTTACGACGAGCGAACTGAATCAAATTACGGTAACTGAGCATTAAGGCATCTAGCAATGCATTGTGCACTACCATCACTTGCTCTACCTTCCAGTTACGACGACTGTCTAGTTCTTGCAGTACTTCTTGTGACCACTGCCATTGAGCAGTCATTTCACTTAACGCTTCACGACGCCAAGGCACAGAGCCTATACCAGGCTCACGAGATAGCTTCTCATGGGTTTTAAGGTAGAAGCAACGACGCACTAAATCTAGACGTGTCGTATCACCAATACGTTCTAAATAACGCGTCACCTTTTCAAGCATCAGGTAATACGCATCCATACCATAGAGGTCGGGCGCATCGGCAAAGAAACGTCGCTTAGTATCGATACTGAGTAACTGAGTATGTGGATATTCCCACGAGTACGCTTCCAACAGAATCGCTTTTAATACCGATTTGTAAGGCGAATCGATACTCTTGTAAAGCTGCCATAAGCTTGAGCCAAAATACTCTTCTGCAGGAATCCGATTGAGTCGACCGAAATCAATCCACTCATCACAATTGATGTATCCATTTTGGCAAAGCTGCTCGACATAATCTTCGTAGCACTCTTCCATTTCCGGTGGCACGATTTGCCACAACAATCTTTGACCACCTAAACGCACGGCTGAGCGGTAGAATTCATCCAGCAGCAATAAGTGCTGCGATGAACCACAGTTATCACCGGTCATTTCTTCGGAAATATTGCTGCGAAAGCGCTCTTCATCCATTAGAAAGAAATTTGCTTCAACGCCTAGACCTTTAGCCCAATCGGTGATCAACAAGCACTTATTGCTCAGCTTTTCACGAGCTTCGGTCGGCATCTCTGGAGAGATACAAACCCAAATATCCAAATCACTTGATGTACTTTGGCCGATGGACGAAGTACTGCCCATGGTGTAAAGGCCTAGAATATCGTGTTGGCGCGGCTCTGGCAGCGGTTGCCCCAAAGCTAATGCAATATCATCAAGGAACTGACGTTGGACGTCATTTGCTTCAAAACTGTAAAGACCACTAGGGCTGTCAGTTTCAAAGAAGCCGGGAATAATAGGATGGTTGAAGTGGAAAAGCGCTGGAATCAGTTGGAAAACACGTTGTCCTTGCATATCCATAAGCGCCAGCGCGCGTTCAATTCGCTGCTGGTTGAGATTATCAAGTCTCTGGATAAGGGTATGAGTGTATGCCTGCAAGGGTGATTCCTAGGTCTAATCTAACTGCTATATTGCGTAGGTTTTAAACAAACAAGCGTTCAAAACGTGATCAATGTATCATTTTTATTATAGGCGGTAAAGCAATACTCGGCACTACAGCCCCTCACAGCACAACATCGAGGATTTGGTTTTGCCTTCCAAATCATAGCGGACAATTCTAACAGTAGTCGCAATAACAAATGCGATTAACCTCACACTATTAACAATATTTGTGACAAGCAAAGTTGTCGTTTAGGAGAGCTCTAGGGAAATCACTAAGCATTTCATAGAGACAGTGTTAGGATTATGCCACGACCAAAAACAAAGAAATGCTTACGAGAACGATATGACGCAAACTCAGCCAATCCGAATCGCTACCCGAAAAAGTCCTCTTGCCCTGTGGCAGGCTCATTATGTCAAAGATGCCCTTATTGCTGCGCACCCAGGACTGGAAGTTGAGTTAGTCACTATGGTCACCAAAGGCGATATCATTTTAGATACCCCATTAGCGAAGGTGGGCGGTAAAGGCTTGTTCGTTAAGGAGCTGGAAGTCGCTATGCTTGAAGGACGTGCCGACCTTGCTGTGCACTCAATGAAAGACGTCCCTGTAGACTTTCCAGAAGGCCTAGGTCTTGTCACCATTTGCGAACGTGAAGACCCTCGTGATGCTTTCGTCTCCAATACTTACGCTAACATTAGTGAACTGCCTCAAGGCGCCGTGGTTGGCACTTGTAGTCTTCGCAGACAATGCCAGTTAAAAGAACAGCGCCCTGATTTAGTCATTAAAGAGCTTCGAGGCAATGTAGGGACTCGTTTAGGAAAACTCGATAACGGTGAGTATGACGCCATTATCCTTGCTGCTGCAGGCCTGAAACGTCTAGAACTGGAATCGCGTATTCGCAGCTTTATCGAACCTGAAGAATCCTTACCAGCCGTTGGTCAAGGTGCGGTTGGTATTGAATGTCGCCTTGATGATGAAAGACTGATTAAATTGCTCGAACCTCTTAATCACGCCAACACGGCCGACCGCGTTCTATGTGAGCGAGCCATGAACTTAACGTTAGAAGGCGGTTGCCAAGTACCGATTGGTAGCTACTCACTGATTGATGGCGACGAGATTTGGTTACGAGCTCTCGTCGGTGAACCAGATGGTTCGAAAATTGTGCGTGGTGAAATTCGTGGTAAACGCGCAGATGCAGAAACCTTAGGCGTCCAATTAGCAAATCAACTGCTCGATGATGGCGCAAAAGAAATCCTAGAAAAGCTCTATCAAGAGCACGAGTAATGACCGATGAGAGTATTGGTTACACGCCCTGAGAATCAAGGCGCAGAACTTTGCAATCTCATAGAAAAAATGGGGGGCATGGCCCTCCATCAACCACTTATTGATATTCAGGACAATCTGCAGCTTTCTCTCGATGACGACCAACTGCAACGTTCTGATATCATCATTGCCGTCAGCCAATACGCAGTCTACGCCTTCCATCATATTCTCACTCATCAACAGCTCTCGTTACCTGACTCCTGTATTTATCTAGGGGTTGGTCAAAAAACCGCACATGAATTAAGCAAACTCAGCCAACAAAACGTAAACTATCCGACGGTAAGTGATAGTGAACACCTACTGGCATTACCAGAGTTGACCAATGTGTCGGGAAAACATGTCATCATTCTTCGAGGCAACGGCGGCCGTGAGCTCATTCATGATCAGCTCTGTGCACTTGGTGCGGATGTTCAGTACCTAGAAACCTACCAACGCAGATATCTGCCACTAAAAATAGACGCAATAAAACAATGGCGCTCAATAGGTATCGATACTCTGGTCGTTACCAGTGGTGAACAACTTGAGTTTTTATTGTCTCAAGTATCAGAACCAGAACTGAACTGGTTAACACAACAACAGCTCTTGGTTCCGAGTGAACGAATTGCTACTTTAGCGATGACAAAGGGATTTAATAACGTTACCAATACCCAAGGTGCATCGAACTCTACAATATTTGCTGCTCTCCAGCGTCTAGAAACAGGACTTAACAATGACCAACAAAAATAAAGACGAGCAAATCCAGTCTGAAGAACAACAAGACGTTAAGGCTTTAGCCCCAGAAGCTAATACATCAAAAACTGAACAAGAGACTTCTCAACACGAACAAGCTAAACCATCAACGGCTGCACCGGAATTCGAAGAAAAACAGGGCAAACGTGGTGTTAAGCTTGGTGCGGTTGCCATTGTTTTAGCAGTTATTTTTGGTGGTGGTCTCAGCTACCAAATGCAAAAGCAAGCCAGCGATTATGAAACTCGCATCGCGAAGCTTGAGTCACAACTGAAAGCGACAACAAGCAGCTTAAGCAGCGAAATGCAGCAAGTACAGTCGGAAACGCTTGAACAAGCAAAAACAGTGACACACAAAGCCGAAGTCGTGTTAGGCCAACAACAAAAAAGTATTGAAAGCCTGCAACTGGCGGTTGCAGACGTTAAAGGCCGTCGCCCTAACGATTGGCTTCTGGCTGAGGCCGACTATTTGGTTAAACTCGCGGGTCGTAAACTGTTCTTGGAGCACGATGTAGTGAGTGCGACACGTTTGATGGAAAGTGCTGACCAGCGTATCGCTGCACTCAACGATCCAAGCTTAGTGTCTCTGCGCCAGTCAATGGCAAATGACATCACCAAGCTACGTACTGTTCCACTTATTGACCGTGACGGACTCGTATTGCGACTAACTTCGCTACAGCAAGAGGTTGATAAGCTGCCTCTTGCCAACGCCATCCTTCCTGATGCACCTGCTGTCGAGAAACGCCACGTTTCACAAGACATCTACGATTGGCAAGATAACCTGATGACGTCGTTAAAAGACTTCTCAGAGAACTTTATTACTTTCCGTACTCGCGATGGCAATGTTATTCCACTGCTTTCACCTGAGCAGCATTTCTATCTCAAAGAAAACATCAAATCTAAGATAGAAACTGCGATTCGTGCGGTATACAAAGAACAAGGCGAGATCTATAAGATCTCGTTAGAAACCGCAGAGAAATGGTCAGAGTCGTTTTTTGATATGGACAACAACAGCGTTAAAGAGTTTAACGCTGCACTAGGTAAACTGAGCCAACAAAATATCCAAGTCAACTATCCAGTCAAATTGGAAACTCAAGCTCAATTATCCGATGTCATCAACGAACGTCTGCGCCGTGAAGTCACCACCATCATCACGGAGGAGAAATAATGATTCGATTAATCTTTCTCTTCGTCGTACTTGGTGCGGGTCTATTTGTTGGTACCCAGTTTTCGGGTCAACAAGGTTATGTACTGATCTCGATTGCCAATAAAACCATTGAGATGAGCGTTACAACCCTAGTCGTGTTTGTTATTGCAGCTTTGGCGGGGCTGTTTCTGCTCGAGTACATCATCAAGAAAGTGCTTTACACCAGCGTCACGACATTTAATTACTTCAGCGTTCGTAAAATGCGTCGTTCACGCCGCTATACCAATGAAGGTATCGTTAAGCTGCTAGAAGGTGATTGGAAGCTTGCAGAAAAAAAGGTAACACGTTGGGCTAATTATCACGATATGCCGCTTTTGTGTTATCTCGTCGCTTCTGAAGCTGCCTTAGGGCAAGGCGACAAAGCAAAGCGTGACCATTATCTAGCGCTGGCCGCTAAACAGGAAAACTCCGATCTTGCCGTTCAGCTAACTAGAGCGAAACAAGCGGTTCGAGAAGAGGAATGGGAAATTGCCGCGAGTACACTAGATACCCTCAAAGCAGAATACCCAAACAACTCGATTGTTTTGAGCTTACAAAAAACAACATATCGAGAACTTGGCGAGTGGCAAGCCTTAATCGATTTACTACCTAAACTTCATAAGGCAAAACTCATCGATGAACAAGAGCAAAATGAACTGAATGAACGCGCTCAATGTGGATTACTAGAAGATATTGCTAGCCAGCAAGGTAGTGAAGGTTTAATCAATCATTGGAATAAGTTGCCACGTAAAACACGTCAAAGCACCCACTTAGTGGGTTGTTTTAGTAAACAGCTCATCGCTCGCAAAGCTGATGCAGAAGCGTTTACTGTGATTAAAGAAACGTTGAAAAAACAGGGTCATGATGACTTGTATAAGGTATTACCAGAACTAAACCTTGCAGATACACACCCTGTTATTGTGTTGCTTGAAGACGTTGTTAAAAAGCAACCAGATACATCGGAAGCACAAAGTGCACTGGCGCAGTTCTACTTCCGAGAAGAAAAGTGGCCAGAGGCACAACGTCATTTCGAGCGTGCCCTATCACTTCGCCCTGATGTTTCTGACTATGCCTATCTAGCTGATACTTTAGAAAAACAGAACTTATCTAAAGCAGCAAGTGAAGTGTCGAGAAAAGCGTTGACGCTTATTGAGAGTAAGTAGGCACAATTACTGTTAAAAAAGCTCCTAACGGAGCTTTTTTATAGCTGAAAATCATCTAATGCTTGTTGGGTAAATTTGCTGGTAAATGCATTGATTCTGCTGTGCTCTGGGCTCCAGCCTAGCAAAAAACGTTGATAGTCAGCCCAGGCCAATCCAAATAGTGCGCGCCACTCCTCGCAAACATGGTTAGCATTAATTTCCGGTTTAAAATGTTCTATCGCCAAGTGCAGTTGTGTGAAGTAATAGTCGAGGTAACTCGCTACGTTTGAGTCAGCCGTTGAGAAGTCTAATGTCGTGGTAAAGAATAAAGCGACATCTTTAACCCCTACACCGCCCCCTACGTATTGAAAATCTACCGCAGATACAGCACTACCTTGTTCATTGAAACAGAAGTTAGCCAACTTTGCGTCACCATGTACCAATGTTTGGTATGGACACTCGTTTAGCTTTACATCGATGATGTGCGCAGCTTGTTTAAAGCGTTCGTCTTGGATTGCTTGCCATTCATCAGGACGAGTCGCTAAGTGCCAGTAAGTGCCTTGTTTCCATAGCCCATTCGTATTCGATCCCAGCCAAAAAGCATGAAACTGAGCAAGCCACTTTAGAACGCTTTTTATTTCCATCTCTGTTGCGGTTTTCACTACTCTAGCGCAGTCTAATAACTTCAGATCCTCAAGAATGAGCTCTAGCTGAGATTGATACTTATGAGCAGAGAAACACTGTGGAGCCCAGCCATAGGGCATTGTCGATACGAAGTCTTGATACCAAGAAAACTCTACTTGATACGACTTGAGCTTTCTTTGATGTGAAAGCTGAGTATTCCATCCTTTAGGATGGTTAGCTGGTACTTCATCAGGTAATTGAATCGCTTTAATAATAACACTAGATAAATGGGATTGTGCGAGTTCGAGTCTAACCAAGTGCCCGTAGCCACTCCATAGAGTCTGAATAAGGTCACAGGAGAGAACCTGAGCCTTGCTACCTATAACTTCTCGAAGGGTTGGGGTGACCGTAAAGTCAGATAATATCAAAGTAGACTTCCTAGGTTGGCTGCAATAAACGGATTCTTACTCTGACAGAGTTAATGATGAAACGAAAGATCAGCGTTTCTCAAGATGTAAAAAAGCCCGCTGAATATTCAGCGGGCTTTTTAATGTGGCGGAGAGATAGGGATTTGAACCCTAGATACGCTATTAACGTATGCCGGTTTTCAAGACCGGTGCTTTCAACCACTCAGCCATCTCTCCACAATATGTAATCGTCCTAAAGTCTTACTTTAATTGCTTTAGTTCGATGTTGTTCAAAGCCTGGCGATGTCCTACTCTCACATGGGGAAGCCCCACA
>NZ_LQXO02000055.1 GCF_001639065.2 Vibrio barjaei
GCGTATTGAGCCCGTAAAGATTCTGATAGTTTCGGATAAGCTTGGTTGCCGCTCGAAAGCCGTATTTTGAATCCGAGAAGGTTTCAAATGCCTTGTCTTTTGATGGCGTCACTTTGCCTGTCCATGCATTGTTACTAATGCGAATGTTGAGCGGGTTGTTATTTCGAATCCCGCGATTGAGTTGTGATTTCATGACTTTTTGCCCCTGATACAACGTGAAAATCAAGACGATGACGAGTAGCCAGCGCAACATAAACACCCCCTATTAGATGGAGGAGGATGACACGCCTAGCCCGACCAGAGTCACCTCACCGACTTGGAACTGTGCATGTTCCAACACATCCCGATGACTCACGCTTTGAGTCATTTGGTAAGTTGGGTCAGCGCGAACCACCACACGAGGAATCACTTTCTCTTTGTCATGGACATTGAGCTTATCGACGGACAACACGACGGTTTCATTTGCCGTGATACGCTGCCCTTGTTCAGACATAGCGCCGTGCATGGTGGTGGTGTTTAAGCCAATGCCTATAGGCGTATTAAGACCGTCACGAATCGGTTCGCCGCGCTCATTGACAAGCAAAATGGTGTAAGCGAGTTCACCCGTAAAGCCGGATAACATTGCGCTCAGTGACACGCTAAAACACAGCGTGACTAACGGCT
>NZ_LQXO02000056.1 GCF_001639065.2 Vibrio barjaei
GGGCGCTTATGGCGTAACCATGCAAGATATTGGTATCACGCTGAGTGCGATGATGGCAGATGGTTACGTTAACCGTATCGACCTCAATGGTCGTTCTTATGAGGTAATTCCTCAGGTTGAGCGTAAATATCGTCTAAATCCAGAATCAATGAACATGTACTTTGTTCGTTCTGATGATGGCCAAGCTATTCCACTAGGCAGCTTAATCTCTATTGATGTTGTGGCAGAGCCTCGCTCTCTACCTCACTTCAACCAGCTAAACTCAGCCACTGTTGGTGCTGTTCCAGCTCCAGGTGTAGCAATGGGTGATGCGATTGCTTGGTTTGAATCAACAGCAGAGAACAAGCTACCAAGTGGCTACAACCATGACTATATGGGTGAAGCCCGTCAATACGTGACTGAAGGTAGCGCACTTTATGCAACGTTTGGTCTAGCATTGGCGATTATCTTCTTAGTACTGGCCATCCAGTTCGAGTCTATCAAGGACCCGTTCGTTATTATGGTATCGGTACCGCTTGCAATATGTGGCGCACTGATTGCTCTGGCATGGGGCGCAGCCACCATGAATATCTACTCGCAGGTAGGTTTGATTACCTTGGTCGGCCTTATCACCAAGCACGGTATCCTTATCTGTGAAGTAGCAAAAGAAGAGCAGCTGAACCACAAGAAGAGCCGGACGGAAGCGGTTATGGAAGCGGCGAAAGTTCGTCTTCGTCCTATCTTGATGACAACCGCGGCAATGATTGCAGGTCTAATCCCACTGATGTACGCCACAGGTGCAGGTGCAGCTCAGCGCTTTAGTATCGGTATTGTAATCGTAGCGGGTCTTGCTATTGGTACTCTGTTTACTCTGTTTGTTCTTCCGGTAATTTATACTTACCTAGCAGAGAAACATAAACCGCTACCAGTCTTTGTTGAAGACAAAGACCTAGAGAAGATAGCTCGAGTTGACGCAGCATCAGCAGCTTGTCGAGAAAATCGTTCTTAAGGTGATGACTAATTAGAAAAAGGCCACAATGTGGCCTTTTTTATTAGCTCAAATAACGACTTTCTTTATCGGATTACATAGAATAAGAAGTATCACTTAAGGAGTTACCAGACATGTTTGATCCAAAGAAACTTGAACAGATTGCTAAGCAAATTCACGACTCAATGCCTCAACCAGTGAAAGAGCTTGGTGCGGATGTTGATCAGAAAGTACGCCAAGTCATTCAAGGCCAATTGAATAAGCTTGACGTCGTTAGCCGTGAAGAGTTTGATGTGCAAACTCAAGTGCTACTGCGCACTCGTCAAAAGCTGACAGAGATGGAACAAAAACTAGCAGACCTAGAGCAAAAGCTAGCGGATAAGTAATCGCTTCTTTCGCGGTCTTCGCAAATTACCAAATTACATAGACAAAAAAGGGGGGCTTACCAATTGGTAGCCCCCCTTTGCTATGTTGTGTTTACTTTATTATCTGATTTTAATAGGTCGGCTTAGCCGCCTACAGCGATGCGCTTCATGTCTGTCATATAGCCACGTAACTCTTCACCAATGTACTCAACAGGGTGGTTGCGAATAACGTCGTTTACTTCGATTAGTTTGCCGTTATCTACTTGGTTAGATGTCTCACCTAGACCTTTACCGATTACGTCAGTACCTACTGATGGCATGAACTTCTCGCGAAGCAGTGGTGTTGCTACGTTAGCGAATAGGTAGTTACCGTACTCAGCTGTATCTGAGATTACTACGTTCATTTCGTATAGACGCTTACGTGCAATCGTGTTTGCAATTAGTGGTAGCTCATGTAGAGATTCGTAGTATGCAGACTCATCAATGATGCCAGATGCAGTCATTGCTTCAAACGCTAGCTCAACACCTGCGCGAACCATAGCCACCATTAGGATACCGTTGTCGAAGTAATCTTGCTCTGAGATTTCTACATCAGATGATGGGTAGTTTTCAAATGCTGTTTCAGCCGTCTCTGCGCGCCAACCTAGAAGGTTTACGTCGTCATTTGCCCAGTCAGCCATCATAGTGCTTGAGAACTCACCTTGGATGATGTCATCCATATGCTTGTTGTAAAGCGGACGCATTAGGTCTTTTAGCTCTTCAGACAGATCAAACGCTTTCACTTTCGCTGGGTTAGATAGACGGTCCATCATGTGCGTAATGCCACCGAATTTCAGTGCTTCAGTGATAGTTTCCCAACCGAACTGAAGTAGTTTACCTGCGTAGCTTGGGTCAATGCCGTCAGCAATCATTTTCTCGTAACATACGATTGAACCTGCTTGTAGCATGCCACAAAGAATAGTTTGCTCACCCATCAGGTCAGACTTAACTTCAGCAACGAATGAAGACTCTAGAACGCCTGCACGGTGGCCGCCTGTTGCCGCTGCCCACGCTTTAGCGATTTCAAGGCCATCACCTTGAGGATCGTTCTCTGGGTGAACTGCAATAAGTGTAGGAACACCAAAGCCACGCTTGTATTCTTCACGAACCTCAGTACCTGGACACTTAGGTGCAACCATTACAACCGTTAGGTCTTTACGGATTTGCATACCTTCTTCAACGATGTTGAAGCCGTGAGAGTAACCTAGAGATGCACCTTCTTTCATTAGCGGCATTACTGTCTCAACCACGTTTGTGTGCTGTTTGTCCGGAGTTAGGTTTACTACTAGGTCGGCTTGAGGGATTAGGTCTTCGTAGCTACCTACTACAAAACCGTTGTCCTTCGCGTTTTTGAATGATTGACGCTGTTCATCGATCGCAGCCTGACGCAGTGCATAAGACACGTCTAGACCAGAGTCACGCATGTTTAAGCCTTGGTTTAGGCCTTGAGCACCACAACCAACAATGACTACTTTCTTACCTTTTAGGTAATCCGCTTCTGAAGCAAATTCAGAACGATCCATAAAACGACAACGACCTAGTTGGTCCAATTGCTCACGCAAGTTAAGAGTATTGAAATAGTTAGCCATAGTGGGGCTCTCCTGTTGAATTCTGTCCGTAGTGTCGATGGTTATCATCGAATGAGTTCATACTAATGCAGAGTCGAAATTGCTTAAAGTGATATATTCACAATTTGTCATTGCAAATAATGCAACAACAGATATCTTTAGTACTATGAATATTAAAAGTCTCCAAGCTTTTATCCATTTGTGTGAGAGTAAAAGCTTTAATAAAACCGCAACGGCAATGCATATCAGTGCATCGGCCCTCAGTAGACAGATCCAAAAGCTTGAACAAGATACTCATCAAAACTTGTTCTTGCGCGACAACCGCTCTGTCGAACTCACGCCAGCAGGAAAGAAACTGCTCCCTATTGCTGTGAATATCGTTAGTGAATGGCAACAATTCCAATCAGAAAGCCAACATGGCGAGAATGAGCTGAGAGGTAAGCTTCGACTGTTTTGTTCCGTTACCGCGAGCTACAGCCACCTTCCAGAGCTACTCGCCGAGTTTAGATTGCTTTACCCTTATATCGAGTTCGAACTTTCTACTGGCGATCCTGCACAGGCTATAGATAAAGTCCTCAACGATGAAACGGATATCGCCATCTCGGCATTGCCAGAACTGTTGCCTGCTCGACTAGAGTTTGAGCCGATCAGTGACATCCCACTCTCAGTCATAGCACCTGTTGGTGTTAGTAGTTTTGGCTTGGAACTAGCCGAGGGGTTGCCTGACTGGAACAAGATTCCGTTTATTGTGCCGGAAGCAGGAACAGCTAGAGAGCGGGCAAATGCTTGGTTTAAAAAGATGCGTATCAAGCCCAATATATACGCTCAGGTATCAGGACATGAGGCGATTGTGAGTATGGTGGCATTAGGATGCGGCGTTGGAATTGCTCCGGAGGTGGTTATCGTTAATAGCCCAGTCCGAGATAAAATTCAACGCTTAAAACTAGAGCCTATTAAACCATTCAAACTTGGCGTGGTATGTAAACGCTCTAATCTAGAGAATCAATTGCTCTCAGCTTTCTGGAAAGTGGCGGAGAAAGTGTATATCCAGCCTTAGCATTAATCGTCAAAAACGAAAAAGGCTCCGACCTAAGTCAGAGCCTTCGAATATGGCAGGGGTGGAGAGATTCGAACTCCCAACACGCGGATTTGGAATCCGCTGCTCTGCCAATTGGAGCTACACCCCTAAAGTGCTGTCTAATCTATGCTATTTAATCGCTTAAATCAACATGTTAGATTCAAAAAAGCCTCGCTATAAGCGAGGCTTCTTAAATAAGTGGCGGAGTGGACGGGACTCGAACCCGCGACCCCCGGCGTGACAG
>NZ_LQXO02000057.1 GCF_001639065.2 Vibrio barjaei
TCAGTATTCATTGAGCCGAACAAAATCTTAAATTGAAGAGTTTGATCATGGCTCAGATTGAACGCTGGCGGCAGGCCTAACACATGCAAGTCGAGCGGAAACGAGTTAACTGACCCTTCGGGTGACGTTAACGGCGTCGAGCGGCGGACGGGTGAGTAATGCCTGGGAAATTGCCCTGATGTGGGGGATAACCATTGGAAACGATGGCTAATACCGCATAATGCCTTCGGGCCAAAGAGGGGGACCTTCGGGCCTCTCGCGTCAGGATATGCCCAGGTGGGATTAGCTAGTTGGTAAGGTAATGGCTTACCAAGGCGACGATCCCTAGCTGGTCTGAGAGGATGATCAGCCACACTGGAACTGAGACACGGTCCAGACTCCTACGGGAGGCAGCAGTGGGGAATATTGCACAATGGGCGCAAGCCTGATGCAGCCATGCCGCGTGTGTGAAGAAGGCCTTCGGGTTGTAAAGCACTTTCAGTCGTGAGGAAGGTAGTGTAGTTAATAGCTGCATTGCTTGACGTTAGCGACAGAAGAAGCACCGGCTAACTCCGTGCCAGCAGCCGCGGTAATACGGAGGGTGCGAGCGTTAATCGGAATTACTGGGCGTAAAGCGCATGCAGGTGGTTCGTTAAGTCAGATGTGAAAGCCCGGGGCTCAACCTCGGAACTGCATTTGAAACTGGCGGACTAGAGTACTGTAGAGGGGGGTAGAATTTCAGGTGTAGCGGTGAAATGCGTAGAGATCTGAAGGAATACCGGTGGCGAAGGCGGCCCCCTGGACAGATACTGACACTCAGATGCGAAAGCGTGGGGAGCAAACAGGATTAGATACCCTGGTAGTCCACGCCGTAAACGATGTCTACTTGGAGGTTGTGGCCTTGAGCCGTGGCTTTCGGAGCTAACGCGTTAAGTAGACCGCCTGGGGAGTACGGTCGCAAGATTAAAACTCAAATGAATTGACGGGGGCCCGCACAAGCGGTGGAGCATGTGGTTTAATTCGATGCAACGCGAAGAACCTTACCTACTCTTGACATCCAGAGAAGCCAGCGGAGACGCAGGTGTGCCTTCGGGAGCTCTGAGACAGGTGCTGCATGGCTGTCGTCAGCTCGTGTTGTGAAATGTTGGGTTAAGTCCCGCAACGAGCGCAACCCTTATCCTTGTTTGCCAGCGAGTAATGTCGGGAACTCCAGGGAGACTGCCGGTGATAAACCGGAGGAAGGTGGGGACGACGTCAAGTCATCATGGCCCTTACGAGTAGGGCTACACACGTGCTACAATGGCGCATACAGAGGGCAGCCAACTTGCGAAAGTGAGCGAATCCCAAAAAGTGCGTCGTAGTCCGGATTGGAGTCTGCAACTCGACTCCATGAAGTCGGAATCGCTAGTAATCGTAGATCAGAATGCTACGGTGAATACGTTCCCGGGCCTTGTACACACCGCCCGTCACACCATGGGAGTGGGCTGCAAAAGAAGTGGGTAGTTTAACCTTCGGGAGGACGCTCACCACTTTGTGGTTCATGACTGGGGTGAAGTCGTAACAAGGTAGCCCTAGGGGAACCTGGGGCTGGATCACCTCCTTATACGAA
>NZ_LQXO02000058.1 GCF_001639065.2 Vibrio barjaei
TTTCCGTTACCGATTTGGTGGTGACACCAGCAAAAGCCAGCGTAGCGGCGGGTAATATTCAGCAGTATCAGGCGTTCGCTTTATTTAGTGATGGGACAAGTCGAGAGGTAACTGAGCTGGCAAGTTGGCAATCTTCCAACAACAGTGTGGCATCTATTAATCAAAAAGGACTGGCGGATAGTTATCAGAGTGGTGATGTTGTTGTGACGGCTACTTATGCCAGCCAACAGGCGGATGCTTTATTGAATGTGACTCAAGCTCAACTAACAGAGCTGGTGGTAGCTCCAAACAAGGTGACTATACCTGCAGGGCATCAAACTAGGCTACAAGCTTTTGCCGTGTATAGTGACGGGTCATCGAATGATGTGACTCTGCAATCGGTTTGGGCATCGATGGACCAGAGTTTAGTAAACGTTGAAACCGGTAATATAAGCGCCGGAACGGTACATGGTTTAGCTTTAGGCCAAGCGGGTGTCACGGCGAAATTTGGCGGTATGGAGCAGAGCAGCATGATCACGGTAAGTAGTGCAACGCTAACTTCGGTATCCATATCACCTGCTAATTCGACGATTCCAAAAGGAACGACACAAAGTTATGTGCTTACTGCCCAGTATTCAGATGGAAGCAAACGAGATATCAGCACTTTGAGTAGCTGGCAATCGAACAATACTGATATCGCTACCATTAACGCCTTTGGCGTGGCACAAGGAGAGGAGCAAGGAACTAGCCAGATCAGCGGATGTTATTTAGGACAGTGCGCTACCGCGAACCTTTCTGTCACTCAAGCGGTAGTAACAGGGCTGCAAGTGACGCCTGCTAGCGCCATTATTGCAGATGGTCAGAGTCAGTACTATCAAGCGACTGCGTTTTACTCTGATGGGACAAGTAAAGTAGTGACTCAGATAGCAACCTGGACTTCTTCGGATATCAATATTGCTACTATTTCTTCTACAGGAATAACAGGGGGAAAAGCGACGGCTGTTGAACAGGGAAATGTCGTTATTTCAGCTCGTTACGGGGGGCAACTGAGTCAGGCAACGTTGACTGTAACAGCTGCAACGGCAGTCAAGTTAATTGTGTCTCCGGCCATTACTAAAGTTCCTGCGGGATTGAGCTTACCGTATCATGCGGATGCGCTCTACACAGATGGAACCTTGCAAGATGTCACCTTGCTGTCTGTTTGGCAAAGCTCGGATAACGATGTTGCTTCTATAGATGCATTCTGCGAATGCGGTGACGTTTATTGCTGGTCAAACGACAATCAGCGCGCAGTACTTGGGTCTTAATGGTGAAGCAAGTTTAACGGTTACCGCGGCGGTAGTTGATCACCTAGAAGTGACGCCAAATGCCGTTACAGTACCAAAAGGCACAAATGGGCAGTTCGAGGCAACGGCCATCTATAGTGATAGAAGCAGTATTGATGTGACATCTAGCGCTAATTGGAGCAGCTCGGATTCAAGAGTGGTCAATGTTGATAACAGCTCCGCTAACGCGGGGATAGGTAGTGCCTTGAACATTGGTAATGCAGTCGTCACTGCTACCTACTCTGGCATGAGTGATACTTCGAGTGTCACCGTCGTTGCCCCAAGCTTGGTTGAACTTACTATTAGTCCTCAAAATGAGACCGTACCACTGGGTTTAGAAGTACAATATGAGGCTCATGCTCGCTATTCAGATGGTACTAGTAAGACTGTAACTTTAGAATCCAGTTGGCAAAGCAGTATGACGACGGTAGCGACAATTAGTACTGATGGGATGGCTTCAACCGTTTTTACAGGGGAAACCCAAATCAGCGCGACTTTTGAGTCAATTACCGTGTCGACATCGTTGATAGTTACCGAGCCAATTTTGATGGAGTTACAGGTTACGCCAGCTACAGCTACCATTAACATTCAAGATCTACAGCAATATAAAGCAACAGCGGTATTTTCAGACAAAACCGTGACGGATGTGACGACTGGTGTGACTTGGACGATTGCTGATGATGTGGTTGCCCATGTAGATAACGCGCGCTTTAGAGAAGGATTAGTCACAGGTTTAAACTCTGGACAAACGTCAGTCATCGCGACCTATTATGGTAAAACGGCAAACGCGGAAGTAGTGGTTGGCAATCTGACCTACTTAGGCGTGAACGTTGAGCCTGCCGATTCCATGGTCAAAGTAGGGGATACAAAGCAACTTACTGCTTATGCAGTATACAAAGAGGTTAATACTAATAAGGTTTCATTTAAAGATGTAACAGCGCTAAGTGATTGGCGGGTGCAACAGAGAGATAAACTTGCCGTGAATACGACGGGGTTGATAGAAGGAAAATCTGCGGGTCACAGTGAAGTGTATGCGATCTATCAAAACATCGAAGGAGCAGGTCAGGTTAGTGTTGTTGACACATATATCAGACAGCTAGTCGTTACGCCGGACAATGAGACAGTTCCAGAAGGAACTGTAGGACGATATAAGGCGATTGCTAAATATCATCAAGGCTTGCCTGATGAAGATGTAACTTCAAAAGCGACGTGGTCTTCTAGTGACCCTACTGTGATTCAAGTGGTCACCACAGGGGAGTTAGGAGGTAGTGGTGAAGCGTTATCCGCAGGCAGCGCGCAGATCAAAGCTGAGTTTGATGGGGTTGAGGATGAGGTAACTACCACGGTTGCTCCTCTAGTTCTAGCACAAGTCGCAATAGAACCAAGACAGGACATCCTCTATTCGGGGACACCATTCCAATACCATGCTATTGCATACTATCAAGGTGGGTCGAGCAAAGATGTTACCTTAGATGCTGAGTGGTCGAGCAGCGATACCACTGCCGCGACGATTGAATCCGGAAATGCCAAGGCGGGTTTAGCGCAAGGTGTTTATGAAGGAGGGCGCGCGACGATTACGATGTCATACCAAGGCATGACAGATTTTGTTGAAACGCAAACCTATCCTGCCACAACGACAAAGGTAGAAATTGTGCCACAAAATATCACGGTTGCTAGCGGTGATACTGTTGAGGTAACTGTTAATGTCACTTTCTCTGATGGTCGTGTTGAGAACTACGCCAAATATGTCTCTTGGAGCAGTTCAGACATGGATGTTGCATACCCATCCAAGCAATATGTCAGTGGCATTTCGGCGGGTACTGCTACCATCACTGCATCATTTGAAAATGTCACAGGTGATGCATTAGTTACGGTAACGCCCTAGGTATTGACCTTGAATTATGAAGTTAAAAACGGCTCCTTTGAGGAGCCGTTTTTAGTGATGGAACTATCGATTAACAAATGGCCATTTAATTCACTTAACAAAAATAATTCCATTGAATAGTTGCGGACATTGATTTGCCCTATATAATAAAACCATTCTACATTATTTGATAAATATCAAAAAAAGTTGAGAGCAAGAAGAGAACTTGCCCTAAGATGTTCAAACAAAGACGATTTTGAACAAATTTGTGAAGTGAAACCATGATTGTACCGCGCTAGGGGCTGCCACTTGGAGTCTATATTTGCGCATAATGACCAAATTTTAAGCATTTCGCCTTGGGCGGGATGTAAGACCATTTTCTAACTTTCAAATTTCACTTTTTAGGAGAGCCATTGTGACTAATATTGTCGTTGTTGGTGGTGGCGCAGGCGGACTTGAGCTTGCGACCAAATTAGGCCGAACACTTGGACGTAAAGGGCGCGCCAATATTACGCTTGTTGATCGTAAAGCAAGCCATTTATGGAAGCCACTTCTGCACGAAGTAGCGACCGGCTCATTGGACGAAGGGGTTGATGCGCTAAGCTATCGTGCTCACGCGAAAAACCACCATTTTGACTTTCAAATGGGCAGCCTGAATGAGATTGATCGTGAGCGCAAAAGCATTACGTTAAGTGAATTGAGAGATGAGCACGATGAGCTATTGATGCCAAGCCGCGAGATCGCTTATGACATCTTAGTGCTTGCGATTGGCTCAACATCAAACGACTTCAATACTCCTGGTGTTCGCGATAACTGCATCTTCTTAGATAGCCCAGAACAAGCACACCGTTTCCGTACAGAAATGAACAATGAGTTCCTAAAACTGCATGCGAAAAATGGTCACGGCACTGTCGATATTGCGATCGTTGGTGCTGGTGCAACAGGGGTAGAGCTGTCTGCCGAACTGCACAACGCAGTCAAAGAGCTTCGTACTTATGGTTTCGGTGATCTGGATTCGAGTAAGCTGAACGTAAACTTGATTGAAGCGGGTGAGCGTATTCTTCCAGCGCTTCCTCCACGTATTTCAAGCGCAGCGCATTCTGAACTGACAAAACTGGGTGTAACCGTTCGCACTGCCACTATGGTGACTCAAGCGGACAAAGATGGCTTAACTACGAAAGATGGTGAAAAAATCCCAGCACAAATAATGGTTTGGGCGGCAGGAATCAAAGCGCCAGACTTTATGAAAGACATTGCCGGTTTGGAAACTAACCGTATCAACCAGTTAGTAGTAAAAGACACACTGCAAACCACGCGTGATGACGATATTTTTGTTATCGGTGACTTGGCTCAGTGTACCCAAGCTGATGGTAAATTCGTACCACCACGTGCTCAAGCAGCACACCAAATGGCGAGCCGTGCGTTTAGTAACATCGTTGCTAAACTGACAGACAGAGAATTAAAGCCTTACGTATACAATGATCACGGCTCATTAGTATCATTGAGCCGATTCTCAACGGTAGGCAGTTTAATGGGTAACTTAACCAAGGGCTCTATGATGGTGGAAGGCCGAATCGCTCGTGTGGTTTACATTTCGCTTTATCGTATGCACCAGGTGGCGTTGCATGGTGTATTAAAGACCGGATTAATGATGTTGGTTGGTCGCATTAACCGTGTATTGAGACCAAACTTGAAATTGCACTAATACCTAGTAACAACAGAGAGGCGCTGAAAAGCGCCTCTTTTTTATCTCATATTCACTGGTTCAGCGGGTGGGAGGAATGAGGGAATAGACTAGTCCTGCTTTTGGTTTACCTTCAAAAACAAAGCGATTCTGCGCTAAGCATTCGTAGGTTGCTCCGATACGTTCAGCAAGCCTATGGCTAGCGGAGTTGTCTGGGTCGCAAACAATTTCTAGGCGAGTGAGTAATAAATTAGCAAAACTGAATTCCACCAACGCATCGAGCGCTTCCAAGGCATAGCCCTGCTTTTGAGCATCATCTCTTAGCCAATAGCCAAGACTTCCCATATTGAAGGTATGATAAAACTCATTGAGCGCCACCATACCCAGAAACTGTTCGGTTTTTCGGTCAAACAATGCAAAGCCAAATGCTACGGCTTTCACCCAGTTAACTCGAGTCGCTCCAATGAATTCCATCGCTTCATGTTGAGTAAAGTCTTTATGACACCAATCTATCCATTGATGCAACGAGGGAGATTCTTGGATTGCAATTGCCAGTTGCTCGGCATCGTTAAGATCCATTAATCGAAGGCATAATCTTTTTGTGTAGATGGTGTAATGCGTATTCATAATGCCTTGGAACGGAAGAAGAAATGAAAAAAAGGGCCGTATTTCAGGCCCTTTCTGGATTAGTTCTGCACTCTTCGAACTTGGATGATCATGCCCATTAACGGATGGTCTAGGTAGTGTGTTTCACTACTTCTCATGCGACGTTTCTGATCAAATCGATAGTCCTTAAGAAAGGTTTGAACTTCACGTTGAGGCTCTATGGCCTGTAAGTTGCCAGCAATGACGTTACTGTCTTCAGTCCCCGTCGCTACAGAATTGTCTGCAGACGGTTCCATCGGTTCTGTTGCCGTGACGGAATCAGTAACAATCACCTCTTTGGTGCTTGGCGAGCGAAGGTCTAGTTGGGCTTCTGCATACAAGTAATGCTGCACGTAAATCTGTAGTTTACCGTCAAGCTCGTACAACGGTTTGTCAATGGCCACTTCCGTTACGCCATCAACCGGGCTTGTGGTGTTGCTGTTGCTGCCCTTTTCTGTTCCATCGGCATTAAAACCAGCTGAGTAATCTTTCCCTGCACGAATATGGAAGATTGGAGCAGAGCCTCTACCGTTATCGCCTTGACGCCATGCTTTGTGCATAAGCACCGTATAGCCTGCATGATTTTTTAGTTTTGCCGCTTCATCATTCAATTGGTATGAAGAGTAAGGCAGCATCTGAACGCCTTTCGACGCGCGATAACTGGCATCGTTCATTGAACCAGCGCGGCTAAAGTCTATTTGCGGCATAGTGTTCGGCCAAGACTCGTTTACTTTTTCAGGGTTTACCGCACGTTTGAAAACGATCACTTCTATATCAAATTGTCTCTGCGCCAAACTTGGCATAGAAACCAATAGGAGTAGCAGTGGGATCAGTTTTTTCATTGTTTCTCCATTGATTGCCACTATCATTGAGTGCAATCCCATTATATCAATTAATACAGGACGTTGCTGAAACATTTCACGGTGAAAAATCGTTGCAGCTGTAAGCAATTATGCGTTCGGAAGTTGATTGGCTTCAAACTCGTCAAGCATGTTATTGAGGTAGCTTAAGCGTTTACGCCTATCGGTTAACGCTTCCATAAACTTGAACTTAGTTGGCCCTTCCATCGCAAACTTTGTTGGCTGCGCTTGAAGTAGTTTAACCAAGAAGGCCGGGTTAATGTCAGCATCCGGATAAAATTCAATATAGCCACCTTTATCATGGGCTTCTACTTTTTTAACTTTCAGCGCTCTACCACGAAGCTTCATTTGTGAGACGGCAAGAAGGTGTTTGGCAGCATCCGGCAGCAGGCCAAATCGGTCAATGAGCTCCACTTTTAGCTCGTCGAGCTCTTCGTTATCTACAACGCTTGCGATTCGTTTATACATGGATAGACGAGTATTGATATCCGGAATATAGTCATCAGGTAGCAAAGCGGGGATACGTAATTCCACTTCGGTTTGTTCGCGAAGTAGATCGTCCAAAGAGGGCTCTTTGCCTTCTTTTAGCGCTTCCACGGCTTGCTCTAACATTTCCATATAGAGTGAGAATCCAACGGACTGAATTTGGCCACTCTGTTCATCCCCTAAAAGTTCTCCAGCGCCACGAATTTCAAGGTCATGAGTCGCTAGAGTAAAGCCGGCCCCAAGATCTTCTAGTGAGGCGATAGCGTCTAATCGCTTCACTGCATCTTTTGTCATGGCTTTTGGATGAGGAGTCAGCAGATAAGCATACGCCTGATGGTGCGAGCGACCCACACGTCCACGAAGCTGGTGAAGCTGCGCTAAGCCAAGGTTATCAGCACGATCCATGATGATGGTGTTGGCAGTTGGCACGTCGATGCCCGTCTCAATGATGGTCGTACATACTAGTAAATTAAAACGTTGATGATAGAAATCATTCATAACTCGCTCTAGTTCACGTTCACGCATCTGGCCGTGGGCAACTGTGACGCGTGCTTCGGGGACTAACTTTTCTAAGTCTGCCGCTACCTTTTCAATGGTTTCAACCTGATTGTGGAGGAAATAGACCTGACCACCGCGCATGATTTCACGAAGTATTGCTTCGCGTACAACACTGTCTTCGCTTTGACGCACAAAGGTCTTAATGGCAAGACGTCTCGCTGGCGGTGTAGCAATGATGGAAAGATCGCGCATGCCACTCATGGCCATATTCAGCGTTCGTGGAATAGGCGTTGCTGTTAAGGTCAAAATGTCGACATCGGCACGCATCGCTTTCACTTTTTCTTTTTGCCTCACACCAAATCGATGTTCTTCATCAACGATGAGTAGGCCAAGATCTTTAAACTGAATGTCACTAGAGAGCAGTTTGTGGGTGCCAACGACAATATCCACCTTTCCATCGGCGACGTCTTGTAGGATGGCTTTTTGCTCTTTGGCCGATTTAAAGCGCGACAAGACTTCAACACGGATTGGCAGGTTGGCAAATCGATCGCGGAAGTTCTCAAAATGCTGCTGTGCCAGCAGTGTGGTAGGAACCAGCACTGCGACTTGTTTCCCGTTGTCGGTTGCCACAAATGCTGCGCGCATTGCGACTTCTGTTTTTCCGAAGCCAACATCACCACAAACCAAACGATCCATGGCTTTAGGCTGACACATATCAGACATGACAGCATTGATGGCCTGTGCTTGGTCGTCAGTTTCTTCAAATGGGAAACCAGCTTTAAAGGTCGCATATTGGTCACGGTCTAAGCTGAATTTAAAGCCAGGTTTTAACTCGCGCTTGGCGTATACGTCGAGCAACTCTGCCGCAACATCACGCACTTTTTCAGCGGCTTTTCTACGGGCTTTAGCCCAAGATTCACTGCCTAATTTGTTGAGTGGTGCCGATTCTTCCGCACCACCAGAGTAGCGTCCGATTAAGTTCAGTGAAGCGACAGGGACGTATAGCTTGGCATCGTTTTGGTATTCGAGTGTGACGTATTCTGTCGTCATGCCGCCCGCTTCAAGTGTTTGCAAGCCGACGTAGCGGCCAATACCGTGGTCAATATGAACAACGGGTTGGCCTGGCTTGAGTTCAGCAAGGTTGCGAATAACCGTGTCACTATTAATCGAGCGTTTTTCTTTCTTGCGTCGTTGAATGACGCGATCGCCGAGCATGTCACTTTCGCAGATCAGAGCGAACTGATGTTGATAAGCAAAACCATGTTCACATTGACCAATAACAAGAGTGAACTTATCGTCACTCTTCAGCGCATCGAGAAAATGTTCTTTCTCTTGTGGCCTCAGTTTTATGCGATGAAGTAATTCGAGCAGCGCCTCTCGACGGCCCTCAGATTCCACCGAGAAAATTACTTTACCAGCGTACTGCTCAGTAAACTGACGGATTTGAGCCATCGGCTCTTTTAATTGATGCTGTACTGCTAAATCAGGAAGTGCCTCGACGGGAGCATTGACGCGTCCTGCTTTTTCATCCACGGAATCAACGGAGCACAGCAACTGTGGATAGGCTTTTAGCTGTGAATAGAACTCATCTTTTTGCAGCCAAAGCGCACTCGGTTCTAACAGTGGGCGCAAAGGGTCGACCTTTCGTTGCTCATAACGTGTTTCCACGTCAGACAAAAAAGTGTCTATAGCGGACTCGATATCGCCCACAGCGATAATTTGGGAGTCTTGACTGATGTAATCAAATAGCGTTTCAGTATGCTCAAAGAACAGAGGCTGCCAATACTCTATACCCGCTGGCCAAGTGCCTTTTGTTACCTGCATGTAGACTGACTCTGGTTCGCGCCTTGCGTCGAATTGTTGTCTCCAGCGAACACGAAACTCTTCAATCGCGTCTTTTGTCGTAGGAAACTCATGAGCAGGGAGGAGTCGAATCTCGCTAATATCTTCGATGGAACGTTGGTTTTCCGGATCGAAGGTGCGAATAGTGTCGATTTCATCGTCAAAGAAATCAATGCGATAAGGCGCAGAGCTTCCCATAGGGAAGAGATCGAGAATTGAACCCCTACTTGCATATTCACCGGGACCAAACACTTGGTCTACATGTCGGTAGCCAGAGTTTTCTAGCTGTAGACGTAGTTTATCCAGTGAAAACAAATCACCAGTTTTTACCATCAAGGTATGTTGCATTAAGAAATCGCGAGGACTTTGCCTTTGCAACAAAGTGCTTACCGGAACGATAGTGATCCCTTTTGACTGTTGCGGTAGGGCGTATAGCCGTGCAATACGATCAGAAATTATATCCTGATGTGGCGAGAAATTATCGTATGGCAAGGTTTCCCAGTCAGGGAATAGAGCAATCTCTCCTGGAAAGAACTGTTCTAGTTCACCTTGAAGTTTAAGTGCAAGCTGTGGGTCTGGCACAACCAGTAAAGTATGATCAGTATAGGCGTTAGCATGCTCGCTAATAGCAAGAGCTAATGCGCCACCAATCAGGTTACCGAGAAACTTTTTATCACCGGCACCCGTTGGTGCATTAAGAGGAAGTAGTTGACAATTACTCATAGTATTTATTGGTTGTCTCTGTCTAGCGAGCGCTGTCGAAGCAATTTCTGTTGTTGGTACAAAGCGGCTTTAATTAGTAGGTCTTGGTGTTCTTCAAGGATTCGTACAAAACTCAACGTAACCAATTGGCCTGATTCGGAGTTCTGTATATCGGTGACTTCTGCATAACAATATATACCAGCAGGTGGGTGATCTAGGAAAAGCTTCACCTTGGCTACTTGACCAACTTTCAGTGCTTCTGAAGTGATATAGGTAAGTTGACCTGCACCAAAACTGTGAGTCACATGGCGTTGTGCAGGGTCATCTTGTTGCGAAATAATATAATTAAGCAGCAAATTAACCTTGCTGTTTTGCTGTTCAATTAACTCGGCAACGTGCTTGAGGTTATGTTGATTCAGTTCGTGCTTTGCAGCGTCATTTTGCTGATCGAGCAGACTAAATTCACTCGATGCCATAAACGGAGCTGGAATTTCAGCAATGTATTGGTCTAGGTCGGGTAGAGTACTACCAAGTGCTAATGGCTCAATGTTGGCTTTTAAAGGTCCATTTACGGTGAAGAATTCGTTCTGCTGCATACATTTTTCCTAATCGACTTGAATTAATTATCTCTGTGTATGTCTGAGTTATCAAGAAAATGACCGAATGAAAGGTCAAAAGTACGTAATTTAAAAGGAAATTTACAATCGGGGCTACAACCCAATGGGTTTTCTGGTTACATTACTCATAGATTTCGTCCCATGGCCATTATTATGTTTCACCCTTTGCCCGTTTTTATTGGATTACGTTACCTAAGAGGTCGCTCTGGCGATCGCTTTAGTCGGTTCGTATCTTATATGTCGACCGCAGGAATCACTATCGGTGTTTTGTCGCTTGTTACTGTTCTCTCAGTAATGAACGGATTTGAAGCTCAACTGAAAGGTCGAATTCTTGGCGTTTTGCCTCAAGCGGTTATTTCACATGATTCAGGTCGAGTCGACTTAAATGACAAGCCAGATGCGTTGCTGAATAGTTTTGTTACTAGTCAGCCAGCGGTCCCTATTGTCCGCAGTGAGGCTGTGGTTCAAAGCCATCAAGGATTGTCCGCTGCCATTATGATTGGAATTGAGCCCGAAACTGATGATCCGATTCGCTATCGTCTGGTAAGTGGCAGCTTAGATAATTTGCAAGCAGGAAAGTATCAGGTTTTGTTGGGTCATACGCTTGCCAGAGAGCTCGATGTGCGCGTTGGCGATAAGGTAAGACTAATGGTTACCAGTGCTAGCCAGTATACGCCGCTTGGGCGAATCCCGAGTCAGCGAATGTTTACTGTTGCTGGGCTTTATAGCACTGGCTCCGATGTGGATGGCCAATTAGTCGTAACTCATTTGAAAGATGCCGCCAAGTTAATGCGTTACAAAGCCGATGAAGCGAGTGGATGGAGACTGTTTTTTAATGACCCGTTCGTTGTTTCCAATTTAAGTGAACAGCCATTGCCGGATGGTTGGTTATGGAGTGACTGGCGCGATCAACGTGGCGAATTATTCCAAGCAGTAAAAATGGAAAAGAATATGATGGGGCTGATGCTTGGGCTCATTATCGGCGTAGCGGCGTTCAATATTATTTCCGCACTGATTATGGTGGTGATGGAGAAACAATCAGAAGTTGCCATTTTGAAAACGCAAGGCATGACTGACCGTCAAGTGCTCGCTATCTTTATGGTTCAGGGTGCCAGCAGTGGTGCACTAGGAGCCATTGTTGGTGGCATTCTTGGTGTGTTGTTGGCAAACAACCTTAATAGCCTATTGGAAGTCATGGGTGTCGCTTTATTTAGCTTTGGTGGACAGTTGCCGATAGTGGTGAATCCTAGCCAAATTATTGTCGTTGTTATTTGTGCTGTGTTGCTGAGTTTAGCAGCCACACTGTTTCCTTCTTTCCGAGCATCATCCGTTAAACCAGCAGAGGCTTTAAGATATGAGTAGTCCGTTAATCGCCTGTCAAAACATTCGAAAAACGTATCACGATGGGGCGGTGGATACCGAGGTACTTAAAGGCGTGAGTTTTGAGATCTCCAAAGGTGAGTTGGTGTCTATAATTGGTTCTTCTGGCTCCGGTAAGTCAACGCTACTTCACGTACTAGGTGCTTTGGATGAGGCAACGGAAGGGGAGGTTACTTTCCTTGGTGAGCCTCTACTGACTTTAAGCAGCAACCAACAAGCCAAGCTTCGTAATGAACACTTAGGGTTCGTATATCAGTTCCATCATCTACTCAGTGACTTTACAGCGGTAGAAAACGTGGCGATGCCGTTACTCATTGGTGGTATGGGAACCAAACTTGCGAAGGCCGAAGCGAGCGCATTACTAGAGCGTGTGGGGCTAAAACATCGTTTAGAGCATCGACCTTCTGAGCTTTCGGGAGGAGAGCGCCAACGAGTTGCCATCGCTAGAGCTTTGGTCAATAAGCCTGCGTTAGTGTTGGCTGATGAGCCGACCGGTAACCTTGACCATACTACGGCTTTATCTATATATGATTTGATGCGAACACTTAACCAAGAATACGGAACCGCTTTTCTAGTGGTGACTCATGATAATGAGTTAGCCGCGAAAATGGATAGGCAGATGCATATGCAAGATGGCCTGCTACTCGATGCCAAAATTGCGTAATTCAAGGAGCTAATGTGTCACTATCGTTTTTTATTGGTAAACGTTTTAGCAAAGCCAAACAACGTAACAAAATGGTGTCGTTTATTTCGATTTCATCCATTGTTGGCATCGCCGTTGGGGTGGCGGTGATTGTCATTGGTTTGTCTGCGATGAATGGCTTTGAGCGCGAGCTGAAGAATAGAGTGTTATCCGTAATTGCCCATGGTGAGTTTGAAGGTGTGAATGCTCCGATCAAAAATTGGCAAAAGGTGATGGACTCGGCAATGAAACACTCAAAAGTAGAGGCGGCTGCACCCTATATTCGAATGACAGCTTTGGTTGAAAAGGGCAGCCTACTCAAAGCTGTTGAAGTTCGCGGCGTTGACCCCGAACTTGAAACCAAAGTGTCGACACTACCAGGCTTTGTGAAAGGCACTGCTTGGCAAAACTTTCATGCCGGTGAACAGCAAGTGATCCTCGGCAAAGGGGTCGCAGATCAAGTGGGTGCAAAAGTAGGTGACTACGTAACGTTAATGATCCCTACCACTAGCAACACCAGCAAAGTGCAAGCACCAAGACGAGTTCGAGTCCAAGTATCTGGTTTGCTCGAGTTAAATGGACAGATTGACCATAGCTTGGCGATTGTTCCGTTAGCAGATGCTCAGCAGTATGCTCGACTAGGTAATCAAGTTACTGGCGTTTCTATAAAAGTAGATGACGTATTCAATGCCCCTTTGATTGTTAGAGAGGTGGGTAATACCTTAACGGAGTATGTCTATTTACGTAGCTGGAAACAAAAATATGGTTTCCTATATCGAGATATTCAGTTAGTTCGAACCATTATGTATTTGGTGATGGTTCTGGTTATTGGTGTTGCGTGCTTCAATATTGTTTCAACACTGATGATGGCGGTAAAAGATCGCGCATCTGAAATCGCAATATTACGTACGATGGGCGCCACAGATGGCCTCATAAAACGCATCTTTATCTGGCAAGGTGTATTTTCTGGCGTAGTGGGTAGTATTGTCGGTGGTATGCTGGGTAGTTTAGTGGCACTGAATCTCACTCCATTGGTTTCTGGCCTTGAGTCTCTCATTGGTCATAAGTTTTTATCTGGCGATATTTACTTTGTAGACTTTCTGCCATCTGAGTTGGTTTGGAGTGATGTGGCTTTAGTGGCGGGGACTGCAACGGTGTTAAGTCTGATTGCGACATGGTATCCAGCAACTAAGGCAAGTCAGTTAAACCCTGCTTCAGTACTGAGCGCCAAGTAATTTAATCTCAAGAAAAAGCCCGTCAATGATATTCATTGACGGGCTTTTTCATATTTGGTCGACAGTCTTGTTGCTTAGAAGTGTCGTCACACTCGTAGTTTCTGTTTACGACTCTGTTGTCAGTTTCAAGCTAACGTTATCTTGTAGCGCGTTGCTGCCAACTGCGAACCACAGAGTAACGCCAAAGGCCACGAATGCCGAAATACCCAGCAACAGAAGCAACAATACCACATATGGCACACCCTAAGAGGAACGGGGGGCCAATGGTGGTCATTTGGTCGGATAAATATTGCCAAGACAACTCAAAATGGAATGGCTGCGGAGGAGTATTCAAGCAAAATGCGCCGATCTTGTACGCAAAGTAAAATAGTACGGGCATGGTTACAGGGTTACTGATCCAAACAAGTGCAACCGACAACGGAAGGTTAACACCAAACAGGATAGCCAACCCTGCCGCCATAATCATTTGGCTTGGTAGTGGGACAAAAGCCATAAACAAACCAACCGCAAAAGCGCCTGCCGCTGAGCGTCGATTTAAACACCAAAGGTTTGGGTTATAGAGGACATTGCCGAACACTTTCAATGCCTTTTGTCGCTTGATCATCTCGTGATCGGGCATGAAACGTTTAATGAACTTTCTTGGCATAGGGAAACATGACTCTCTTAACAGGCATTGTTGCACCGTTGGTTTTTTCACTAACACTTATCAGTGTTGCATGGTGGCCAATGATGCCTCATTACTACTGGTTGATTCCTACATCCTTAATTAGCATAGCCTTACTAATAAAACGCTGCTCGATAATTGCAGTGGTTTTTATTGCAATGTCCGTGGCTTTGATACAAGGGAATCTTTACAAGCACCAATCAGAGGTGCTTTACCGATTTGGCACAGATATTACCATAAAAGGACGAGTTGACAGCTATTTTAAAAAAATAACTCGTGGATATGAGGTTGAATTGACGATTTTATCGATTAATGGAGAAAAATTGTCATTCTTTGAGAGGCCTAGCGTTAAGTTATATGCACCGATAGCGTTAACAATGGGCGATGAACTCCAAGCTTTGGTTCAACTAAAACCCGTTGTTGGTGTTCTTAATCAGGTTGGTTTCGACAAAGAGCAATACTATTTCTCGAATCGTTTTTTAGCCGACATTGTTCTAGCAGATGACAGTCATTTTATGGCTCGAAGTACGTATGATTGGCGTTCGAAATTACATCGGTTGGTAACGTCTGCGACTAAAAACAGCATACATCAAGGTTATTATTTAGCGCTAATTTTCGGTGATAGAAGCAAACTCGCGTTTGAAGACTGGGCGCGATTAAAACACAGCGGATTGTCTCATCTCGTTGCCATCTCTGGCCTACATATAGGAATAGTTTTTGCCGTTGGGTATTTGGTTGGACGAGGGGCACTGCTGGTGTTGACTTTGCTTCTACCAACAGAACTACGTTATAAAACGACGAAGTTACGTTTATTGTTAGGTATCTTCACAGGATTAGTGTTAGCGTTTTTTTATGCGGCTTTAGGTGGGTTTGCTACGCCAACAGTTCGCGCTCTACTCATGCTTGTCATTGTCAACTCGCTTTGCATTATTCACATCAGGATAATGAGTATGACCACTCTATTAGTAGCTGCCTCTCTCATACTCACCTTGATACCTTTTTCTGCCGCAAGTACCAGTTTTTGGCTTTCTTTTCTCGCTGTCTCCGCACTTATGGTGACCAACTCGGTTGTTTCGTATCAATTTGGTGTTCGTACTGTGTTGTATACCCATGCTTTGCTCTGCTTACTGTTCATTCCCATTGTGGTCAGCTTATTTCAAGGGGTCGCTGTCGCGTCACCTTTCTATAACTTGCTGTTTGTCCCATGGTTTAGTTTTTTAGTCGTTCCTTTATTGCTTTTAGCGACTGTGATGACAGTCCTCTTGGAAGAGGAGAGCTTTATTTGGTCATTGGTCGATATTCTGATGATGCCCTTTGATTACTCTTTGAACCTATCAAGTTGGTTCTGGATTAACACCCCAAGTTACTTAGCTTTCTATGCGATACCATTAATTTTCGCGTTTATTCTGAGAAAGGTAGTGTCATTGAAGTGGCTGGCATTGTTACTGATATTATGTGCTGTCACATTGCCATTAAAACAAAGCGGGCAAAAAGTTAGTGTTCACTTTTTTGATGTAGCCCATGGGCTCTCTGTTGCCATCAAACAGGGAGATCAAGCTGTACTCTATGATACAGGACGCGCGAGTCCAACTTTCTCAATGGCGAGGACGGTAGTGACTCCCAATCTTTTAGCTTTAGGAGTTAGAGAATTGCACGGAGTTATTATCAGTCATGCTGATAATGACCACGCTGGTGGTGAAATTGAACTCCGTAATTATTGGGAACCTGATTGGGTCAAGAAGCCAGATGGAATGACAGAAGAGCAACTCTGTATTCGAGGTAGAACTTGGCAATGGAAGGCAATTCGATTTGAGGCGCTGTGGCCTCCAAAGAGAGTGGACAGAGCTTACAACCCACACTCTTGTGTGGTTCTGATTAGTTTTGCTCAGAGAGACAATTCAGTTCATCGAATATTGCTTACAGGCGATATTGAGAAAGTCAGTGAAATATTGATCGCCAGAACACTCTCTGAACTAGATGTTGATGTTATGAGTGTACCTCATCATGGTAGCCGGACCTCCTCTTCTACGTTTTTGACACAATTGATTCATGCTGATCACGTTGTGGCCTCTACGAAATTTCGTTCCCACTGGCAACTGCCTAACGACTTGGTTAAACAACGATACCTAGAGCAAGGTGCTCAATGGTATGAAACAGGTACGCAGGGGCAGGTTAATTTCGTCTTTTTTGATGGAGAATTAACCGTTTCAACGCTTCGCAACCAGAACCTCGACCCTTGGTATAGGCAGATGTTGCGAAGCAGAGTAGAATGAACAGATAGATAAAAGAAAACGAACAATAATTATGTCGCTAAATCAAGATGAAACGACGCTGCAGACCTTTAAGCGTCTTTGGACTTATATTCGAGAGTACAAAGCGGGTCTCGTCGTTGCGGTGATCGCACTGGTGATCAATGCTGCTGCAGATACCTACATGCTATCACTACTTAAGCCTCTACTCGATGAAGGTTTTGGTGATGTCGAATCGAATTTCTTAAAAGTCCTTCCTTTTATCATTCTTGGAATGATGTTCATACGTGGCACCAGTGGATTTGTCTCGACCTACTGTTTGAGTTGGGTATCCGGCAAAGTCGTCATGGAACTACGACGCAAAATATTCAGTCACTTTATGCACATGCCAGTCTCCTTTTTTGATAAAGAGTCTACTGGTGGGCTGCTCTCCCGGATTACCTACGACTCAGAACAAGTTGCAGGAGCAACGAGCCGCTCGTTAGTCAGTATTGTTCGAGAAGGTGCGAGTATCATGGGTTTATTGATACTGATGTTCTGGAGTAGCTGGCAGTTATCACTAGTTCTTTTCGCGGTGGCTCCTGTTGTAGCTTGGGCAATTAGTTTTGTATCTAAGCGTTTTAGAAAGATATCTCGCAACATGCAAACGTCTATGGGCCATATGACCACTTCAGCAGAACAGATGCTGAAAGGTCATAAAGTTGTTCTGAGCTACGGCGGACAACGAGTAGAAAAAGAGCGTTTTGATCAAATGAGTAACCAAATGAGGCAGCAGGGCATGAAAATGGTTGCGGCTTCAGCGGTTGCGAACCCAGTGATTCAAATGATTGCCTCATTAGCATTAGTTGCAGTCCTTTATTTGGCGAGTTTCGATGAGATTCGTGAGCAACTTACTGCGGGTACTTTTACGGTTATTTTCTCGGCTATGTTCTCATTGATGCGTCCATTGAAAGCACTGACTGGTGTTACGGCTGAGTTCCAACGTGGCATGGCAGCGAGCCAAACTTTATTTGGGTTGATGGATTTAGATACGGAGCGCGATACTGGTACTGTTGAGCTGTCGAAAGTGAAAGGCGACATTAAAGTTAACGACATCACTTTTACTTATCAGGGAACCGAAAAGCCGGCGTTACGTCATGTTAGTTTTGATCTTCCTGCGGGGAAAACCATTGCACTTGTAGGGCGTTCGGGTTCGGGTAAAAGTACCATCGCTAACTTGTTTACACGCTTCTATGATGTCGAGAGTGGACACATTGAACTTGACGGTCATAAGATTGACGATATCAAGCTGACCAACTTGCGTCAGCATTTCGGATTGGTTTCTCAAAATGTTCATTTGTTCAACGATACCATTGCCAATAACATAGCCTATGCAACTGATGGTGAGTATAGCCGAGAGCAAATCGAGCACGCGGCGAAACTGGCTCATGCTATGGAATTCATTAATGGTCTCGACAACGGTCTTGATACCGTAATCGGAGAAAATGGCGCAAGCTTGTCTGGTGGTCAGAGACAACGTATCGCGATTGCACGAGCTCTGTTGCGTGATGCACCCGTTCTGATTTTGGATGAGGCGACTTCTGCACTCGATACTGAATCTGAGCGAGCGATTCAATCGGCGCTAGATGAGCTTCAAAAGGATAAGACGGTGTTGGTGATAGCCCATCGCTTATCAACAATCGAAGAAGCTGACGAAATTCTCGTAGTCGATGACGGTGAGATCATCGAACGAGGTGATCATAATACGTTACTTGCACATAAAGGTGCGTACGCTCAACTGCATAAAATTCAGTTTGGTGACAACGAGTGATTGAGAAACTGTGGTTTGGTCGTAATCCACTAAACTACTTATGGTGGCCGCTTTTGTGGCCACTTAGTGCGTTATATAGAGCGATTGCGAAGCGACGCAGGCAAGCTTTCAGTGATGGTTCAAAAGAATGCTACCGCGCTTCTGTACCTGTGATTGTCGTTGGCAATATTACCGCTGGTGGTAATGGTAAGACGCCGATAGTTATTTGGCTGGTTGAGCATTTGCAGCGTCAAGGTTTCAAACCTGGAGTAGTTTCTCGAGGTTACGGGGGGAAATCTGACCATTATCCTTTGCAAGTGGAAACCCAGACTAGTACTAAAGCCTGTGGCGATGAGCCGAAGCTTATTTATGAAAGAACCAAAGTCCCTGTTGTTGTGGATCCGGTAAGATCGAATGCAGTCAAGGCATTAGAAAGTCTTGGTGTTGATGTGATTATCACCGATGATGGTTTACAACACTATGCGCTTGATAGAGCGATGGAAATTGTAGTGGTAGATGGAGTGCGCCGCTTTGGTAATGAGCAGTCTATTCCATTGGGACCACTACGAGAAACGCTGTCCCGTTTGGAAGAAGTAGACCTTATTGTTACCAATGGCGGGGAACCTCGTTTAGGTCAAGAGAAGCGTTTTGAGTTACAGCCTGAGCTTGCTATCAATCTAACAACCAATGAGCGTAAAGCCGTGACCGAGCTAGGGCAACTCACTGCGTTTGCTGGTATTGGCCATCCCCCACGTTTTTTTAATACGTTGAATGATCTTGATGCAGATGTGGTGCGCTGCCAAGGCTTTGCTGATCATAAAGACTTTCAACCGGAACAGTTATATGCCCTAAGTGATGGGTCTGATAACGTCATTATGACGGAGAAAGATGCCGTAAAATGTCGTTCATTTGCACAAAACAATTGGTGGTATTTACCTGTCTCTGCACAATTTACAGAGCAAGACGGTAGTGAAATACTCAAAAAAATAAACAAGGTAATAGAAAGTTATGGATCACAGACTTCTTGAAATCGTGGCATGCCCAGTATGTAAAGGAAAACTCACTTTTGATAAAGATAAGCAAGAGCTTATCTGTAAGCTTGATCGCCTTGCTTACCCGATTAAAGAGGGTATTCCGGTTTTACTAGAACCTGAAGCAAGACAAATGAGTATGGAAGAGGGGCGCTAATGTCTTTTACCGTCATTATCCCAGCAAGGTATGAATCCTCACGTTTGCCAGGTAAGCCGTTAGCAGATATTGGTGGCAAACCGATGATCCAGCACGTTTATGAGAAGTCGCTGCAATCTGGCGCAGATCGCGTGATCATCGCAACCGATGATCAAAGGGTCGAGCTAGCAGCAAAACAATTTGGTGCCGAAGTTTGTATGACTTCTCCGTCTCACGAGTCTGGCACAGAGCGTCTAGCTGAAGTGATTGCGTCGATGAAAATCGCACCCGATCACATCGTTGTGAATGTGCAAGGTGATGAACCTTTGATTCCATCATGCATTATTAAGCAGGTTGCCAATAATCTTGAGAGCAGCACGGCGCCAATGGCTACTCTTGGTGTAACGATTGAGAATGAATCGGAAGTCTTTAACCCGAATGCAGTAAAAGTAGTGACGGATGAACAAGGTTATGCGCTGTACTTCAGTAGAGCAACGATACCTTGGGATCGTGACGCTTACGCTTCAGAGCCGAAAAAGCGTGCAACTAGCCCTCTACTTAGACACATTGGCATCTATGCTTATCGTGCTGGGTTTATTAAGACTTATGTAGAATGGGAGCCGAGTGCACTTGAACGAATTGAGTGCCTAGAGCAGCTTCGAGTGCTGTGGTATGGCGAGAAAATCCACGTTGCTGCGGCTCAGGAAGCACCACCTGCTGGGGTAGATACTCCTGAAGACCTTGAGCATGTGAGGGCGATTGTCGCCCAGCAATAAGAGCTCTGCTTTAAATTACTTATCTCTTTAAAGCTGGGTGATTGGTGGGGATTTCCAACCAATCACCTGGCTGCAAGTCTCCAATCTCAAACCCTGCCATCGACGCACGAATAAGCCTTAATGTTGGGAAACCAATATTGGCTGTCATTCGACGTACTTGCCGATTTCTTCCTTCAATAATTGTAATGCTTAACCATGTGGTAGGAATGTTGGCACGAAAACGCACAGGTGGCTTGCGCTCCCATACTTTAGGCGTTTCCATAAGGCTTACTTTCGCAGGCAATGTAGGCCCGTCTTTAAGCACTACGCCACGTCGCAGTTTATCTAAGTCCTCTTCACTGGGCGCTCCATCGACCTGAACCCAATAGGTTTTTTCTGACTTGGATTTTGGCTGAGTCAGCCTAGCTTGCAAAATACCATCGTTGGTAAGAACCATCAGTCCTTCGCTGTCTCTGTCGAGGCGTCCGGCGGCGTATACATCTTTGACTGGTATATAATCTGCAAGTGTTTTACGTCCGTCACCATCAGTGAATTGACTTAAGGTGTCAAAGGGTTTGTTGAAGAGGATAACTTTACGTTCTTCAATGGGTAGCCTGCTTCGGTGAGTGTCTGTTTTTCGTTTAGCCGATGGTTTTGTAGTGGACTTTTGCGGTCTACTTCTTGGACCTGAATGCTGTTTGAAACGTGTAGAAGCAGCGCGGCTTTTCGGCTTGCTACGAGGTGCCGCTGTTTTATTCGTCATGTTAACTACCTTGCAAAAATGTAAACAAACTGTGTGGTGTAGTTTTGTCTACGGTTGTTTTGAGCTATCATAAGCGCGCTCAAAAACAGGAATAACGCACAAGATAATAGACTAATTGCCCAAATTTGTTTAATTATAAGTGCTTAGGA
The DNA here is from genome assembly GCF_001639065.2 of Vibrio barjaei. Taxonomy (GTDB): domain Bacteria; phylum Pseudomonadota; class Gammaproteobacteria; order Enterobacterales; family Vibrionaceae; genus Vibrio; species Vibrio barjaei. Next base: position 21,336 of record NZ_LQXO02000058.1, read on the forward strand.
TTTCGTTTGACTGAACAAAAAAAGCCCAATTGAGAGGGTTTTCATGTACAAACCTTTTGTATCAACCACTCAATCGCGTTCGGTCATAACGTTTACGTGTCCTTGATGAAGGCACGTTGATTAATAAGGGTACTCATACCCAATTAGAACGATAGGGAAATTTCATGCCTACAGAAAAGCCGACAATTATCTATACCATTACTGATGAAGCTCCAGCGCTCGCAACGTACTCGTTGCTGCCAATCATTCAGTCATTTACTGCTTCATCTGGTATCAGTGTTGAAACGAGAGACATTTCACTAGCAGGGCGTATTATTGCTAACTTCCCTGAATACCTTAAAGAAGAGCAACGCATTGGTGACGCACTAGCTGAACTTGGTGAACTGGCAAAAACACCAGAAGCGAACATCATCAAGCTACCAAACATCTCTGCGTCTATCCCACAGCTTCAGGCTGCTATTAAAGAGCTTCAAGCAAATGGCTATGATTTGCCAAACTACCCAGAAGAGCCAAGCACGCCAGAACAAGAAGCTATCAAAGCAACTTATGACAAGATCAAAGGTAGTGCGGTAAACCCAGTTTTACGTGAAGGTAACTCAGACCGACGCGCACCGCTATCTGTTAAGAACTATGCAAAGAAAAACCCGCACTCAATGGGAGCATGGTCTAAAGATTCTAAGTCTCATGTTTCTAGCATGACAGACAAAGACTTCTTCGGTAGTGAAAAATCGGTCACTGTTGCTGATGCGACGGATGTGAAGATTCAATTTACTTCAGCGACTGGCGAGACGAGCGTACTTAAAGAGAAGGTTGCCCTACAAGCGGGTGAAATCATCGATGCGTCTGTAATGAACAAGAAGGCGTTGGTGTCTTTCTTTGAAGAGCAAATTGCAGAAGCGAAACAGCAAGATGTTCTCCTTTCTCTGCACATGAAAGCGACGATGATGAAGGTCTCTGACCCAGTTATTTTTGGTCACGCAGTTAAAGTTTACTACAAAGATGTATTTGCAAAACACGGTCAGCTTTTTGAAGAACTAGGTGTTGATGTAAACAACGGTATTGGCGATGTTTATGCAAAAATTACTTCACTACCAGCCGCGCAAAAAGCTGAGATTGAAGCGGATCTTGCTGCCGTTTACGAAACTCAACCTGCACTTGCAATGGTTGACTCTGATCGCGGTATTACCAACCTACACGTACCAAGTGACATTATCGTTGATGCTTCTATGCCAGCGATGCTTCGTTCATCTGGCCAGATGTGGGGTCCGGATGGTAAGCAGAAAGATACCAAAGCAATGATCCCTGATCGTAGCTATGCAAGTATCTATCAAGCGGTTATCGACTTCTGTAAAGAGAATGGTGCATTTGATCCAACGACGATGGGTAGCGTGCCAAACGTAGGTCTAATGGCTCAAAAAGCCGAAGAGTACGGTTCACATGATAAGACCTTCATCCTAAAAGGTGATGGCAAAGTCGAAGTTATCGATGCAGCCGGTAATGTGCTTATTGAGCAGTCAGTTGAAGAAGGCGATATCTTCCGTATGTGTCAGGTGAAAGACGCACCGATTCAAGATTGGGTGAAACTGGCAGTGACACGCGCTCGTGCATCAAGCACGCCAGCGGTATTCTGGCTAGACGAAAACCGTGCCCATGATGCTGAATTGATCAAAAAAGTGAATCAATACCTTCCAGAGCACGATACGTCAGGTCTAGAGATTTATGTGAAGGCTCCTCTGGAAGCAACACTGTTCTCACTAGACCGAATCAAGAAAGGTGAAGACACCATTTCTGTCACTGGTAACGTTTTACGTGATTACCTAACAGACCTATTCCCAATTCTTGAGCTTGGCACATCGGCGAAGATGCTATCTATTGTTCCATTGATGAACGGTGGTGGCCTATTTGAAACAGGCGCTGGTGGTTCTGCGCCTAAGCACGTTCAACAGGTTCAAAAAGAAAACCACTTACGTTGGGACTCTTTGGGTGAATTCCTAGCACTAGCAGCTTCTCTAGAGCACCTAGCGGTGGTTTCTGGTAAAGAAAAAGCGAATGTACTAGCGAAAGCACTTGATGAAGCAACGGGCAAGTTCTTGGACAACAACAAATCTCCATCACGTCGCGTTGGCGAGTTAGACAACCGTGGTTCTCACTACTATCTAGCTCTATACTGGGCTCAAGCACTAGCTCTTCAAACAGAAGACAAAGCACTAGCAGACGAGTTTGCGCCAATTGCAGAGCACCTTGCATCAAACGAGAGTGTTATTGTTTCTGAACTAAATAATGCTCAAGGCGTTGCAGGCGACCTTGGTGGTTACTACCAATTTGATGATGTGAAGACTTCTACGCTGATGCGCCCAAGTTCTACATTGAATAATATTGTTAGCTAATCGCTAAACATCGCGTTGTGAAAGACATAAAAAAACCACCGAAAGGTGGTTTTTTTAGGTCTTGAGGAAATGTCTACTAAAATAAAATTCTTAATAATCAGTATTATATGGTTTCCAATAAAGTTGTTAATCGTTATCGGAAATCATATGTGTGGACATTATGTGGACACTGCTAAGGGGTTCATTCTCACTGCGTCCTGCAAGAAGTCCGGTGCAAGGTGGGCATAACCTAGCGTCTGTTTGATATCCGAATGACCTAAGATTTTTTGGAGCGTTAGGATGTTGCCACCGTTCATAATGAAATGACTAGCAAATGAATGTCTCAAGATATGGGTTTTCTGACTCTTTGGTAAATCGAATCCTAACCTGATGAGAATTAGTCGGAGCTCTTTTTGAAAGTCGTAAGGGAATAACGCGCCTCCATCCTCTGGATAGATTCGTTCATACAGTTCTTTGCTAATTGGAACTGTCCGAGACTTATCGGTTTTGGTTTGGGTGAACCGGATTCTATAGGGTGACAAGTTGCTTGCTTTGAGCGTTATCATTTCTCGCCATCGTGACCCTGTAGACAAACAAATATCAACAGCATTCAACATCAACGGATTACCTTGGATCTCTGACCTAAGCGTTTTTATCTGCTCATGCGTCAAAAATGCCATTTCCTGTTTTCTAACAGTAGGACGCTTAATTCCCTTGAGTGGGTTCTCATGGCGATAATTGCCCGACTCAATCAGAACTGTGAAGACGTTGCTCAAACACTGCATGGAACGCCTTATTGTGCTGTCCTTTAGCTTTCTAGCTTGTAAGTCAGCAACCCAATCAGTAATGAGTTTTGAATCAATCTTATGAGCGGGTGGGTCGTTGAGTTCACGACAGAACCTAGTCAAGTCACGCTTGTAAGGAATGGCAGTTCTTTTGAATTGCCCTGATATTTCCCACCACACCTCGATTAGCTCTGAAAGTAGTCGGGTATCTTTAGGTTTACTGACCCATTTTTTATCATGTTCAGTTGCTAAAATATGTTTTTCATAAGCCAACGCTTCTGACTTTTTGTCGAATTTTTTGCGGAATCGCTTTCCCGCTCGACCCGCAGGGCGAATATCAACTAGCCACTTATCGTTGTCTTTTTTTACGGTCATAGTGAGCGCATCACCATCGCAGCGCGACCAATGATTTTAAGTCGGTTTAAATCTTCGCCGAACATAGAAAATGAATCGTAATCCGGATTGTCAGAAATGATTTCATAGCCTTGCTGCAGAATGTTCCATTTCAAGCGCTTCACATAAACCATGTCATCGACACGAATAACGTAAACACCATCTTTAACCGGTTCTGTTAGCTCTCTTGTGTCTACAAGAATTCGGTCATTATCGTTCATGGTCGGTAACATACTTGAACCTGAACAGAATACGACAGCCGTGTGCTCTGGTTGCAAGCCCAAATCACGAATTAGATGCGCTGAAACCGTAAATGTACCTGTTTGATGCTCACCACTGACAAGCTTTCCTGCTCCCGCTGCTGCATTAACATTAAATTCGGGAATTGATACCGAATCGTTGTTAGGTGCAGTCGTGTGAATTGCTGAAACGTTACTTTCTCCAAGTGTGCCGTACTTCTCATTTAGAGCATTTAACACTTCATCATGAAAATTCGAAACATGGTATTCAAGAGCACGTCCATTACCCGCAGCTTTTCTGCTTATCCAATTGTTTCTTTTAGCTTTTTGTGAGATTCCAGTAGTTGAATTTGGCATTCCTTTTAGCCCTATCAACTCTGTACTCAAGAACCATTCACGCATAAATAACCCTTAACTAACATTGACAAACACTAATGAATGGAATTACTGTAACTAACGTAAACTAACACAGACTAACAATATTCAATTCATAAGCGAGGTTATGTGTAATGTTAGAACATAATGAGCAGTCAGGAAACAATATAAGCAAACAATATGCGCCATTTGTGACGCCTGAAAAGTATGCAGAGCTAGCTGGTTTCACAGTAGACGCCGTTAAATGTCAGGTACAAACAGGAAAGTTACCCGTTATCCGCCGAGAAGGTGGTCGCCGTGGACGCACGTTAATCAACATGAAAGCGCTTGAAGAGTATGCACAAGAGCAAGCTCAAGAGTACACAGATTGGAAAGCGGCGATTTAAGGGGGCAATCATGCAAACTAACACTGCACCGATACATTCAATCAATATTGATTTTTCACATTCAAGTGAAGCAATGGAGCTTTTCAAGATAGTTAAAGCTCGTCTGGATTGGTTGAGCCCGAGCTCTCCTGAATTTGCATTTCTGCACCCTGTTTATTTGCAGTTAAAGCAAGACGTTGAGCTTTTAGAAAGTTTGGAGGTGTAGGGTGGATATTGATTACACGCCTGCAATCTCCATTGTGGACGCACCAATCAGTGACCCAATTCACGCACCCTGTGAAGATATGGCAGGGTGCGCCAACTTCGACCCTGAAAAGTGCGAAAACTCCGCTCGAAAGGTAGAAGAACTTCGCTCGAAGTTTGGTTTCAACCGTTCGCGCTCTCGCAAGCTTAACGTTAACCCTCTTACGTGGAAAAAGCGCTAGTCTGCCAATGAGAAAAATCGATAAACCAACCAATAACCCTTTGTCCAAGCTCCCGAACAATTTGCGTCAGGAGCTTGCGACTTACGTTGTGAAAAACCAAGTATCCGCGCCGCACTTAACGATGGTCTCAAACCATCACCATACATTTGGAGGTAAAACGCCAAAGGCACGAGTATTTGAGTTTGCTCATGCTGTTGCTAACAAGTTCACGCTACCTAATGACATTCGCAATTACATCGATAAAGCCTCAGCGGTTCGCTTTCGCAAATATGGATTTAAACGCGCACTGGATTTTATCGAGTCACGAAGTGGTGCGGTGTCTGCTGCACTTGGTGTATTGCCTGAACCTTATTGGAAAGTGGATACAGAATTAAAACGTGCACGTCTTGCTACTGAGTTAACAGGGCGCGCGGGTTTTCATTTTGAGTCAGTCGCTAAAGCTGGCGGCACACCGTTTGATGCGATTAAGCGTATACATGAGTTTGTAGGCGCTTCGCTTTGGATGCCTCAATTTGAAATGGCGTGTGATGAAGATGAAGCTTATTCGTTTTTAGCTCGTCTGCTGGATGAGGCGGTATGGCGCCGCGCTATCGACAAACAAACCGTTGCCGCTTTTGAAAATGCACGTCGAGCGGCGGGTATGGTCTCACCACACGTTTCCCCTTATGCGTCGATTTCTGCTTGTGAATGGCTCAAAGTACGCCAAGAGCGACAGCGTGAATGGCTAGAGCTTATGGCGATTGAATCGCTTGAGGGTGATGTGATTGATATGTCGCTTGTGCATGAGTCGTCACAATCCAACCCTGTGAATCGTCGTCATGAGCTCATGACCCGTATTGCTGGCTGTCAGGAATACGCTGACTCAAATAGTCACGCTTCTGTGTTTGTCACAATGACCGCGCCTAGTCGTTTCCATCGTCTCACTAAACGCGGTGAGTATTGGATTGAAAACAAGAATTGGGACGGTAGCACACCGAAAGGTGCTCACGCTTGGTTGTCAAAATCGTGGGAGCGCTTTAGAGCGTGGGCAGGGCGTCATGAGCTTACGTATTATGGGATGCGAGTTGTTGAACCACATCAAGACGGTACACCGCACTGGCATGGTGTGTTCTTTGTACCTCTTGAGCAAGTGCCTACCTTTATCAAAGCACTACAGCACTATCAATTTCAGCGTGACAGCCAAGAGCTTTACACCAAAAACGGCGACCCAAACTATCGAGCAATGAGAGCTCGCTTTGAGGCGAAAATGTTGGATGGGACAGAAGGTGGCGCGGTGGCTTACCTTGCCAAGTACATTTCTAAGAACGTTGACGGCTTTGGGCTTGAGGATTTATCGGATCTCGACAACAAAAAAGCCAAGCTACAAGACACGGTTAAAAACGTGACCTCATGGTCACGCACGTTCTGTTTTCGTCAGTTCCAGTTTCAAAAAACGCCGTCCGTTACTGTCTGGCGAGAGCTGCGAAGAATCAGTGACGAGCAAGAGTATTGCACGTTTGAGAAAGCTCGCCGCGCTGCCGATATGGGTTTCTTTTCTGCCTTTTTCGATTACATGGGTGGGCATCGTCTGCCGCAATCCATGCGCACCATTACCACCATCAAAGAGAATACAGAGAACAAATACGGCGAAGTGACTCAAAAGGTCATTGGCTTGAAGGGAAGCGGTCTCGAAGTGTTAACTCATGAGACAGAATGGAAGCTTATCAAAAAGCCTTCCGACTTGTCGGAGGCTGCTCTAAGCAAGCGGGAGCTTGCGCCTTGGTCTAGTGGCAATAATTGTACGCTGGACTTATCGCCACCGAGACAACAAAGAATCATCAACAATTTCTTTCTATTTAATGAACTCGATAGATTCGGTTCACCGCAATGGGAAGAGTTTTACGCCAGTGGCGTGACATAGATTACTGCCAACGATGTGAATCAGGGGCAAACCTACCATTACTACACCAACGTCGAGAGACAGGGGAACACTATGAAAACACTTTCTAAAGAAGAGTGCCAAGCCGAGCTACAGCGCCTTGAAAATATTGATGGGCTTGAGCAAGAGCTCGAAAGCGCTTTTGATAAGGTCAAAGACCTTTCACCGACCTATTTAATGTCAATAGCACCACGGCTTTTGATGAGCAAAGCCAATCCGCTAGTTGAGTTGGGGTTAGACCCTAAGTTGATAGACAAAGCAAAGCTGGTCGCCAAAGCGAACAAAATCGTTCGTGAGCAGCGCAAGCGCCAGTTAATCGAACAGTCCGACATTGACATGACTGAGGTGCAAGGGGGTGAGCATGAAAACGCCTAACCCTGTACGCGGTTATGTGGATTGCCCTGTTTGCCAATCGGCGGCAACCGTTCACATGGTTGGAGAAGGTCGCATGATTGATACGGGTGAACCCCCTAAGAACAGTCGCAACCTTGGTAAGCTTTATTACCGTTGCCCTGAGTGCGGGAACAGTTCAGTCAGCAATAAAGTGAATGAGTATTGCGTTGACCATATGCGTGACACGAGCGAAAAGCCTCAAGCCTTGCCTGATAAGGTTGAAACGCTAGATTCAACGGTTGAGTTAACCGTTGAACCAACCGTTGAACCAACCGTTGAGTTAACCGTTGAACCAACCGTTGACGAAGTGGTTGAAAGTACCGATTCAACTGAAATGATTACGGTAGACCCAACGCCTATCACTGAACCAACCGAAGAAACGGTAACACCACCAAAGCCAAGCCTTAAACCGCAACTGCTCAAGGTCGGCGCGTGCTTGGGTTTGATTCTGGTATTGCTGTTTGCCATTAAACGTCTATTGGCAACGCCTCAACCAACGCAAGAAGGGGACGCCAATGAGTGATTCAACCGTTGAAATGGGCGCTGACAACCTTGCTGAACTGGATATGTACGTTGCCGAGCTGCAAAACAGTAGTTCAACCGAAAACCAACCGAGTGGTAGCGCTGAACCTGAACCGGATATTGATACCAGTGAAGCGTTTGACGCCTTGGTGTCAACGGGGCTAGTGGTGATTGAGCAAGCCGTGTCGATTATGAAAGACATTGATTTTGTCTTTGATGAACGCGCCAAGCAAAGCGTTATCAGTGCGGCTCGACCTGTGGCTAAACAGTATGGCGGTGCGCTGCTTGAACAGTGCGGCGACTACATGAATGTGATGACATTAGCCTTGGCGATTTTGGGACTGTGGTGGGCATCGAAACAACAAATTGCTGCCTTGGAAGTACAAAAACAAGAGGAGGCGAAACGTGTCGCTAGTCGTCAACCCGATTAACTCAAACCCTTCTCATGATGCCGAGCACACCGTGTATTTAGGTGGTACGGGTAGCGGCAAAACCAGCGCCGTGAAATACATGGGGCTTGTGCCTAAAAAGGCGCAAGCGGTGTTCTTTGACCCGTACCGAAACTACGCGGGGCAAAAGTTTCACGGTCAAATGTGTCACGGCTTTTCTGACCCTGCCCAGTTTATTAAAGCGGCGGTGCATGGTCGTCGTGTAGGTTGTTCGTTCAAGCTGGCGTATGTCCCGCCAAAGGGCGCGTGTATGTCTGAGCTTGAAACCTTCAGCGCGATTGCTTGGGCATTGGGTGATGGTCGTAAACCTAAATTGCATGTGGTGATTGAAGAGTTAGCAAGCTGCGCGGAAACCTCTGGAAAGCTCGAAGGGAAAACGGGCGAGCTTCTGCGTGGTGGTCGTCAGTTTGGGCATGTGGTTCATACTATTTTTCAGCGTGGGCAGGAAGTCCCCAAAACCGTGACCAATCAATCTAGCGTTTGGTGGCTTGGGGCGGTGAACTCTGGTGTGGATGCGGATTGGGTCGCCAAGCAAAAAGGCATTCACTCGAATGAAGTCGCTGACCTTAAAAGCGCCAAGGTGAATAAACGACTTATTGGTAAAGCGATAGCCGAATACCTCATCGTTCGTGATGGGATTGGCAACCTAGAGCGAGGCGCATTGAACTGCGAGACAGGCAAAAAGCTCTCACGAAACTACCGTTAATGTCACATTTCAACCTATAGGTTAAAAGTTCTACCTATAGGTTGAAGCTGAGTGACCGTGCGTCGGTTGTCTGATTTGATAATGACTCCTTTAACCTTTCCAACGCTGTGAAGCAGGGGAAACTATGAAAGCAAGTCATAAAACCATGCTAATGACGGTCGCCGTTATGCTGATTGCATTAGCAGTAATCAACAACGTAGGCGCGCTCAAGCCTCTCAAAGAGCAAATCAATGGTAATACAGGGTGGTTTTAAGCTATGGAACTACTCAACACACCATTTAACCCACGTCCACTAGATTTAGACCCTGTTGAGGGTGTGAATTGGGGCAACCAAGCAAGCCTGCGCTTGGTGAGTGGTCCAACGTACCAATCCATTGAACTGGTCACGAGTATTACTGACCCTGCCGATATTGAGCGTGTACGTATCACGCTAAACGGCAAGGAAGTCTACAACCTGACAGGTCAAGATTTGGTAGACCTTCAAGAGCACCGAAAGCAGTTCACTGCGGCGGGTCGCTATGTCATTCCATTTGCCGATTTAACGCTTCGCA
>NZ_LQXO02000059.1 GCF_001639065.2 Vibrio barjaei
ATCCCTCGGCGTTCGCGCTGTGCCGGTTCAAGTCCGGCCCGGGGCACCATCTCAAATTAGTCTGAAAAGACAAATGCGACACTAGCTCAGTTGGTAGAGCGCAACCTTGCCAAGGTTGAGGTCACGAGTTCGAACCTCGTGTGTCGCTCCAAACAAGAAAGCCCAGCATAATGCTGGGCTTTTTCGTTTTTCCTTTCTACTCTCTTTATCTTCTTGATTCTTTTTGTAATGATGTCCGTACTAAAGGCACTTCACTAGTGAAATGAGGCATCTATGTTTACGGGAATTATCCAATCTGTCGCGACAATCGACAAAATTACTGATCTTAACGGTATTCGTACCTTTGAGATCGATTTTGAATCTGGGTTTTGTACCGATGTTGAAATTGGTGCCAGTATCGCTGTGGATGGGGTATGTTTAACGGTCACTGAAATCCAGAGTGAGACGCGTCTCTCTTTCGACGTCATGCTTCAGAGTCTGAACATCACGACATTGAGTACGTTTGAAGAAGGCCAAAGAATCAATGTGGAACGTGCGGCAAAAGATGGCGCAGAGATTGGCGGTCATCCGCTTTCAGGACATGTGGACTTCAAAACACCATTGGTGGCTATTCATCAGCAAGAAGATAACTACCGTATACAATTTCAGTTGCCAAAAGAGTGGAAACCATACGTGTTCCCTAAAGGCTACATCGCTATAAACGGAGCAAGCTTGACGGTTTCAGAAGTCGATAAACAAGAAGGGTGGTTTGATGTGTGGCTGATTCCAGAAACTCGCCGTATGACGACGTTTGAAGGCAAGCTGGTGGGTGATGAGGTTAATATCGAGATTGAGCGTGGTACTCAAGTTGTTGTTGATACTGTGCGCGATACAATTGCTGACACTTTAGGCCCACTGTTACCGATGTTTGAAAAATTCTTGGAACAAAACGGCGTTGATGTAGATACTATTGGCCAAGCGACCACCAAACGCCTAAGCGATCAAAAAGATAAGTAGCAAAATAAAATATCGCCGCCTCCCACGAGGCGGTTTTTTTATCTAACCGATTTCATATTTTTGGTCGTTGTTTCCATAAGTTAGACAAAACGTTACTGGAGAAAACGGTTGCGATGATAATGAGTTCTATGTTACTTTCCCGCGCAATCTCGGAATGAATCTGGGGGAGACGCGTTGTGACCATTCAAGCTGATTGTGACACAACGTAGGGTAGGTACTGGTTATGCCAATAACCAGTAGACGGGATACTGATGCCTAGAAGGGCATGTTAATGGGAAACCCAACATTGAAACAGATTAACTCACACTCAAAAATCAGCTTTGTACTTCCAAACTGTGTATTGCGCTTAAACCGTAGTATCACAGAGCCTTGATTTCAAAACGCTAATACCTTTCTAAATGAAGCAGTTCATTTAGGCTTTTGTCACATCTGAAATACGGTGGGACTTGTTTTGCTATGCGCGTAGCGAGTGATTTCGCACGCCTAATCTAGGTTACAAAAAATGAGTACAGCATTCGAATTTGATTCCAAAGAATTCGCGTCTTCAATTTCGGTACACGTTCCACACGTTGAAGGCACTTATGACCTGACACCTGATCAGGTTCTACTTGACCAAGCGGAGCACGAATCAGAAGTTCGTTCCTATCCACGTCGTCTGCCTATCGCCATCAAGCGAGCGTTTGGTGCTTTGGTGGAAGACACTCGTGGGCAAATCTTTCTTGATTGTCTTGCTGGAGCAGGCACGCTTGCGATGGGTTACAACCATCCTGAAATCAATCAAGCTCTCAAAGAGCAGCTTGACTCAGGTTTGCCTTACCAAACTCTTGATATTACGACAGCAGCGAAAGATCGTTTTATCAAACGAGTGAAAGCGTTCTTACCGCAAGAGTTCGCTGAACAATCGGTGATTCAGTTTTGTGGCCCTTCGGGTGCCGACGCTGTTGAAGCCGCTATCAAATTGGCGAAGCAAACCACGGGTAGAAATACTATGTTTGCCTTCCGCGGTGCTTATCATGGTATGACGAATGGTACCATGGGCATGATGGGCAACCTTGGCACCAAAGCGCGTCGCACAGGTTTGATGTCTGATGTGCATTTTATGCCATTCCCCTACAGTCTTCGTTGTCCGTTTGGTCTCGGTGGTGATGCAGGCGCGAAACAAAGCATTCGTTATATCGAAAGACTATTGAACGATGATGAAGCAGGTATCATGAAACCAGCTGCCATTATTGTTGAGCCAGTTCAGGGAGAAGGTGGCGTTATCCCTGCTCCTGCGTTTTGGCTCAAAGAACTACGCAGACTCTGCGATGAGCATGAGATCTTGCTTATTTTGGATGAAATCCAGTGCGGCGTAGGCAAAACAGGTTACCGTTTTGCGTTTGAAGAAGCGGGGATTAGTCCAGATATTCTCTGTTTATCCAAAGCGATTGGCGGCGGCCTACCGATGTCGCTACTGGTATTTAACAAAAAAGTGGATACGTGGAACGCAGGTGAGCACACGGGCACATTCCGCGGTAATCAACTTGCCATGGTTTCGGGTGAGAAAGCGCTTGAGATCATCGAGCGCGACAACCTTGTTGAGCATGCCAGAGTTGCCGGAGAGTATTTACGTCTTGGCCTCAACAAAATAAAGCAACGTGTAAACTGTATTGCTGAGGTTCGCGGCAAGGGATTGATGTTGGGCGTCGAAATTGTCAAACCAACGAGTGAACACAATAAGTTTGGTGAACCTGTTGCCGATGGTCAACTTACACTCGACATACAACGTGCCGCGCTAGAGCGTGGTTTGATGGTCGAAAAAGGCGGGCGCGATGGTGCCGTTATTCGCTTTCTTCCTCCACTCATTATCAGCCTTGAGCAGATCGACTTTGCATTACGCACCATTGAAGAGGCTATCGTTGTAGCTGGTGGCGGGCAAAAGTCACAGCAAGATGAGAAAGCAAGTTCGTGGAAAAAGCACTTCATCCACACGGGTGTGCAAGGTGCGACCGAATTTTCTCAGGTAATGAATCACACTACTCAAACTATGAAAGAAGTGTTTGAGGGTGTCTCGAAACCGTATTCCGGATTAGATCCAAAAGTGCTTGAATCGGCAATTAACAATGTCAATCTTGACGGCAGTCATCACGATCTACAACGTGTTGTTGATGAGACAGCAAGTTTGGTCGCAGACCATTCAATATTCACTCAGCACCCTAATTGTATTGCTCATTTGCATACGCCACCTTTAATGCCAGCTGTAGCTGCTGAGGCGATGATCGCGGCGTTGAATCAATCTATGGATTCTTGGGATCAAGCATCAGCAGCGACTTATGTTGAGCAGAAAGTATTGGATTGGCTTTGCGAGCGCTATGAGCTTGGTGAGTCAGCTGATGGTATTTTCACCAGTGGTGGCACACAGAGCAATTTAATGGGTCTTCTGCTGGCACGTGACCGAATTGCGGATGTGATGGATGGTCATTCTATCCAAAAGCAAGGCCTTCCGAGTTATGCCGATAAGCTTCGCATTGTCTGTTCCGACAAGTCGCACTTTACGGTTCAAAAGTCAGCCTCATTGTTGGGCTTGGGTGAAAAAGCCGTGCACTGCGTTGCTACCAACGACAACGGTACCATCAAAACTGATGCGCTTGTCGCTGACTTACAAACGATGAGAGCAGAAGGCTTAATACCTTTTGCTTTAGTCGGTACAGCAGGAACGACAGATCACGGGGCTATCGATGATCTCAACTCTCTCGCCACCATTGCTGCCGAAAACCAGCTTTGGTTCCACGTTGATGGTGCTTACGGTGGCGCACTTATTCTAAGCAGTCACAAACACAAGCTTAATGGTATTGAGAAAGCGGACTCCGTCAGTGTCGATTTCCATAAATTGTTCTATCAAACAATCAGTTGTGGCTCGTTGCTGGTAAAAGATCGCAGTAACTTTAAGTACCTGCTTCATCATGCTGATTACCTCAATCGAGAGCACGATGAGCTGCCAAACTTGGTCGATAAATCCATTGCTACAACCAAACGTTTCGACGCTCTAAAAGTCTTTATGACGATGCAAAACGTTGGCCCAGAGGCACTGGGTGATATGTATGACCATCTGATGGCACAAACGCAAGAGGTGGCAAAACTTGTTCAAGTGCATGAGCGATTTGAGCTATTGGCACAGCCATCATTATCAACGGTCTTATTGCGCGTCACTAATCATGACGTCAACGATTTGAATGAGCTGAATAAAGCGATTCGTTTACAAGCCCTAACACGTGGCGTTGCGGTGTTAGGGGAAACGGTAGTGAACGGTCAGTCGGCACTGAAGTTCACCATTCTAAATCCATGCTTAACGCTCTCAGATTTCAAGAGCCTACTGAATAACATTGATCAGTTAGCACTTGAGCTAGCTAACTCGTACTAACCGATAAACAGAATAAGGAAAGAAAATGGCAGTTTTACAGATTGGCGCAGGTGGTGTTGGTTGGGTAGTCGCGCACAAAGCGGCTCAGAATAACGACGTATTGGGTGATATTACGATTGCGTCACGCACTGTCGCGAAGTGTGAAAAAATCATTGAATCCATTAAAGGTAAAAGCAACTTAAAAGACGCGACTAAAAAGCTAGACGCTCGTGCCGTTGATGCTGACGATGTTGAAGCGCTGGTTGCTCTGATCAATGAAGTGAAGCCAGACCTAGTAATTAACGCGGGTCCTCCTTGGGTAAACATCACTATCATGGAAGCGTGTCTGCAAGCGAAAGTCTCTTATTTAGATACTTCTGTAGCTGTCGATCTATGCTCGGAAGGTCAGCAAGTTCCTCAAGCTTATGATTGGCAATGGGGTTTCCGTGACAAATTCAAAGAGGCAGGCATAACGGGTATTTTAGGCGCAGGTTTTGATCCTGGTGTGGTAAGCGTATTTGCAGCTTACGCAGTGAAGCATTTATTCGATGAAATCGACACCATCGATGTTATGGATGTCAATGCTGGCGACCACGGTAAAAAGTTTGCCACTAACTTTGACCCAGAAACCAATATGCTAGAAATTCAAGGTGACTCTTTCTATTGGGAAAACGGTGAATGGAAACAAGTTGAATGTCACACTCGTATGCTTGAGTTCGATTTCCCATTAGTCGGCAAACACAAAGTTTACTCAATGGCACATGATGAAGTTCGTTCTATGCAAGAGTTCATCCCTGCAAAGCGCATCGAGTTCTGGATGGGCTTTGGCGATAAATACTTGAACTACTTCAATTGCATGCGCGATATTGGTCTACTTAGCCCTGACCCTCTAACTCTACATGATGGCACTGTGGTTCAGCCACTACATGTCTTAAAAGCACTGCTTCCTGACCCAACTTCTTTGGCACCAGGTTACACAGGTAAAACTTGTATCGGGACTTGGGTTCAAGGTAAGAAAGACGGTAAACAACGTTCAGTATTTATCTACAATAATGCAGATCATGAAGTGGCTTACGAAGATGTAGAGCATCAAGCGATTTCTTATACAACGGGTGTTCCAGCCATCACGGCGGCACTGCAATACTTCCGCGGTCAATGGGCAGACGCAGGCGTGTTCAATATGGAGCAATTGGACCCTGATCCGTTCCTAGAAACCATGCCTGAAATCGGTTTAGATTGGCATGTTCAAGAGTTGGAAGTCGGTGCTCCGGATATCAAGATTCTTAAATAAAGTGACAGACCCTAGGTAACTACCTAGGGTCTTTAAACTTAGGTCTACAAAATGATTAAAAACGAACTCAAAACTCCATACTTCATGATTAATGAAGACAAACTGGTTGAGAACCTAGAGAAAGCAAAACACCTCAAAGAGGTGTCTGGTGTAAAGCTAGTACTGGCTCTTAAATGTTTCTCGACTTGGGGTGTGTTTGACATTATTAAACCATACTTAGATGGCTCAACCAGCAGTGGTCCATTTGAGGTAAAACTTGGCTACGAGACGTTTGGTGGTGAAACGCACGCATACAGTGTTGGTTATACCGAAGACGACGTACGCGAAGTGGCTGATATTTGTGACAAGATGATCTTCAACTCGCAGTCTCAATTAGCCGCTTATCGTCATATCGTTGAAGGCAAAGTGTCCATTGGTTTACGTCTTAATCCGGGGGTGAGCTATGCAGGACAGGACTTGGCCAACCCTGCTAGACCGTACTCTCGCCTTGGGGTGCAAGCCGATCATATTGACCCAACGATCTTCGATTCAATCGATGGTGTCATGTTTCACATGAATTGTGAAAATAAAGATGTGGATGCATTTATCGGTTTGCTTGATGCTATTTCAGAGCGATTTGGTCCCCATCTAGATAAGCTTGATTGGGTTAGTATGGGGGGCGGTGTGTTCTTTACGTGGCCTGGTTATGATATCGATAAACTTGGTGCTGCATTGAGTGCGTTTTCGAAAAAGCATGGTGTGCAGCTCTACCTAGAGCCAGGTGAAGCGATCATAACTAAAACGACTGACCTTGTTGTTACCGTTGTGGACATTGTCGAAAATGAGAAAAAGACGGCGATTGTAAATTCTGCGACGGAAGCGCATCGTCTGGACACGCTCATATACGATGAACCCGCTTCGATTTTAGAAGCCAATTCAGAAGGTGATCATGAATACGTCATTGGCTCATGTTCATGTTTGGCTGGTGACCAATTCTGTGAGGCCAAGTTTGATGAGCCGTTAGAGGTGGGGCAACGACTGCATATTATGGATAGTGCTGGCTATACCATGGTGAAACTCAATTGGTTTAATGGTCTGAAGATGCCGTCAATCTACTGTGAGCGTTCAAACGGTCAGATCGAAAAGCTTAACGAGTTTGGCTACGATGACTTTAAGAGCTCATTGTCACGGTGGTCGATTAGCTGAGTTATTCTGACTAAGTTAACACTTGCCTGTGACACAATAACACCCTACATTTTAATAAGATAAAGCAGACTCAAAGGTCTGCTTTATTTTTCTCTTATTCCGATATTCTGAGAGTGCTACCCGTTATGAAAAACAGATTCGCCAAACTTCTCTGGGCTTCATCAGTGCTGTTGTTATTATCAGGTTGTGTGAGTTACAGCATCACTGAACAAGAAATGACGAACTATCTCAATGACAACCTACAGCTAAACCAATCTGTCGGCGTTGAAAACGTCATGTATGCCAAACTTTCAGTCGATGATCTTCAGGTCAAAATAGGACGTTCTGACGCTGATCGTGTAGCGGTATTTGCCAACACTAAGGCTCAGCTACAGTTGTTGGATGAACAAGATATTAACCTTGATTTGGATATAGAATTCAGTGCTATACCTAAATACGAACAAGAAAGTGGTGAGATTTTTCTACAATCGCTCCGTTTAGAAAAAATTGACCAAGAAGGGCAACTGCTAACACCACAAATCAAAAAGCTGATTAAGCCAGCAGTAAGTATGATTGGTGCTGCTATGTCTACCTATCCTGTTTACAAACTCGATAGCAATACAGTTAAAGAGGCGCTATTAAAGTCCTCTAATCCTGAAGTTGTGATTAAGAACAACCAGTTAGTAATAGAGTTTTTCGAATAGTTATTGATAGCTTATCTAATGATCACTCGTTAAATGACAATCAAATATCGATGTGCTTTAACTTAGTTTAGGCGCAGTACTGTCTCGTACTTCGAGATGGTAGGGAATAAAGCTTACGTGATCGGTCAAATCCAGATCGGGCTTTTCAATCAGCATATGCAGTAAATGTGCACTGGTTTTTCCGGACTCCTCAAAGTCATAAACCAGCGAGGTAATCTTAGGGTTGTAGTAACGAGACATATTACCACCACCAACGCCACACACGCTGACATCCTCTGGAACCTTAAACCCATGTTCAAGTAAGTAGGTAATCGCACCTATAGCCATTTTGTCATTGGCAGCAAAAATAGCGTCTGGGCGCTGCATTCGCTCTTCATAAAGTTCCTGACAGGCGGTATAGCCACTTTCTACTGAGAACTCACCATTGACCATCATATCGGCAGAAATAGGTAATCCATGCTTTTCTAAACTATTTAAATAACCTTGCTTTCGTTTCACACCCACAGATACGTCACTTTCAGATACACCGATAAGCGCGATATGGCGATGTTGCGACGCTACAAGATAGTCAATGATCTCTTCCACCGCTGTCACTTCGTCAAACAACACACAAGGTGTTCCGTCGGTGGTGGATTGCCCCATAACCACAACGGGTTTGCCTACCTTTCTGATTTTTTCTTTGTGTTCACTCGTAATCGTAGTAGCGATTAGGATGATGCCATCGACTTGCTTTTCTGCAAATAAATCGAGAAATTCTAGCTCGCTTTTTATGCTGTGGTTGGTGTTACCTAAGATGATACTGTAGCCGTTATTGGCAAAGTATTGATCAATGCCAGCGATGTTGTCACCAGAGGAAGTGGCGTTTATTTTTGGAAGAATAACCCCGATAGTCTGACTGCGTTTTGAATGCAGTGCTTTGGCCAAGGCGTTGGGGCGATAGCCCGTTTCATCAAGCACTTTTTGAATGCGCTTTCGAACGGGCTCACTGACATAACCAGAACTGTTTAAGACACGGGAAACACTTGAAATTGAAGTTTCTGCTAACTTGGCTATTTCTTTAATTGTCGCCATTTCCCGTTAATCCTTTGGTCAGTAATCGTATTTAATAAAGCGCTTGATTATACATGACTTTCCAGTTTCAAGTGTGATTTTTGACTGTTCGGCTTGCGGGAACACGCGAGATGTAAACACGGCTTCACCATGATTGATGAAGACTTCAACAATAGACTGATCAAAGAAAATCTGCAGGTTGAGGGATTGCTCACTGTCTACTTTGCACTGTCGTTTCCCCGGTAAATAATCCGAGTTTGAACGATCTAAAGTGACTACGCCAGTCTTTGCTTGATAGTTTAAGGCCAGCCAACGGTCACCTTCGTCTGCTAACTTGATCGTGACATCATCAGCAATATGCTCGATATCCAGATTCAATTCAAAACAGTGGTTGCTGTCCAGAGATAAGTGATTCTGATTGGTAAGTTGCACCTCGTCAAACGAAGACATCGCACCGCGCAAAGATTCATGCTCGTGAGCGGGTTTTTGATGCACCTTCCCATCAACGACGGAAAGCTCTCGCACCAATGATAAGGCGTGAATCCAGTCATTGGTAACGCTAGGTTGTTCATCTTCCTCAGGAATACCAACCCAAGCACTCATCAGGCGGCGTCCATCCGTCGATTCGGTGGTTTGCGGAGCATAAAACTCAAATCCATGATCGAGTGGCTCAAAGTTGCCGTGTGTATAGCACGTATTTAGGTAATCCATCTTACCTACAAAATAGCCATTATTGTGGCGATTTTGGAAGCTTAACCCGTTGGGCTTAATTCCTTGGGGGCAACCTATCAAAACATCAGTGTTGTCTAGATGGAACAGATCTGGGCATTCGAACATATAACCAAAGTCGCGAAGTCCGTTGATCTGGTTGCCGGCAATTGGACCGAGAAACGTCCAGTTAGAAGCATCTTTTGAGCTGAAAAGAAGCACCTGACCAAGTTCATCATTTGTCTGAGCGCCAAGCACGCAATACCAAGTGCCATCGTGTTGCCAAATCTTAGGGTCGCGAAAGTGTGCCGTGTATCCCTCAGGTTGTTTTGGGATGACCGGGCCTATTTTCTCGAAATGAATATTGCCGCTATCAATAGATTTGGCAAGACATTGAGTAGAAAGACGAACGCCGTCGTCGGTTTTTACATTTCCGGTATAGAAAAGATGAAGTTGCTCATCCAATACGAACGCACTGCCTGAATAGCAGCCGTGGCGATCGTAGCTTTCGTCTGGGACTAAGGCTTGACCTTTCAGTGTCCAGTTTACTAGATCCTGACTGGTGCTGTGTCCCCAATATTTTGCCCCATGCTCACAAGCGTGCGGGTTCCATTGGAAAAACAGATGATACTGTCCATCGTATTCAATAAAGCCGTTTGGGTCATTAATCAGTCCGTACGGTGCAGTTAAGTGAAACCGTGGGCGCAAGTGGTCAGTGTTTGGTTGGTGTGACACTGAAGATTCGCTTTGTGAACACAGTTCTGTTGAAGTCATTGCTATTAATACACTCTGTAGTTGGACTTGTGGCTAACATTGAATGATTCAATGTTGTAAAACGAACGGTGGCGGTGACCTTAAGGGACACCGCCACGAGGGGAAGATTACTTATCTAGAGCAACCGCCATCTTTGCTTCGTTGCTGGTTGGTTTTACTAGTAATTTAGTTAGCATTGCTGCGCTACCCATACCAATAACAATCATAACTAGGTACATACCAAGACCATTACCTAAGTAGGCAGGAATAGCTGGAATGAAAGTAACACCCATGACTGATGGTGCGATATGCATGATAGTTGCGAATGCACCTGCAATGGCACCGCCGATGATACCTGATGCAAATACACGACTATTGGTTAGCGTCACACCAAACAGCAGTGGTTCAGTGATGCCGAAGAAACACGGTACGATTGAAGAGTAGTTAAGCGCTTTTTGTTTCTTATCTTTCATCGACATGGTATAGGCAATCGCTGCGCCTGCTTGACCTGCCATTGATGCAGTAATCAGTGCATTTAATGGGTTGATCTTGATTGTCGATAGGAAGTTAAGCTCTACAACCATTAAGCTGTGGTGAAGACCCGTTACAGTTAGAACCTGTTGTAGACCGCCAAAGATTGCACCGCCGATGCCCATTGGTAAGTTAATAATAGATTCGGTAGAAACCATTACACCATGTTCAACAATGTTGAATACCGGACCAATAATGAATAGACCCGCTAGCATACCAATAGTGATCGTCAAGAACGGAGTAAAGATCAGCGAAACCACTGATGGCATCCACGAGTTAATCCAACGCTCTAGGTTTGCGCCCAAGATACCTACGATTAGAGCTGGAATAATGGTGCCTTGAAAGCCTTGGATCTTAAACATACCAATGCTCAGCATTTCGGCATTGCCGCTAGCCACATCCCATGCGTTTGGCAGCATTGGTGCGATAAGCATTAGGCCCAGCACCATGCCGATAACAGGCGTACCACCAAAGCGTTTAAATGCAGACCACACGACAAGCGCTGGTAGGAATATGAACACCGTATCAGTTACCACTTGTGTCATGGTGAGCAGCTCAGGTGAGAACTCAAAACCCAACTGCTGGGCGAATCCGCGTAAACCCATGAACAGACCCGTTGCAACCAGCACTGGAATCAAAGGAATGAATACGTCTGCCAAAGAACGCAGGGCTTTTTGGAATGGGCTCATATTTTCATATGCCGCACCCTTCGTGCTCTCAAGTTCGCCATCTAGCTCTTGCTGGATAAGGGCGAAGATTTTGTTGACTAAGCCCGTGCCAAGTATGATTTGGTGCTGACCTGATTGGAAGAAGTAACCAGCTACATTATCCGTTGATTTGATTTGGTCGACATCGATAAGCGCGTCATCTTTTACAACAACACGAAGTCGTGTTGCGCAATGTTCTAGGGCACGAATATTATCTTTTCCGCCGAGAGCCGCAAGCAAGCGGACCGCGATTTTCTTATTCATTTGTTCTATCCTGATACGTTTTAAGAAAAGGTTTTCACATAACATGAAAAGGTTTTCATGTTTTAATGTGGTAAGGTTTTCACATTTGCATCATTCGATCAACTTGATCATTCGGATTAAGTATAGTTTTTATTTATGGTTTTGAAGTTTGTCACAAATGTAGAGCTGCTCAACTCAGCGTTTGTTATGTCGAATAAGCACTATGGAGCTATGCGTATTAATGCAAATTGTTACTTTTGTTCTAGAGGATAATTGAAAGCATCGCTGTTGTTGGCGGGTCTATATGACCAGTATTCTTGGTTGGAGGAGAAGCAAATGCAGCTGCGATTAACTCTTTTGGTCTTCATATTATTGTCGTTTCCGATATCACTATTGGCTAAGGTGCTCAATGGATTCAACATCGACAATGCTTCTGTGCCTTCGCATTTCATTCAAAAAGGCGGGCCACCTAAAGATGGTATTCCGGCACTCAATCAGCCCGAGTTTATTAAAGGCAACGATGCAAAATTCATGCGTGCACAGGATATTGTATTGGGGTTGCAGGTTGGTGAGGTGGTTAAGGCGTATCCGATTCGAATTCTCAATTGGCATGAAATCGTT
Source organism: Vibrio barjaei (assembly GCF_001639065.2). Classification (GTDB taxonomy): domain Bacteria; phylum Pseudomonadota; class Gammaproteobacteria; order Enterobacterales; family Vibrionaceae; genus Vibrio; species Vibrio barjaei. The sequence goes on from NZ_LQXO02000059.1 coordinate 12,148, forward strand.
AATGACCAATTCAGCGGAACACGTTACGTCATTAGTTATTGCCCATTATGCGGTAGCGGAATGGCATTTCTTAGCCAGCCAATAGGGGAGCGTGAAGCTCTGGACTTTGGGGTTTCTGGTTTGTTGTATAACTCAGACGTACTTATGTACGACCGCAAAACCGAATCGTTATGGTCACAAATTCATGGAGAGGCTATAGCTGGAGCATTAGTTGGCCGTAAACTCAAACAAGTGCCGCTTACACTTAGTCGTTGGTCGAATTGGCTAGCTCGTCACCCTGACTCGCTAGTTCTCTCCACCAACACAGGTTATCAACGCGATTACCAGAGCGATCCTTATGCAGGTTATGGAAAAAATGCTGCCATCTACTTTCCTGTAGCAAATCAAGCTCCCAATGAGTATCACCCGAAAGAGATGGTATTAGGGTTTAACGTGGAGCAAGCAACTATCGCGTTTCCATTTAGTGAGATATCCCAGCTAGCAACTCAGCAGCAAAGCTTTGAATTGAACGGGGCTCGCTATTATGTTCACTGGGATAGCAGCAACCAGTCAGCTTGGATAACTGATGAGAAGGGTGAAACCCAACCGTCAACCTTACTATTTTGGTTCGCGTGGTATGCTTTTTATCCAGAGACCAAAGTCTATAAATGGCAATAGACAACAACACGTGTCGTGAGAACGTTGGGTTACGTTTACACGACACGGACGATTACAGCTGTGACAGAAGTTAGGATAAAGCCGCTACGATCGCTTTACCTACAGCCTGTGCGCTGGTTGGGTTTTGGCCTGTGATGACACGTTCGTCAACAATCACAAACTCTTGCCATGGTTGTACTTTGCTGTACTGAGCTGCGGTGCGTGCCAGTGACTCCTCAAGTAAGAATGGAATAGCGCCGATAGTGCCAAAGTCGATTTCTTCTTCTCGAGTAAATCCAGTGACTGACTTCGATGCCAGTAATTTGTCGCCATTGCTTAGAGTAATGGGTAGAAGAGCACCGGGGCCGTGACAAACTGCTGCAATTACACCACCTTGTTCATAATGAGTAGCTGCAAGCGCAGCGAAGTCTTCGTTACTTGATAGATCGGATAGCAATCCAAACCCTCCCGGATAAAAAATGGCATCGTAATCATCGATATTGATTTGCGAGACAGGAATGGTGTTGTTAATACGATTCTGAAACGCCTCGTCCGTTAGGATTTCCGTATTGACACTGTCACCCTCGATGTCAGTACCGTAAAGTGGCGCTTTACCACCTTTAATGGATGCGATGTCATAGTCATAACCTGCCGACTGGATTTCACGTAAAGCGTGAGTGAGTTCTGGGGCGTAAGTTCCGTTTGCTTGGTCTGTCTCGCCTAATGTTGCATGGTTAGTGACGGGAATAAGTACCTTTTTCATCGTTATGTCCTTCTGGCTGATTCGTTGTTGTAATTACCTTAGTTATACTAATTGTTAACTGATTTGGTGATAATATGGCGAAATGACAAAATATTATTGCTATATGGCAAAGGTGAGATGTGGATAGCTTTGAAGGAATCAACGAGTTTGTAGCGGTAGCAGAAAGCCATGGTTTTTCTGCGGCGGCTAAGCAACTTGGTTGCAGCACTAGTCATGTGAGTCGGCAGGTATCGCGCTTAGAAGAACGCTTAGGCGTTGCTTTGCTTGCTCGTTCTACTCGAATGGTGAATCTCACACAGGCGGGGCAGGTGTATTATCAGCAATGCAAAGACTTAGTTATTGGACTTCAACAAGCTAACGAGCAGCTTAGTTCAGAGCAAATACAGCTTAATGGCACGTTAAGGGTGAGTGCTGCTGGCGCGTTTGCCGAAAACTACGTTGCTCCAGCATTAATGGAATTTGCAAAAGGTTACCCTGAACTTACTGTTGAGATGGATTTTGATACTCGAATGGTCAATTTCATCGAAGATGGTATCGATTTTGCGATTCGATACGGCCGATTAAGTGATTCGGGATTAGTCGCGCGGAAACTGGTGGACAGGCCGATGGCAGCGGCGGCCAGTCCTGAGTATCTTGAACGATACGGAGTGCCAACTCATCCTGATCAACTTAGACACCATAGCTGTATCATCGCGAATAATGACCATTGGGTATTTGAAGATAATGGCAAACCGATGGGGAGTATTCGAGTAGATGGACGTTGGCGCAGCAATAACTCCGGTGCTGTGGTTAATGCTTGTGAACAAGGGTTAGGCATTGTCTATATGCCAAAAAGCAGTTTTAGTGACGCTTTCCATGAGGGACGACTGGTTCCCGTCTTAACCCCTTATTGGGGCAAAGGCTCCAGTAGCTGGATTGTTTACCAGAATCGACGGTTTTTGCCTATGCGGGCACGTTTAGCGATAGATTACTTGGTTTCGCATTTCGCCAACTGGCAGGAGTGATGGTATCGGGTAGTACCCAGTTAAGGTCTCAAATGGTAAACTGCGGGCAATTTCATTGGATATTGAGAAAGGTAGAGAAATGAATCCAATTATTGCAATGCTAAAAGAGAACAACATCAGTGACGAGCAAATTAGTGAAATCTTTGAAGTGTTGACACAGAACCCTCTTGCAGCAATGGCAACAATCAGCCAGCTTGGTTTGCCACAAGAGCAGCTTCAAGCGCTAATGGGTCAAGTTATGCAAAACCCTGCGTTGATCAAAGAAGCAGTTGAAGAGCTAGGGCTTGATTTCGCAAAAGTTGAAGCGGCAAAAGAGCAACTTCAAAAGTAATCGTTTGAGATTCTCCGTCGCCGTTTCAGGGCCAGTAGGCTCTTAAATGGCGGCTTGACTCACAAAGCGCCCCTCGACATCCTTTTCCCTACCGATCCATTTCGCCTGCGTCTTTGTCCATACTTAACAATACAAAATCTCGGTTGCTTCTGTGAAATGAAATTAATACCCTTTTAGGGTTATTTCTTACCCTTGTAGCCACTATGGACTCTATTAAATACTACGTATTGCAGCTCGAATCTCCGATTATTTTTTATCCAAGCAAAAATAAGCTTGAAGTCGATGGTGCAGAACTGCATTTAGAACCATTACAATCTCGTTTGTTGAAGTATTTTGTTGAAAACCAAGGGCAAGTCCTGACGACTCAACAAATCGCAGACAATGTTTGGCAACGTAATCATGTGTCGGACAATCTGGTTCGCCAAGTGATTAGCTCGTTAAGAGGTCAGCTTAAAGATAAAACGCGGCCTTACCGTACGATCAAGACTATCCCAAAGAAAGGGTACCTATTTGATCTTGAAGTGATTGCTCACATTGAAAAAACGCCGCAAGTCATTGCGGTTGAAGTCGATGATGTTGAGGAGCCACAAGATTCAGAAAAGAGCGGGCGCAAAGGCGGTAACAACAAGCTCTGGGCTACCCTTGCTGGGTGTTTAGCGGTATTGGCAATGGCGTCATGGATTGTCACTTATATTGTTGAAGAGAACACAGACATAGTGGCAGAAAATACCAATCCACTTGGTACTGTGCCGGTTTATATCCATGATATTACTTCAGATTCGATGCAAGACTATCAACTGTCGGAAAGCGTCTACAACTATCTATTCTATGGCCTCAACTCGTCGAGAGCGTTAACTGGGTATCACTTTTCACAGTTGTCTAAAGAGAGCAAAGCGGCATTAAAGCAGCAAGGTATCGAGCTCAAAGGCTGGCTTAAAAAGAGCGGCGAGAGTGAGTTTTTACTTACTTTGATGATTCAGAACAACCAATTACCATCCAAGAATCAACGCATTGAAAAAACCTTCAACAAAGAAGACTTTTTCACCGCTATTGGCGATGTAGTATTGGAAATTAAGGCGTTGGTAGAACCTAAAGAAGACGGGTATGAAGTGACCAGTCATCGTGTGAGTGCCATTAATAACTACGATGATTGGGAAGTGATTTCAGACGGTATTTCTCAGTTCTACTTAGGTGGCGGAAACGATGCCTTTGTAAAGCTCTCTCCTATGCTAGAGAATATTCAATCTCAAGGTCGCGGCAACTATTTAGTCAGTGCGTTACTCTCTTACTCAGCCTCCGTTGATTATTTGCAATCAGGTGATGAGCAGACGCGCGTTGAGGGTCTTAAATTGGGACAAAAAGCGTTCGAGCTTAACCCTCGTTGTGATATAGCGAACCTGACATTGGGGCTCGCCTTGCTGTTAAACCAACGAGCTGACCAAGCTATTCCATACCTTTTCTATGCTGCAGAGAGTACGCCAACACCCATTGGCTACTACTTATTAAGTGTGGCTGACAAACAAGTCGGCAATCTAAAAGGTGCCGATTATAACTACCAGCACTATGTCGCGATGAAGAAAGAGAGTGGCGGACAACTCTATGATTTAATTGAATCTTTACAAAAATCAAATCTAATTCAAACCTTGCCATAGTTCATAGGGCTACGGAGAGTGGTTTATTTGAATTTACTTTGTAATTAACGCCGATTGCCTTGCATCAAGCGTCTTTAATAAGGGTAAACTCATAATTGTTCTCGTGTTATTTATGCTAACAGGAACAAAAAATGTTAAAGAAGCTCGCGTTTCAAATCATTCCAGTGCAAATCTTCTTGTTTGTATTCTGGTTTAAGAATGGCTTTATCGACAAAGTAATGGGCGTACTACTCGGAGCCGTCACTCCAGAGACGGCCTATGCGGGTGATACTTGGGCTGGATGGAAAGGTTATATTGTAGGGACATGGGATAAAAGTCAGGTTGGTCATGCTTTGTTAAGTCCAACATTCGACTTCATGTTTCCGATTCTGATTGCGTTGCAATGCCTACCTTTTATCCTCATTATTCGTTCGGTATTGAATCTAGAATTTATGACTGATAGAGAACGTCCTTGGTTGCTTTATTCAGCAATCGCCTCTCTTTTTGTCGCAGGTTGTATGGCATTCACTCAAACGATTTCGGGTGCTAGTGATGGTCAGTACCTATGGCAATTTATGGGCTTTAGTATGGTCGCGATTATGTATATCCGAAATGAGCAAAAGCGTTAAACTAATCGAATAATGATCTGATAGAGCAGTCAATGTACTGCGGTTTTGAATTCACGGCTTGCCATAACGAAACGTTTGGCAAGCCTTTGTTATTTTGTCAAACCGATGCGTTGGCTAGCGCTCAACTCCCGCCTCGTCTTCAATAATGATGTCTTGCTCATGACTTGCTTGTTTTAGCCACGTTTTTATCGAGTCACTATTTAGCACTTTTTGTTGATACTGCTGCGCTAAAGGTGACAATTCAATGCCATAGGTTCGGAAACGAAGTACAACAGGAGCAAACATTGCGTCGGCAATGGACCAGTCGCCAAACAACCATTGACCATCGTGTTTTAACATTTGCTCTACCCATAAGCTGTCAATCCGTTGGATATCTTTTCTTGCTTCTGCAGAAAGTACGACCTGACGCTTAGCTCGGCAGTTCATTGGTAATTCATTGCGTAGGGCCAAGAATCCAGAGTGCATTTCACAGGCTACTGCTCTTGCCTTGGCTTTTCTCAAGCTGTCATTTGGCCAGCAGCAACCATTAAGATATTGCTCATTGACATATTCTAATATCGCAAGAGAATCCCAAACCGTGGTTTCGTCATCAATGAGTGTAGGAACCTTGGCTGTTGGCGTCAGCGCTTCGAGTGTTTGATAAAACTCGGTTGAAAACAGTGTGAGTTTCTCTACTTCGACTTCTAGCTGGTATTGCTCAAAGATGAGCCACGCACGTAATGACCAACTCGAGTAATTCTGATTTCCAATATACAGTTTCATATTTGCCTCCTTTGCCAGTTTGATTTTGATACTAATCAATGGTGAGATGGGTGACTAACGCAAAATTTGAATGTATTTCATCAATGAAATCGATGGATGGGGGCGATATGGATATCGATGCGCTGAGGAGTCTTCTCGCTTTTTCCGAGACTGGGAGCTTTACGCGAGCAGCAAAGCAAATAAACCGAACTCAATCTGCGTTTAGTGCGCAGATGAAAAAGTTAGAAGCCGAAATTGGGGCTGTATTGTTTGAGCGTGACGGCCGGAACATGGTGCTAAGTGAAGCTGGACTATCATTGAAGGCACACGCAGAGCGCATACTCTCCTTACATGATGCCGCCTTGCACCAGGTGAAACGCTATCAAAACAAAACGGCTTTGAGGCTTGGTTGCCCTGAAGACTACAACGACACCGTGCTACCGAAAGTGGTGGCGGCAATTAACGAAGTTGAGCCTACGTGTTCAGTGCAAATATTCAGTCAGCCCAGTGTTATGCTGAGAGAGTGGTTAGACGAGGGGAAGTTAGACGCAGCGATTGTGACGCGAGCGCCTGACAGTGAAGAAGGTTATTGGTTAGAGTCAGACAAGGGCGTTTGGATTGCCGGGCATGATTTTGATACCGACATCACCCCATTGCCGTTGGTACTGTTTCAAACTGACTGTAAGTATCACGCTGCGGCGTTGGATAGTTTGACCAAGCGTGGGATCGCTCATCGACTACTTGCTTGTTGCAATACCGCTTCAGCTCAGCGAGCATTAGTGGCTAAAGGAATGGGCGTCGGCGCGATGGGGCGTCTAAGTACTAATAAAGACGTTGAGATATTAAACGGAATGCCACCACTCCCTAGTGTGGATATTGTACTGTTGACTGGCACTAATCCCCACCCAACGTTGGCGAATGTGTTTATTAAACACCAATAAATCGTATTTTCTTTGAGATTAAATGATGTTGATATTCATTTATAAAATGGAATGCCTATCGATACGATAATTTGTTTTTCGATTAAATGGTAAAGTACGCTGACATCATTCTGCCTGACCTAACTACTTCAGAGCAGGCGGACTTCTGTATGGATGGCAAAGCGGCGAACATGCCTTACTTTATCTTCGCTGACAAAGCGATTGAACCTCAATTTGAAGCGCGCAGCATCTATCAAATCTGTTCTGATTTGGCTGAGCGCATGGGTGTGGGGCAAGCATTTACCGAAGGTCGTGACCAAGAAGGTTGGCTGCGTCACTTGTATGCTGAAACATTGAAGTTAGACCCGACTTTGCCAGATTTCGAGACGGTACGTCAGCAAGGTATCGTTAAACGTAGCGATCCTAATGGTCACTATGTCGCTTACCAAGCTTTCCGTGCAGATCCGGTGAATAACCCGCTTAACACACCTTCAGGCAAAGTAGAGATCTACTCGGAAGAGCTAGCTCGTATTGCCGCTGAGTGGGAGCTGCCAGAAGGTGATGTAATTCATCCTCTACCTATTTACGTGAGTACATCAGAAGGCTGGGATTCACCGAAACGCGATAAGTATCCATTACAGCTAACGGGTTTCCACTTTAAAGCACGTTGTCACTCAACTTACGGTAACGTGGATGTATTGAAGCAGGCCGCACAACAAGAAATGTGGATCAACCCTGTAGATGCTGAACGTCGCGGAATTAACAATGGTGACCGAATTAAGATCTTCAACGACCGTGGTGAAGTTCGAATTAACGCTAAAGTCACGCCAAGAATGATGCCGGGAGTTGTAGCTCTTGGAGAGGGGGCATGGTACGCACCGGACGGCAATAAAGTTGACCATAATGGGTCAATCAACGTTCTGACGTCTCAACACCCGAGCCCGCTGGCAAAAGGTAACCCTCAACACACTAACTTAGTAGAAGTTCAACTGGCAAATAAGGCGTAAGGACTAACTCATGAAACAATACGGTTTTTATATCGATTCGAGTAAGTGTACTGGCTGCAAAACCTGCCAGTTAGCTTGCAAAGACTTTAAGGATCTTGGTGTTGATCGCAGCTTCCGTCGAGTTTACGAATACGCTGGTGGTAACTGGATCGAAGATAACGGCACTTACCGTCAAGATGTGTTTGCCTATTACACCTCTATTGCATGCAATCACTGTGACGAACCAGCTTGTGCAAAAGTGTGTCCGTCGGGTGCAATGCACAAACGTGAAGATGGCTTTGTGGTCGTGGATGAGAAGGTGTGTATTGGCTGTAAACACTGCGCTAACGCTTGCCCTTACGGTGCGCCACAGTACAGCAAAGAAAAGGGTCACATGACGAAATGTGATGGTTGTTTTGAGCGCGTAGCAGAAGGTTTTGAGCCAATCTGTGTCGGTTCTTGTCCACTTCGTGCGTTGGAGTTCGGCCCTATTGCTGAGCTTCGTGCCAAGTATGGAACCAACGCTGACGTAGCACCACTTCCATCATCAACGTTAACGAAACCAAACATCGTGATCAAACCAAATCGTCATGCGCGTCCAACGAATGACACCACTGGTCACCTAGCAAACCCTAAGGAGGTTTAACATGGGATGGCATGAATGGCCTCTGATTTTCTTTACTGTATTTGCTCAAACAGCAGTCGGTGCGTTTATCGTAATGGGCTTAATCACATTGTTTGGTAAGGCGGATGCACACGTTAAGACAGCGATAACTCGTAATATGTTCTTTATTTGGGTGTTCATGGGACTGGGCTTTATGGCGTCAACCATGCACTTAGGTAGCCCAATGCGTGCAATCAATGCGTTAAACCAAATTGGAACGTCTTGGTTATCACGTGAGATCCTATTTGGTTCAATGTTCTTTGGTTTAGGTGGTTTATATTGGCTATTGTCTGTCATCAATAAAGGCAGTGAATCGATTCGTAAAGGGTTGATGGTAGCGGCAATGGTGATCGGCGTGGTCTTTATGGTCGCGATGACTAACGTTTACATCATCGATACGGTTCCGACGTGGGATACACCGTTTACGGGTCAATCATTTACGCTCACAGCTGTCATTTGTGGCGTTATGCTGTCACTTATTTTGATGCGTGGCGCTAACTTGGAATGCCCACGTTTAGGTAAAGTCACGGCGATTGTGGCAAGCGTAGCCGCAGTGACAATGGCAATGGTCACTATGTCAATGGTCGCTGACTTGCCTAATATTCATTCTGCGATTGTTGCAGCCAGTGAGTTAGTGCCAAACATGGCAGAGATTCAAAACTTACGCTTTGTCCTAGTGTTCGTTGGTCTAGCGGCGTGGATGTGGGCGATGCGTTCTGAGTCTCGTTCTATGCCGATTGCCGTCATTGGCTTTGCGATGGTGTTAGTTGCGGAACTCATCGGACGCAGTGTGTTCTTTGGTCTGCATATGACAGCAGGTATGTAGCAAAGATAAGAGCAGGCTGACCGGCCTGCTCTCGTTCAATTTAGTCATTTTTGAAATTTGGTAAATTCATGTCAGAAAATCAATCTATCGATCTACTTAGTCTACAAACCATGGCAAAGGTATTCGGTTCACTGTTTTATTTCCCGCTTACCGGCAGCAACAACCAGACCTTATTGACAGCGTTGCTACAAGATGAAAACGTGAAAGACAGTGATCTTCAGGCATGGTGTCATCAGGTTAAAGGCGAAAGCAGCGAAGCACTAAATCAAGACTTCTTCTTACTTTTTGAAGGAGGAGAGGCGATGCTGGCACCACCGTGGGGCTCAGTCTACATGGATAGAGAAGAGGTGATTTTTGGAGATACTACAGTAGCGTACCGTCAGTTCCTTCGAGATCATGACATTGCTTTAGATACTGGGATGAGAGAGCCAGAAGATCAGGTTGGCTTAATGTTATTTGCAGTGAGTCAATTGGTGGAACAAGAACAAGACATTGAGTCGGTCAAGGCGCTGTTTTCACAACATCTGTTGACTTGGTGTTACCGTTATTTCGAGTTGGTTGAGAAGCATGCTTCAACTCAAAGCTACAAACAACTAGCGGCCTTGGTCTCGCAATGGTGTGAAGCCGTTCAGGAGCTGTTAAATATTACGCCACTTGCCGTGAAACTGTATCGTTAGGGTTGGTAAGCGCTCATGACCAGAGATGAAAAATACTACAAAGCGTATATGGAGCACAAAACCATAAGTCGTCGTGGTCTTTTTCGCGCTTTGGCGAATGGCAGTACGCGGAATTCACCTGTAACGGCCAATGATGGCTCATTCGCTGCTAAGTTAGATTGCCACGAAGTATCACGAACAATCCCTAGACCACCAAAAGCTGTTGATGAGTTGCTCTATCAACAGATTTGCAATGCTTGTGGAGATTGCGCCAAGGCTTGTCCTGAGCAGGTTATTGCTATTGAAGATGAACTTGCCCGGCTTGTACTTGATTATGGGTACTGTAGCCAATGTGGAGAATGTAGCCAAGTATGCCCAACAGGTGCATTGCATGGACAGGACAACGATACTGGTTTAATTCCGCAGTTCTCGGATGGATGTCAAAATGCACTGTTTAGTGATTGCCACTTATGCCAAGAAGCCTGCCCAAAACAGGCGATAAGTATCACGTCGTACAGCCTACCGGAGTTGGATAAGAAAGCTTGTGATGGCTGCGGGCGTTGTAAGCAGGGATGTCCTTTTTCCGCCGTATCTATGGCGTTATCCATGCAGTAGCGAATACAAAAACAGCTCTATGTATTAACTAAGAGCTGTTTTTGATGGAGTTGAAGGTTAAGCTTTGATGATTCGCGCGCGGAAGTTACGGCCCTTCATCTTGCCATTGGTAATCTTACCTAACGCTTGCTTAGCTATCGCTTTCTCGACCGCCACATAAGCACTCATCGGGAACATATTGATCTTACCAATTTGATTGCCGGAGAGTGTTTTATCACCGGTTAGCGCCCCCAAAATATCACCAGGGCGCAATTTTTGCTTCTTACCGCCTTGAATTTGAATCGTCACCATTTTTGCTTGAAATGGTTGGTTGCTTGACTTTGCAGGCAATTCGCTTGGTTCAATCGGCATATCCATGTACTCATCGATACGCGCTACACGATAGAACTCTTTCTCGCTATAGAAGCTAAAGGCTAAACCTTTATTACCGGCGCGCCCAGTACGACCAATGCGATGTACGTGTACTTCTGGGTCGCGAGACAGATCATAGTTGAATACTGCATCGAGGTTATCGACATCGAGACCACGAGCTGCAACATCCGTTGCCACTAAAATAGAAACACTTTTATTGGCGAACTGTACGAGTGCTTGGTCACGATCTCTTTGCTCTAAATCACCGTGGATATCAATCACGCTAAAGCCACGATGATGCAGTTCATCCGCAACGTTCTGAACTTCTTTTTTAGTATTACAGAACACCACAGCAGACTCCGGTTGGTGAGTCAGAAGCAAGTTTTCAAGTGCATTATCACGTTCTTCGAGAGTGTTAGTTTGATAGAAGAACTGTTTGATGCTTGAGTGATCGTGCTTACTCTCTACCTTCACCACTTCTGGTTGCTTCATAACTCGAGCAGCAATGGTTTGGATTTGCTCAGGGAATGTAGCGCTGAAAAGCAGCGTTTGTCGCTCCTTTGGAGCTTGGTCGATAATAGCGTCCAAGGCATCTTTGAAACCCATATCTAGCATACGGTCCGCTTCATCAAGTACCAGAGTATTCAGTTCGCTTAGGTTGATACGACCTTTTTCTAGATGATCAAGGATGCGACCAGGCGTTCCCACTAGAATATGCGCACCGTGTTCCAAAGAACCAATTTGTGGTCCCATTGGCATACCGCCACACAGTGTTAGTACTTTGATATTGTGAATACCACGAGCTAGAGTGCGAATCTCTTTTGCAACTTGGTCCGCAAGCTCACGAGTTGGGCAGAGAACAAGAGACTGCACACGGAAACGCTTTACTCTTAAGTTGCTAAGCACGCCGAGAGAGAAGGCTGCGGTTTTTCCTGAACCTGTTTTTCCTTGGCCGATAATGTCCTTACCCGCCAAAATTTTTGGTAGTGCCTCGGCTTGGATTGGCGTCATGGAAGCGTAACCAAGACTGTCTAATGTGCCGAGTAATTCAGATGGTAAGTTTAAGGTAGAAAAGGCTGGAGTGTTCAAGAGCTGTCCTCAGTCGGTATGCAGAGCGGGTATTATCAACATTCCCGCTCTAGATGCTACTTTTATCTACGCTTTTGTAGATTTAGTAGTGAGGATAGCAGCTAAAGATCATTTTGCCGTTGGTTGTGCTGTACTCATCCAATCGCGATATTCATTGGCACCGTCTTCACCTTCTGCAGGAGACCAAGGTGCGAAATCTTCTTGAGGAGTAGGGATGTATGCGCCTTCTTTGATTTCAAGACCGACCGTGCCCGGTTGCATACAAGCATAACCATGCCAAGTACCTGGTGGGATTTCGATAGCACGGTTAGTTTCTGGTGACAGACTGTGACGCTCTGTGAGATTGCCTTCATCATCAAAAATCAATAAATCCAGTTGCCCTTTAAGAACAAGGAACAATTCCCATTTGTGCTCTTCAGTATGACGGTGAGGGCGCATGTAGGTTTCTGGCTCTGTTGAGATGAACAAACGTTGAACGCCAGCGTCTAATTGCTCGTGTAGGTTATGATGACTGCGTTTGCGTGGTGCTTCTTTTGCGTTTTGCGCAAATGTATCGAAGTCTTGGTTGCTGATGATTTTTAACATGACATTGTTCTTTGAAGTGTAAAGTGTCGATATTCTACCGCCTCAACAAAAAAGTTCAGTAACAAATTGCCGCCTTCGTCCGCTGTGCGATAAAGTTTAGAAAATTCTAGGTAAAAACCCGTTAGATTGTGATGGCAGTTCCAGAAATGTTTGAAAAAGCTGTACGATCTGATCAGAGTGGTATTATCGCATTGTTTAGGAAATAATCCGTAAGTAAGGTGGTACAGCAGTGGAAGCAGTCATCAGCCAACTCAAAAAAGACTTTTATGCACACCTTAACTCTGCCAATGGTGCGAGCTCGGGTGAGTCTTCCCAGACCATCTCTCTATTAACAAAAGAAGAGCTAGCGGAACTGGAAAATGTGTGGGTCCAACTCGCTGTATGGAAACAAAAACAAGCGTAAGACCTATCTTTTTATCGCCTAACTAAATGATTTTTATGAGCCTCGAGTATTGATACTTGGGGCTTTTTTAGTTTCTTATAAATAGTAATTGTTATAATATAACAATTACTATATTGATCTTATTGTTGAAAAGTCGAGTACTAGCCCCCATAGTTCACTTTATGGAGAATAGAGCGATGGCTGAGATAAGTTCATTACTAGCCTCAGATAATCTAGTGAGAGAGACTATGGCGGAAGTACGTGCCAGAATACAATTAAAAGTCGGTTCCAGGAGTGATATAGACGCAGAGATGCTGTCGTTTCGTGGACTCAAGACAGATAAAGAACATGTAGCGATTATTTTTAAATCATCTGACAAGACCCAATCTTTACCTCTGGTAAGGATGCACTCAGAGTGCCTTACCGGTGATGTTTTCCACTCGTCACGTTGCGATTGTGGTGAGCAATTGGAAGAAACCATTCAGAAAATGGGTGAAGAAGGCGGCATCATCCTGTATCTACGTCAGGAAGGGCGAGGAATCGGTCTTTACAATAAACTAGACGCGTACAAGCTTCAGTCTGATGGTATGAATACGTATGAAGCCAATAACCATTTAGGGTTTGGCGATGACTTACGTGACTTTACTGAAGCCGCCCAAATGCTTAAAGCGCTGGACGTGCACTCTATTCGTCTGGTCACTAACAATCCTAAAAAAGTGCGCGAACTTCGCGAGCACGGTATCAATATTGAAGAAGTTGTGAATACGCACGCTCATATCAAAGATGGCAATGAAAACTACCTTAAAGCGAAGGTCTCTCACGGTAAGCACTACCTCAAGCTTTAGCCAGTAATCCAGATCACCAATCATAAAATTGTTAGTAAAATGATAGAAAAGCCTCACTTTTGTGAGGCTTTTTTGTATTTATTCTTGAAAATAAATTGTAACTGAGTATTATCGCATTTCGTAGTATAAATGATAATAATTCGCACTACTAATAACTATTAAGCTCAACAAGGATGCTTTTCATGAATGTAACAACCATGGTGAAGGGTGCAGTGGCAGCCTCTCTTGTAATGACTTCAAGCGCTGCGTTTTCTGCAGTTACTAAAGACCAAGTGGTCGAACACTATGCTGATCTGGCTCACGCGGTATTCGCAGATGCACTGATTACAGCAAAAGATTTAGACATATCTATTAACACATTCTTGGCAAACCCTTCTGAGAAAGGTCTGGTCGATGTGCAACAAGCATGGCTAGCATCCCGCGTACCTTATCAGCAGACGGAAGTATTCCGTTTTGGTAATGCTATCGTTGATGATTGGGAAGGACAGCTTAATGCATGGCCACTTGATGAAGGTCTTATCGACTATGTGAGTGCGGATTATCAATATGAACTAGGTAATGAAGGCGCACAAGCAAACATTGTTGCTAACAAGAGCCTACAAATCGGTGCTACAACTCTTGATGTTAAAGAAATCACACCTGAAGTCATTGCTAACCTTAATGAAGTTGGTGGCTCTGAAGCGAACGTAGCATCAGGTTATCATGCGATTGAGTTCTTATTGTGGGGACAAGATCTTAACGGCACTAATGCAGGTGCTGGTGAACGTCCTTACACTGACTATGTCATCGGTGAAGGCTGTACTAACGGTAACTGTGAGCGTCGTGCGCAGTATCTTCAAGCTGCATCGAAACTGTTGATTCAAGATCTTCAATGGATGGAGAAACAATGGTCAGCGGCGGAGAAAGGTAATTACCGCTCTGAACTACTTGCTGACAAAGCTGACAACGGCATTCGTAAGATACTATTTGGCATGGGTTCACTTTCTCTAGGTGAACTTGCAGGTGAGCGCATGAAAGTGGCTCTAGAGGCCAATTCTACTGAAGATGAGCACGATTGTTTCTCTGACAACACGCATAACTCTCACTACTACAACGAGCAAGGTATCTATAACGTTTACACGGGCACTTACGTTCGCGCTGATGGAACATTAGTTGACGGTCCAAGTATCGCTAACCTTGTTGAAGCAAAAGACAAAACAGCAGCGAAAGAGATTCAAAAGCAATTTGATCTTGCACGCGCGCAAGTTGGCAAACTTGTTACCTCGGCAGAAAAAGACAACCAACACTTTGACCAGTTGATCGCATCGAATAATCCTCAGGGTAACAAACTAGTGAATGAGACCATTGTTGCACTTGTCGCGCAAACTGGTTCAATTGAGCGTGCCGCTGGCATCATCGGTATCGATAGCCTAAATCCAGATACTGCTGACCACGAATTCTAAGCACAATAACCATAATGAATAGGGGGCTACTGCCCCCCTTTTGTCGATCTTTTTGTGAGCGCTGTATGTCAAGATCTTATCCTTTTTTAGCCACACTACTATTCCTTTTTGTCGGCTCGGTGTTTGCCGGGTCTGAGTCTTCTCATCTGTCGGGCGGTAAAACAACGGTAAAAAAAGAGGGGCCTAATGCTTACTCAATGCCTGCTGCCAACTTGCCTATGTCAAAGCGACTAGATTTTAGCGTAGGTAACAGTTTTTTTAGAAATCCATGGGTTCAAGCTCCTGCTTCCACAGATGCAAGGGATGGGCTTGGACCACTATTTAATACCAATGGTTGCCAAAACTGCCATATCAAAGACGGTCGTGGTCATCCTCCTGAAGAAAATGATCAACATGCCGTATCCATGTTGGTTAGGTTGAGTATTCCGGCTGTGACTGCGCAGCAGAAAGCGGCCTATGAGCTTGACGGTGTAATACCTGAGCCAACATATGGTGGTCAGTTGCAAGATTTTGCTTTGCCGAACATGCAGCCAGAAGGACAAATTGATATTACTTATGATGAGGTTGCGGTAAGTTTTAAAGATGGAACGGTCGTCATGTTACGCAAGCCTAACCTTAAGATTGTCGAACTAGCCTACGGCGATATGCACCCTGAGGTTTTAATGTCGGCACGAGTTGCTCCGCCAATGATTGGCTTAGGGTTGCTCGAATCGATTCCAGAATCGACGATCTTAGCATTTGCTGAAGCGCAAAAAGAGGACAACTCATCAGTAACAGGAAAGCCTAACTACGTGATGGATGTGCGCACTCAAAAGATGGCATTGGGTCGCTTTGGATGGAAAGCAGGCCAGCCTAATCTGATGCAGCAAAATGCGGCTGCGTTCAATGGTGATGTAGGCTTAACAAGTTCGCTGTTTCCGAGTGAGAACTGTACCAGTAATCAGGGTGTTTGTACGGCTCAGCACAGTGGCGGAGACCCTGAGGTGAGCGACAAAATTCTCAACTTCGTCGAGTTTTATACTCAGCATTTAGCGGTGCCTCAACGACGTAATATCGATGATCCATTGGTAATTGCAGGTGAGAAGCTATTCAACAATGTCGGTTGCCAAAACTGCCATAGAACAGGTATTCAAACCGGTACACAAGAAGGGTTGCCTGCCATTTCGAACCAGACGATTCACCCTTATACGGATATGCTGTTACATGACATGGGGAAGGGGCTATCAGACAATCGACCAGAATACGCGGCTTCGGGCCGTGAGTGGCGCACAGCTCCATTATGGGGAATTGGTTATACCGAAGAAGTTAATGGTCACACATATTTTCTTCATGACGGACGAGCGAGAAACCTCACCGAAGCGATTTTATGGCATGGTGGTGAAGCAGAAGCCGCAAAACAAAACGTGTTAGCCCTATCTAAATCAGAACGTGATGCGCTACTGGCGTTTCTAAATTCACTGTAAGGAGAGCAGCGTGAATTACAAACTTTCATCTATAGCGTTGAGCTTGCTTTTTTTAACAGCTTGTCAATCGAGTAGTGTGACCCAATCCTCTAAGCCAGAAGCCACAACACACCTTAGTCAAGCTGTATATGAAGTTGAATTCGACTCTGCGTTGAAGTTCAAAACGGCAATGATGAACTTACAATCGCAAACTGCACAGTTTTGCCAAGGGGAATCGGAGCTGACGCAGGTGTCTGCAGCATGGCAACAAGGAATGTCCCGTTGGATGTGGTTGCAAGGGCAAGAGCGAGGTCCTGCTATGGCACTGGAGCAGAATTGGAATGTTCAATTCTGGCCAGATAAGAAGAACACCACCGGTAGGAAGATGTCACAAGCGGTTAAAACCGACGCGTGGACCATGGAGTCAGTACAATTGCAAAGTGTCACCATTCAGGGACTAGGAGCAATTGAATGGCTGCTTTATGATAATGCTTCAACACTAGCAAAGGGCTCACGAGGGCATTGCTCATTGGCGACCGCCATTACCACTTCTCTTACCGATCGCGCTGACACTATATTTATGGCGTGGCAAACCAATCCGTGGTCCACTTTAGACAAAGAGGCGTGGGAGTCAGAGTATCTGGCTTTGCTGTCTAACCAGCTGGATTACAGCATGAAAAAATTGTCTCGTCCGTTAGCGAAAATCGGTGCCCCGCGGCCTTATTTCTCTGAGTCTTGGCGCTCGGAAACATCAATGAGCAATCTAAAAACTAACGTAGAAGCGATGCAAGCACTCTATCTGGCGAAAGGAAAGGGGCTAGATAAGATTTTGCGCGATGAAGGTCATGCAAGACTGGCGGACAGTATCGTTCACCAATTTGAAGATACGTTAGAAACTTGGCCGAGTGAAGCCAGTCTGTTTGCGTTATTGCAATCTAAACAAGGATATCGAACAGTGCTGTCGCAATTCAACAAGCTTGAACAACTTAAGTATCTTATCAATGAAGAGGCTTCGGTTCAGTTGGGAGTAGTAATAGGATTTAATGCGACTGATGGCGATTGATATTTCTCGACGCAACTTCACAAAGTTGGCAGGCATCATGGTGATGTCGCCTTCTTTGCTCACGGCTTGCGCATCCACGACGAAAATGGCTCAGGAAACCTTGATAGGCGGCTCGGTTCGCAACAAGGGTGACTATGAAGTTATTGTTTCTGCCGAAAATGCTACTGCTATGCATCGACTGCCTCTACCAGACCGTGGTCATGGCATTGCTGTATCGCCCAAGACTCATCATGCGGTGATGTTTGCGCGAAGGCCTGGTAGCTATGCCATGGTGTTTGATTATCGTGAAGGACAAGTAGTAAAGCTCATTTTAGCGCCAAATAACCGACATTTTTATGGGCATGGCGTGTATTCAAATGATGGTCGATGGCTGTACGCTACGGAAGGCGAGCGGTCGAGCAGTCGTGGAATCATTGGCGTTTATGATGTTGCTAATGACTATAGAAAAATAGAAGAGTTTACCGGTTTCGGGCTAGGTCCTCATGAAGTGATCGTGATGGTAGACGATTCGTTAGTCGTTGGAGTCGGCGGCGTACATACCAATGGCAGGCAACCTAAAAATCTTGCAACCATGCAACCTAGCTTAAGTTATCTTTCTCCTCAGGGAGAGCTTCTTGAGCAAGCAACACTTGGCGACCATCATAAGAGTATTCGCCATCTTGCTCATGACGGTGACACTACGGTGTTAACGGGTCAGCAATATCGGGGCGAAGCGGAGGACTACGTACCACTAGTCGCCATTCACCAGAGAGGTTCGGTGATGGAAGAGCTGGGTGGAGAGCCTGAACAGTGGGCAAGATTTAATCACTATATTGCCAGTATTGCAGCGACAGAAACGCATATTCTGGCTACCTCACCGAGAGGAAGTTGCTACGGAATTTGGGACAAGGTAACACGTGAATTACTGGAAATTAATGCACTCCCAGATGCTTCAGGAGTGGTGGTCAGGAATGGGGACTTTCATGTGAGTTCTGGTGCGGGGCAAGTAATTAAAATTAATCCACAACTAGATAAACAGCGCTTTTATTCTGGAATTCAGTGGGATAATCATTGGAGTGCCATCACATAAATGAGACGGTAGCTGGTTTAGTTTAAAATTGTCCGGTTGATAGTGTGATTTCTGCCATACTTAAGATCCTTGTTTGAAAGGAGGTTGGTAGATGCGAAACTGGCTACTCTCATTGTCTGTTGGTTTATTCTCTCTAGCTACAGCTGGTTTGACGGTTGCTGCGCCAGATCAGCTTGTCTCAAATTCGACCGAGCTAGCCTCTTATTCTGTAAAACACATCAAGCCAATTCTTCAGCAGGATAATACAAAAGGCTCAACTGAGCTTATAGATAGGACTCAAGACGCGCTTCTCTATCCTTCGTTAGTTGACTACTTATATTCCAGACTGGATGTTGAACGTATATGGAATGGCAACGAGCTTAACGCTCAGCTAAATCTGCAACTAGATATGATGAAGCTTGCGGGCTTTAGTCCGCTGTTCCAATCAAGAGTAGAACTCCTGCAACAGTATTATCAGCAAGGCGAGGTGGATCGTTATGATAGAGTCGCAACAGATACTTTCTTACTTTATTTAAGCTATGTTGCAGCGTCTCAAGAGCTTGGTAAAGAGTGGTTTTTTACTGCTGATCTAGTTGAGCCTCTTCCGCGTCCTTCGGCAACTGAAGTTGATCTAATGGTAAAAGCTTTCGAAGCGCAAGAAGCGCTGGCTTACACCACCTCGTTTGCGTCGCCAATGTTACAGCAAGATGGATTTGAGAATGCATACATCGACCTAGTGTCGAAATCGCAAATGACCAAGATTGAGTATCAGCAAGTTGGGCTCATGAGACTCGGTGATACGTTACCTCAAGAAGCATACTTAATTCTTATTGAAAGGCTGTCCGAATCCAATGTCTTTGTTACGGCAAGGGAAGATCATTATTTCGACGAATCACTCGACTTTGCCATTAGAGAGTTCCAGACCATATACGGGTTAAACGATGACGGTATTATAGGTCCCAATACCATCGAATGGTTGAACAAATCCGCGTCCGATAAACTGCGTATTTTGGCACTCAACTCAGAGCGTTCTCGCTTGTGGCCACAGCAGCGCGAAAACATCATTGTCGTCAATGTGCCGAACTTTCAGCTTGAATATTGGGATGAAGGAGAGGAACGATTTGAGTCGCGAGTAATTGTAGGCAGAGCCTCGCGTCAAACGCCTTTACTGGAAACTAAAATGGATTCGCTCATCCTAAATCCTACTTGGAATGTGCCTTGGAAAATTATGGTTAAAGACATCATTCCTAAAGTAAAACAGAATCCAACTTACCTATTTTCACAGCGAATTGAAATTTTAGATGATTGGAACAATCAGGCACGTATCGACCCTACGATGATTGATTGGCAAGAGGTCAATGCGCGACGCTTCCCGTATCGTATGCGTCAACAAGCAGGGGAGTTAAACGCGCTGGGTCAGTACAAGTTCAACACACCCAACGCGCAAGCCATCTTTCTACACGATACACCTAGTAAGCATCTGTTTGATGAGAGTTTACGTGCATTCAGCTCTGGTTGTGTGAGAGTGGAACACGCTGACCAGTTCGCTCAAGTGTTACTCGAAGCACAAGGGAAAACATTAGAAGATGTTGCAACGGAACGCCCAAATAAAGCGATAGCCCTTAAGCAGCGAATTCCGGTTCATATCATTTATCAAACCGCTTGGATGTCTGACGGAAAGGCACACTTCCGTGGTGACGTATACCAATACGATGCCAAACGAGAAAGTATGAACAGTGCGGCTTTTTCAAAAAATTGACACAAATTTGAACAATCTAAAAAACGCTTTCTGCTCAAAGGTTAACCACTGCTGGCTGCAGAAATAAGCGCGTTTTGCTAATTTCTGCATTTGAACTAGGCTCGAGAAACACGTATCTTGCGCCGCAATTACGTAGTTTCCTTTCTTTGAGTAGTATGATCCAAACAAACATTTCTAGACGAGACGCCCTCAAACTTGCTTTGTGTGGTGCAACGGCGTCATTGGTGCCTTCGCTATCTTTCGCTATGCCTTCTTCTGCACCAAGAACATTAGCAATGAATAACTTACACACAGGAGAGAGTCTAGAAAGTCGCTACTTTGACGGTGCTAAGTATATCCAAGCTGAACTTGCTCGCCTCAATACACTTTGTCGAGATCATCGACGCAATGAAACCCACAACATGGATAAGCGTTTGTTTGATCAGATATCAGAGATTCAAAGCCTATTAGGTGTAAAATCAGAGGTGTTGATCATTTCTGGCTACCGATCTCCAGAGACCAATGCTTCATTGCGTTCAGGCTCTAATGGGGTAGCGAAAAAAAGTCTTCATATGTTAGGTCAGGCCATCGACTTTAGATTAGACGGAGTAAAACTCAGTCATCTTCACGAGGCGGCGCTAACCATCAAGGCTGGTGGAGTGGGTTATTATCCAAGAAGCCAGTTCGTCCATATTGATACGGGCCCAGTGAGAAACTGGTAACACTTGTCATTCCGCTAGCGTGATGTCATAGTCCCGCTAATTGCAAAATTAATAGGGTTTATGATGAGTCTTCAATATCAAGTAGTGCCTGTCACTTCATTTGCGCAAAACTGTTCTATCGTTTGGTGTGACGAAACCATGAAAGGTGTGGTTGTTGATCCTGGCGGTGATGTAAAACAGCTAGAAATGTTGATCAAAGAACTTGGAGTACAAGTTGAACAACTAGTACTCACCCATGGACATTTAGATCACGTTGGCGGAACTGAGCCACTTGCAGAAGCGCTTGATGCCAACATTGTTGGTCCTCATAAAGCCGATAACTTTTGGCTACAAGGGTTAGAAAACCAAAGCCAAATGTTTGGTTTTCCTTTAACTAAAGCGTTTGAACCCAATCAATGGTTAGATGATGGTGATACTGTAGAGTTTGGTAATCAAACTCTTAACGTCATTCATACTCCGGGTCACACTCCAGGTCACGTAGTGCTGTTTAATGAGGAATCAAAAGTCGCTTTTGTTGGCGATGTTCTCTTTAATGGTGGTATTGGACGCACAGATTTTCCTCAAGGTGACTACGCTACTTTGATTAACTCGATTAAGACCAAGTTGTGGCCGCTCGGTAATGACGTAACATTTGTACCGGGTCATGGTCCACAGTCGACCTTTGGCCATGAGCGAGCATCCAATCCGTTTGTTGCCGATGAGATGCCGCTTTACTGATAGTCGTCTAAGAGAACAGTGAGTGATTACAAGTAATGCTTCTCTAGAGCACCTATCTATCCGCCGCAGCTAAATAGCGGCGGGTAAGACCCACAAACTCGTCGGCAGACCTGTCTAGGTCAGCCTCGGCTACAAATACATCAAATCCATAAAACTCTCGCTGATAACGCATTCGATTTGCCAACATGGCGAGAAGCCCTCTGTACTCTTTCCCCTCATTGGTAACGTAAGTTTCAGAGTCCAACACAATATCTTCAAAATTAAGTGCTGGTGAGGTTTGCTGGGCACCAAGATAAAGCAACGCACGTTGGCTTAGCAAAAGGTCGGTAGCCACTCTAGGGCAAATACCATCCAAGTAAGGTTGATAGTGTTTGAGTCTGATTCCAATCCAAGGCAGTGGTTTATGCCAACCGTCTTGGTGATGTGTACATACTCCGATTCGTTCAATATTACTCCATTTAACGACCCAGCCACCTTTGAAGACGTGTTGCTGGAAATGAGTTGCTGTCAGTGTGAAGGTGACACGGCTTTTGACAAGCATAAAGTAAGCAAAGGTCATGACCGCAGCGACGAGCGTAATGAACACCAACGCTTGCTGCCAATTGGGGGAAAGTAGAAGAAAACTAAAACAGGCCAACCCGCCGACCGCTGCAACGACTTTAATGGTCGGAGATTGCCATGTGTAATTATGATTGCTGAAATGTAATGTATCCATAGTGACGACTGATTTTTACCCTATCTGGTTCTTTATACCGATGAAGCGATAATAAAGTTTATTGTTTAAATAATAGCCATAAACGTCCTAGGTCTGCATTTTTGACGCCACTTTGTGTCAATCCTCTACAAAAGCTATCAAAATTTTGGTATAAAACGCGCTTCAAATTTTGACCACTGTCTTGGTGCAGTGAATTGGAGAGAAAACTAAATGAGACTTGCTCATAAGCGCAAAGTGCAATCTAAGTTGCAAAAGCGCGTTAAAGCGGTAGTTGCCAACACAGCAGCTGCAACAAAAACAGAAAAGCCTGTTGTAGCGAAAGCGCCTGTAGTTGAAACCGCAACTGCGACAAAAAAAGTTGATGTAGCCTTAACTCCTAAGCAGCAACAAGTGCTAGACATCGTTGCTAAAAATGCTGACGGTATCAATCCAAAAGGCATCGGCCTAGAAGCTGGCCAAGAAGAAGCGAAAGCAGCATCTTGGGCGACTGGCGCACTTAAGAAGCTTCTAGAAGAAGGCTTAGTGGCTAAAGAACAGCTTGCGGGCAATAAAGTGATCTATAAAGCGCTTTAAGCGCTCACTTTACCCATTCTCAAAAAGACCCCTTACCTAGGGGTCTTTTTGATCCAGAAGACTAAAACGCACTAATGTTAGCGACTGATGTCACAAAAGTAGCGATTGTGTAATTCGTGCCTGATAATAAATGCCTAAGTATTTCTCCAATCTCCTTTCCAATCCTGTCTTCTTAATTTATTGATTTATAGCTATTTAGATCTCTATTGTGGTTATTTCCTACGTATTTATACGTAATACCAAGGTCTGACAACGCTAATTAATGGTTTTATCACTGCGTGCTCTCACTAATACCCGTTATTCAGAATTGCATCCATAGTTGTGTGGAATGTGAAACTTGGAGTTACGACAGTGACTTCAACAGGGAACCTACTCAAGGAACTGAATAATGAGTCTAATCAAGAAATCAGTAACACGTGTCATGAAGAGCACGGCGATTGTTGCAGCAACGTGTTTAGCGTTTGTTGCAGGTACCGCGAATGCAGCGGATAAAGTTTATCGTCTAAAGTTAGCCGAGACATGGGGGCCAAACTTCCCTATCTTTGGTGACGCAACGAAGAACATGGCGAAAATGGCAGAAGAAATGTCAAACGGTCGTTTACAGATCCGTATTGACTCTTCGAACAAGCATAAAGCGCCTTTCGGCGTGTTTGATATGGTTAAATCTGGTCAATATGACATGGGTCACTCAGCGTCGTATTACTGGAAAGGTAAAGTGCCAAATACCCTCTACTTTACGACAATGCCTTTTGGTATGACGGCACCAGAACAGTACGCTTGGTTCTATCACGGTGGTGGTATGGAGCTAATGGAGAAAGTGTATGCGCCGCATAACATGATGTCTTTCCCAGGTGGTAACACTGACGTTCAGATGGGTGGATGGTTCCAAAAAGAGATCAACAGCGTAGATGACCTGCAAGGTTTGAAAATGCGTATTCCGGGCTTTGCTGGTGAAATCCTAGCAGAGGTTGGTGCTAAGCCAACTAACATCGCTTCAGGTGAACTGTATACTTCTTTAGAACGTCGTACTATAGACGCACTAGAGTGGGTAGGACCATCACTAGACCTTCGTATGGGCTTCCACAAAATTGCACCTTATTACTACACTGGTTGGCATGAGCCAGCAACAGAGCTGCAGTTCCTAGTAAACAAACGTACTTGGAACAAACTTCCTGACGATTTGAAAGCAATTCTACAAATCGCTATGAAGACAGCTGCGTACGACATGTACATCCAATCGACTCACGAAAGTGGCAAGAACTGGGCAACGATACAAACAGATTACCCAGATGTGAAAGTTAAAGACTTCCCACGTGAAGTAATGGATGCACTGCGTGATGCGAATGACAAGTTGCTAAAAGAGCACGCAGCTAAAGATGAGATGGCAAAAGAAATTCAAGCTTCCCAAGCCGCTTATCTACAGCAAGTACGTTCTTGGACTGATATTGCCTCTAAAGCTTACCTAAACAAGTTCGACAATTAATACCCCCTTTAAGTGGCGCGGCTCCTGCGCCACTTTTTCCCAAAAAATGGTCATACGCCCTTAACTAAAACAATGAACTAAATATGGCGGATAGGCGGAAAGTTGTATGCGTAGTTTAATTTACATTGAAAGACTGTTTAACAAGGTAGCGGATTTGCTAGGTTGGTTATCCAGTATTTTGTTTTTGCTCTTATTGGTGAATGTTGTTTATGACGTAGTGATGCGCTACGTATTTAATGATGTTTCTATCGCCTTCCAAGAAATGGAATGGCATTTGTTCTCGGCAGTGTTTTTACTGGGTGTTCCATACGCAATTAAAGCGGGCGGACATGTACGAGTAGACGTGTTCTACGAGCGCTTATCTATTAAAGCTCAAGCCATCATCGACCTATTAGGCACTTTTGTTTTTCTATTCCCATTTTGCTTATTGGTCGCGTGGTTTGGTATCGATTTTGCCAAAGAAAGTTACGCGCTAGGAGAAACCTCTGGTGACCCTGGTGGCTTACCTTATCGCTGGATCATCAAAGCGATGATTCCTCTTTCATTCTTCTTTATGGCGATTGCTGGTGTTGGCTTAGTTCTGCACTCATTGAACAAACTGTTCAATCCACACCTCATTTACGCTAAGTCTTCCGGCTCAAACGAATAAGGACATTCTCATGATCGGTATTGTGATGTTTTTTGTAGCCTTATTCGCGCTACTACTCGGTTTTCCTGTTGCTTTCACTTTTGGCGGCATTGCGCTGATCTTCGGTGTGTGGGCTGAAGGGATAGAAATGTTTGCGTTTATGCCATATCGCATACAGTCCATTATGGAAAACACGGTATTAATGGCTGTACCTCTGTTTGTTTTTATGGGGTTAGTTTTACAAAAGACTCGGCTAGCTGAACAGCTTCTTGAGTCGATGGGGCGTCTGTTTGGTGGTGTTCGTGGTGGTATTGCGATTTCAACAGTACTCGTGGGTGCATTGCTTGCAGCATCAACGGGTGTTGTAGGAGCATCCGTCGTTGCCATGGGGCTTATCTCTCTACCAGTGATGCTCAAGTACAACTATGATAAAGGGTTAGCCTGCGGCACCATTTGTGCGTCGGGTACTCTAGGGCAAATTATCCCACCATCCATCGTGCTTATTCTTTTGGGTGACGTGTTAGGTGTACCAGTAGGGGATTTATTCCAAGCTGCGTTATGGCCGGGCTTTGTCTTAGTTGGCGCTTATGTCGCGTACATACTCATTTATGCAAAGTTAAATCCAGAGAGTGCTCAACCGATTCCAAGAGATGAAACTATTTCACGCTCAGAGGAAGTAAAAACGGCGCTGAAAGCGATTATTCCGCCGTTAGCACTGATAGTTGTGGTATTAGGCTCTATCTTTGCCGGTATTGCGACGCCGACGGAGTCTGCTGCTCTCGGTGGAGCGGGTGCAATTGTTCTATCACTTATGTATCGTCAATTCAGTTGGGGCATGCTCTATGATGCGTCCAAAGAGACGGTGAAAGTGACGGCAATGGTATTTGCTATTTTGCTCGGTGCAACCGCGTTCTCAATGGCGTTTACCTATACTGGCGGTGATATGCTGGTTGAAGAATGGATGCTAGAATTACCGGGTGAGAAATGGGGCTTCCTCATCATTACCATGTTGGTTATCTTGATTCTGGGCTTCTTTATCGATTTTGTAGAAATCTGTTTCATCATCGTACCAATGATTGCTCCAGTGGCAGAACTTATGGGTATTAATATGACGTGGTTTGCGATTTTGATTGCGATGAACCTACAAACGTCATTCTTAACCCCACCATTTGGCTTTAGCTTGTTCTATCTTAAAGGTGTTGCTCCTAACGGTGTAACGACAAGAGATATTTACCGAGGTGTGATGCCATTTATCGCGATTCAAATTGTAGTATTGGCCTCAATTCTTATTTTCCCAGAATTTTATGGAATGTGATCGGAGCTGCGTTAGCTCGGCATAGTAGTTCATTTCTATTTTAGACATTGTTACTGTTTACAATAGGAAACAATAAGCTACATCCAATGCAGCTTAGAAAAAGGACTTCTATGCCGCTCAAAGCAAAACTTATCTTACTGACACTCATCCCACTTATCATTGTGACGGCGAGTGTCAGTTGGATAACTCTTCATCAAGCAAAAGCGCTCGGAGAAAATGAAATTAACATTTTCCGAGAGAGCCTTATTCGTTCAAAGGAATCTGCTCTTAAAGACAGCGTCGAAATGGCTTTTGATGCTATTGAGCAGGACTACAACAACTCTTCATTAACTGAAACCGAAGCCAAAAATCAGGTCAAAGAAACGCTCAATCGTCTGCGTTACGGCACTGATGGCTACTTTTTTGCCTACGACAAAAATGGTACCAACCTCGTCCACCCAATTCTTCCGCAGCTTGTTGGTCGAAACTTGTTAAAGCTTCAAGATCAAGATGGTGATTACCTCATTGAAGCTTTGTTGTTTCAGGCGCAGTCAGGAGGGGGCTATCATCAGTACTTATGGCAAAAACCGTCTACAGGAGAAACGGTCACCAAACTTAGTTATGCAGCTTGGCTGGATAAGTGGGATTGGATGATAGGGACCGGACTGTACATTGAAGATGTAGCTCAAGAAGTGGCGATATTAAGGGCTGCTATTGATAACAATATTGAGACCACGATATTTTCTATCGTGACAATTTTCGCAGTGACAGTAGCGGTGATTATTGTACTGACCTTAGCGGTGAATTGGCATGAACATAAATTGGCTGACAAAAATCTGAAAGAGCTCGCCCATAAAACGGTTATGTTTCAGGAGGACGAACGTAAGCATTTAGCTAGAGAGCTTCATGATGGGGTAAATCAATTGCTGGTGTCGAGTAAATGCCATCTAGAGTTGATGGATACCAGAAGCGTTGATGATCGTTCGATGGGACACCTGCAGCAATCTCAATCTTCGTTGTCAGAAGCGATAATGGAAGTTCGTCGAATTTCCCATCATCTACGTCCCAGTGCTTTGGATGATATAGGTTTGGAAGCAGCGATTACCACTCTCTTGCAAGATTTTAAAACTTACTCCATGGCGAGTACAGAATTGGTTTTAGATTCTAACGCCTCGAAGCTCAAATCTGAAGTGGCGACTACACTCTATAGAGTTGTTCAAGAGTCTCTCAATAATATCGAAAAGCATGCACAGGCAACCAAAGTCACTGTGTTCTTGAAGCAATTTGGCGGTGTTCTGCAGCTGATCGTTACCGATGATGGAGTCGGATTTGATGTTGGAAATGCGATGAATAGCCGTGGGATTGGATTGAGAAACATGCGTGAACGAGTGGAATTTATCGGTGGTGAGTTCGAGCTCATTAGTGAGTATGGAAAGGGAACAGAAATTACCGTGTTGTTAAAGGTAGAGGAGACAGTGTAATGGATGGCAAGATCCGAGTCGTCATTGTCGATGATCATCAAGTTGTTCTTGAAGGTTTTATGGCTAGATTAGAGCGGGAACCGGAAATTGATGTGGTCGCAACCGCAAGCAATGGCGTAGAGGCTATTGAAGTCGTCAAAAGTACCCAGCCGGATGTGGTTTTAATGGATGTAAGTATGCCGATAATGAACGGCATCGAGTCCACGCAAGTTCTTAAAGAAGAACTCCCCAATATTCGAGTCTTAATGTTAACGATGCATGATAATCGTGAATACATAATGAAGGTAATGCAAGCGGGAGCGGTAGGGTACATGTTAAAGGAAATCTCCGCAGAGAAAATGGTGCAGGCAATTAAGACCGTCCATCAAGGGTCTACCTACTTTTGTGAATCAGTCACTCAAACGTTATTTTCTCAAGAGATTACCCCAGTCGTTGCTAAGACTAACCCATTGAGTCGACGTGAAGAGTCCGTGCTCAAGCTCGTGGCTCAGGGTTGTAGTAGTAAAAAAATAGCCCAGATGTTAGACATCTCCTATCGAACGGTGGAGACTCATCGTCAAAACATCAAGCATAAATTGGATCTGCATTCGACGGCAGAGCTGGCAAAATACGCTCTGGAAAATGGCTTGTCCTAAAGTGTTCAAATGATCTGGTTTACTGCGCCTTTTACGAGAATAAAAATAGGTGTCGAACCTTGCGGCGAAGGGACTTCAGCTGTTTAATTGGACGAAAGCTGTGATCAATTGAGACTTTTACCAAAATCACTACACATTCTGTTTCGCGTTCTGTTATAAAGAGCGCGCTAACTCTTTGAAAGACTGGATTGGAAATTGGAAAAACACGAAGAAGTATTGGTGGCGCTACGCCAGATTATCCGCGCGATTGACCTACACTCTAAAAAGCTAAAGAAAGAGTGCGGTTTGACGGGCCCCCAGCTTATCTTGATGAAAGCTATCAAAGATATGGGTGATGTGACAATTCGTGAGCTATCAAACTCAACCAATATTAGCCAAGCAACGGCAACAACGATCATTGACCGTCTTGAAGCTCAAGATTATGTCCAACGTATTCGTAGTCAACAAGATAAACGTAAAGTTCATGCAACATTGACTGAGAAAGGGGAGGAAGTATTAAAAGACTCGCCTTTACCATTGCAGGATAGTTTTGTTCAGAAATTCCAGCGCCTAGAAAACTGGGAGCAAACTTTGTTGCTGTCGTCGATTCAGCGTATTTCTTTAATGATGAATGCCGACGATATTGACGCGTCTCCGGTTCTACAGCTCGACAGTAATATTTCGAAGAACTAGTACGTTTATAAAGCGACGGCCTCAGCAAAATGGGGCCAAAAATTTATTCCACTTCCTTTCTTAACTTCTCGTTACCGTCGATTTAATTTGAGCTCTAATCGTTAATTGTCTCATTCCTATTTGGTACGAATTGTCTGATGTTTCTAACATTATGTGAAATTCCGCTTATAATTTGGTAAAATACAACGTTTGCAAAGCAGGTATCGTTAAAGGTCAGCTGTTCGTTGTAGTCCAGCATTCATAGTTTTGACCTAAAATGCTTTGAGTTAAAAGGAATGGGTCATAGAGAGGATTAATGACAAAGGGTATTGATAAGTACAGTATTGATAGTACTGACTACACTATTGGGCAAGATAATGTCCAGAAATGGGGGTTTGATGTTCACAACCCTGTCTTCGGGATTAGTGCGGGATTTATAGCACTGCTTCTCTTACTAACCGTCATTGTTGACGCGGATACCGCAAAATCTGCTCTTGATGGTATCAAACTAGCAATCATTGATAAATTTGATTGGCTATTCATGTGGTCTGGGAACATATTTGTTGTTTTCTGTCTAGCATTGATAGTGTCCCCATACGGTAAAATCCGCCTTGGTGGTAAAGATGCGGTCGCGGATTATTCGTTTATGTCATGGCTTGCCATGTTGTTCGCTGCTGGTATGGGTATTGGTTTAATGTTCTGGAGTGTAGCTGAGCCAGTGGCTTATTTTACTGGCTGGTTTGAAACTCCACTAGGTGTAGAGCCAAACACTGCGGCGGCAAGAGAGCTTGCAATGGGTGCTACTATGTTCCATTGGGGTCTACACCCATGGGCAATCTACGGCGTTGTTGCTCTTTCACTTGCCTTTTTTGCCTACAACAAAGGTTTACCTTTGTCGATGCGTTCAATTTTCTATCCGATTCTTGGCGACAGAGCTTGGGGTTGGGCAGGTCACATCGTTGATATTCTTGCGGTATTGGCGACATTGTTCGGCTTAGCAACATCTCTTGGTTTAGGTGCGCAGCAAGCAGCGAGTGGTATTCATCACGTGTTTGGTGTTGAGTCAGGAATGACTTTGCAAATAGTCGTTATTGCGGTCGTAACATTATTAGCGGTTGTTTCTGTATTACGCGGTATTGATGGCGGTGTTAAGGTTATTAGTAATATCAACATGATCATCGCCTTCTTGTTGCTTATATTAGTTGCTTTTATTGGTTATGCCGTTACATTTGCCGCGATTCCTGAGACGTTGTTTGCATATATAAAGAACATTATTCCATTAAGCAACCCTCATGGACGCGAAGATGAAGTATGGATGCACGGTTGGACTGTGTTCTACTGGGCGTGGTGGATTTCATGGTCCCCATTCGTAGGTATGTTTATCGCGCGTGTATCGAAAGGTCGTACTGTTCGCCAGTTTATTACAGCAGTACTTATCGTACCTACCGCAGTGACCGTGGTGTGGATGTCAGTATTTGGTGGCATGGCTATTGATCAAGTGATTAATCAAGTTGGCTCACTGGGTACTAATGGCTTAGGTGATGTTCCATTGGCGATGTTTGAAATGTTCGATGAATTGCCTATGGGTACGATGCTCTCTATCGTTGCTGTTGTGCTTGTTTTGGTGTTCTTTATTACGTCGTCAGACTCAGGCTCTTTGGTAATCGATAGTATTACAGCGGGCGGTAAAGTCGATGCACCAGTTATTCAGCGCGTATTCTGGGCGTTTATGGAAGGTGCTATCGCAGTTGCGCTACTTTGGATTGGTGGTAATGAGGCGATTGCAGCACTGCAAGCCGGTGCGATTTCATCTGCATTACCGTTCACCATCATTTTGCTGATGATGTGTGTGAGCCTATTGCTTGGTATGAGAACTGAAAAATACTGATTGCAATTTAAGCAGATAGGAAAGAGCGGCTAATTAGCCGCTCTTTTTGTTTATCGATGTTCAATTATGATTGCCATTAACGGCTTTCATAGAGTGTGTGAGCACTTTCGAGTGCATCGATATCGCTGGCGCAAATGAGGTGTCGTAGCGCCTCGAATTTTTCTTCACTCCATTGATAGATATTGAGTGTTAGCAAACGCTTTATGCTGTCGGCATCAAACCTATGCTTAATGACCTTTGCTGGGTTACCGCCAACAATTGAATAAGGTGCTACATCTTTCGTCACCACGCTATTCGCCGCAACTACTGCCCCTTCACCAATAGACACTCCTGGCATGATCATCGTTCGCATGCCAATCCATGCACCATCAGAAATAATGGTATCGCCTTTCGATTGATAAGCTTGTTCGACATTGTCCAAAAATGGATAGAGTGAAAACCAATCGAGTCGATGAGTGTGGTTGCCGCCCATAAGTATTACTGCTTCCGCTCCGATACAGACATAATCGCCTATATACAGTTGGTCAATGTCCCATGGAGGCGACTTATGTCGAGTTTGCTCGTCGCCATGCAGGTAGCGGACGACAGACGACTCGAAACCATTGTCGTAAGCGTCGCTGTAATAACTATGCGTACCTTTAACGTGGATATTAGGGTTAGTCACAGTTTGATGAAGTAGTTCAAACCGAGTCCAATGTTTGGAGTTCATAGTGAACCTCTAAAATTAGCCAAATTGAATGTTGAGGAAATTCTCCCGAGTTTTGAGTGCTGTCAGCACAAAAATCAACATTAGCTAATGAATGTGAGGTTGCTTCAAGTAAGCAATGGCCTCGACAATCGGAAATTGCCTTTGGTAGAACTTTAACATGTCGAGCCCTAAAGAAATGGAGTGATCAGCCGATTATAGTGGAGTTGATTAAATCTCCAGCATAATACAAACGAAAACAATGTTTGTAAAATTAGTGGGGTCAATGAAATGTCACTATAAAGTGCTTATAAGTCAATATATTGGCGCTCGATTTTGCTGCTGAATATGTATATTATTCGCACGCCACGTAGTGGTTAACAATAAAAATAACAACCAAAATCCGACAAAGACAGAATAATAAACTATGAACTTATCATTAAGACAAAAGCTTATTGCTGCCACACTCAGTGCGGTGGTGCTCATGGCGGTCGCGTTGACCATTCTTGCCGCTAATCAATTATCCTCGCAAACTAATGCTGCAATCAGTGCACGTGCGAACAATGTCTCGTACGCTGCTGTAGAAGGCATTAAAAACTGGGTCGATATTCGCAAAACTATCGCCACTGCGTTCAACGGTTTTGTTGAACAAGAGGACAAAGTTCCATATTTACAGCAAGCTCGCATAGCGGGTGGCTTTGACGACATTTTCTTTGGCACTCCGGCTGGTGAAATGTTCCGCTCTCACCCTGAGCGTAATCGTGCTGATTACGATCCTCGTACCCGTCCTTGGTATCAAGAGGCTCAGGCTGCGAATAAACAGATTATTACGGAGGCCTATCAAGATGCCATTACCAACGCACTATTGGTGACAATTGCAGAGCCAGTAAAACAGCACGGCCAACTTATGGGGGTCGTAGGGGCTGATGTTCTCATTGACCAGTTAGTTAACGATGTAATCAGCTTAAACGTCGGTAATAATGCGACAGCAATGCTCATTGATCTGACTAACGGCACTTTCTTAGCACATCCTAACAAATCACTACTTCTAAAGCCTGTGACGACATTGGGTCAGAGTTTTAATATCCAAACCATTCAGCAAAAAGCGTCCGATAACACAATGCTGGAGCTTAAACTAAACGGTACAGAGAAGCTGATGTTCTTCTCGAAGGTTCCCGGAACAAACTGGGTGTTTGCGGTTGAACTTGATAAAGCGACAGAACTAGCGGGTCATAAAACGGCATTAACTCAACTGATTATTACCTCACTGATTATTCTTGTTCTTGTTGGAATTGTGGCGTCGTGGTTGATGAGTTTCTTAGTGAATGACCTCGCGCGCGTGTCAAAAGCATTGAAAGAGATTGCTTCCGGCGAAGGTGACCTAACTCAGCGTTTAGAACCACGTAGCAAAGATGAAGTAGGGCAGTTGGCGAGAAACTTCAATACGTTCGTAAGCTACATGCATGAAACCGTGATGCACCTAAAAGATGTTTCTCTGGCGCTGTCAGAGCAAGCAAAAGATACGGCAACGCATGCCCGAGTACGTAGCCAGCGTATTCAAACTCAGCAAGATGAAATCAACATGGTTGCGACGGCGATTAACGAGATGGCTGCGGCCACTCAAGAGATTGCAAGTAATGCCGACATGACAGCATCTAATTCGTCAGAAGCGGTTGGTGCGAGTAATCACGGTGCAGGCCAAGTTTCTCAAACACAAGGCTCTATTCAAAATCTAGCGGCAGAAGTTCAAGTGGCGACAGGCGTAATTCAAGAGCTTGAGACGCACGGTAACAGCATCAATACCATTCTGTCGACTATCCAAGACATTGCTGAACAAACGAATTTGCTCGCTCTTAATGCAGCAATTGAAGCAGCACGTGCAGGAGAGCAAGGCCGTGGTTTTGCAGTTGTCGCGGATGAGGTTCGTGTTCTTAGTCAGCGTACTCATGCGTCGACTCAAGAAATCCAAAGTACGATTGAAACCTTACAAGCAACTACTGCAAAAGCGGTGGGTATTATGAACGATAGTCGTCAACTGGCGGACACCAGTGTCGATGATGCGAACTGTGCTGCTGCGAGCCTAACGCAAATTCATGCGGCCGTTGAACAAATCAGTGATATGGCTGCGCAAATAGCGACGGCAGCGGAAGAGCAAGCGTCTGTGACCTCTGAAATCACTCGAAATACCCAAGGTATTCGTGATGTGTCTGATGAGTTAGCCGAAGAAGCTCAGGAAGCTGCACAGCAAGCCGTTGACCTATCTAACTTATCACAGAAATTAGAAAAAGAGATTGGTCGCTTTAAGATCTAATCTTACCTCCCCTCTGAGCAAAAGCGGTCAGAGGGGAGTGCATATCTATAGCCAAATCTCGCTAATCGTATGTTTGCCGTCGTAATGATAAGCGAGCTGAGCTTGCAGCAGTTCTGCGGTCGCAATAGCGTCTGTCAGTGCATGATGAGGTGGGTAATCTGGTAAACCATATCTACGTCGGCTTTGACCAAGTCTTACTGAGTCCGCTCGCTTTCCCTTCAGCTTGTTGATGACTCCTCCCGTAAGTCTAGACTGATAATCTGACTCGATTTGCATGGTGTCGACCACTGGAAATTCGATTCCTTCTCCAATCATTCGTTTAAGTGCACTATTGAGAAAACCTCTTTCGATAGGGCGATAATGCACGACAATGATCTTGCCTGCCAATGCTGTTAGCACATCGCTTAATACTTCGTCTAGAGTCGGTGCATCTAGAATGTCGTTATGCGTGATACCGTGTATGACTACTGACTCTTCTTCGAGCTTGGCTTTAGGGCGAATTGTCCAATGTGCAGCTTGTTTAAGGCGAATGCGAGACGCGTTAAAGGGTACTAACCCGATAGATAAAATACCGTCTTTATCGGGATTAAGCCCTGTCGTTTCGAAATCCAGTGCAACGAACTCTATTTGCTCTAATGGAGTATCTGCATTGGGTAGCCCGCTGGCATAAAACGCTTTGAGTCGTTTGTCGGAGACTCTATCTGCTAAAGTCGCAAACTTGGCCTCCCACTGAACCGATGGCACCTGAAGTAATTTTTTGATCATAGTTTCCTACTTTAGTGCGTTATTAGCTTGATAGCGAAACTTTAGGAAGTTTTGACCATTACTTAAAATTTGGAATGCGTCTTTTAAGTTTCGACGTTCAAAATCCGATAAGTTCTCTGGCTCAATATTATTGTCTGGTTCAATTCCTTGTTCGACATCGATTGCTTGATGACTAATGCGAACCATCGAAATAAATTCTAGAGCATCTTTTAGATCACGAGCCCTACCCTTAGGCAATATTCCAGCTTCATGGATATCGTCTAATCTCTCAAAGGAATTGGTAGAACGTGAGCCAACCGCTAATGCGTGGACGCGAATTAAATCCACCAAAGGTGCAGTACCACGACGTTTGAGATTGATGGAGTTATTATGTTGACCATCCTTCTCCATAACAAAGTCTTTAAAGAAGCCGAGAGGTGGCTTTCTATTCAGTGCATTTCGGGCTAAGCAAGCGAGGAATCGATTATTGCGACGGGAACGTCTAACAATGAAACTATTAAGTTGCTCGGCCCATTTTAATTTTCCATATACACCGTCAAGATCAAAGAAGATCGAAGCATTGAGTAGCGCTTTAGGATTAGGGTTATCAATCCAATCGGAGAAGCAGGCTTCCCATTCCTTGCGTGTCATGCGCCACTCAGGGTTAGTAGCCATAATGTCACCAGTGCAGTAGGTATAACCGCAGTCAGCAAGAGCATCACAGATGAATTTTGCGAACGCCTCAAAGTATTTGCCGTGTTTCTCTGCATCATAGCTATCATCAAGGATAATGGCGTTATCCTGATCTGTGACGACAAGCTGTTCATCACGTCCCATTGAGCCAAGCGCTAAGAAACAATAGGGAATAGGGGCACTCCCCAGTTGCTCTTCAGCGAGCTCAATAATTCTCTGCTTAAAACTTCTACCAATTACCGACATAGCCGTACCCACCATGTGAGCATTGGCATCTTCGTTGACCAAACGTACAAAACTGTCTCTAACTTGCTCTGAAAGTGATTTCAGCTCTTCTATCGATTGCTGTTGGAAAATACTGCTGACTAATAAAAGTGAGTTTTGCGACTCATAACGCACGATATCAGTGGTTTCGATGATGCCAATGGGTTTTTTGTTTTTCAGAACAGGAAGATGATGTACGTTGTAGCGAAGCATAATGAGCATGGCTTCGTAAACATAAGCATTTTGATCAAGAGAAATCACATCGGTAGACATAACATTGCCTACTTCGTCTTGTGGGTCAAGACTCTCTGCTAGGACTCGAGTACATAAATCTCTATCGGTAATGATACCGAGAACCGGCGATGTGTCATCCTCGTCGTTTTCAACGACTTCTGGGTCGATGATCAATAGTGATGATACTTGCTCATCAGCCATCAATCGTGCTGCGCTCTGAATGCTACTCGAACGCTCAATAATAGGTGCATCGCGTGTGAGTAAAGTTCTTACTTTAGATGTGGTTAAGTCGTTCTCATTGGTGTTGTTAGAGACCGCTTGGCGCAATCGGACGGTATCCTCTACTTCTACAAAGTCGGCAAAAGAGTCAAATCCATCATAAAGTTCTTGGAAGATCTCCGCTGACAAACAGTAAACCAAGGTATCCTCGACAGCCTTTGCTGGAAAGCGGACTTTGTTGTTCGTTAGCAGTCCCATCTGCCCAAATAGGTCTCCTTCATCCAGGCGATTGTAGAGCTCTCCTTTACGACGGTAGATTTCAACCACACCACTGCGAACCATATAAAGGTCGTGAATATCATCACCAAAGTGGATGATGGGGGTATCTTGGCGGTAGTACGCGATTTCCATATGTTGTGAGACATAAAGTACGGTCTCTTCTGGAAGTTCGTCAAAAGGAGGGTGGGAGGCTAGGAAGTTTTGAATTTCCAAGATTTCTGCGTCCATGTGCGGCCTTAACTGTCGGTCAATGCTTTAATACTACACGCAGATACTAAAAAGGTCAGCCGAAGCTGACCTTTTATTTGTACCTGATAGTTGCATTTGTTCGATGCTAAGGTCTTGATTCTATGAGCTCGAGCTTATAGAACTGCGGCGATACCTTTACATAGTGGACCCATGTTTGACTTTGTCATACCAGCAACACTGATGCGGCCAGAACCAACAATGTAAATACCGAACTCTTCTTTTAAGCGGTTAACTTGCTCTTTAGTCAGGCCTGAGAAAGAGAACATGCCATTTTGGCGTTCGATAAAGCTGAAGTCTGCGTCTACGCCTTCGGCTTTAAGAGTCTCTACGAATAGTTCACGCATTTCTTGGATACGGTCGCGCATTTCTGCAACTTCCTGCTCCCATTCTGCGCGTAGAGCTTGGTCATTTAGGATGTGAGTTACTACTGCAGAACCGTGTGCTGGTGGGTTAGAGTAGATTGAACGGATGATGCTCTTAACTTGAGAGAAAGCCGTTGTTGCTACTTCTTCTGAAGTCGCAACCAATGTGAATGCACCAACACGCTCGTTATATAGACCAAAGTTCTTAGAGAAAGAACTCGCCACTAAAATCTCTTTATTGTGTTTAGCGAACGCACGTAGACCTTGAGCGTCTTCTTCTACACCTTTAGCAAAGCCTTGATAAGCAAAGTCAAATAATGGGATTAGGCCTTTTTCTGCAACAAGTTTAGCTAACTGCTCCCACTCATCGGCAGTAGGATCGATACCTGTTGGGTTATGACAACAACCATGTAGCAGAACAATATCACCGGCAGACGCTTGTTCAAGATCTGCAACCATGCCTGCAAAGTCTTTATCTTTAGTTTCAGCGTTGTAGTAACGATATTGCGCGGTTTCGATACCTGCAGCGCTGAATACGCCATTATGGTTCGCCCAAGTAGGGTTACTGATCCAAATTTTCACTTCACCAAGCTGACGCTTGATGAACTCACCAGCAACACGAAGTGCGCCGGTGCCACCTGGAGCTTGAGCTGTTTTGGCACGTTTTTCGGCAACGATCTCTGAATCAGCGCCGAAAAGCAGTTTTTGAACAGCTAGACCGTATTCAGCTGTCCCTTCAATAGTTAGATAAGATTTGGTTTTCTCAGTCTCCAGCAGTGCCGCTTCTGCTTTCTTAACAGTCGCTAGAACGGGAGTTTCACCTTGTTCATTCTTGTAGATACCAACACCTAGGTTAATTTTCTCAGCGCGAGCGTCTTTTTTAAACTCTTCTGTAAGACCAAGGATTGGATCGGCGGGTGCTGCAACAACTTTTTCAAACATATTCTTCATCCATGTTAATTGAAGGGGCAATCAAAACGTTTGTTAACAAACGACAACAGCCTATTTATACCTTTCAAGGCTATAGGAGACAACCACATTAAAGAAGAAAACAGAAAATTATTTTGATTTGAAACAGAAAAGGACACTAATTCATTGTTTGTGTATGTAAAGTTCTAGAAATAGTGTTTGAGTTGCTAGGTTAAGTTATAACTAACGTGCTCTTTATGCAGCAATGGAAAGCACGTTAGCTAAGATAGTTGACGATTAATCGTTCTTGCCTTTGAGCTCGTGTTCAGATTCTACTGCTTGAGTTTCTATATCTGGGTTTTGAGCTAACTTGTCTTTTAGCCATTCATTGAGATGTTTTACGATAGCCGTTGTTGCATGCTCTTTTGTTGCGCTTTCATTGTCATCTACTTCTAGCGCTTGTTTTGGGTGCAATCCGGTTTCATCTTCAGCAACATGCAGCCAATCAGGATGCCAGTAGTATGGTTGACCACTTGAAGCTTGCCATTTATGAACGCCGTCTGATTCACCATAGTATTCAATATCTTTTACTGTAAATTTTCCCATCATGAGACCTCGTTCTATATAAAGTTTACACTCTAAATGTAGTGCTAATAGGATGAATTACCAACTGAATATTCGATTCGAATTTGCAAAGTAAGCATTCAGTTATCCGCTCTTGAATTGGCATGTGATGAAACAAAAAAAGACCACCAAAAGCGGTGGTCTTTAAATTGGGTTCTATCTCTGCTCGTAAGAGCAAAATGAGTAAGAATTAGAAGTTTGCGCTGCGTGGTGCACGTGGGAATGGAATCACGTCGCGGATGTTTGCCATGCCAGTCACGTAAGATACTAGACGTTCAAAGCCTAGGCCAAATCCTGAGTGAGGCACAGTGCCATAGCGACGAAGATCGCGATACCAGTTCATGTGTTCTGGGTCGATCCCCATTTCTACCATGCGCTTGTCTAGCAGTTCTAGACGTTCTTCACGTTGAGAACCACCGATGATTTCACCAATGCCCGGTGCCAGTACGTCCATTGCCGCTACTGTTTTACCGTCGTCGTTCATACGCATGTAGAACGCTTTGATGTCTTTCGGGTAATTCTTAACAACAACGGGTGCGTTGAAGTGCTCTTCAGCAAGGTAGCGCTCGTGCTCAGAAGACATATCGATGCCCCATTCAACAGGGAACTCAAACTCTTTACCTGAATCAAGCAGAATTTGAATTGCGTCAGTGTAGTCTACTTGTGCGAAGTCAGATTCTACAAACTTCTCTAAACGAGTAATCGCTTCTTTGTTGATGCGTTGAGCAAAGAACTCAAGATCGTCACGACGTTCTTCCAATACCGCTTTGAACACATATTTCAGCATGTCTTCAGCTAGTTTCGCAGCGTCATCAAGGTCTGCAAATGCGACTTCAGGCTCAACCATCCAGAATTCCGCTAGGTGGCGGCTAGTATTTGAGTTTTCAGCACGGAAAGTTGGGCCAAATGTGTACACTTTGCTTAGAGCACAAGCATACGCTTCAGCGTTAAGCTGGCCAGATACCGTCAGGAATGTTTCTTTACCGAAGAAATCTTCGTTGAAGTCTACATCACCTTGCTCTGTCAATGGCAGGTTAGCCATATCTAGCGTAGAAACGCGGAACATCTCACCCGCACCTTCTGCATCAGAAGCCGTGATAAGTGGTGCAGACATCCAGAAATAGCCTTGCTCGTGATAAAAGCGATGGATAGCTTGAGATAGGCAGTTACGTACACGCGCAACAGCACCAATAACATTGGTACGTGGACGCAGGTGAGCAACTTCACGTAGATACTCGATTGAGTGACGTGTTTTTGCCATTGGATAAGTATCAGCATCTTCAACCCAACCAACAACCTTAACGTCTGTCGCTGCAAGTTCGAAGTCTTGACCTTTTGCTGGAGACTCTACGATGGTACCTGTTACTTCAACAGAGCAGCCTGTTGTTAGCTTCAGTACTTCATTCTCGTAATTATTAAGATTATTAGGGACCACGGCCTGAATCGGGTCGAAACAAGAGCCGTCGTAGATGGCAAGGAAAGAGATTCCAGCTTTGGAATCACGACGTGAACGGATCCAGCCGCGTACAGTGACTTCACTGTCAACAGCTAGCTTACCGCTTAGTACGTCAGTTACAGGCGCGTAAGTCATGTTATTAATCTTCTCCATGGAGGTAACAATACAACCCAATGACTTTGGCTAACATTTAGCCAATTCATTGGGTTGCTACTAAATTTCTTTTCAAAGGGACATATTACCTGTCAATTTTCACGGTTCAACCTTTATTGTGGTTATTCAGCATAAATTGATTCAGTAATGTATCGAGTTGGTGGGAGAGTTGCTGCAAATCCATGCTAATTTGGTGAGTGTGAGTCGCTGAGTCCGAAGCTTCGTTAGCGTGCTCACTAATTACGACGGTTTTTTGACCGACGCTTTCGCTGGTTTCTCGGTTAGCTTGGATTTGCTCTTGCACTTGGCTAGCGATGTCAGTCGTGGCCTCGATTTGAGATACTACGGTTTGCATTTTATCTGCCAGAGCTTGAACCTCATCCGCTCTTTGGTGGGCTGTTTCGGAGACGTTTCGAACCGCTTGAACGGAGTAGCTACTGCCTTGTTGGAATTTAGCAATGATCTCTTCAATATCATTAGTCGCTTGTGTGGTTCTGCTAGCAAGAGAGCGAACCTCATCTGCAACAACAGCAAATCCGCGCCCTTGCTCCCCAGCTCGCGCAGCCTCAATAGCAGCGTTGAGTGCAAGCAAGTTTGTTTGGTCTGCGATTCCTTTGATTGTCGACAGAATTGCTGAGACTTGCTCTGTCTGTTCATTAAGCTCAGAGATATGGGAGGAGACTTGAGTAATATCTTGTACCAATGATTCGATATCGTTACTTGCAGACTGAGCTTCGGTGCTACTCGCCTTTGTCAGTTCACACGTCTCTTGCATCAACTGCGATGCACGTTCGGTTGCGTCACTGACTGTAGCCTGTTGCTGTTTCAGCATCTGCATGTTGGATTCTACTGCTGCGGTTTCATCAAGCTGACGCTTTGCGACAGACTCGTTGCTTTCCGCAATATCTGTTAGTTTGTCGGCATTTGCGCTGACGGTTTGCGCTGTAGTTTGTACTTTAGTCAGGCTGTCTGAGACTGTGTCCAGAAATGCATTGATGTCATTGGTTAAATCACCGACTTCATCATTTTGTCTTTGCGATAATCTAATGGAGAGATCCTTGCTGCCACTAACACGAGTCATAAATTTGGACGTGGTCTGCACGGGTCCAACAATAAACCGACGAGCAATAAATATCGTTGCTAAGTAACCAAGAAACGCGATGGCGGCCATAATAGCGACAGCAATGGCGGTTCGCTTATTGATTAATCCATTGACTTGATTCAGGTTGTATTCGATGCGAATTGCTCCCAATACTTCGCCTTCTTCTGTCATGTGGCAGGTAACGCAATTTGTACCTCGATAGTTGGTGCTTGCTTCCATTGGCAGGGCAACGACTAGACCACTTCCCCAATCTGCTTTAAACGGTTCTATAACCGTTTCTCCATTGAGGGCACGTTTATCGATGTCATCGACCGCTACTTGGTTTTCTAAACCCTGTCCATAAAGCTTGGAAACAGCATCTCCTCTAAGAACACGAACGTTTTCAATATTCTCTTGAGCTAGCGCTTTATTTCTCAGCGTTTCTTTTTGAGCCATGGTACCGGTGAGCATCATCATGTTTAAACTATCGAAATAGTTACTTGCTTTGTCATGAAGTTGTTCACTGAGGACTGAATAGATGAGATCCCTTTGTTGGTTATATTGATAGGTTGTCGAGATAATAACCACTGTTCCAAAGACCAATATAAGCGCTATTAAAAGTTTATTTGTAATTGTTAGACGCATAGTTTTTATTGTTAATGATATGGGCTGACGGAGTGAATATTAAGTTAACTTGTCGGTGCTCTGGAAGGCATTTGTTGGTAAAACCTCGAAAAGCTCATGGTTTTTCATGCAACTAGTCTTGGAATTGAGAAATGAGACAAATATAAGTTGAGTTGGTATATGTCCGTATGAATTTAAATTGGCGGCGAAATAGAAAGTACGGATGAATGGTGGTTTGTATCCTATACTCAATTATCGGTTAATCAAATCTTAATAAGCTTCTGACTATATGTTGACAGTCTAGTCGTGGTGCAGGAGTAAAACATCATGAAATGTAACTAGTTGTAAATTAATTATGACCGAAAAAAATCTCGAAAACACGACGTCTAGAGGCAATGTTAAAGGTAAAAAATGTCGCCTTAGAATAGGTCTAATTGCCATTCTGATTACGTTGTCTGGCTACTATTTGTGGGTTTTATATTTAGCGGCAACACCTAATGTAACAGTGGGTTATCAAACGTATTACATTGATAAAGCGACGCTTTTTTGGGGCAAGGATAATAACAACTTAGTGCTGCCTTTATCGGGGATTATTGAGCCAGGAGAACAATCCCCTTTTATTAGTCGGGAAGGCTGGAACTACGATTTACACACCGAGCTTGAGCGGAATAAAAACGAAGGTAGGAGACTGGTTCATTCTGGCGGTGTGTATTTTAACTTTGACCAAAATCCATCTCATTCCGTGTATGTAAAAATCGATCTAGCTAAAAGCATTACAGAGCCTGTCTACGTCTCTATCGACGGTGAACATAAGACGCGATTGGAGCCTATCGGTCTGTTGTCTCTTGCTGCCACATTGCCCGCAACGAATATCGATGCGGCTCGTCCTATCCAATATATGCAATTTGAAACTCCAGCGAGTTTAACGGTTACCAAAATAACGATTAAGGACGGGGCTGATGAAAAGTAGTAACGAGTTTAGTTTATCCATATTAGTTCCGGTGTTTAATGAAGAAGAGTCGGTTAGGCCTTTTATTGATGCGCTGGATAGTGCCCTCAATGGAATGCGTCATCAATTGGATATTGTTTTCGTTAATGATGGTAGCTCTGATCGAACCCGCACGGTCATTGAAGAATTGATGGCCAAAGATAAACGGGTCACTTTAGTGAATTTGGCCCGAAATTTCGGTAAAGAAGCGGCGATGACGGCAGGTCTTGATCATGTTAGAGGTGATGCGTGTGTCATTATGGATGTTGATCTTCAAGACCCTCCTGAACTCATATTAGAATTTGTTAAGGAATGGCAGACTGGAGAGTGGGACACTATTTATGGCGTGCGTGAAGATAGAAGCAAAGATACGTGGATGAAGCGAGTCTCTGCTGGTGGTTTTTATCGAGTCTTCAATTGGCTCTCATCAGAAACAACCTTGCCGGAAAATGCAGGTGACTTTCGTTTGATTGACAGAGTAGTGATAGAGGCGATGCGTCAGCTTCCCGAGAGAAATCGCTTTATGAAAGGCTTGCTGGCTTGGGGTGCCTTTCGTTCCAAAGGGGTTACTTTTAGGCGTCCTGAAAGACATGCCGGAGAAACCAAATTTAACTACTGGAAATTATGGAATTTTGCAGTGGACGGTTTACTGAGTTTTACAGCATGGCCGCTACGAATATGGGGATTTGTCGGATGTGTGATTTCTCTACTCGCTTTTCTGTTTATGCTGAAGATAGTGATTGGCGCAACCTTCTTTGATATTAAGACTCCGGGATATGCCTCAACTATAAGTGTTGTACTTTTCTTAGGTGGTATTCAATTGATCTCGCTTGGCATTATCGGCGGCTATATAAGCAGAATGTATCGAGAGATGAAACAG
Organism: Vibrio barjaei; assembly: GCF_001639065.2. Classification (GTDB taxonomy): domain Bacteria; phylum Pseudomonadota; class Gammaproteobacteria; order Enterobacterales; family Vibrionaceae; genus Vibrio; species Vibrio barjaei. The sequence continues at coordinate 56,077 of NZ_LQXO02000059.1, forward strand.
AGACCAATTTACCTTGTAGAAGGAATATATGGTCAATATGACAAGGGAAGTAGCCCAAAACAACCCCCTCTATCCGGGACGCAGCAAGTCGAGAAAGTGAGTTCAGTTAATGCATAATCAAAACTCTTCAATAATGTTAACCAAAGATCAATGGATAACACTTTTGCTGGCAGTGATCACTAGTCGTATCGTTTTTGCCGCTTTTGGTTTAATAGGAACGTACTCATTCAACCCTGAAGCGGTCAAGGACGTTGATATTTGGCATCAAATTTGTCGCTTTGACTGTGTATGGTTTAGGCGAATAGCGGAAGATGGCTACGCGCTAGTGCCTAGCTATATGAGGCAAAGCAACGGGGCTAACTGGGCATTTATGCCTATGTCCCCTTATCTCGCGAAAACGGTGAATTACGTCGTTAATAACATCAACCTATCATTGGTCTTGGTGTCTAATGTGACCCTCATTGCTGGCACAGCTGCTTTAGTGATGGCATTGAAACAGATGAAACTTAGCAATAATGCGCAAGATACGGCAATATGGCTAATGTGCTTCTCACCTTATACGGTTTATTCATTAGCGGGCTATTCTGAGCCGCTGTATATTGCCTTGGTAGCGGGACTCTTCATTGCTTGCTATCGCCAGAATTGGTTGTTGGTCGCGGTATTAGGGATGCTAGCAGCGGTGACGCGTAACCTAGGTGTGATGCTGGTGTTCTCTGTACTCATTATTGGCATCCAGCATTATGGATTAAGTAGCTTTTATCGATTTAAAACTCGCGGTTTAGCGGTTATTGCGGCGATTTGGGTCATTCCATTAGGCTTCTTTACTTACATGGCTTATTTGTATTTCCATATGGGGGATGCATTGGCATTCGGTCATATTCAGGTGGCGTGGGGCAGAACCTTTAGTAATCCATTTGTTTGGTTGGACTATGGTTTTGAAAGAGGTGGTCCCAAACTCTACCTCACCATTGTTTCTTTACTTGGCTTCGCACTCAACGGCTATCTGATCTACAAAAAACGTTATGCTGAAGCGCTATTTATGTTTATCAACTTAGTGATACCTTTATCATCGGGTGTCAATGCGATGCCGCGCTACATCTTTGGTCTGTATCCTACTTACTTGGCGATTATCTTACTGCTTGAAGCTTACCCAAGAGCAAAAATGCCAGTATTGTTGTGCGGTGCAGCCATGTCGACATTTATATCTATCGGGTTTTTCTCGTCGTCGTTCTTTACGGTATAGCTTGAGATAGAGCTCGGTTTTCAGTAGGATTGCGTGTCATTTTTTAACAGAGATATCCTATGAAAACTGAGTTGTATAAAGAATTCATGTTCGAAGCTGCACATCATCTTCCGCATGTGCCAGAGGGCCATAAGTGCGGTCGTCTGCATGGACACTCTTTTTTAGTGCGTCTCTATGTTGAAGGTGAAGTCGATCCGCATACTGGTTGGGTAGTCGATTTTGCAGAGATCAAAGCAGCATTCAAACCAATTTACGATCGTTTAGACCACTACTACTTGAACGATATTGAGGGACTAGAGAACCCTACCAGTGAAGTACTGGCCAAATGGATTTGGGGGCAGCTTAAGCCTAACCTACCGCTATTAAGTAAAGTAGAGATCAAAGAAACGTGTACTGCAGGTTGTATCTACAAAGGCGAATAAACCGCTAGCTGCTAAACGTTACTATGACCATAAAAAAACCGAAGCTCAGGCTTCGGTTTTTCTGTTATTGGAATTTGTCTATTAGCAAACAACCTTGATTGCCAAACCGCCTTGAGAGGTTTCACGGTATTTAGCATTCATGTCTTTACCCGTTTCAAGCATAGTTTCGATAACTTTATCCAATGACACACGAGGTGCAGAAGCACGGCGAAGCGCCATTCGAGTCGAGTTAATAGCCTTAACCGCTGCAATACCATTACGCTCGATACAAGGTACTTGAACTTGTCCAGCAACTGGGTCACAAGTTAGACCGAGGTTGTGTTCCATTGCGATTTCAGCTGCCATACAAACTTGTTCAGGGCTTCCACCCATAAGTTCAGCAAGACCTGCCGCCGCCATAGAACAAGCAACACCAACTTCACCCTGACAACCTACCTCTGCACCAGAAATCGATGCATTTTGTTTGTACAATCCACCAATTGCGCCCGATGCAGCGAAGTAGCGGATGTAGTCTTTTTCAGTCACGGTTTGGATAAACTTGTCGTAGTAAGCAAGTACCGCTGGAATGATGCCACAAGCACCATTGGTTGGAGCGGTAACTACGCGACCACCTGCTGCGTTTTCTTCGTTTACAGCAAAAGCAAACATGTTCACCCAGTCAACTACCGACATAGGGTCAGTTGTGGTTTTTTCTGATGTGATCAATTGTTGGCGAAGTGCTGCTGCACGACGTGGAACACGCAGTGGACCAGGCAGAATGCCTTCAGTGCTCATGCCGCGTTCCATACACTCACGCATTGTTTTCCAAATATTAGCGAAGTACGTACGAGTCTCTTCATCTGAGTGTACAGCGTGCTCATTAGCCATAACCAGTGTGCTGATTGATAGGCCATTTTCTTTACACAGCTCTACCAGTTCTTCCGCTGAGTTGAACTCATAAGGAGCTTTTAATGCTGATACTTCTTCTTTTCCGAAGTGCTCTTCATCAACAATAAAGCCGCCACCAATAGAGTAGTAAGTTTTTGAATACGCTTTTTCGTCATCGATCCAAGCGTGGATCTGCATGCCGTTTTCGTGAAGCTCTAAATTAGTGGAGTGGAAATTCATGCCGCCGTCACGAGGAAATGAAACGGTGTGACAGTGCATGCCAACTGGAAGACGCTCTGTTTCTTCAACACGGGCAATGAAACTTGGGATAGAGTCGATGTCGACTTTTTCTGGTGAGTTACCAGCCAAACCCATAATGATTGCGATATCTGTGTGGTGACCTTTCCCTGTCAGTGATAGTGATCCATAAACATCTACAGTGATCTTGGTGATGTCTCTTAGCTTACCCATTGAGCGCAGGTCGTCGATGAACTCTTTACCAGCTTTCATCGGGCCTACGGTGTGAGAGCTTGAAGGTCCAACACCAATTTTGTAGATATCAAAAACACTGATCATACTGATTTACCTCTAGAAAAGCCCCCAAAGTACATGGAGGCTTATATTATCGTTATTGTTTAACCGAGATGTTCAACTGACGAAGTCAATTAAAAAGCGCCGTAGATTACAGAAGTAATCGCTGCAATACCACAGATTGCTGTAAAGATTTGTACAGGTGCTGAAGTTTGGAACTTAGCCATAGCCGGTACTTTCTTCATTGCGTATACAGGCATTAGGAATAGGATTGCCGCAATCATTGGCGCGCCCATTGTTTCAATCATGCCTAGGATGCTTGGGTTGATGATAGAAACAATCCAAGTAGTAATAACGATAAATAGTAGAGATGCTTTCTCGATCTTAGAAACTGGTGCTTTAGAACGAGACTTACCTAAACCTACAAGACCTTCGTGTGCACCTAGGAAGTGACCAAAGTAGCTTGAAGTGATTGCGGCGAACGCAACAACAGGACCAAGGATAGAAATCAGTGGAGACTCGTGAACGTTAGCTAAGTAAGAAAGAACAGAAATGTTTTGCTCTTGTGCAATCGCTAGTTGCTCTGGAGATAGAGATAGAACAACAGAGAATACGAAGAACATTACAAAGCCCATTAGCATCATCGCTGCACCGCCAGTGATCATGTCAGTCTTCTTAACCGCATCTTCACCGTATACACGGCGCTGTTCTTTAGAGAACTGGCTGATAATAGGGCTGTGGTTGAAAGAGAAAACAATGATTGGAATTGCTAGCCAAATAACTGCTGGCATTGAACCCCAGTCAGGGCTAACGCTCATCATTGAAGTATTCCAATCAGGGATTAGGTATACAGATAGAGCGAGTAAGATGAGTACTAGTGGGTAAACCATCGCGGAAGTAGCTTTCAGCATAAGCTCTTTACCGAATACTACACCACAAGTCATCGCTGCAATCAGACAGCCTGAAAGCAACCAGCGTGGGATAGATTCCATACCCATTTGGTTCACTAGGAATGAATCAACTGTGTTTGTGATACCTACACCGTAGATTAGAACGATTGGATAGATAGCGAAGAAGTATGCAAAAGTGATGAGGTTCGCACCAGTTTTACCAAAGTGTTCTTCTACCGTGTCGGTAATATCAGCTTCTGGGTTCTTAGCAGAAAGAACGAAGCGAGCTAAGCTTTTGTGTGCAAACCAAGTCATTGGTGCTGCAATTAGGGCTAGGATAACTAATGGCCAAAAGCCGCCAGCACCTGCTTTGATTGGAAGGAAAAGTACACCAGCACCAACCGCGGTACCGAATAGTGAAAGAGCCCAGGTGAAATCCTTATAGGTCCACTTAGACGAAGAACGGCTAGTTGCCGTAGTAGTTGTGGTAGTCATAGTTTGTTACTCATTTTGGGAACAGGAAATAAGTCGGGGGCATTTTGCATGCTTTTCTCACGTGAAAATTAGATCTAGGTCATGATTTGTAGCGGGATATTGATACTAATGATGGATTCGTTATTTGGGTCACGTTTTTTACGTGCCAGAGATTAGGTTGACTATTGCAAAGCATTAGGAAAACTAATGCCTAATGGCGCAAACGATTGGCTGGTGTTGGTGGTCTGTTAACTAAGTTGCAGCTGTGTTTGTAAACTTTCAATTATTTGTGCGGTCACGCCCCAAATGAAGTGCTCTTTATATGGAATAGAGAGAACGCGGTGTGATTTTCCACGTACAGTAAACTGCATTGCTGACATATTTTCTGGGTGAGTGAGAAACTCAAGTGGTACCTCAAATAGAAAATCCACTTCATTAGCATCTATCGATGGGCGGTAATTACTGTCCACAAATGCAAGAACAGGTGTCACGTTAAACTGGGTAACGGTGACCAAGCGAGGGAGATGACCAATGACGGATACTTCGTCATAGCGCACGCCTATTTCCTCTTCAGCCTCGCGAAGAGCTGTGAAGGTTGCGTTTAGGTCATCTTCTTCAACTTTACCGCCAGGAAAACTAATTTGTCCCGGATGATGCTTCAAATGGCTTGCGCGCTTCGTCAATATGACATGGAGACGCTGATTTCTTTCAACTAAGCCGATAAGAACGCTCGCTTCCCTGAGCGTTGATTTATCTAGATGTTCCGTCCTCGATTTAGAACCCGCATGATAGTCCGCTAACTGATGTAACTGAAATCGTTCTAAAAATTCGTGCTTAGTCATTGGTGCCTTACTACTTAGTTATACGGCGGAAGCGAGATATTCGTTAATTTGTCCTTTGATAACATCGAGCTCTTGAACAACAAACTGAATATCTTCGCTGTTAGGAGCATCACTGTTTCTGGTTGAACCTTCTATAGCTTCGAGTTTTTCGACGGCTTTAGTTTCACCAAAGCTGGCTAGTATGCCTTTCAATGAATGGGCGGTAATAAACAGCTCACTCCAATTTTGTTCGTTGAACAAGGTTTGGATTTTTTCCGCACCATCTTCATGTTCTTCCATAAAAGCCATGAATACAGCGGCGATGATATCGTCGTCATTATCCATGTAGCCGCGCAATACCTCAAAATCTATCATTGTAGCGTCCCTGTTGTTGTAAAGAGTGAATAAGTGGTGTTCTTAAGTAGATTACCTACCAACTTCAGATAGTTACAAAAATAGTATAGTTCATAGAAAATTAAAATCTGCAGAAATAAGAGATCTAAACTTGAATGATAACAAAACTAAATTTCTAATACTTTTCTACTATTTTTATGGAAATTGTGCTTATTCGATAGGACTAAATTTTGATGCATAGCATAAACGCGTCTATGCTTATTCGTGCGACTTAGATCACATCAATAATAATTAATTGGCTAGGAGCAGCGCCATACAAAGGAGCTAATGATGAGCACAAGGACAGAAAGGCTTAGCAAACAGCATGAAGAGCGTGGTACGGACTTCTATTCAAAATATATCCATGACGTTGTGGGTATTGATCTGTTATCACCGGAACAAGAGTATCACTATGCGACGTTAGCGCGCAGAGGTGACAAGGCTGCTCGAGACGTTTTAATCGAATCCAATTTACGTTTAGTTGTGAAAATTGCCAGAAATTATATGAAGAGGGGGCTGAGTAATCATACTATTCTTGACCTCATCGAAGAGGGCAATTTAGGATTGATTAAAGCAATTGATAAATTTGAACCAGAGAAAGGGTTCCGTTTTAGTACCTATGCGGTTTGGTGGATTCGAGAGAGTATTGAATCATCACTGATGAACACGGGACGAACCGTTCGATTACCCGTTCATGTCATCAAGGAAATTAATCGACTGTCGAAACAGACAAATGAGATTATTGCCGACCTTCAACGTCCTCCTTCAGTGAAGGAAATTGCTGATAAAACGCTAAAATCTCAGGCTCAAGTGAGTGACTTGATCCACATGAGTGGATTTATAGAATCCAGCTCGTCAGTTGACACTATTGATAAAGAATTTCAAAGTTTAGAAACTTGTCGTTCTGAAGCCATCCCAGAACCTTATGACTTATGCCACAATGAAAAATTGCTGAAGAGTCTGGAAAGCGTCGTACTTTCTCTGCCGGAAAAATACCGTGATATCGTGATTCACCGCTTTGGTTTATTTGGCAAGGAAGTACTTACACTGGATAATCTGGGAGAAATGTTTGGACTGTCGAAAGAGCGAGTTCGTCAGTTGCAGCAGGAAGGGATTCAAAAATTACAGAACAAACTAAAATTTGATGGTTGGATCAACTAGTTCAGGTAATAGAGTTAGTGAACCTTTAAACCATTTTCTACTTGATCCAGTAAAAGCATTAATCTCACTTTAGAGCTTGACGGCTTCATTGTTGTCATTAAACGTTTGAATGCGGCTCTGTATACTTGGTTCTTAAGAACAAGCATCAGGGTCGTTTCTAACTTTTTCAAACGTGCCGCACTCTCTCCAGCGTCAAATGAAAGTTCATCGAATTTGCTGGATAGACTTGATTTGTGTTTTTCAAAGCAAGGCGCATATCCTGATAGGTACCAAGCTTCGACCATTTCCCTAACTTCTATTTCTTCGAGTGGTAATTCACTTTCGGTAAAGTCCACTCGCTCAGGAAGTGATTGGTTATACTCCGTATCGAAAATATCGTTTATATACTTATACATACCTATCTACGGTAGCAGTATGGCTAACGTCCGCTATCTATTGACAATATTAAATATAATCTAGCTAAATGAAAATTAAAAGCAATTCCATTTGATAATTGATTAATCCTGTGACTTTACGCCTACATGTTTTGTTAGCAAGTATTCCAGGTAGGCTTTCTCAATTGAACCAAACCGCCACAATGAGGCAACCCGCTTTGCTGCGAAGTAGTAGGCTTTGTGTTTGAGCAATGTGTTCAAGATGAGACTAAGCCGAGAAAAGTTGTTGGCGTGCCTCCAGAAGTCTAATTTCGACTTTTTAGCAGTTTGAAACGGCCCCAAGCCAGTATCAATCCAACATCGAAGTATTTCTCTTATTTCGAGCTCTTCCTCCGGAATATCGCCGCTCACCAATTGTACTTGAAGAGGAGGCGTTATCCGATATTGTTCATCGTACACGTCATTGACATAAACGTACTGCATGACTTGCTCCTTTTCTCTCAAATCTAGTGAACAAGCTAGGAACAAATTTGGTGTATTCAACTTTTAATTCATCCCCTAAGTTAACTTGATTTCATATTCCTATTACCTAGTTTACTTGTGAACACGTTGTTGGCAGATAACTATAAAAGTGAGAAGCGAATGCTTTCTACCATGCATGACGAAAAGAAAACTTTTTGGTCGGAAGATCTCTCTGAGATTACCTCGGTAATTTCTAAAGGCGAGTTCTGGCAGGAGGTTTTGCATTGTGAGAAAAAACGAACCACAGTGCAGCCACCATCAATTGATTATATTAACCAAATTCTATTGTTGATTAGGGATGTCCAGTTCAATGGTCTACCTGCGGCTGTCCCTATTGCCTTAGAGACTACGTCAGAAGATTTGTTTATTGTTAAGTTCGAAATCTACCTAATCTTGGATAACAAAGTAAAAGGAAGTATCGAACTCCTATCTCAATCTCAAGCCCAGATAAGCCTATTCTCCATGATTGAACAGTTGCTTGATGACCCACATCGAGGTGTGTTGGTTACCGATCAAAATCATAATGTACTCTTTACAAACAACCGATTGTGCTACGAGCATAATATATCTCCTATCGGCGTTTTGGGTAGAAACATAGCGGATATTCAGCTGCTGCAAAGTGATGCTAACCATATGGAAATATTCAAAGGAAGAATATCTCTAACCAATCGATGGCAAGGAGCGGTTATTACCCGAGCGAGAGACTCTCAAGTTCGGTTAGAAACGATTAGTGTAAAGAAAATTGAGTTGTCTGATGGTAAGCATATCTTTGTCTACTTTTTTTTTGGTGAAAACTTCTCTGAGAATACAACCAATAGCTCGGCAAGTATGAACTTTCAGGAAGAGACAGCACAAGATGAAGCGTCTTTTAGAAAAAGTGCAGCTGAGCTGTCGAAGAAGAATGGCAAGCATATAGTGATCAGCTTTAAGCCTCATTTTTATAGCGAGTTAGAAAAAGAATCTCGCGGTAAAGTACTCGCAGCGTTGAAGTCATCACATGATAAAGCAAGCTTCGGTTATCTAGGGCGCAATACCTTCGTGGCACTGGTAAAAATCCGTGAAAGTGATGTTGAAGACTTGGCCACAATTAACATGTGTATCAAGCAGTTTTTTAAGGGTATGCGAAAGTACTTAGATGACCATTTAGTGAATGATATTGCTGATGGTCAAGTTGGCGTTGCCCTTCATGGCTTTAATAGTTGCGGTATTGACGAAGTGATATCCCAGTCGGTACAAGCGATGTTTGTTCATGATTCAAAAGTGAGTAGTGTCAATTTCTATGATGAAAAACTGGTTCAAGGCAATATACGCAGAAAGCGTTTGGAACAGCTACTGATTGACGCGATCCGCAATAAATCCATTGATGTAAACTTTCAACCAATCGTCGATACGCATACCGGAGAAATCGTCAAGCTGGAGGCGCTGTGTCGATTCCGCTTTCAGGACATGTCTTACACGGTTCAAGAGATGATACATCTAGCAGAAGAGCTTAATCTGATATCGACTCTTGATTTGATGGTGGCAGAACGGGCGATTGAAGAATTTGTGGTTATTACTTCCGGTATCTCTAAAAAACTCTCGCTGTCACTAAATTGTTCCATTGCCGAATCTGGTCAGCCTTCGATTCATTTAGCGGAGCTATTTGAACTTATTCAGCGTTCGCCAGTAGCCAATGATGACGTGACTATTGAAATTACAGAAACTGCCTATTTCGAAAATAATGCCTATAACGCCAACTTGCTAGAGACAATTCGTTCAGCTGGAATCAAGATAGCGGTTGATGACTTTGGGACGGGCAGTTCGTCATTTTCTTACTTTAACGACTTTCATTTTGATGAGCTTAAAATCGATCGCAAGTTCATTACCAATATCAATGAGGTTAAGCAGAAATACTTTGCCGTGAATATGCTACGTCAGCTCTCACACGACTTAAATATTAAAGTTGTTGCTGAGGGTGTAGAAAAAGTGTCGGAGTTGGAGACGTTAAAGTCCATTGATGTGGACTATATCCAGGGCTACTTCTTTTATCGCCCCTTGTCATCAAGTCAGGTACGCGACGTTCTTAAGTATGCTTCTGACACTAAGCGACACTAAATTTTCCCAGACTTACTAGAGTATGTGATGAGTGTAGATAGCTATCGACATCAAGTTGTTGAGTTCCAATCTGGTTTACTCGTTTTTTCGCGAGATTACCTCGTTGAGCATATTGAAAAGCTCAATGGCTTATCACCTGAGCAAGTGCTTTGTGAAAGTGGTGAAGGGATCTTTAGGGATTATGGCAATGGAGTTTATGCTTACTTACCGAAGAAGGAATTCGGTGGAGTGTTGTCACTTCGATGCTTGATAGAAGGTGTGCCACTGCAAGTGCAATGTAATCTGTTATCAGAGCCTCATATTGTGGTCCCTGACCAATTTCAGCTAGTGCGACCTGAGAATAGCCCCATTGGTTACTCAGTCCTTTCGGATGGAACCATCGCTATCAGTCGAGACGCGCTTGTCCATTTCGTGAATAAAAAGTTAGGTCGTACAGATGCTGTTAATCATAGAAACGAGTTCGGAGTTAGGACTGTCTCAACGGCGACGCTAAGCTATCAATGCAAACTGACCAAGGAGTTTTGTTTCGTTTCACTACCGTATCCACATTCGATAAATGGTGCTCAGCCCTCGTATTGTGTTCTGACCGTCGAGGCCTTTAATCAATATAATGAACAGCGTTCTGAGTTAGTCCTAACCCTTGATTTTACTCTGTTAAAAAACTTAGTAGTAAAAACAGATAACACTATACATTCACGAAAGGTATTAGAGCAGATAGATCTTGTTGGCTCTCCTTCGCAATTTACAAGTCCAATAGTTTACGCCGACTCCGTATATTCGTTTTCGAATCAGCGCTTTTTACGTCGCTTGCCAGATGGATCTTTCAGTCAGCCAAAGAGAGAGTCCAAGGGATATATCTATCTGCTTTCTGACGCGGTTGAATATATTGCCACCGGGATTTTCATTCCACACATGCATGCAGTACCGATTCAAACGAGCCTGAAAGCGTCGAACAAATGGTGTGACATCGAAGTTAGTAAAAGGGATTTGATTTCCACCTCTGTGACCAATCAATGTGCAAAATCCATTCACCAGTTAGTGTTTGAGCACTCTGATTTGGTTCAAGTAAAGTCAGAAAGTGAAGGGGACTTGACGTTATCTTCTGTCAATCGTAGTAAAGGCCTCGGGAAGCTCTCGCTTTCTGGCGAAGCTGGAGATAGCAACGACGGCTATTTAACTTTTGATCTGGTCTTTATGCCTAACCTAATTTTCGATAACTGTATTCAAGCCAAAACGGGTAACTATTGGGAAGTATCGACTCGTGAGATCAAAGCCCTGTTAAGCAGGCGAGTTAACAAACGTATCGCACACATTGATGTTAATTGTAGTGATGGGTTAGTCACTGCAAACAACATGCACACCTTTACGCTATGGGCTGTCAACAGCAAAGCGCAAACGCAGCTGAACTTAACACTGAGTTTTGATGATGGAACATTAGGTTTTTCATCGATCACTATCTAACTAGGTTATTGATTGTGAACACGAATAACTTGGATTTAGTTTGAATAATGTTCTAGAACTTAATAAAGGGAACGAAAAACTCATCGAGTCTAGCAAAGATAAGGCTCAATATCGGCAAGAGAGAATTTGACCTCTCAACCTTGGGGAGATTGGCTATGAAAGGAATCATTTTTACCGAGTTTATGGAGCTCGTTGAAGAAAAGTTCGGTTTAGAAGTGTTGGATGAAGTACTTGAAATGTCCGGAGACGAAGGTATTTATACTGCCGTAGGAAGCTATGATCACCGAGACCTCGTTAAGCTTATTGTTAACCTAAGTAAAAAGACAGATATTGCACCCGACACACTGCAGCAGGTGTTTGGTCAAACGGTGTTCAAAGCGTTACTCGCATCTATACCTGAAAGCGCCAGCATTGGCCAAAGTGCATCAACATTTCAATTTATCCGCCATGTAGAGGATTATATTCATGTTGAGGTGAAAAAACTCTATGCCGATGCAGAACCTCCAAAATTTCATTTCATTAGTGAGACAGAAACTGAGATGGTCATGGATTATCAAAGCGCCCGCTGTATGTCTAACGTATGCTTGGGTTTAATTGAAGGCTGCGCTACCTATTTTGGAGAAACATTGGAGGTCAAAATGAGTCCTCAAACAGAAGACGGAAGCGTCGTTCGGTTTAGCTTATCTTTAGTGTAGAGAAACAATGACAAGTAGCTCAGCGATTGAAAGAAAACTCAAGCGTGAAATAGCTGCGAGGAAAGCGGCTGAGAGTTTGCTCGAGGCAAAGAGTTTAGAATTGTTTAACGCTAACCAACAATTAGAGGTGGCGTTGAAGCAGGTTGAGCAGCGTTCTGAAGCAAGCTTTAAGCGACTTGAATTTCAACAGCACATTGAACGTATTCTGATACATTTTGGAAGGACTTTTCTGCGCAGTAACCTTGATGATGTGTTGCTCTCAGACTTAATCAAGCAACTAAGTGAAGCCGCAGGGGGTATTTATTATTGCATTGAGCTGACTGATGACTTGATTCCTACCCTCACTAATAATCGCTTCAAATCGTCAATTCAGACCGATGAAAGCACTGATTTTCCGATGTTGAAAGCTTCTATTCCGATTCAAGTGGAACAGAGAAACGTTGGAAAACTGGAAGTAAGACTCGTCGGGGAAGATTTTGACCTCACGTTTATTGAGAGCCAAATGTCGTTGGTTTGTGAGCTATTATCGAGTTCTATTACACGGCAACTTATTAACCTTAGATTAGTTAAGTCGAAAGAGCGTGCCGAAGCGTCTGAGCGTTCTACCCGTGAATTTCTCGCAATGATTAATCATGAGTTAAGAACACCACTAAATGGGCTACTAGGTAGTGTTGAACTGCTTGCTGATACTGATTTAAAAGGAGCTCAACAGGAACTGCACACTAACTTGAGTCAATCAGGTCAATTACTTAGGTCGATCATCAATGATCTGCTGGACTTTAGTAAAATCGATGCTGGTATGTTGGAGCTGATAGATTCGACGTTCAAGTGGAGCAATCTTCAGTCAACGTTGTGCAGCATCTTTGAACATAAAGCGGCAGAGAAGCAAATTGTATTCACTGTTTGCTCCAAAGGGTTCGAAAATAAGAGCCTAAAAGGTGACTTAGAACGTCTGACTCAGATATTTGTAAACCTTATTGGTAATGCGATCAAGTTTACCGATGAAGGCAGTGTTAAGGTCACCGTAAGCTTAAAAGACAAAGGGTTTGACTTTTCAGTGGCCGATACTGGAATTGGTATTAGCCGATCAGCTCAAAAGAAACTGTTTCAACCTTTTACTCAAGCAGATCGTTCTAGTTCGCGAAATTACGAAGGGACTGGTTTAGGTCTAGCCATCTGTAAAAGGCTGGTCGAATTAATGGGTGGCTCCATTTCACTCAAAAGTGAAGTAGGAGAGGGAACGACTTTCTTTGGTTTTTTGCCACTAGTCATTGAAGAAGTAGATGAGAATGAACGCGTGCAACAAGATCTCGATATCGTCGCGCAAGATTTTTCTGCACTCAAAGTGCTTGTCGTTGATGACATCAAAATGAATCAGGTCGTGATTACTAAGATGCTGAGTAAAGTGGGTATTACACCTGATCTTGCAGTTAATGGCCTTGAAGCGGTTGAACATGCGACCAATCAGCAATACGACATCATATTTATGGATTGTCGAATGCCAGTGATGGATGGATTTGAAGCAACGAAACGACTGCGAGACGCAAGTTACGCCAAACCCATCGTGGCGCTAACCGCAGGCACAACACGAGAAGAACGACAAACTTGTTATGATGTAGGTATGGATGACATCTTATCCAAGCCTTATACCGCAAAAGACTTGACCCTCACACTCTCAAAATGGGGGCCAAGCTCTGGTTTAGAGGCGCTCTGACTAGAGGCTGTCAAGGGTTGGCAAAATTCTACCTAATTTATCGAAAGTTTCTTGATACTCCGCATCACATTCGCTATCGGCTACGATACCGCCGCCGGCCCACGCATAGATTTGCCCTTGTTTTGCGATGAGTGTTCGAATGGTAATGCTGGTGTCCATAACGCCGTGAGCACTGATATAGCCAATGCTACCGCAATATACACTGCGAGTGTGAGGTTCTAGTTCCTCAATGATTTCCATGGCTCGTATTTTAGGTGCGCCAGTTATCGAACCTCCAGGGAAACAGGCTCTAAGAAGATCAGTAGCGCAGTATTCTGGAGCCAACTCGCCAGTTACCGTACTTACCAAGTGATGAACTGCAGGGAAGCTTTCGATATCAAAAAGCTTAGGCACTTTAACACTGCCCGGAGTTGCCACTCGTCCGATATCATTGCGAAGCAAATCCACAATCATCAAATTTTCTGCCTGATCTTTGGTCGCTGCCTTTAGCTCTTCTGCGTACGCTTTATCTTGTTCCACATCGACTGATCTCGGTCGAGTACCTTTAATTGGTTTGGTTTCAATACAGTTTTGATGAAGCTGTAAGAAACGCTCAGGGGAAACACTGATTATCGCGCTATCGTTGGTTCGGATAAAGGCACTAAACGGCGCTTGATTCTGGTTATCCAACAGATTAAATGCTTGCCACTCACTACCACTATATTGAGCTTGGTGTCGTTGCGCTAAGTTAATCTGATAGCAATCTCCAGCTGAGAGATAGTTTTGTACTGAAAGAAATTTGTCTTGGTATTGTTGTTTGGTCATGTTGGACTGCCAATTAGACACCAACGTAAACGGACCTTCTTTAGGGGAGACTTGGCGCTCTAACCACTGCTTATTCAATTCAGGGTTGTTACCTACGATGGCAGCTCGCTGTTCTTGATGGTCAACGACTAATGCCCAATCATAAATGCCAATAGACATGTCGGCGGCTTGGATGTCGTTTTCTGCTTTTATTGGCAAACGTTCCACTCTGCGTCCTAGATCATACGCAAAGTAACCTACCGCCCCTCCAATGAATGGCCAGTTGGTAGAATCTTCTCTGAACCCAACCAAGGTCTCTATCAAATCGTTAACGATGGCAAATGGATCTTGGTCACTTTCTGATACTTCTTCTCCAACCATCACCTTGGTGAGAGCACCAAACGTTTCGACGGTTGCGACCGGTTGAGAGACCAAAATGTCAAATCGGCTGTTCTCATGACTGGCGTCTGACGATTTCAGTAGCATCGACCAAGGAAGTTGCTCAATCTCAGCAAACTTGTCTCGGGCTAGGTCTTGGTAATAAGGAAGGTCAACGAATTGAATAGATAGTCTTTCTTTTGTGTTCATTTGCTTAAATTGTGACAGAAACGTTGTCGCACTCATGGCGCATAGTGGAAAGCAAGAGTATCATATTTTCACAATAAAAAGTCGGACAATTATCCCTGAAAATACTGCGGGTTAAGGCGTGGTACAGGTTCAAAGAAAGTTCGTAATTCTGGAAGCTAAAATTATAAAGAGGTATTCAATGGCGGTTATTCGTAAAGAAGATGTGATCAGTAGTGTTGCTGATGCATTGCAATACATCTCGTATTACCATCCCCTCGACTTTGTTCAAGCCCTAGATAAAGCTTATCAAAAGGAAGAAAGCCAAGCGGCAAAAGATGCCATCGCGCAAATTCTCATTAACTCGCGCATGTCCGCAGAAGGTCATCGACCAATTTGCCAAGATACAGGTATCGTTACCTGCTTTGTGAACATTGGTATGAATGTCCAATGGGACTCTGATCTAACCGTTCAAGAGATGATCGATGAAGGCGTTCGTCAAGGTTATACCAACCCTGATAACCCGTTGCGTGCATCTGTGCTGAAAGATCCAGCAGGTAAGCGAATTAACACCAAAGACAATACGCCAGCTGTGGTTCATATCAATATGGTGCCAGGGGATAAAGTTGAAATTCAAATCGCAGCGAAAGGCGGCGGTTCTGAAAACAAAACCAAAATGGTCATGCTTAATCCATCTGACGACATCGCAGAATGGGTAGAGAAAACCTTACCTACAATGGGGGCAGGTTGGTGTCCACCAGGTATGCTGGGTATAGGTATTGGCGGTACAGCTGAAAAAGCGGCAGTACTTGCAAA
>NZ_LQXO02000060.1 GCF_001639065.2 Vibrio barjaei
AAGGTACCGACGGTGTTCTTACGTCACTAGGTAACGGTACTCACACTTTCACTCCAAACGAAAATTATAATGGTGCGTTGAATCTTAGCTTTGATGTGTCTGATGGTACCGATACCTCTAGTGCCTCAATCGCTATAGCGGTAGCAGCCATTAATGATGCTCCAGATACGACACAAGTGGAGCTCAATGTCGATGAAGACAATTCGATTACGATTACACGAGAACAGCTTCTTGAGAGTGTGACGGATATCGATAGCAATGAAATGCAAATTACCGATGTAAGTTACTCCGGAAATGATGGTGTATTAGTTGAGAATAGTGATGGTAGCTTTAGCTTCACACCATCTAATAATTTCAACGGCGAGATTCCTCTCACATATACAGCGTCTGATGGTGAATTAACCGCTACAGAAACGATCTCATTAACTGTGAACGCCGTCGCCGACGACCCTGAATTGAATGTAACCGATGAACTAGGTGCTGAAATTGGCGTAGACGGACTCAAGGTCGACCCTGATAATGCCATTGAATTAAATGTTTCAGCTCAAGTGACTGATTTGGATGGTTCTGAATCAGTTACCGTTCAAGCAAGTGGTATTCCTGAAGGCTCAGTGCTCCGTTATGACAGCCAAGCGGTTCTCGATGACCAAGATAATGGCCTGACAAGTTATGTCGATAGTGAAATTACCGTTACTTTCGAAGGTGAGGGGGCTGGCTACTATAATGCCGTCGGATACTATAAGGTTGACCAAAACGGACAGATTAACGACGTTGAAATCGTCTACGAAAATGCCTCTCAGCTAGGAGGCGGAGGAGATTTAGTCCCTGGGCAGTCCGCATTTACTTTTGATCTTGACGAGGGAGAAAGCTTTAATTTATTCGTCATACCAAATGGTTTTAATCATAACAACTTCTCTTCATTCGGTGACGGGCATTACGAGTTCCAAGATGTCAATGGTGGATTAGCTACTACTGATTCTATTGATCCACAACTCGTATTTGTTGGCAGCAATGGAGAAGAAACTGTAATTCGAAGTCAGAATGGTGATGCCATCTTCCATGGGGGAACAAGCCCCAATCTAAATCAAGATAACATTAATCATACTCGTACTTATTTCAACAACGAAAATGAGTTGGTCTACGGTATTGAAGACATGTACAACGGAGGGGATCGTGACTTTGATGACTTCCTATTTACCATAGACTTAGGTGAGGTGAATACCAGCATCTATCAAGGTGAGGTAAATATTGATTCTTCCGAGCCCATCACGCTCCCAACGGTGGCACTACTGGAGCCAATTTCGATAGAGTTGCCGGTTGATTACAGTGGTGAGTTCGACATCAACATTGAAGCAACTTCTACAGAACAATCCAATGGAGATACATCGACCACATCACAAACCATCCATATTGATGCAAGAGAGCATGCACCTGAATCAACCCCAGTTTCTGCAACGATGCAAGAAGATGGCAGTTTATTGGTTTCCCAGGATATGCTTTTAGCTAATGCGGTCGATTTAAACAACGATGCGTTGACGGCGTTTGAGCTAGTTACCAACGATGAAAATGCCATTATTGCAGACAATAATGACGGTACGTTCACTATTACACTGAACGACGACTTTAATGGTGATCTTGAACTCAGCTATAAGATCACAGACGGAGAGTTCGTTACTCCTAACACTCTGAACCTATCCGTTGAGGCTGTGAATGATGCTCCGATCTCCGAAAGTGTTGAACTTTCTGGTGTTGAAGACGAGAGCATCATTATATCTCAAGAAGATTTACTGGCTTATGCCAGTGACGTTGACGGTGATACGTTGACGGCGAAGGATCTTCAGATAGACGCTTCATTTGGGTCACTTGTCGATAATCTGGATGGAACATGGACATTCTCCCCGGCGGAGAACTTCAACGGTGATGTTCCATTCACTTTCAAAGTAGACGACGGACAGCTCGATACTGAAGCAAGCGGTCATCTCAATCTCTCAGGGGTAAATGATGCACCTGATGCACCTGCAATTTCGCTTTCCACCGATGAAGACCAAGTCTTAGTCATCGACCCAGCGTATATTCTTGCACAAGCATCAGATGTAGATGGGGATACACTAACTCTAGATCAATTAACCGTAAGAGCACCGGAAAATGCGACATTGCAAGTCCAACCAGACGGTATGTACCACCTCATAACCAGTCAAGATTTTAATGGGTTGGTTGAGCTTGATTATGCTATTTCAGACGATACTTTAGAGGCTCAAGGTACGGTTAGTATCGACGTAATACCAGTTAATGATGAACCATTTGCTGTCGGCAACGCATCTTTGACCACCAATGAGGATGGTGCCTTTACATTTGATGCATCAGATCTCGTGGATCTCTTTGATGACATAGATAACGATGAACTGGTCGTTTCGCGAGTTATAGTACCGGATTCCGAAAATGGTGGTGAAATTACCCAAAATGAAGACGGCACTTGGACATTTAATCCAACCGCTGATTTCGCAGGCATCTCTGAACTGCAAGTTATTGTCTCAGACGGAGAATTTGAAACATCGTTAGACGTGCCAGTATACATTCGTCCCGTAGCTGACGGTGCTGTAATCACAACTGCACACGATGGGCCATTAGTGTTTTCAGAAGATACAACCGGCTACTTAAACCTAGATGTGTCGTTAGTTGATAGCTCGGAGTTACTAAGTCAACTTGTGATGACAGGCTATCCCGTAGGATTCCAAATCACCGACGGTACTCATACGGTGGTAATTGAGGAAGCAGGTCAGCAGATCATCATTACCGGTTGGGATATCAATAATCTGCAAATGACGCCACCGCAAGATTTTCACGGCAACTTCTTTGTGACCGTTTCGGCGACAACAGTCGACTATGGTGATGAAGCAACTAGTCAGGATGTCAGTGTATTTACTGGTGATGTTAACGTTATCTCAGGTAATGAGCTCATCATTAATACTGACGAGCTCATTAACCTAGCTCAAAATGTGGAAGCAGAGCAGGGTGATGCAGTAAGACTTGTTCATTTAGTTGATAATACTCAGGGAGAGTTAGTCACCAACTCAGATGGAACTTGGACATTTACACCAGCACCTGACTTTTATGGGAATGTAGACCTAGCATATGTAATTGAAAAATATGGAATTATCCATGATGAGCAGTTGAGCATCGGCGTATATGAACCAGGAAGTTCATTACCTAATGCTTTAGAAATTGATGGTATTGGCCAGGCAGACGTTACCCCAAGTGAAACGCTCTATTTTTCAGATAGCGACATGCTGGCAACGATCAGTTCTGATGATCATCAAGACCTTAGTATCGAATCAGTTTCTTTACTTGGTGGTGAAGGCATTATTGAATCGGACGGGCAGGGTGGCTATCAGTTCACCCCAGCTGAAGGTTATAGCGGCTCTGCTCAGATTGGTTTCGTCGCTAGCGATGGCGAGAACAACGTACAAAGTCACTTCAATGTAGGTGTAGAAGAAAGCTCGGCTGATAGCGGTGTATTAGTTCAAGCTAATGATTCTTCAATTGAAATCTCAGAGTCACACATACTGCAAAATCTGGGTTTGACTGACGAATCCGATGTTACCGCTGTAGCCTACACAGGAGATAGCGGCGCGTTGATTTCAACCGGGGAAGATAACTGGATATTTTGGCCAGATGATACGTTCGATGGCGATATCAGTCTAGCAACTACAATCACTACTAATGGAGATGAGCAAAACATCGCCTTGAATCTGAGCGTTGAACCAATGGAAGCCTCAGAGCAGCAAACAACCGTCTTAGAAACAGCTGTGCAAGATAATACTGAAACAGATGACAACTATGATGTGACCGTCGCACCAGGTGATG
The DNA here is from genome assembly GCF_001639065.2 of Vibrio barjaei. Classification (GTDB taxonomy): domain Bacteria; phylum Pseudomonadota; class Gammaproteobacteria; order Enterobacterales; family Vibrionaceae; genus Vibrio; species Vibrio barjaei. Next base: position 3,865 of record NZ_LQXO02000060.1, read on the forward strand.
TTATCAGTCTAGAAACACCGGAAGCGGCGTCTTCATCCAATGAAGTCGACCACATTGTGGTTACTGGACTTCCAAATGATGCTGAAGTAACAGGCGGCCTAGACAATGGTGATGGCAGTTACACAATATCAGGAGATCTCACACAGCCATTAACTGTTTCTTTCAGTGATTCATTTGAGGGACAAGTCGATGTCAACTATCAAGGTGTGGATGAACTTGATGCGCCGATTGAAGGAGCAAGTGAGACTTTACAGGTCGACGTCAATGAACAATACGCATTGCAATCAACACAAAACGAGCAAACAGTTTCTACCGAGCAACAACAAGGAACAGACTGGACGCAGAGTGACAACACCCAAGTTAATGTTGACTTCACCGACGACTCGGGCAGCTTTGATACAGATGACAATGCAGCAGGCGGCGCTCAACAAGACCTTGATGATAATTTAGTGTAGTGCAACTAGCATTAAGCAACAGCAACTTGAGAACGGGTCTATATACGTAATTATCATAATAAACACATAATCGTAATCGTCAGATTAAGTTTATGTGTTTATTAGGTATTTTATGGTAAAAACACTCATCTAAAGAGAGTCTTAGTGTAATTAACAAGGTTTCATCTAGAGTACATAATCATTTAAAAAGTAACGGCTATGTTTCTCAAGAGCCAATGAAGAAAATTCTATTTGGTGACTTTACCAATGAAAATCGTGTGGATTTTCTCATTGAATTAGCTAAGTCAAAAGAGATGTATTTGTATTACAAAGACATCAAGAAAATTTACTTTGCTCCTGATGATAATGTTAAAGGAACAAAACCCCAAGAAATTGAGTGGTTTGAAAAGAAAGTCAAAGATTTAATGTTCAAAGGAGAAAAGCTAGATTCTAGTATTTTCCTGATAAAGCCAGAACTAAAAAAGCATCTAAAATTGTACAGCATAAGTTCTAGCCATGAGCTAAACGACTCAGATCATCAAGGTACTTGTGTGTTGAATCTCTATTTTCAAGGAATGGAGGCGAATAGTGAGTTAATGATGGAAGTTGATGGTTTGAAAATTCAACAGAAACTAGCTGGTGAAAATAAGTCTATCATCAAGTTACAAGTACTAAAGTTTTTAGAAGCCAAGAAACTAGAACTTTACGAAAAATACTCACATAAAGCACAACCGCACGCATAACAAACTGTTTAAGAGTGATTCGCAACGCATGGCATTTTTACTATGCGTTGCGTTTAGTGATTAAGGTGGTATGCGGGAGCTTCAGTAGTGCGTTGCTCCCCCCTTAACAGGGCTACATGGATTCCCCCGGCTGTCAAACATTCGGTCTACTTATCGATGGTTCGCAACATCGTGACCCTGATGACTTTGCGCGACTGCGGTGCCTTATTCGTTAGATGACATTTAATGTCCGCCGCATTAACAGGCTCTCCGCACGTGGTCTTAACCTATCTCCATCCATTGCGTCTACTATGACCCAGTGGGTGTAATCCTCTCGCTGCTTGAGCTCGTCAGTGCTTAAGCAGCGTAGTTTTCATACTCCGTTTGATTGTGTAACAGTGACCAGATAATACGGCGTTCTTAGCGGCTAAAGCGACAATTGCTCGGTTCATGCCTCGTCGTTCTAATACATTTCGACACCACTGACTCAGCCTATCTTGCTTATCGCCGAGGTTGGCTATGACAGTTCTTGCCCCGTGAACGAGCAGTGCACGAAGGTATTTGTCCCCATGTTTGGTGATTCTGCCTAGCTTGGGTTTACCACCCGTAGAATATTGCTTGGAGACTAAGCCGGGCCAGGCAGAGAAGTCTCGGCTCTTATCAAACTGAGCGCCATTGCCTAGCGAGGCTAATATGGCGGTTGCGGTTTGAGGGCCGATCCCTCGAAATTTCATAATGCGTTGAACGTTATCGCTGATCTTAGCGAAGGACTCGAATGTCTGTTCGGTATCCGCAATGCGTTGGTTGAGAGCATCAAGGTGTTGGTATGCGTCATGGAGGACGACTCTAGCCAGTTGAGGCAGTTCGTTTTCTGCATCTTCGAGAATGAGTGGAACCTGCTTCATTAATGACGAGCGGCCGACGGGTATAACAAGCCCAAACTCTGAAAGCAAAGCTCGAATACGGTTCATGATAGCTGTTCGTTCGCGAACCCAGTGCTCACGCATACGATGTACCGACAATATAGCCTGCTGCTCAGGTGACTTTGTTGGAACAAAACGAGTCGCAGGGCGTTGAACAGCTTCACATATCGCGACGGCATCATTGAGGTCGTTCTTTCCTTTAGTTCTGTATGGAGCCACATATTTAGCCGCCATGATGCGCGTATCGTGGCCAAGTTTGTTGAGTGTTCTTGCCCAGTAATGTGCACCACCGCACGCTTCCAAGCCTATACGCATATGAGGAAGGTTTGATATGGTAGTTAACAACTTAGAGCGTGTAACCGACTTATGTAGAATAACTTTGCCTTTTTTGTCAACGACATGAAGACTGAAGTGGTTCTTAGCTAAGTCGATACCGCCAAAATACGAATAATCAGACATGGTGCCTCCGGTTCTAAAAAGTACCACAAGAGTGTGGCATATCCTCGGGAGGGGGAGTCCATGTCATTCGTTATAAGCCTAGGAGTATACATGGAAGCAATAGTGCACCTAAATGGCAAGGATTTTGATACAACGTCTTATGCCCAACAAATTCAAATGGCAGAATGTCACTTCTATTTCATTCAAGGCGCTCAAGCTGCGCACAATGAGCTTTATCTACCTGCTGTTGTATCATTTTTAAATGGAATTGAATCAACTATAAGGGTCATTATTAACAACCTAAACTCCCCACACGTATACACAGAACCATCAGCATATAAATGTTTAAGTAATAATTTGTTGTTAAATGCGCGTGAGATAGGGTTGGATGTTACGAAGTTAGCCTTTGATGGTGAAAATAATTTTGTGGCACGTCTAGAAAGCCAAAAGCCTAACTTTGAAATGGTCGAGGTAGTTCGAGTAAGAAACAATTTATGCCATGGCAACGTTTTTGAGTTTGTAAATCAGGAGTATATGATTTTCACACCAGAGTGTATTCGAGCACTTTGCTACCAACTGTTTGATATTTCAGTGCATTGGTCTAGTGAAATAGAGCGCTTTCGTAATGCTTAAGGACGGCTTATAACAAGCAATTTAATAGGGATTCACAACGCTCGGCATTTTTGCTTCTACTTCAAATTTAGTGTTTATGGCACAATGCTTTAGGTTGGGTGGTAGCGTTGTTCACCTATATGGTCTCCCCCTGTTTTGCAAGTCAGTAGCATGATTAAAAGTG
>NZ_LQXO02000061.1 GCF_001639065.2 Vibrio barjaei
CGGAAATAATGGCGTGGTTTGGTGAGGGTCACTACGCAGAAGTTACAACTACCGTTGAGCAAGTTACCGGCAAAAAGCCAAGAACCTTCCGTGCTTTTGCTGAAGAATTTGCATCGGTTATTGAGAAATAATCTAATTTTGGTCTATCAATAGAGGAGAGCCTTAGCTCTCCTCTATCTGTTGTAATTTAGTAAGGGTTTAGGCTATTTCACTAACTTAGAAACATAAGGCACATTTCTGAGCTTATCTTGCCACGGTAAGCCATAACCAACGAGCAAGTCGTCGTTTTCCATTTCATAGGCGTAAAACTGTTGGAATGGGATATCCACTCGACCGGGTTTTACGAACAGAGTGGCAATAGAGACCGACTTCGGGGCAAAATTCTCAGCAAGATACTGGACCAGTCGCTTCATCGTTCCTCCTGATTCAATCGCATCGTCGATAACAATGACGTCTTGACCCTCAATGCTTATGTTCTGATGATAAACAATTTCTGAAGAGTTGTTGCTATCGCCAGGAGTATGAGGACAGGAAATATAGTCCATTTTTATGTCAAAGGTGAGGTGACGGACGAGATCGGCAGTAAACAGTATGCCTCCCGGAACAACACTGATGATGACCGCAGATTCAAAGTCGTTATTAAGCACGTCCGCAATCGCAATTACGCCGTCTTGTATCTGCTCTGTACTGAGAACCAACTCTCCAATATGTTTACTCTTCATTGGCTACGCCTCTTCTATTTCGAGATGTTTAATGATGTGCGCTGGGTTTCCACCAATCACGACATTATCTGCAAAGCTTTTTGTAACGACTGCACCTGAGGCAACGACAACGTTATTACCAATGATAACACCAGGATTAATCGTTGCGTGCCCTCCTATCCAACAGTTATCTCCAATCGTAATGGGTTTAGCGAACTCAATACCCGTGTTCCGAGTTGTAGGGTCCAGTGGATGGCAAGCGGTATATAGCCCTACTTGAGGGCCAATAAAGCAGTTATCGCCGATTCGTACTTCGGCACAATCGAGAATGACACAGCCAAAGTTCATGTAAAAGTTGGTGCCCACATGAATGTTCTTGCCATAATCGCAATGAAAGTTTGGTTCAATTTTAATCTCACCACCAATAGTGCAACTGCTGGAGCAATTGCTTCCTGTCATTACTTTGGTGACGAGAAGTACGGTTGTATTGTTCGATTAGATCGCTCGCTGCGGTGCGCAGCGTCGCCAAGGTGTGCTCACTTGGATCATAGTGAAGTCCCGCAAGCATTTTCTCTCTTTCAGTCATAAGGTTACTCAAGTGTTTTAAGCTCTACTCATCAAAGCGACGATCTTTGTAAAAGTAGGTTTTATCGCGGTCATTAATCTCTCTGAGTACTCGACAAGGGTTACCAACTGCCACCACATTGGCAGGAATATCTTTCGTCACCACACTGCCAGCGCCAATGACACTGTTTTCTCCAATAGTCACGCCCGGAAGCACGACAGTATTAGCACCAATCCAAACGTTATTTTTAATGTGAACAGGTATATTGAATTGAGCTAGAACCTTGCGCATCTCAGGCTCAATAGGGTGTCCAGCCGTTGCAATGGTTACGTTAGGCCCAATCATTACATGGTCACCAATGTAAATGTGGGTATCGTCAACCAGCGTGAGATTGAAGTTAGCGTAGACGTTATTACCAAAATGGGTATGGATACCCCAATTAGCATGTACTGGAGGTTCTAAATAACAATCTTCACCAACTTCTGCGAACAGAATATGCATTATTTGTTCACGTTTTTTGGTCTCGCTAGGGCGGGTATGATTAAAGTCATACAGTGTTTCTAAACACTCAGTTTGACGTTCAGCAAGCGCTTCATCATAAACATAGACATTTTGACTGTGCAGTTTTGACATTGGATTCATGTAGGTATTCACTATTAAGCTGGTATTGGATAATGATCGATATCCTAGCACTGCGATTTATCCATAAGCCACAGACTTCGAAAGGTTTAATTCGAATCTGACAGCCGCTTCTCATTGGTGTTTTCTTCCCACTCATATAGAGCCATTAATGAATTTGTGTATTCGCTGACAGCTTGCTCAATACAGACCATCGCTTCATCGAGATCGGTTTCAGAAAGATTGAATGTGAGTGCGTTTTTGATGGCTTTCAACATAATTTAGTCCTCATTAATCGTGGCACAGTCATGTGGTGTGGAGCTGTTGGTGTTCAAGACTCGAGATAGATTATGAACAATTAATAGGAGGGCAAAAACTGAGTAATTGGTGTTGTTTAGTTCCACATTTAACGTTAATTTGTCTGGATTAGGTTATGTTTGCCTGATTTTTGGTCTTATGTGGAACTAAGGTGATATAGAAATGCCGGAAATAAGTAACGATAGAGCACGGCTGTATTATCAACGTCTAGCGGTATTAGGAACGAATAAAGACATCAGTACCACAATAGATAAGCTTGCGGAGCTGATGTTTACCAGCACGCGGCATAGTCGAACCTTACTTAAACAGCTTGACGAGAAAGGGTGGATCGATTGGCAACCCAAAGTGGGACGGAATCAACGCTCGATACTTCATCTCAACCATTCTGAGAGCACGTTGGTCGTCAATGTTGCGTCAGAGCATATCTCGCAAGGTCACTATGAAAAAGCACTGCAACTATTAGGTGGGGATAAAGCGTTATTCGGACAAGTGTTACAACAAACTGCCGGTCCGCAAGTAAGAGAAGGCGTAGTTCATATTCAGCTTACTTATGACCGCTTATTGTCACCGTTGGATACCACCAATTCGTTACGAAATAGTGAGCGATTCCTAACCCGACAAGTATTCTCTTGTTTGACGCGCTGTGACGGTGAGGGTAATGTCGAACCTGATCTGGCTCATCATTGGCGCTATGACTCGCAGGCGCTAACTTGGCGATTTTATCTAAGACCTCATCTTAGATTTCATGACGAAGCACCAATAGATGCAGAGACCATTGCTGAACTCTTCATGCGTCTTAAACAGCACCCTAATTATTGTTCTTTGTTAGCTAATGTTGTGACGATCTGCGCCGTGGGGCGATTGTGTATTGAGTTCACTCTGTCTCAGCCAGAGCCAAGCTTTGCTGCACTGCTAGCGGATTACCGATTCTCTGTATTACCGAGCGCTCAATTAGAAAATAATTCCGTTCGTATTGGTAGTGGTCCCTTTAAGCTAGCCGAGCATTCTCAGGAACAGCTTGATTTACAGGCGTTTGAACATTATCACGGCCTTTGTGCACTATCAGACAGCGTGACGATCTGGCAACTCCCAAAAGCAGGAACAAGCAGTTGTTCTACCTCACTTGTTACTCATGATTTACCTACACCCTATGATGCTGTTTGTAGTCATTTGGTCTCAACTGAAAGCGGCACTGAGCCATCAACTCAGGCGACTCCTCAGAGCCGGATTGAGGATGGCTGCTTACTGGCAATGTTCAACCACACTGCAGCTCTGGATAGCACGCAGCGTCACTATCTTGGTCAGTTGATGAATTCAAGGTCGGTGTTGCAACTGTTGTCCAATAACGACGCAGCTAGAGTTCAGGGCATTGCGGCATACAACCTTTTGCCAAGCTGGATGAAAGTATTGATTCCTCCAGCAGAGATATCTCCTTTGCCGAAGAAGCTAGATATCGCCATCTACCAACATCATGCTTTACGCGAAAGCGCCCAAGTAGTTGCCGATTTGTTGGAGCGGGTTGGCGTGAGCTGTCAGATTAACGAATACAGCCATGCCGACTTTTATGAACTGTGTGCGCGTCATAAGCTTGAGGAAGAGATTATCCTCACCAGCATGAGTTTGGATGACAACCGACCGTCTTCGGCGTTTATTTGGCTTGCGACCGATAGAGTGTTAAGACAGTGCCTAACACCGTCCACGGAGCAATGGCTGCAACATGAGCTTGAACAAGTGAAACAACAGAATCAATCTACGGAATACATGACGGCCCTTGAACCGATCGCATCGACGTTAGTCTCTGATAGATGGATAATCCCGCTGTTTCACCATAAGCAAACTCTGAATTTTGCTGACCAGCTGCAAGGCGTATCCATGACTATCTGGGGCTGGCCGGATATTAAGAGCGTCTGGGTCGAGGAGTAGAGTTTCTGTATTACTTTAACAACAGGTTGGAGTTGATGTTGGCATAATTCTGCTAAAGTAGCCGACGGTTTGAGACGTGGATGACTGAATTTACGATGCAAGAGATAGTTTTCGCTGGTGGCTGCCTTTGGGGCGTCCAAGAGTTTATGCGACATTTACCTGGGGTCATAAATACCGAAGCGGGTAGAGCCAATGGCAGTGCGAGTACCACACAGTGTGATTACGATGGATACGCTGAGTGTGTTCGAACTCAATTTGATGCGAGCCAAGTGTCGATTGAGCAGCTTATGGATTTCTTTTTTGAAATCATTGATCCCTACAGCGTCAACAAGCAAGGGATAGATGTAGGAGAGAAGTATCGCACTGGAGTTTATAGTGTAAATCCCCAACATCTTGAGCGAGTGAAACGCTACATTGCCGAGCGTTCCGATGCAGATAAAATCATGGTAGAGGTGTTGCCACTTAGTAACTTCGTAAAGAGTGATGACGAACATCAAGACCGACTCACTCTTCACCCGAATGATTATTGTCATATACCCAAGACTATTTTGCATAAGTACAAAAAATAGCCTCAAGTGCTGACTATTTTGGCGCGTTCCTCTGTGAAGGATCGCGTTGAAACGCATGAATAAGTTCGGCTGGATCGTTGGCACTGCGCTGAACTTTGGCACTTTCCGCCCACCAAATAAGCTGAGCCAGCGTTCGATTCATATAGCTGTCCCACTCTTGTTGAGATGCTTCGCTTAGAGCCTCACCTTTTTCATTGAATACGCGAGCAGCATTGGGAATGTGAATCATGGCAGATACTGGCAAACAGCCTAGCTCGGAGAGAAAAGTTCGCATTGAAACGGCTGCTCTAGCGCCTCCCCACTGTCCAGCAGAATAGGTCACAATTGCACTGGGTTTATAAGAAAACAGAGAGCTGCCAAAGTGGTTAAGAAGGTGTGCGAGTGCTGGACTCATGGAGTGATTGTACTCAGGTGAAACCATCACATAACCATCAGCTTGTTCAATCTTCGCTGCCAGTTGCTTTAGATCTTCTGGTACTTTACTTCGGCTGTAAGCAAATTCAGGTTTAAAAACCGCATCGAAACTCAAAGTAAGAGGGTCGATGATTTCCACGTCAATCTCGGGATAAAAGCGCGTTAGCAGAGACTGACAAGCCTCACTGACTCTTACGCCCAGTCGTGCGGGGCGAGGTGGGGTGCTTTCTCTTACAGAACCAAGAAAAATCAATAACTTCACTATCTAATACTTCCCTAGTGTTTTCTGATGTTGTTCGTTTTAGCTTAAAGGGTCTGGATTTTGTTGCAATGAGAAGTCACAAAAAAGGGGCACGTGCCCCTTTTCCGATTCTTAGGATGTTAATTAGACACTTTTGACCAGCTTGTCAGTGACAAATGCTCGGTTGCGAACCACAAACCATAATAGACCACCCAAAATGCCGATTGCGAGCTGAATCATGCCTAAATTAGCGATGAGTGCGTCGGGACGCATGGAAACCAATAACATGCCAGTTGAGCCACAAATCATGGCAAAAAACTGAATCAATGCCACAGCCGAACCGGTGTCTTTGTCTTGCTGATCAAGCATCAAGTTGGTACCAGGCACTCGCATCATAATAACCATTAGCGTCGCTGGAGCGGCTATTAATGCGAAGACCCAAGGCGCGGTAGAACCAATAGTGAGCGTTAACACACCCATCAATGCCAAAATCAAAAAACATAAAGTAATGACTTTTTGTACTGAGGTATGGCGGGATAACTTCATGTAAATAGAAGGGCCTAAAGAGGCGCACATCGCATTGAACGCGAAGTAGTAACTAAACTCTTGCTCAGTCAGGCCAAAACCATTGATGTAAATGTACGAACCTGCTGCTAAGAAGGCCATAAGCGCCATGGGTGCGATTGAGAAAATACACAGCAGCATCACGAATCTTGGATTAGTCATTACCACGCCAAGTCGAGTCCAAGAGCGAGCCAAAGAGCCCGTATACTGACTTTGCAGTGTTTCGCGGTAACACATGGCTAAGATGGAGGCAAACGCGCCAAATACTGCCAAGGTCACGAACATCATTCTCCATGATGCGACTTTGAGAAGAAAGGCACCGAGTACGGGAGCGACCATTGGCGCAATAATCACGAGCGACATGATGGTGGCCATGATTTTCTCGCGCTCACGTCCTTCGAACATATCTTTGACGATAGCGGTAGAGACGACAGTAATGGCACTACCAGCAAACGCCTGTAGTACCCTTGAGCTAATGAGGTGCTCAATGCTTCCTGCCATCGCACAGGCAATGCTGGCAAGCATGTAAGCACCAATACCTATCAATAAAATTGGCTTGCGACCAAATTTCTCACTCAGCGGCCCCCAGAATAGAAGCCCAATCGCGTAAGTAACGAAATAGCTGCTTAACGTGAGGTTTACCATTGATTCAGTGGTATTAAATATATCGACCATGGTAGGCAAAGCTGGCAGATAAAGGTCAATCGTTAATGGTGGAAATGCACTGATAATAACCAGAAAAAATAGAGTGCCTTTTTGCCCAAGGATGGGTTGTGTTGATGTCAAATGATTCTCCTGTGGGTGAAATTAGTAACTCAAGTTGTCATTAACGCGTTCTAATAGCTGCTTCAGTGTGCTTGCTTCGGTCTGAGAAAACCCAGTCAGCATTTCCGTTATCATTTCCATTTCGACTTGGTCGAGGCGTTCCAAAAGCTTTTCCCCTTTCTGGCTGAGATAAAGTGCAACCGAGCGTCGGTCGTTAGGACAACTTTGTTTGATGATGAGATCTTGACGATGAAGCCTTGCGATAATTCTCGCAATTTGGGCTTTATCTCGGTTCATTGACTCGACTAACTTCTGCTGAGACGCGCCGCCGAAGGTACGAATATCACTCATAGCTTTATGCTCAAGGGGGGAAAACTCGACTTTTTGACGGGTGATCTCCGCTACCATTTTGCCGCGGGTTTTCATTCGAATTTCACGTAAGGCGTGATTAATTGCTCGATAGTCTATTGTCATCAATGAAGGCCAATTAGTTGATCTAGTCAACCATTTTAGCTAATTAGTTGATTAGATCAACTAATTAGTCACAGTTTTGAGTTTTTGTTCTAAGAACAAAAATCATAGATGCTCAGTTTTTGCTCCTTAATATATTGAATTAAAAGTAGTTATTGGCGTAGTTCTATTGAATGGTGCACTTTGTTTGTTCATAAATTAGTCACAAATCTATCCCAAATTCGTCAAAAATCCACGCTCTAATATTCAATCAATAACTACTATTGACTGGAATGAAACTTATGGCCATGACCATGCCTGAACTGACGGTTGTATCGGATGCAGAAGAGTTTGCATCGCCACAACTGGGTAGAAAAGTTCTTGAAACTCGCGCTTTGACTAAGTCCTACCAACAAGGAAAAGTGGTTCTAGATGGAATCAGCTTTGATCTTCACGCTGGTGAATTTGTTGCTGTGGTAGGCCGTTCTGGAGCGGGAAAGTCCACGTTGCTGCATACGCTGAATGGCACCATCCCCGCGACCAGCGGCGAAATTCTTAATGTGCATAAAGACTTATCGACTGACAACGTACTATCGATGTCGAGAAAAGAAATTCGTGAGTGGCGTACTCACTGTGGCATGATTTTCCAAGATTTTTGCTTAGTGCCTCGTTTGGATGTGATTTCCAATGTCTTGCTTGGACGTTTGAGTCATACGTCGACGCTTAAATCGCTGCTTAAAATCTTCAGCGACCAAGACAAAGCTCAAGCTATCCAATTGCTTAAGTGGCTCAACATGTTGCCGTACGCTCTGCAACGCGCAGAAAACCTCTCTGGCGGACAACAACAACGTGTGGCGATTTGTCGTGCGATGATGCAAAACCCCAAGATCCTGCTTGCCGACGAGCCAGTGGCCTCGTTAGACCCAAAAAATACCGTTCGCATTATGGAAGCGCTGCAAAAAGTCAGCCGTGATGGTGTGGCGGTAATGGTAAATCTTCACTCAATCGAACTGGTTCAGGAGTATTGCTCCCGAGTAATCGGTCTTGCCAAAGGTAAGGTGATTTACGACGGACATCCTTCTGGCCTCAATGATGATGTTTTGCATCGCCTTTATGGCGATGAGATCGACCAAATCAACTAATCCAATCGGAAATCTGGACACAATAAATTTTAAGGACAAGTGATGAAAAAGCTTCTATCTATTGGTATCGCCGTGGCATCAGCTATGACTTTTAACGCAAGTGCGGCTGCTCCAAGTGAAATCAACCTCGGTATTCTAGGTGGACAAAATGCAGCAGACCAAATTGGTGATAACCAGTGTGTTGCTGATTTTCTCAATGCCGAGCTTGGTGTAAAAACCAATATCCGCAACTCAAGTGACTACAATGCTGTAATTCAAGGTTTGTTAGGTGAGAAGATTGATTTGGTTATCAACATGTCACCTAAGTCTTATGCTGAAATATATCTGAGCGATCCTAAAGCGGTGGACTTAGTTGGTATCACGGTCGATAACACGGATAACTCCCGCGGCTATCACTCGGTTATTTTGGTTAAAGAAGATAGCCCTTATCAGTCCATTGAAGATTTGAAAGGTAAAGTGTTCTCCTTCGCTGATCCAAATTCAACGTCAGGTTTCCTTATTCCAAACAACCAGCTAGAAAACACTCTGGGTGGAAATATGGATAATCAATTTGATGGTTTTTTCAAATCGGTCAACTTCTCTGGTGGACATGAGCAAGATATCGTTGGTGTTCTTAACGGTCAGTTTGATGCTGCGGTAACTTGGTCATCAATGGTGGGCGATGCAGATAAAGGGTATAGCGCCGGGGCGTTGCTACGTTATATGGACCACGACGCTGACCTAATGAAAAAAATCCGCATTATTTGGGAATCGCCACTTATCGCTAATGGCCCAACTATTGTTAGCAACCGTCTAGACCCCGATTTCAAAGATAAGCTTGTTGCTGCTGTGAAGAAACTGGACCGTGAAGACAACGCTTGCTTTAGCAAAGCGGCGGGTGGATCGCTTCACCTAGAAGAGACCAGTGTAGCTGAATACCAGTCAATCATCGACTTAGTTAAAGCGACTAAATTCGCTCAGCGTTAATCCCCCCTCCAATTATAAAGCTGGCAGGCGCTGCCAGCTTATTACTTCTACGGTCAATTTCATGCAGTTTGAACAATATTACCAACAGGCTCGTCGTAAGCAGAAGATGGATGCACTTATGTGGTCATCCATGTTTATGCTGCTTTATTTGCTTTCTGGGCACTATGCAGAGTTTAGCCTTTCAACCATTTTACATAACGCGCCTGCACTTTTTGATTATATCTACGACACACTTCCTCAGTTGTCATGGGATGTCTTATTCGCCAGTCGTGATGAGACTGGCCGTGCGGTTCCGGGTTCACTCATCTATTGGGGCTACCGACTACCGATTCAAATCCCTCTATTGTGGGAAACCATTAATGTTGCGATCGCCGCGACTCTAGTCTCATCAGTTATTGCGATTATCTTGGCATTTTTAGCCGCCAGTAATGGTTATGCGCCTGCATCTGTCAGAGTGGCAGTGCGTTCTTTTGTTGCCTTCTTGCGCACCATGCCGGAGCTTGCCTGGGCGGTGATGTTTGTGATGGCTTATGGTGTCGGAACGTTCCCAGGGTTCGTGGCACTGACACTGCATACGATAGGTAGCTTGACCAAGCTGTTTTATGAATCCATCGAGACCATTTCTGATAAGCCAGTTCGAGGTTTAACGGCGTGTGGTTCAACACCAGTCCAACGACTACGTTTTGCCTTTTGGCCGCAGATTAAGCCAACAGTTCTGTCGTATATATTTCTTCGATTTGAAATCAATTTTCGCTCATCGACCATTCTTGGCTTAGTTGGGGCGGGTGGTATTGGTCAAGAGTTGATGACGAATATTAGCTTGGGTCGACATGATCAGGTCAGCATCACGCTGTTGCTGATCATCATTGTCGTCGCGCTCATAGACATGACGTCTGGTGTGCTACGCAAAAAAGTTATCAGTGGAGATGTAAAATGACGGAACTAACGTTAGAGCAAATCAAACAAGAAAATAAAGCGATTTTCTCGCAACAAAAACGTTATTTAACCATTGTTGCAGTGCTTGCGAGCAGCGTTTTGGTGTATTACTTCTTATTCTTTACTTTCTTTGGTGTGTCTTCAAAGCAGTTTGAAATGGGCAATAGCAAAATCATAAGCTACTTTATGCATATGTTTGTATGGCGAGACTTTTGGGATTGGCCGTTTGCCTATTACTTTAAGCAAATTGCGATAACACTGGCGATTGTATTCGGCGGCACGTTAACGGCATCTCTTGTGGCGTTGCCTTTGTCATTTATGGCTGCTCGCAATGTTATGACGGGGCCATTTCGCTTTATTGCTACCTTCATGCGCCGTGTGTTCGATGTTTTACGCGGAATTGATATGGCGATTTGGGGTATGATCTTTGTGCGTGCCGTGGGTTTAGGGCCTCTTGCTGGTGTAATGGCGGTATTCGTTCAAGATCTAGGGCTATTTGGGAAACTGTATGCAGAGAGTCACGAGTCAGCAGATAAAAAACCGTCACGTGGCTTAACCGCGTTGGGGGCAAATAATCTACAGAAACATCGTTTTGCCATCTTTACTCAGTCGTTTCCGACTTTTCTTGCATTAACCTTGTATCAATTGGAATCAAATACTCGCTCTGCGGCGGTTTTAGGTTTTGTTGGTGCTGGCGGTATCGGCTTAGTTTATGCGGAAAACATGCGCTTGTGGAACTGGGATGTAGTGACGTTTATTACGCTGGTTCTTGTCGCCATCATCATGGGTCTGGATAAGGTATCGAGTATTCTTAGACAGAAATACATTGTGGGAGAGAATGTCCCGCTTTATGAAAAGCACTAGCAAAATAGTAAAGGGCTAGTCAGTCTAGGCTAGCCTTGCAAATCTGCCTTGAATCTTTTATCTCATTCTTTATCCACGTGTTATTTAACCATATTCATACTTGAACATTCGTTCATTTATAAATTGAGCGAACGTTCAATTTATAAGTTTACCTGTTGCTCCTATGTGCCTCGATATACCACAAAACTTTTTTCAACATCTGAGCGTTCTCGAGCGAATTTATTCGCTCTCCTGGGGGCCTCTAGGTGCCTTAGAATGGCGATTTTGGCATGTTTTAACATGTTGTTTTTAATGGAGTTATTATTCTCGAATAATGACGTTATCGATGTTAGTCTTTTGGTTCTACGAAGGAGTAACAGTATGAATATAAAAGATAAAGTCTACCGTCAGCATGACTTTTCTCGGCAAGATCTTTCTGGAGCCGTTTTTGAAAACTGTCAGTTTTTTCACTGTGACTTTGCTCGGTCAGATCTCACGGATGCAAGGTTTGAGCGTTGTAAATTCATCGAAACCTCGGACCTAGAAGGATGTCATTTTGACTATGCCAATTTGAAGGATGCCAGTTTTAATAATTGCCAGTTAGCCATGTGTAATTTTGAAGGAGCTGATTGTTTTGGCATAGAGCTACGTGAATGTGACTTGAAAGGGGCGAATTTCCAGCGTGCAAGATTTGCCAATCAAGTCAGTCACACTATGTATTTTTGTTCTGCGTATATCACGGGTTGTAACTTGTCTTATGCCAACCTAGAGCGACAGGTTTTAGAAAAGTGCGAGTTGTTTGAGAACCGTTGGATTGGGGCTAACTTAATGGGGGCGTCATTAAAAGAATCAGATCTCAGCCGTGGGGTATTCTCAGCTGACGCTTGGTCGCAGTTTCGGTTTCAAGGGGCGGATTTGTGTCATGTAGATCTTGAGGGGCTGGACCCCAGAAGAGTGGATCTCACTGGGGTAAAAATTTGCGACTGGCAACAAGAGCAGCTTTTAGAGCCACTGGGTTTGGTAGTTCTACCGGGCTAAGTGCTCTCGGTGCCTTTTCATCAGGTTTGGGGTTAATCATTACCCCAATTATCGGCTTCTATTTTTGCCAGTGCCTTCGCTGCTTTTTGTAGTGCAGGCAAGAACTTGATGGCTTCATCCGGTTTAACGCGAATAACCGGAGCCTGTATCGCTAAACCGAGGTTAGATTGCCCGGTTGGAGAGGGTACCAGAACCGCAATACACACCAAGCCAGGTAAGAACTCCTCATCATCGATAGCGAAACCTTGAATCTTTGCTTCCTCAATGTCTTTTTCCAATTCTGAGTATTCGGTGATGGTGTTCACGGTATATTGAGTAAGCGGAACATTTTCAATCAGGCGTCTACGTTGTGACTTCGACATATGCGCGAGAAACAGTTTGCCTGTTGCAGAGCAGTGAACAGGAACACGCGAGCCTGGATGTAAGTGGAAGCGAAGCGGTGCTTCAGTCTCTGCTCTATCGAGGTAAATGATTTCGCCACTAGAGAGCGCCGTCAGGTTACAGCTTTCGCCTACTTCGGCTCGTAGGTTTTCTAGAATCGTGCGGCGGGCACTGTGCATGGTGCTATTTAGCAACAAATTCTCGGCTAGCTTTCTCAAACGAATTCCGGAGCTATAGTGCTTTTCATCCCCATCTTTTTGAATGATGCCTGCGGCCTCTAACTGCTGCAGCATACGATGTAGGGTTGGCTTTGGTAATCCCGTTTCTTCTACTAATCCTTGTAGAGATATGAACTCGTCTTTTTGCGCTATCACCTCTAATAGTGCAAAAAGTCTGAGCGTAGGAGTATCTCCTTGAACTTGTGGTGTTTCTGTTGGCATAGAGTCATTCTTCCTTGCGATACGTCGAAGTCTAAGATTGTACATTCCAATTTAGTATATATCCATTTTCTGAATAAAATTTGATCTTTTGTATTAGTGTCATTAACATGAAATAAAATTATGGAACAATACGTCTCGATAAATGGAGTTTGTTATATGAAGGCGATAGAAAGGATTGTCAACAAAGCTCACTTGGATCGTAAGCGAGTGGTGTTGAGTGAAGCAGAAGACCCTCGTGTGCTTACCGCTGCTCGCATGGCTGTCGATAAGCAATTGGCATACATTACCTTGGTTGGTGACGAGCAAACCATTGCAGAGGCTGCGGAGCGACATCATGTGAGTCTTGCTGACATTCATGTTGTTTCACCACAGAGTTCACCGCTTAAAGAAGTGTTAGCAGAGCGCCTATACCTATTGCGTAAAGCAAAAGGTATGTCTTACCACGATGCGCTCGAACAGGTGCAAAACCCGCTTATTTTCGCCAATCTAATGGTAAGAGAAGGGCTAGGCGACGGCACTGTCAATGGTGCTGTGTACACTACTTCTGATGTGGTTCGTGCGGCACTTCAAATCATCGGTCCTGCGCCAGATAGCGAGCTAGTATCAAGTTTCTTTTTAATGATGCTATGTGAGCCTTTTCATAACCTCAAAGGTGGTTTGATTTTCAGTGATTGCGGATTGGTCATCGATCCGAATGAAGCAGAGCTGGCGTCTATCGCGATTTCAGCTTCAGCCAGCGCCAAAGCGCTATTAATGGAAGAACCTAAAGTTGCCATGTTGTCGTTTTCCACCAACGGCAGTGCTAAACATGAGTCCGTGGATAAAGTTCGCAATGCCGCACAACTTGTAAAGCAACGCTGCCCTGACATCGCTGTTGACCAAGATGTACAGCTGGATGCGGCAATTGTTACTGAAATTGCAGCAAAGAAGCTGCCAGACTCACAAGTAAAGGGTAAGTCTAACGTACTGATATTCCCTAATTTGGAAGCCGGAAACATAGGTTACAAGTTGGCAGAACGATTAGGTGGCGCGGTAGCCATAGGTCCGTTGTTACAAGGGTTAAACCAGCCTGCTAATGACCTATCTAGGGGGTGCTGCGCCGAGGATATTCTTCATGTTATTGCGGTTACAGCAGTGCAAGCTCAACAAGATAGAAACATCGAACACACTTCACCTACTTCGATAAAAGAAGGCATAACCAACTAGGGAAACAAATGGATCTACCAACGTTACTCGCCATTCTTGCCACTATAGTCATTGGCACCTATTTTCAGACAGTAACTGGTTTTGGTCTTGGTATCATTGTCATAGGCTTGACGGTGAGCCTTGATCTCGTCGCATTACCTGTGATAGCGGCGGTCGTGAGCATTGTTACTTTGTTCAATTGCATGGTGGCATTAGCCGGTAAACCGTTATCTGGTGATCTTAAAACCATGTTGGTTTTGGTGATTGGCATCATACCGGGTGTCGTTGCGGGAGTATTTCTGCTCGACCAACTCAGTGAATCGGCAACCAATATATTACGTGGTCTTCTTGGTATCATGATCTTAGCGGCTGGACTCAATTTCATGTTTAAGCCGAAAACGTTAACGCGACGGTCTGCTTCCGCATCTTTTCTATTTTCGGGTTTTGGTTCGGGACTCACTGGTGGCCTTTTTGGTATGGCGGGCCCACCGATTGTTTACCACCTTTATCGCCAGCCTTTTTCTATCGAATTAGTGCGCAGCACGCTGTTGATGGTTTTCGCTTGTACCTCAGCTTCGCGCACCGCTTACGTGTATTTCGACGGTAGCTTGAGCGCCAGTATCCTTTGGTTATCTGTCATTGCCGTTCCGCTTGTGGCCTTGGTCACTCTATTCGCAAGGCGTTATCCGCCTCCATTATCAAACGATCAGTTAAGGAAGACGGTATTTGGTGTCTTGATGGTTATTGGAGGGTATTTAATGGGAGTCTCTGCTTCTACATTGGGTTGATTCTTGGTTACATGGTTTGACCGATATTGAACGGTGACGTACAGATCACATTCAGTGAAGTTGCATTAGCCAAGCTTCACGTTGGTCGTTACGATTTCGCCTAATGTATAGTGGTGTTTAGTTAGATTTAATATGTTGGACATAAATAAGTACAAAGGAATCATCTTCGATTTAGATGGTACTTTAGTTAACTCTATGGTGGCACATGCTCGTGCTTGGGAGCAGACCTGTAACAGGTTTGATATTCCTTATGACAAAGAGTGGCTGGATCAACTCGGTGGGATGCCATCCAGGAAAGTCACGCTCGAAATTTTGAAACGCTATAATTTGTCCATAGACCCGCAGCTTATAACAACAGATAAAATTGCCAACTTCGAAGCTATTGAATACAAAGGCGACGTGATACCCAATATTTATGCGATTCTTAAACAGCAGCACAAACTCAAGAAGATCGGTATTGGAACTGGCGCTCAAGCTAAGCACGCGCATGGTATTTTAGCTACCACAGATATCCCATCATTGATCGACACGATCGTTACTTCTGATGATGTAGACAACCACAAACCCAATCCTGATACCTTCCTAAAGGTCGCTGAACAATTAGATCTAGACCCAACAGATTGTGTTGTGTTCGAAGATACGCTGATTGGGCAATACGCGGCGACGGCTGCGGGGATGGACTGTTATATGGTTGAATCTGGTGAGATCACTGCATTTATTCCAGCATATTGAATGTATGCTCATGTTTAACAACAATGCGTTCCTGATGGTGTAATAAAACAACAAATATCTTTGACTTCGATCACATATTGGCGCAAAATTGACCTCGTGTCACACCATTATGGGAATTAAGTATGAATGCTACAGCAATTAGTAACGAAAGCAGCCAGGCGCCAATCAAACCTTCTTTTTTCAATGAAGTGTTTTTCTTTGCTAAGGCAAGCGTAGTGATGGCAGCGATTGTCCTTTTAGTGGCGTCTGCTTGGGTTTAATCTTCCCTGAGCACCTTTTTTGATGTCGGGGGTATATCCCCCTCGCTATTCATCTAGCTCCACTTTCAGCCTTCCTATTGTTAAATCCAATCTAATCCCGAAAGACACTTTCTGTATTTCAGGGTTTATCGTGCTTATTCAAGCTAGACCAATACAAAATAGTCATGGCCAAGTAGGCGATTACGGGCACAATGTAGCTTATGCTCAACGAAAATTCGTCAATTAATGTGGCTTGGGCGAAGGGCAACATGACTCCGCCTATCGAGCACATAATCAAGATTGCAGCACCCTGAGAGCTATGTTTCCCAGAAGCCTGTAGTGCTCGCGCGTATATAATGGGGTAGAGCGTCGCATTACATAGTCCAACTAATAATAATAGAAATCCCACCCAACTTGCTTGCTCAAACAGTGCGGTCAAGCTAATCAGTGTGGCGACAACGCAGGCAAATGAAAACAAACCATGACGATTTACCCAGTGGCCGAACTTCGCGAACAGCAAGCGTCCAAGGAACATACCGACCCAGTAAGCAGCGATAAACTGCGTCGCCTGAATCAGTCCAAAGCCGCCATACGATCCATCTGCAAGGTAGGTGATGGTAAAGGTACCAAAACTGACTTCAACACCAATATAGAGAAGTAGCACCGTAGCAAGTGTCATAAACTCTCGGTTACCAAGCAAACAGAAAAGACCTCTCCAAAAACCTGAGACTTGTTTCGGTTTGATATCCGGCAGATCTACTTTGCTAAAAAACACCAGTAGACCAAAGAAAAAACTCGTAATCAGTAAAAACAGTATCGACACATGGAACGAGGTATCTGCGAAACCTAATGTTGTTGCTGCAACAATGATAGCAGTCAGAGCTAATGGCCCAAGCACTGTACCAACAGAGTTTGCCGCTGTAGCAATACTTTGCCTTATGACACTTTTATCTGGTGTAGATAACAATGATACGTAAGGTGAACTCACAACTTGGATGGCAGAAATGCCTGACGCCATAAGCAGAATGCCTAATAGGGTCGGATATAGTGACTCTGTCCTAACAAGATAAGCCATAGCTAAACAACCTAACAAACACCAGCAGAGGCAGTATTTCATGGTGGTTCGATAACCAAACTTCGCCATAACGAATGACGTTGGAAGCGACACGGTCACTCGCGTAATGAAAAAGGCCATTGGAAACAACATGGCCATTTTATAGTCTAAAGCAAACGCATCTTTGTAGTAGGGAATAAGAGAATTACTTGAAACGGTAATCAAGCCCCAAATAAAAAATATCAGTGATAATAAGACAAGTGGGGCATCTTTTAGATGAAATGCTCTCATTGTGCCTCCTTTACCTATAAAAAAAGCAGAAGATACCCTTCTGCTTTTTGCCTCAATTAAGAAAATCTAGCTACACACAAAGTTGATGTGATGAACATGGATATTGTATTTCTCAATGATGACTTTGGTGGCGAGCATACTCCTGACACGTGAATCAGAATCCAAAGCTTTTAGCATCGTCGCTTCGTCTTCATAACTGTGTTGCATCATCAACAACAAGTTCTTGTGGCTATCGGCTTCGATGGCTTCAGGTTTGTTAACAACGACGCCAAGGTTATTTGGAAAGGTGCGAATAATAGGCACAACTTCATTTTCCATATACTGATAGAAATCTTGTTTCTGTTCTTCGGTTAACTCGGCTTCAAAGAAAGCGGTGCGAATAATCGTCATAACGTTGTCCCCTTACAGCTCAAAACCAGATTGGTTAGCGATGGATTTGAGGGTCGCTTTGGCTTTAGTGATATCCTCGAACCAGTTGTCGTTTTGAGCCCACATTTCGATAACGAGAGGCCCGCGATAGTCTATATCAGCTAACGTCTTAAAAATCGAAGTGAAGTCGACTTGACCTTCACCGATGACCAAGTCACGGAACTGACCATCACAGGTTTCTGAGACGCGTAGTGTATCTTTCAAATGGACTTGAACCAGATGATCGCGGCTTAACCTGAGTTCAGTGCACACATCGTGATTCCAACCTGAAATATTGCCGACGTCGGGATAGGCCATAAAATAAGGGGACGGAACCTCACGTTTGAGCACTTCAAATTTACTGAGCGAGTTTAGGTATGGAGTATCCATAATCTCCACTCCGAGCATGATGCCCGCTCTTTCTGCTAGCTTGGTTGCTTGTTTCATGCCTTCAATAAAAAGGCGATGGGTTTCTGCCGATTGAGGTTCATAGTAAACATCATAGCCGGCCATCTGAATGCAGCGGATGCCAAGCTTGAAGGCAAGAGCAATCGCTTTTTCCATGATGACATGGGATTCTGCGCGAATGCTTTCGTCCATTGAACCAAATGGGAATTTGCGATGCGCACTTAAGCACATGGATTGCAAAGGCATTTCATGCTTTTCGCATAAGTGACGAAGTTGATAGATTTCTTCATCTGACCAATCTAAGCGGGCGCGTCGCTCGTCTGTTTCGTCAACTGAGATTTCGACAAAGTCGAATCCCGCTTGTTTGGCTTTAATTAAGCGCTCTTCCCAAGAAAGAGACGCTGGCATTGCTTTTTCGTAAATACCTAATCTGAATTTGTTTTGAGAGTTGAACATACTTTTTTCCTTAAAAAAGTTGTTCCTCTATACGCGCGTTGATGTCTTGAATTTTACTGGCAATTTCTTCATAACCTAATGCTTTCATTTTTGGAGTTAGTGAAGAAACGCTGACTGCGTATACAGGGGTGTTGTTTTTGTCAAAAATAGGAACAGCCACACAAGAAATACCTGCTTCGTTTTCTTCATCATCTAAGGCATAGCCACGGGCTTTGATTTGATCAAGAACGCTGAAGAACTGAGATTTGTCTAGAATGGTATTCTCAGTTAACGGTTTCATTGTACTGACATTACGTTGCCAATAAGTTTCTCGTACCGCATCGGTGCTAAATGCGAGGTAACATTTCCCGGCAGCTGAGCAGTACATAGGAGAATGCAACCCAACATAGGTACGAGTTCGAAAGGCGGCGTTGACTGGCTCGAACTTGTCTTTAAAGATGATATTGTCAGCATCAAACGACAGAAAATTAACGGTTTCATTAACGTCGTTAAGTAGCTCTGATAGGAAAGGCTTAACCGCTCCTGTTACGTCAGAGTTAATTGCAGCATGACCGAGTTGTACCAGCTTCATAGTGAGACGATATTCTTTACCAGAACTCATTTGAGCAACGTATCCTGAGGCTTCAAATGTTGCCAAAATGCGATGGACTGAAGACTTATTAAAGCCAGTGCCCTCAGACACTTTTTGTAGAGAAATTCCATTCGGATAGTTCCCTAGAAATTCGAGTACACTCAACGCTTTAGACAACGATTTAATTTGTTCACTCATATACGTGCTACCAATGTTTTCCTATTTCATTGTGAAAACTTTCTGCCACCTCACGACCATTGCTGCTAGCTAACGCTCGACCAGCAATAAATGACTTAACAGAAAGATTCTTAAACAAATGCAGATCGTCAGGCACAATACCACCAGTAATGGATAGTTCAATTCCTAAATTCGATAATTCCTGCATTTTGTCTAAATCTTGTTGGGTCCAATTGACACCAGCGAGCTCTGCGTCACGCGAGCGATGGTAAATAGCTTGGGTAATTCCCATTTCAACCCATGCCTTGGCGTCATCCAACGTCCAGTGTCCATATAACTCTATTTGCACTTCACCATCGAACTTATCAGTCACGTTTTTTGCTGAACGTATGGTTTCAATATGAGCTGCAGCGCTTACGGTGACCCAGTTAGCGCCAGCCTCCATTGCCAAACGCGCTAAAATCGCGCTTGCATCGGTTATTTTCATGTCGCAGACAACGGTATGATTTGGGTATTTTTCGCGGAGGACCTTTACACTGTCCACGCCATGAGCGAACGCTAAAATAGTTCCGACTTCAATGACATCAAGCTTGTCCGCAACATGTTCTATTGACATCAGAGCAGTATCGAGGTCGGTTGCGTCAAGTGCCATTTGCAGTAAAGGTTTAGGCATCGATTTCATCCTCAAATTGTTTGAATAACTGAACCAGTTTTTGGTAGTTGTGGTACTTCTTTTGGTAACGTGAATAGTTCTCTGGATTGGGTTCGATGCGAGACATCGAATTGGTCATGCTTTTAGTGCACTCTTGAAGTGACGCAAACTCTCCTGAGCCAACCATAGCCATCATGGCCGCACCTAAAGAGCCGGTTTCATCCACATCAGATATCTCTACTGTCATGCCGGTTAGGTCGGCTAACATTTGCATCCACACGGGGCTCATGGCTGGGCCGCCCGTTACCTTTAGTACGTTTGCTTTTGGAAAACGTTGACGCATCCGTTCAAGGTGCAGGTTGTGACAGAAAATAATTCCTTCCCAGATCGCTTGAATTAAGTGTCCCTTACTGTGGTGAGACTGAAGACCATAAAAGCCAGATTTCAATCCTAAGCCTTGATTGGATCCGTAAAGGAAAGGCACAAAGTAGACCGAACTTGATGCTGGTGCTAGGGCTGCCACCAATGTTTGGTTTTGTGCATGGTCGAGCTCACCACTGTCTCCAAGGTAATCGGCGAACCATTCGTAGTTGCCAGCCGAAGTCGGGCTAGCCTCATGAATAATGTATTCATCGTCAATGGCGTAGTGACCATAGACAAAGTTATGACGCTCTTTCGTAACATGTTTTGAGATGCCAGAGGTGACCGCCCATGTGCCCATTACATAGTTGAGCGTGTCTTCAGACGAATTTATTCCCGAGCATATTGCGGTGGAGACCACATCAAAAAGACCACCGAATACCGGAGTGCCTTCGGCAAGTCCGGTCTCTTTAGCAATCGCAGCAGTAATTTTGCCAGCTTGCTGCTGCGGTTTAACGATAGGGGGGAGTGCATCCCAGAGCTCTTCAATACCGAAGGTGCTTAGAAGTGATTTATCGTATTCACCTGTGATGGAATTGAAAAGGTTACTCTCTGACATATTGGTCAGTTCGGCGGCAACTTCCCCGGTTAGGCGATATCTCAAATAATCATGGGACATCAGAACTGCACCGATATTGTTGTAACGATCGACCTCATTGTCTTTGACCCAGCGAAGGATAGACACTGGATGTCCTGTCCAAAGCGTTTGCAAAGTTGTTGGATAAATCGCCTCGGCAACGCCTTGATCTAACCAGTCTTTGACTATGGGTAAAGAGCGCGAATCGGAGGACATGATGCCATAGCCTAGGTTTTCCCCTTGCTTGTCTAGTAGATACACTCCTTTTCCTTGCGCAGAAATACTCAGCCCTTTGATGAGGCTTGGGTCAACTTCAGTGGTTGCTAGCAACTGTCGAATTACGTCAACGGCGTTTTGCCACAATGCATCCAAATCACGCTCAACCCAACCTTGTTGATTGTTGATAACGCTTGCCGAGACGCGAGCGAGTCCACATTGGGTGCCTTTAGCGTCAAATAACGCGGCTTTCATAAAGGTGCCGCCGGAATCAATACCGATGTAGTAGTTCATTATTTGGCTTCCAGTATGTCGTTATGAATCTTAACCACAAGCTTCCTTACTGGCTGGTTATCATCATTTTGGATATTGGTAATGTGCACGATATTGGGTGTGAACAAGTAAAATTGGTTTGGTGTAGCGTGAATGAAGTTCAGTGCAATGCCATCATGGTTGTAGAATTGCAGGTCTCTTTGTTCTAAATAAGGCTCGGCGTCAGTGTGCTTGCCCGTATCGATAGACCATGCCATGGTTTCGTTACCCTCTAGCACAATTTGCAAATCAGAATGGTATTTATGAACTTCAGGCTTGAAGTTTTCTAAAGGCTCTTTGTTGTATTCCAGTACAACAAACCACGCTTTATTAGGATCAAAACCAGGCAATTCATGACGGCCCAAAGTAAGAGATACGTGATCAAGGCTATTTAAGTATTCCAAGACGTTTTGGATAACTGCAGGGTATGACTTGGTTATAGAATTAGGTTGAGTGTTTCCAACTAACATAGAGTTCTCGATTTCTATTAATGAGTATTGAGAAAGAGTTGTTTTAATAACACTGCCAAGCCGCGCTTATCATCATTGGTTGTTTGGGTGATAAGGTCGGCGGTGCTTTTTACTGTGTCATCGGCGTTTTGCATGGCGATACCAATACCAGCAGCCTTCAACATGGAGATATCGTTGTGGTTGTCACCTACGGCCACGCATTCCTCCAGTGCGATGCCTAACGGAAAAACATACCGACTTAACGCATTGCCTTTACTATTGCCTGTTGCCGCAAAATCGACTCGGTCAACCCACGAACGCTCGCCATTAAAGTGGCTTTTGATAAAGGACAGTTTTGCAAAACTATCCACGTCACCCTCGACGACAAATTTCCAAATGTAGTCTGAGCGTTGAGCTTCCAGTTGAAAATCGTCCACCTTCTGAATATTAGGGCGATCGTTTTCTGGGAAAGTTAGTGACCAGGTAAGTAATGACTCCATGTAGTCAATAGGACGCGATCGTGAGTAGAGCATGGCATCACGAACGTACATCACCATTTTTAGGTTATGCGCCTGCGAGAGCGTGATGAACTGTTTGGCGGTGCTCTTGTCGATGGCGTTTTCTTGAATGACCGAGTTGCTTTGGTAGTCAAAGATATAGGTACCGTTACAGCAAATGATTGGCGTCGATAAACCAAGCTGGTCGTAGTAAGGCTTCGCAGCGACATGGTGACGACCTGTAACAATCATTACATGTGTACTGATTGCAATCTGTTGTATTGTCTCGATCAACTCTCTGCTGATAGTGTGCTCTGAGTTGAGCACGGTCCCATCCAGATCTAACGCCAATAATCTGTACATATGAACGCCCTTATTTCTGTCCATAGTATGAATTTTTACCGTGTTTACGGTTGTAGTGTTTGTCGAGCAACTCGGGTTGGATGGCGACTTCTGGGCTGATAGCACGAGTAGCGGTTGCCATTGCTGCAATTTCCTCCATAACGACGGCATTGTGCACGGCATCAGAGCCATCTTTACCCCAAGTAAACGGAGCATGACCAGCGATGATGGCACCCGGCATAGCTTGTGGGTCAATATCTCTTTGGCTAAATTCTTCAATGATCACGAGTCCGGTGTTTTTCTCATAATCGGTCTCGATTTCTTCCTTGCTTAGTAAACGTGTGCAAGGGACATCTCCATAGAAGTAGTCTGCGTGAGTAGTGCCTAGGGCTGGGATATCTCGGCCTGCTTGTGCCCAAATTGTCGCATTACGTGAATGGGTGTGAACAATGCCGCCGATGGTAGGGAAAGCTCTGTATAGCTCAATATGCGTTGCGGTATCGCTTGAAGGGTTCAGATTACCTTCGAGGCGATTGCCTTCAAGATCAATAACGACAATATCATCGACCTTCATCACATCGTATTCCACTCCCGATGGCTTGATTGCAATTACGCCAAGTTCACGATCGATTTCTGATACGTTGCCCCAGGTGAAGGTTACAAGACCATATTTAGGTAGTTGTAAATTTGCAGCGAGTACGCGTTGCTTCAATTCTTGGTACATAAATAAACTGCCGTTGTTCGTGTTTTAGGAAAAGGGTACAAAGAAGGATTGCCCAGATAAGCTCCAGGCAACCTTGATGATGGTTACTTGGCCGCTACCTTGATCTTGTTGATCATGGTATCGCCGTTCTTCTCGATATACGCACTCCAAACTGGTTGGATAGCTTGTTGGAATGCAGCGCCGTCAACATCACGGTTCACTTGCATACCTTGTGCTTCAAGCTCTGCAATCATCTCGTCTTCTTTCTCAATGCTCAGCTTACGTTGCATCGCTACCGCTTCTGCTGAAACATCTTCGATGATCTTTTGCTCTTCTGGGCTTAGGCCGTTGAACTTACGTAGGTTCATAGTAAGAACTAGTGGAGAGTAGGCATGCTGAGTAAGGCTTAAGTATTTTTGTACTTCATTGAACTTGAACGAAAGCGTTACAGAAATTGGGTGGTCTTGAGAGTCGACAACGCCTGTTTCAAGTGCAGTATAAAGCTCAGATACTGGAAGTTGTTGTGGGTTAGCACCAAGCTCGTTGAACATATCGTTCAGTGCTTTAGAACCATTGACTCGCATTTGAAGGCCTTTTACGTCGGCTGGAGTGCGAATAGGCTTCTCATTGTTGGTCATGTTACGATAACCATTTTCAGGGAACCCTAGACCTTTCAGGCCAAATTTCTCAAATTTTGCTAGAACTTCTTGCCCTGGTTCGCCATCAAGAACTTTATAAGCAGTCTCGCGATTTGGGAACATGAACGGTAGGGTAAATGCTGCCGATTCAGGCATTAAACCGTTGTAGTTGTTTAGGCCAACCATCGCCAAATCCACAATCCCTGCGCGAGAACCGTCGATCATTTGCTTATCACTGCCTAGTTGACCTTGCGGATAGATGTTGACTTTGATGTCGCCGTTAGAACGTGCTTCTACTTCTTTTTTGAAGAACAACGATAAATCTTGTTGTAAATCAGATTCAGGTGCTGCGTGTGCCAATTTCAGTGTTGTTGCTGCAAATACGTTAGAGCTCATTGCGATAGTTGAAGCAAGTAACGTGAGTTTTAGTAGGGTTTTCATTATGATTTTCTCCGTCGAGGGTTAACCAATGACAAATGACATTGGCACAGTGATAATGCTTGGGAATATGACAAACAATGCGAGTAGGGCCATGTAAGCGCCAATGAAGGGCAGTACGCCTTTCACAGCAGTAGACATTGGCACTCTAGCTACACCACAAACTACGTTTAGTACGGTGCCTACAGGAGGCGTAATCAGGCCTATCGAACAGTTAATAACGAACAGTAGGCCGAAATAAGTTGGGTCAATGCCAGCCATTTTGATTACAGGCATTAACAGTGGAACGAGAATTAGAATGGTTGGGCTTAAATCCATCACCATGCCTACACAAAGTACGAGCAGCATAATGACCGCCATTAGTAGGCGAGGACTATCTACAAGTGGACCTAACAGTTCTGCCAATTGCTGAGGAAGTTGGGCTACCGTAATCAGCCACGCTGCTACCATGGCACAACCGACTAAAAACATGACCATTGCCGTTGAGCGGCCTGCGTTGATGACGATGTCATAGAACTTTTTAAGCGTCAGCTCTTTGTACACGAAGGTTGAGATGAAAATTGCGTATGCTGCCGCAACAACCGCTGCTTCCGTTGGAGTAAAGATACCGAAGCGAATGCCGACAATGATGATCACTGGTAGTAACAGTGCCCAAACACCATCTTTAAGCGCAGCTCGTTTCTCTGCTTTGGTTGCTTTTGCAGATGTTTCTAAGTTCTCTTTGCGAACGGTCATTCGCCAAACGAACATCAATGTCAGGCCCATTAATAGCCCAGGCACAATACCGCCAAGGAACAGGTTTTTTATAGAGATTCCGCCTGCAACACCCACTAAAATAAGGGGAATTGAGGGTGGAATAACCGGTGCGATGATGCCGCCCGAAGCCAGTAGACCCATTGATGGTGCTTCGGGGTATTTCGCCGCTTTCATCATTGGATACAGGATACTTACTAAGGCTGCCGCGTCTGCTACTGCTGAGCCCGATAGTCCAGCCAGTAGAACTGAGGTCATGATAGCTACGTAGCCCAAACCACCTTGACGATGGCCGACATAAGTCGTGGCTAAGCGGACAATACGCTGCGACAAACCGCCTGATGCCATAACTTCGCCTGCAATGAGGAAGAATGGAATCGCAAGTAGCGTAAAACTGTCTACGCCATTAATTAAAGACTGCGCAAGAATGTCCGCACTAAAGAAGTCCATATGCAGCATCAGTGCTATTGATGACAACAGCAAAGCAAACGCCACTGGAAGACCCAATAAGATTGAGACAATCAATACCGATAAGAAAATGGCTAGCGTCATTATTCTTTCTCCTCTTCTAAGCTATCTAGCTGCCAGTCTGGTTTGAAGATTCGCACAAAAGCGATCACTCCCATAAGCACACCTGACACCACGCCAGCCAAGTAAAATAACGCTGAAGGAAGCCCTGTTAATTGAGAAATATCTGACCAGTTAGACATCATCTGACGGTAAGAACCGATGTAGAGCATGCCTACCGATACGAGTACTACTACCCAACAAAGTCGTCTTAATACGGGTACTGCTTTTGGAAATAGTCGTTCTGAAAACTCCGAGACAGCTAGGTGCTCACCTCGGCGCAGCACAACTGCGGCGCCGAGCATAACTACCCATACAAGACCAAGGCGAGATAGTTCTACAGAGGGACGAAGACCAGATGAAAAGCCGTAACGTAATACAACGTTGGTAAATACGAGGACAATCATGCAAGTCAGTATGACTGCCATGATGACGTCGATGCTTTTCCAAATACTCTTAAATACACTTTGCATAAAGCTTTCCCTACCTTAGGCGAATTACAGAGAAGTAATTTGATCCCATATGCCATCGTTGATTTCGATGCCACCTGCTGCTTCGTGTTTGTTGATAAAGTTCTGGATTTCAGAACCAGCAATCATTACTGAACCTGTTTCTGCTGGTTCTGAAGCGAGTACATAATCGCGAATACGCTTCATCTCTTCGCCATAACGGCTCTCGTCCATGGTCTTACTGAGATCGATAGCGATCAGGAACTGAGAAACACCGAATTCGCCGCCCATGTCTTCGGTCAAGGCCGGAACGGAGTGACCGCCTGTGATTGCTGTTAACATCATGTCTAGAACAATGGCCATTGAAGAGCCTTTCCAGAAGCCCATTGGTAGAAGCCGTTTGTTTTCCCAAAGAACATGTGGGTCTTTGGTTAGCTCACCGTCGTTATCAAAACCGCCAACTACAGGCAGTTCTCTATCTGCCAGTACGAAATTCTGTAGTTGTCCGTAAGAGAATTGGGTCATTGAGCAATCAACCACTACTGGTGGGTCACCTGCAATTGCCATTATCAGTGGATTTGAACCGACACGATGATCTTTACCACCCCAAGCTGGCATAACTGCAATAGAGTTAGTTGAAGCGATACCCGCAAAGCCTTCTCGCGCCATCTTTAGCACATAGGCCCCACCACGCATCCAGTGGTTGGAGTTACGCATACCGACCATGCCAATTCCGTAGTCACGGGCCAGTTCCATTGCACGCTCCGCGCAAATTAATCCGTTGAGTACACCTGGGCCAAAATTACAGTCCCACTGCTCTAACGCCCCCATGCTATTTACGCATTCTGGCTCGGCATTAAGCTTGATTTGCCCTTTGTCTACTTGGTCAATGAACACTGGGAAACGGTTAATACCGTGTGAATACGTCCCTTCATTTGCCATCTCAACAAAACCTGCCGCTAGCTTAGTTGCCATCTCCGGTTTCATGTCGCGAGCTAAAAGAATTCGTTCATATTCTTGTTGTAGTTTTTCTGTGGATACCAATGGCATTTGAGCTCTCCGCTAAGTTGAATTCCATAATACGGAATTAATTATGCGAAAGATTCCAAAATAAAACTGTGAGCTAAGTTGAGAAAATTTCTGCTATTAAGTCTTTTGCCAATAACTGTTAACTAGTTAAAAAAAGGAATAAAAAGATTCTATAATTCCGCAATGCGAAACAATTAGTGTGTTCTAGATCGACGTTATGCAGTTTATTCTGATGAAAATAAGGATTTCGGGGAGAACTTTGGCAGAAGAGATGGGACGTTTAAACCGTAGTTCTACGGCACGTTATAAAATTGAAGTGGGTTGGTAAAACTGAAAGTCGTGTTGGAGTAGCGGCAAAGTCAGTGCTTAGCTACCCCAATTGGTAATTCTTTGGGTGAGAGTTTTATGGGATATAGAGTGAACGGTTTTTAGTAGCTATTGTCTCAACATCCCAAACACCTCTCGACATAAACTAAACAAACAACTCTCTTGCACATCTAGGGTAATGTTGTTGCGATAGTAGGGGCTCAGGTCTACGCCCATGCCGACGCCGTAGATCTCGATGTTATTACGGTGGGATTCGCGCTCTATGGTTTGCTTTAGGTGGTTGTCGAGATAAAACTGATCGTTGGCGGTGCTGGTGGCGGTGTCCATAGGGCAACCATCTGAGAAGATGATGAGGATTTTTCGTTGCGCCCCTTGCGATGTTAAACGTTGGGCGGCGAACTGGACGGCTTCTCCATCGATGCCCTCTTTAAAAATATCAGCCTTTCGTAAGCTGGCGATGCCGAGTCGAGCGCGCCGCCAATGTGTCTCAAAGTCTTTGAATACGATATGTCTAAGCTCATTCAGACGGCCAGGGTGTTTTGGCTGGCCTTGCTGAAGCCACTGTCGATATACTTTTCCACCATTCCAGTTGCCGGTCGTAAAACCAAGGATTTCGAAAGGGATATCGGCTAACCCTACCGATTTAAGCAAAGTATCCATCAACAAGCTCATTTTGTGACTGTGCTTTTGCATAGAACCAGAGCAGTCCATTAGAAAGGTAATTGCACATTGGTGGGAGATACCTAATTCTGGCTGCGAAAAGATGCTGCGTTCAAGGGGGGACGTAACCAGCTTCGTGAGAGTGTTGGCATTGACGACTCCCTCTTCGAGATGGTCTTGGCGTTCAGTGTGTTGAGGAGTTTGTACAATACTAGATAACATAGCGGCCAACTGGCGAGTATTCACTTGTCTAGCCATCATGTCATCTGTGAGTTTTTGCCGTAGATCCAGCAGTAATGCTCGCCTGACTAAAGTGTCGGCTCTAACCTCTCTATCAAACTCCCGACTAAACACTTGGTAATTTGATCCAGCTAATTGAAAAGCTTTACTGTGACCGGTGATATCTGTTTCGACGTCATGATCTTCAATATCGCCGTCTACAATCAAGGCAAGTTGTGTGAGGATTTTTATGTCTTCCTCTACTGTTGGTGTGGGTTGGTTGTTGGATTGTTCCTGCTCTTGCTCTATGAGTTCACTGGCTAGCGTGGCAAGCTCCTTAGCATAAGCAGCATATAGTTGTTGATTACAACGGTGTTTTTTAAGCTGAACTAAACAGGTGCCTATGATCGGCACGATCCCTGCGCGAGTGGATTCTATCGCTTCGGCGATGGGTTCTGAAACAGGCACACCAATTATACGCGTGTAAATGACTTGCATGAGAGTGAAAAGAAGCATCCCGAGACGAGACTCGGTAAAGCCGTTTTGATGATACTGCTCGCTCCAATAACAGAAATTAAATCGAGTGCTCGTCTGGATACCAACTAGGTAATTAGGGATTTGCGACTCGATACGCACTTGTTCGCAAAAGTCGAATAGGAGCCGTTCTACTTCATGACTAGGGCGTAGTGAATAATGCAATTCTACGTCAGAAATCAATAGTCGGAATGCTGAAGAGTCTATCTTTCCATGCATCGCCAGTTTACTTTTTGTTAACTCATGTCGAGACACAAACGTGAGATCGTTAGTATGTGCCGAGAGAAAGTAACAAGGCTGGTCGCCTTTATACAATCGCTCACCACGGTAGTTTAGCGTAGGATCACCGCTGATCGCGCGGGCAACAGAAACGCTTAGGTCAAGAATCTTCTTCTGTCGAGACGACACATTAGCCATGGCTTATCTGCTCCATAGTAGAGGAGGAGGAAGTGCTCGCAATCAAAGGTTCGCCGAAGCATCGGAAGTAGTACTCGCTAACAAGTTGCTTTTCTTCTTCTTCACATCGGTTTAGGAAGGACAGCCGGAATGCTGTCGCGACATCATTAAAGATTCGAATGTTCTCTGCCCAAGTCAGCACGGTTCTGGGGGACATAACGGTAGAGAGGTCGCCTGCCATAAATCCATTGCGAGTCATTCCTGCTGTTGCAATCATTTGCTCGATGAGTGTTAAGCCAAAATCATTATTAAGTTCCGGATTCTTGGATAACACGATACTGGCTTCGTGCTTAGGGTCGAGATAGTTCAGAGTCGCAATGATATTCCATCGGTCTAGTTGGCTATGATTGAGTACTTGCGTACCGGAATACAAACCAGAGAAGTTGCCAAGACCGAGCGTGTTACAGGTAGCGAACAACCGGAAATAAGGATGCGGAGTGATGACGCGGTTCTGCTCCAGTGACGTGTATTTGCCATCTTGCTCAAGTAACTGTTGAATCACGAACATCACGTCTGGTCGCCCTGCGTCATACTCGTCCAATACCAAAGCGATAGGTTGTTGGATACTTTGCGGCAGAATCCCTTCCTTAAACTCAGTCACTTGCATTCCATCTTTTATAACTATGCTGTCTTTGCCGATGAAATCTAATCGACTTAGATGACCGTCAAGGTTGATCCTTAAACAAGGCCAATTGAGTCGGGCAGCAACTTGTTCGATATGAGAAGACTTACCGGTACCATGCGTACCTTGAATCAACGTGCGGCGATTAGATGAGAAGCCAGCTAGGATGGCCAAGGTTACCTCGGGATCAAAGCAGTAGTTGGGGTCGATCTGTGGAACATATTCTCCCGCTTCCTCAAACGCCCACACGGTTAAGTCACTATCAATACCAAAGCACTCCCTAACGCTGACCTGTTTCGTCGGTACCCATTCCTGTTCTTTCATTGCTCATTCCCTCTATATAGCGTGCAAATTTACGGCAACGGTTGGTGATGTTCATCGATTATGAACAGCGTAGCTTGAGTTAACGACACTTTTTGTACAAAAAACTATCAATAATGTGATCTAGTTTTATTAATTGGAATGAATTATTCCAATTTAAGATAAAAAATTGACGCGCAAAAATTCTACTACTAAGGTGAATGTGAATTTAAAAAAGAGACAATTCATTCCGAAAAATGAAATTTTAGTTCAACTCAAGGAGAAGGGAAGGATGAGCGAGCAAGAAAAACGCACGGTTGTTTCCGGCAATACAACGATGACACCATCAGAAGCGTTTGTTGAAACTATGGTCGCCAATGATGTTACTGACATGTTCGGCATCATGGGGTCAGCATTTATGGACGCAATGGACATCTTTGCTCCTGCTGGCATTCGATTAATTCCAGTGGTTCACGAGCAGGGCGCTGCTCATATGGCGGATGGTTACTCACGAGTATCTGGCCGTCACGGCGTGGTTATCGGGCAAAACGGTCCGGGTATCAGTAACTGTGTTACTGCGATTGCGGCAGCTTATTGGGCACATAGCCCAGTGGTTATTGTAACGCCAGAAACCGGAACAAAAACAATGGGATTGGGTGGTTTCCAAGAATGTAACCAGCTTCCTATGTTCCAAGAGTTCACTAAATATCAAGGTCATGTGACGCACCCAGATCGTATGGCGGAATACACGGGTCGTTGTTTTGACCGTGCGATGAGTGAGATGGGTCCAACGCAATTGAACATTCCGCGTGACTACTTCTATGGTGAGATTCAAACGGAAATTCCAAAACCTGCTCGTTTAGATAGAGGACCAGGTGGAGAAAAATCTCTGAATGAAGCAGCAGACCTTATTGCAGAAGCGAAGTTCCCAGTCATCATTTCTGGTGGTGGTGTGGTGATGGCAGATGCGGTCGAAGAATGTGCTGCATTAGCAGAAAGACTTGGCGCACCAGTTGTAAACAGCTACCTGCACAACGATTCCTTCCCAGCTAGCCACCCATTATGGTGTGGTCCTCTTGGATATCAAGGTTCAAAAGCAGCTATGAAGTTGATGGCGCAAGCAGACGTTGTTATTGCTCTTGGTACTCGTCTTGGTCCATTTGGTACTTTACCTCAGCATGGTATGGATTACTGGCCGAAGAACGCGAAGATCATCCAAATCGATGCCGACAACAAGATGCTTGGCTTGGTTAAGAAAATCTCCGTGGGTATCTGTGGTGATGCAAAAGCGGCAGCAGTTGCACTAACAGAGCGTTTGGAAGGTCGAGAACTGCTATGTGATGAAAATAAAGCAACTCGCCAAGACACAGTTGCAACAGAAAAAGCACTCTGGGAGAAAGAATTGGATGAGTGGACGCACGAACGTGACCCATTCAGCCTGGACATGATTGAAGAAAACGCGCAAGAAACGCCGTTCTCCGGTGGTGAGTATCTCCACCCTCGCCAAGTACTTCGTGAGTTGGAAAAGGCGATGCCAGAAGATGTCATGGTCTCTACTGACATTGGGAACATCAACTCGGTTGCTAACAGCTATCTGCGTTTTGAGAAGCCACGTAGCTTCTTTGCAGCAATGAGTTTTGGTAACTGTGGTTACGCATTCCCAACCATTATTGGTGCGAAGGCTGCTGCGCCACATCGTCCAGCTATTTCTTATGCCGGTGACGGTGCGTGGGGAATGAGCCTGATGGAAACCATGACATGTGTTCGTCATAACATTCCTGTGACTGCAGTAGTATTCCACAACCGTCAGTGGGGTGCAGAGAAGAAAAACCAAGTGGATTTCTACAACCGCCGATTCGTTGCAGGCGAGTTAGATAACCAAAGCTTCGCGGAAATTGCACGTGCGATGGGCGCTGAAGGGATCACGGTTGATAAACTAGAAGATGTCGGCCCAACTCTTCAAAAAGCCATCGATATGCAGATGAACGAAGGCAAAACGACGGTTATTGAAATCATGTGTACACAAGAACTGGGCGACCCGTTCCGTCGTGATGCGCTATCAAAACCGGTTCGCTTCCTAGATAAATACAAAGACTACGTATAGGTCACGGGAAGACTGTCCGGTCAATGTTTGGCCGGACAATACGAACACACGGAAAGGTGAGCGCGATGATTTCGAAAACCATGAAAATGCCGAGAACGCTGTATGGAGAAGCGACGGGCATCGCACCTGGCTTATTACTCAGCATAGTAATAGCTGCGGCCGCGACGTTCGTCTCCGACCATTATGGTGGTCCCAAATTTCTTTATGCATTGTTGCTTGGTATTTCTCTGCATTTTCTTTCTGACCATGAAAAATGTGGTGCAGGTATCGAGTTTGCAGCTAAAAAATTGGTGCGCATAGGTGTTGCTTTATTAGGGGTACGCATTGCATACAGCGATGTCAGTACTATCGGATTAGATGGCGTTGGTATTCTTGCTGGTGCGGTGGTGTTGACTATCATGTTCAGCCTACTTTTTGCCAAGCTGTTGAATGTTTCTGGCACATTTGGATTACTTGCAGGTGGCGCAACGGGAATCTGTGGTATTTCTGCGGCGATGGCCATTTCATCTACGATACCGCAAAACAAAGAGAATGAGCAGTACACGTTAATGACTGCCATTGGTGTGGCTGCGTTTTCAACGATTGCTATGGTGCTTTACCCATTAGTGGTGACCTCATTGCAGTTGTCATCCAGTGAAGCAGGCATGTTCTTAGGTGGTTCAATTCATGATGTCGCTCAGGTTGTTGGGGCAGGTTTTATGTTGTCGACAGAGATCGGTGATGCATCAACGTTGGCGAAAATGTTCCGAGTAGCCATGCTAATGCCAGTGATACTGCTAATCGCATTGTCATTTCGAGCGCAAAAACAAAGTGACGGAAAGGAAAACCATATTAATGCGCCAATAATCCCTTTTTTCCTATTGGTGTTTATTGCTCTGATTGTTGTCAATAGCTTTAATCTTGTCCCTGATTCTGTCTCGGAAGGCATGTCAGAAATATCTAAGTGGTGCTTGGTTATTTCAATTGCAGCCTTAGGCGTAAAGACATCATTTGAGAAGCTTTTCTCATTAGGGTGGAAACCAATCATATTGCTTTTACTAAATGCAATGTTCATTGCTGGGTATATGTTGGCGGTAATTTACACCCAGAGAATGATTTAATTAGCTAATTCATATTTCGGTAGCAAGAGTGTTCATTATGAATGATAAGCATTATATAAATACAATAGAAGAACTATATGAAATAGTGAATTTATTTTCTGAATGCAATAATAATGACCCTTTGATATATCGAGCAGAAGAATGTTCAAAAGGCGGACTAATTCCAAGCTTGGGTAAAGTAAATAGTAATAATCTAAGGCGAGTAGAACAAGAGCTTCTTTCAACTATGAAAGTTTACGGTATGCCGATGTTGGACTCTCGTGACATCAATGAATGGCTATTAATGTGTTTATCCAATCAGCAAGGGTTTCCAACGCGTTTACTTGAATGGACTGACAGTCTGTTTAACGTAATGTGGTCGGTTTGTAATAGCTCAACAGAGGACTGTGTAAATATTCTTAAGGTCCGGGACTGTCATAAGGTGAATTTTGTAAAATCTCCCCATGACATTGAAAATACGAAAATATTTAAAGCGACCGACTGCGATTTTAGAACGACGAAAAACGATGAATGGTACTCAATTCATCCATTTGAAAAGGAAAGAAATGGCAGCCTTCTTTCTCTTTATGATGATCAGCGATATGTAACGGATTTGATATCTATTTACATATCGCCATCGGTAAAAAATAACTTATTAAAGGAGCTAATATCTATGAGTGCATTAAACAAAACTTCAATAACAGTTGAAGAAAAAATGACGAATATAGATTCCAAACATAATGTAGATAATAACGGTAAGACTAATAAGGGTGAAATAAGTAACGACCTTGAAGTAATTGTTCATGATAGAAAACTGGAACAATATGGACGTAAGTATCATCAAGATTTTGATTTCGACTAGAAAGAATTAGCAGAGAAAGCAAACAAGCGTTTGAATTATCAGTGAGTGATAAATGCTTTTAAATCTAACGAGGTCAATAATTAAATTATAAAAAAAACTAAATCTGTGAGCTTAAAGTTTGTACATACCATAACCCAAAGTTAGAGTTGGAGTTATGTTATAAATTTGTTAACTTGCTGTATTTCTAGTTTAAATACTCTAATAAAACGGCAGTCTAAAACTGCTTTGTATTAAATCAATAACGAAAACATAAAAGGACCCTGGAATATGAATATGCAAACCAATGCCGCGACATTAGTGCAGGAAAACCAAGTCGATACGACATTTTTACAGTCCTTTAGTGATGCGTGGAATAACCACGATATCGAAGCCTTGATGTCATTTATGACCGATGATTGTGTGTTCCACACTGTTGCAGGTGATGGCTTGCTAGGAAACACCATTGAAGGGTACGAAGCGGTTCGCAACAGTTTTGAGTTGGTATGGCAAAACTTTCCAGACGCAGCTTGGAGCGACCCTGTGCACTTTGTTTGCGGCGATCGAGCAGTAACAGAATCTACATTCTCCGCAACTAACCCAGATGGCACTGTTATCGAAGCTCGTATGGTGGACGTTTTCACGCTACGTGAAGGGAAGATCAGTGTTAAGAACGCCTTTAGAAAAACTCGACCAGTAATAACTCCCAATAAGTAAACGCGGCAACCACTGTTCGTTCACGTGTTATGACTAGGAGAGTCGAATTATGAGTTTAGTAATGGAACAACCAGCAGTAGATGCTGTAGAAGCTAAAGCGAAAAGTACCCAAGCCAAAGACAAATACGACCCGAAATATGATCCTCTGAAAGACAAAACGCCGGGTCACGGTAAAGAGTATGCGCCAACATACTGGGTTGATACGGCAGGTGCACCGCCAGAAGATGATGGGCCAATAATGTCAGATATGGACGTTGATGTTGCCATTATTGGTTCTGGATTTACTGGGCTGAGTACGGCAATACACCTTGCCGAAATGTACGGTATCAAAGCAACCGTTATTGAGGCGAATCGCTTAAGTTGGGGCTGCAGTACTCGAAATGGCGGTCAGGCTCAATGTGCTTCAGGGAGGCTAAAGCGCTCTCAGTGGATTGAACGCTGGGGTCTAGAAACGGCTTTGAAAATGCACCGCGAATGCGTTGATGGTATGAACACATTCAAAGAGTTAATCAAAGATATCGACTGCGACCCACAGCCTGGTGGACACCTCTATGTGGCGCACCGATCCAAAATGATGCCAGGTTTAGAGAAAGAAGCAAAACTACTGCGTGACACCTTCGATTACGATGCGCAAATTTTGGATGCCGAGACAGTGAAACGCGAATATGTCGGCGATCAAGAAGCCGCAGGTGCAATGCATGAGCCAGAAGGCATCGGCATTCATGCAGGCAAATTGGCGTTTGGCTACTTGAGAAAAGCACGAGCATTGGGTGTGAAAGTTCATCCGTCAAGCCCTGTTATGGGATGGGAAACTCGCGATGGTGTGCACTACCTTAAAACACCTGGTGGTGTAGTAAAGGCTCGTTCAGTTGGGGTTTGCACTGGTGGCTACACCAGTCAAGGTCTGCATTCGGAGCTAAAAAACCGTTTGTTGCCAGTGCTTTCCAATTCAATGGTCACGCGCCCTTTGACGCAGCAAGAGATTGCCGCGTGTAACTTCAAAACCAATCAGGTGATTACCGATACCCGTGTTCTTCGTCATTATTATCGCCTGCTACCAGACAATCGAGTTCAGATAGGAACTCGCAGTGCTATTGCTGGCAAGAATGCGCCAGAGAAGAAATATGAAGATATGTTACGCGCCGATCTTACGCGAAAGTTTCCAGCTTTAGATCAGATCAAAATCGATTACTCATGGTGGGGTTGGGTAGATGTCAGCCACGACATGATGCCAAGAATCTATCAGCCCAACCCATCGCAATCCATATTCTACGCCTTAGGTTACGGCGGTAATGGTGTGATGTATTCCGCAC
>NZ_LQXO02000062.1 GCF_001639065.2 Vibrio barjaei
AGACATGTGAAGTGGTAGGGGGAGACCATCTCATCACCTTAATGCGGCGTTAGCCGTCATGGAGCTTGCTATAGTCAAAGTGATAGAATAGTATCACTTTAGTATTCCTTTGGAGCAGCTCTTATGAAAGTAGAACTAGTTACATCACTTAAACGTCAAGCAACTAAGATCCTCGCCGATCTCCACGATAGCAAAGAACCTGTGTTGATTACCGAGCATGGTAAGCCATCCGCGTATCTAGTTGATGTTGATGATTACGAGTTTATGCAAAATCGCTTGGCTATTCTTGAGGGTATTGCACGAGGTGAACGTGCAATAGCTGACGATAAAATTATAAGCCATGATGAAGCCAAGGATAAAATGTCAAAATGGCTGAAATAATCTGGACTGAGCCAGCGTTATCTGACCTTAACGATATCGCTGAATACATTGCAATTGAAAACACAGTTGCGGCAAAGCAGTTAGTACAAACGATCTTCTCCAAAGTCGAGCGCTTACAAACTTTCCCAGAATCTGGTCGTATTCCACCCGAACTAAAACATTTGAGTTATCGTGAAGTTGTCGTTAACCCCTGTCGTGTCTTCTATAAGCAAGACAGTGACAAAGTATTTATTCTGTTTGTCATGCGTGCCGAGCGGGATTTACGCAAGTTCCTACTGAGTAAGCAATAACTGTTGGGAATGAGCGGCTAACAAATTGCTCAAGCAGACAGCTAACGCTCGGCACTTTCGGTTTGGTTGAGTTCAGTGATTACGTGGATTTGCTCGGGTATTGTGTTCGTTATCTGCAACTTAGCAAGGCGTTATGTGCTTAAGTGAGCTGGGAGTACAAATGAATATCAACTTTGATGAATTGGAGCTTGCGGTAGAGTTTGTCTCCGGCGACCCTAGTTTTGGCGCAGAGGCATATTTTGATACTGTTTCAGGGAAAATCTATTACGTGGGTGATGGAGTCGAGGAAGACCTACCAGAAGACCT
Organism: Vibrio barjaei; assembly: GCF_001639065.2. GTDB lineage: Bacteria > Pseudomonadota > Gammaproteobacteria > Enterobacterales > Vibrionaceae > Vibrio > Vibrio barjaei. The sequence goes on from NZ_LQXO02000062.1 coordinate 978, forward strand.
CTATTCAAACGAACAGTACTGTTGTCTGCCAAGTAAACAAGATCTTGGGTTAGGGCGATCTACAGCACTAGACTTTATTTCTACTAAGTACCCTGACGAATATGAGATCGTTTCTCAGTACTTTAGTCGCAAAGGTGCGTTCTCAAAGTTTCGAACGCACATTGAGCAAATCGGTGCACTGGAACAATGGTATGAGTTTCAAAGTTTAGCAATGCATCAGGCTCTTAAAGATTGGTGTGACGATAACAATATCAAGTATTAGAGCTAGCACATAACAAATTACTTAAGTGGGCGCGTAACGTTCGGCGATTATGGCTTGAAGTTATGAGAACTTGGCAAAGTTAGTCGTAAACGCCACTTAGTAAGGCGTTAGTTGCCTTATCGATTTCGGAGAATAAATGGAAGTAATAATCGAACAAGAAATTGCGTTGCACCAATTCGAAGTCCGACAAGATAAAGTAGAAATTGAGCGACTTATCCATCCAGACTTTAGAGAAGTTGGTAGATCAGGCAATAGCTACGACTTCAAATCAATTGTTCGAATGATGGAAACGGAGAAACCATCAAACGTACAGGTACACTCCCAGAATTATGAATGTGTCGCATTAGAACCAACGGTTCAACTGTTGACCTATGAAAGCGCGTTAATCGATGACAGTGGTCAAGCTAGAAACTTCACAAAGCGCAGCTCCATTTGGGTTCTTGTCGGAGAATTTTGGCAGCTTAAATATCATCAAGGTACGCCATGTGAAGTATTGGAGATAAAGGTATCGCGCAAGGGCACCTAACAAATTACTAAAGTGGACGCGACGTTCGGCGACTTTGGTTTGAAGTTAAGGGAGCTTGGTAGAGTTAATCGTAAGCGTCACTTAGTAAGGCGTTATGCTCTTTCTCAAACTTGTAAGAATGAACACTTTACGTATTTAACAAATATCACTTTTTATCTGTCCTAGCATCTTTCCCAGAAATTGGGTTTTATCTCTTAATAAACTCCAAACTTCTCTGAAAACCATTGTAACCCAACAAAAATTGCGTTCTGTCTTATCTAACTTATCAGTGTTTTGATAGAGTTATGATTCGATATGCAAGGAGGGTTTTAGATGGGAACTATAATAGGCTTGGTCATTTTAGCTGCAATAGATTGGTATCTTGTTCGTAAAACAGGACTTCATATACATCAACTCATTTCCAAAAAGTATGCCGAGTATTCAAGTGGCAAAAAACATAATAAATGAGGCCTCTTTAGACATAGTCTAATCGTATGCAGCGTTGGAATATCGCGGTGCCTACTGATAGAACAAGCAATCCAAGTTGATCACAACTTAATTGGGCGTTATAACTACTTGGCAGCATGATCTCCCTCGAATTATATTTTTGCAGTTTTGCAAGGGAGGGTCACTATGGCTAGTTTGTTCTTTATACACTAACAAGCTAGGAACAAACATGTTCAAGTGTCGAAACTGCTCAGCGTCATTGACTGTTAGGGAAAAGCTCAATTTCACCCCTGATAAACCAGTAATTTGCAAAAAGTGTTCGCAGAAGTTGTTACCGTTCAGATTGTATTATTTTGGAACATTTTTTGTGGCGGCTTTTGGGACGTCCTCTTTAATAAATTATTGTGAATTTAATGCGTTAAGTGCATCAGGGATAGCCTTGCTGTGTAGTTTCTTGTTTTATATATGTCAGCCAATCAGAAAAGCGTAGTTATAACAAACCGTTCAAATATGGTTCGCGACGCTTGGCACTTTTCGTATGAGTTGGCTTTAGTGGTTACGGTGTAAAAGTTAAGTATCGTGACTGTGTTGTTCACATCTTCACAGGTCGTTATACCAAATTGGTAAGTCTGGCTAAAATGGGGCAAGTCAATGCCCCTCGAAGCTTTACTGATGAATCTCATTTTCAAAGTATTGAATGCACACTTTTTGTGCATCAATGTTTTTTTCAATGACTTCGTGCTCTCTTAGTTCTAGGTAAAGAGCAATACATTGTTTAACTGCAAGTGTTAACTCAAGCTTGTTTGGTTTTGCTACTGTTCGTTCAAGCTTCTTGCTAAACGCAGGAAGGCGAGTCTCGATTCTTCGAACACCTGAAGGTGTCCGGTTAGCTTGTTTAAGTGCTAGTGGCGAAAGAACAACGGTGCGAATAAATGACAAAAATTCGAGAGCTTCAAAATACTCGCCTCGTGCAATTTTACTGGTAGCGTAATGTGTCCAGATCCAAAAACGATCTTCAATCCATTGTGGGGTAGGTTGGGGGTACTTAGATTCTGCAGTCTCAAAGGTGTCAGTGAGTAAAGTATCCTGCTCCCAAAGCACTTTCGTATCATCAACACGGATCGCTGCGTCAGGTAGGGATACGAATTTAAAATCAACATGGATAGCGTTTGGAGCATAGAGTGCAATGATTAGCCTCGGTTCCCCGACATGTTCACCAGTAAAAGCGGCGACCTTGCCTTCAATACTATCAACAATAGCAAAGCGATCATCCATTACAGATTCAAATTGTTCGGGCTTAACAGCAATAACTAAATCCAGATCGCTGAATTTATCTAACGTGTCTGTAGCATATGAGCCACTTGCTCCGATTCCAACGATTCTAGGGTCTTGCTGGATTTTACGAACAATTCTGTCTAAAAGCTGTTTATGAGTTTCGGGGAGAGATTTTGGATATTCCATATTTTACCTTTGAACATAACGGATAGTTAAACTACGTAATGGGCGTAGTTAGTGCGGTAAAATCAACGCAGCATTACAGTGTCGTTTAAAAAGAGTTTCAGTGCAATAAAATTTGGTATAACAAACGCTTCATGTAGATTCGTAACGCTTGGCACTTTTTGTGTCAACTTGGGCTTATGTGATTACGGTGGCTTTGTTTGGGTTTCATGGTGTTAGCTGTAACTGAGCAAGGCGTTAGCTTTTTTGAGCCAAACAATTATTGGTAGACCTTGTTTCTTATCGTGCCTCGCAAAACCCCCTTTACCGTACTTTAATGGTTGCGGAGTGGTGTACATTTTAGCATCAAATAACTGCTATATATTCAGGGGCTAATTATGTACGCCAATAAATACTCAAACTTTTGGAGGCGCTTGTTCGCCGTTATTATCGACGGGCTAGTTTTCTTACCACTGCAATGGATTGATGAATATATATTATCTGGGGCTATTGGTTCGGTAGGGGTTTTCCTTTGGGGCGTCGTCAGTGCGATATTAGGTATTTCATATTACGTTGTTTTGCATGCAAAATACGGTCAAACCATTGGCAAAATGGTTATGAAGGTTAAGGTCGTCGACGTATCAGAAAGTCGCAACATAACCGTTAAGCAGTCGTGTATGCGTGATATTGTCCCTATCATAATGCTTCCCTTCACTGTATATGTTTATGCTCAGTTGGCATTTTTCGGAAAGACTTGGGATAGCTTGGATCAAGGTTCAGTATTTATCATTGTGAGCTTGATTATGATTAGTTGGGTAGTTTTGGAAAGTGTATCAATGCTATTTAATGAAAAAAGACGAGCGGTACATGACTATATAGCTGGTTCGGTGGTGGTGAGACAAACCTAACAAACAATTCAACAGTGATTCGTATCGCTTAGCACTCTCACTTAGGGTTGAGTTAAGTGTCAGGGCTGCTCGTACGTTAATTAGGCGTTATACTTTAATTCAATGGAAATACAAAATGGAACCGATTGTAGATGAGCTAGTCGCTCAAGGTTACGAAGTCACAGGAAGTGATTCCATGCTGCAAGTTAAACTAGGTGGTCTGTCAGGAAAGGCTGGGATTAGGAAAAGTACATACTCAAACACCTATGTTTTTACTAACAACACAGTCTTAATGCTAATCATCAATACGGGACTCTTATCAAGTATCTTATCTTCATTGTATATAGGGTTTCTCGAGCAGAAAAACTTTGATGTATATAACTGGGGACTAGTGACTGTTGGTGTTCCTTTGATTATCGCTGGCTACATTTGCCTGATTATAAGAGAGATACAAATGCAGCCAATTCAAAGGATAGTTAGGCTCGCCAATGTAAAGGTTAGCCGAATATAAGTACAACAAGTCGCTTAACTGGGACTTCTAATGCTTGGCCACTTTCGTTCCATTTTGCTTCAGAGTTTAGGGCACAAATTTTAAGTGTTGTGGTATAGCATTATGCTTCAATCAATTTACTAATCATAGGATGTAACATGTTGGATTTTAGATTGTTGATACCCAAACAGGCCGACAATACCTATGTTGGTAATAAGGTTGCACTTTGGTTTTTCTCTATATTGACTGCTATTACGTTGTGGCGTAGCCAGCATCACTTGTTTGCAGCAGATGGTGGGGCGCAGTCAATTGCGACCATTCCCCTTGATACTTACTCTTCAGAAGCATCATCTACAGTAATCGGTATATTTGCACTTTGGGGTTTATCTCAATTAATCATAGGTTTTATATATCTAGTGGTTTGTTTACGATACAAAGCACTAATCCCTCTTATGTATTTTCTTGGTGTCATTGAATATGGAATGAGAGCGTTTTACATAGGTGCCCATAAACCAATAGAAACTTCAGGTGATGCCCCTGGGGCGCTCATTAACCTGCCTTTTATGCTGCTATTCACTCTCATGCTTGTACTTTCCCTTTGGAGAAAGAGCAAAATTGACGACTAGAAACAGAATGAATTATTCAAGTAGATAGCCAACGGGCGTTGGTTTGGTTGAGTTTAAAGAAGACGTTGGCTTTGCTTGAGTGCGGAGGTGGTAAACTGTTGCTTTTAGCAGGGTGTTAGTAGTCAAAAGTAAAAAGGAACCCTCAATGGGATTAAAATATCGTTCAGCTACTCTTGAAGACTTAGAAAGTCTTGTTGCTTTGCTTTCAAACGACTCACTTGGTAGTCAAAGAGAGGATACCTCTATTCCGTTGAATAGTGGGTATCTTGAAGCGTTCGAAGCAATTGTACGAGATCCAAACAACCAATTGCTTGTTGTTGAACAGGAAAACTCTCTAGTTGGAATGCTTCAAATTACCTTTATTCCATACCTGACGCATATTGGTAGTTGGCGTTGTCTTATCGAAGGAGTTCGAATCCATAGCGACTTTCGTGGACAAGGCTTCGATGAGCAAATGTTCGCACATGCTATCGAACTGGCAAGAAACAAAGGCTGTACAATCGTTCAGTTAACGAGTGACAAGCAGCGCCCTGACGCAATCAGGTTCTATGAAAAACTTGGATTCAAAGCAACACATGAAGGGTTTAAACTCGTGTTGTAGGCAGTCTGAAAATAATGAGTTCAAGCAGGTTCGTAACGCTCTTCTACTTGGGCTTAAGTTAAGCTAAGGATTACGGTGGTCTGTTCAAGTTCCGCCTATTGGCAGCCAAACCGTCGGACGTGATGCATCAGTATTGTGCAAAGTTAGGGAAAACCAGAACTAGCATTAATAGCTTGTTTAGGTTCACAGTGTTGTTAACTATTTTATGAAATTACACACGATGTTTATGGAGAGTTTTCTATGGGAACGATAATTGGTTTGGTTATTTTAGCTGCTGTAGATTGGTATCTGGTTCGCAAAACTGGATTTCACATTCATCAATGGATTGCCAGAAAGTATGAAGAGTATTTTCAGGGTAAGGAAAACAATAAATAATATTTGCTTAGTATAGGAATTAAACGCGCATAACAAGGCATTAGATTGTTTTTAAACGTTGTATTAGGGATTGAATTTTGGAAGACGTACAAGATAAATGGATTTGTGGCTTTTGGAGAAGAATCGGAGCCTTGGTTATCGACTCTCTAATACTAGGTGTTTTTGGGTCTGTTATAGGTTTGTTTCTTGAAGATACCTTCGCCCAACTTGGCGGGTGGGGTAGCTTAATTGGTTTTGCCGTTTCAATTACATATTTTGGAGTTATGAATAGCTCTGTATCAAATGGTCAAACAATTGGTAAAAAAGCACTAAACATCAGAGTTGTAGATTCATCCAATTCAACAATTAGTCTGCCTAAGTCCTTTACGAGGTATAGCTTTCTGGCGATTCCATTTTCACTGAATGGAGCACAGATTCCGAATGAACTATCTCTTTCATATTTAATGTACCCCTTATCGTTGATTACTCTTGGTGGCTTACTTTCGATTTCTTACTTATACGTTTTTAATCGTGTAACTCGACAGTCATTACATGACCTTGTGGTAGGTACTTACGTCGTAAATGCACAGGCCAATCGTCAAGAACTCCCTTCAGTTTGGAAACCTCACTTAGGGGTAGTGGCTGTTTTATTCATCGTTGCAGCGCTTGTGCCGGCATATAATTCTAGCTTATTTAAATCAGAACCTTTTAAAGGCCTGCTAGTAACTCAGGAAGCGATAATCAGCAAGGAATCGGTAAGATATGCAGAGGTAACAACAGGTTCAAGTACGGTTACCTCATCTGATTCAGATAGTAGAACAACTACGTATGTGAATATTCAGGCTTTCCTTTATAAAGACAATGTTGATGATGCCAAAACTGCAAAGCAATTAGCGCAGGCAATAATTAAGACTTATCCAGAATCACTAAGCAAAGACTTAATTCAGGTAACCCTTGCCTACGGTTATGACATTGGTATTGCATCAAAATGGAATAGATACAATTACCAGTTTAACCCGAAAGATTTAATAGGTTTGGAGTAATGTTAATCTAACATGGGTTTAGAGTCGGGCACGCGACAGCTTGCTCGGATCTACTTCGCCTTGTTTTTTCACGAGCTATTATTTGTCGCGTAAAACCGCTTTAGCAAACAGGAGGAAAGCGAATGACCAAGTTAGTCGGTGACACCCTAATTAAGACTTACCATCTAGCCACATGTCATTGTGGTTCTTTAGAGTTTGAGCTGCACTTACCAAATGGAATAGATAAGCCTCGACGTTGCGACTGTTCAATGTGCCGTCGTCGTGGAGCGATCATTGCATCAGTGAAACTAGACGGCATTCGTATCTTGAAAGGGCAGGAATACTTAAAGCTATATCAGTTCAATACGCATACAGCCAAACACTACTTTTGCTCGAACTGTGGCATTTACACTCATCACCAAAGACGTTCCGACCCAACTGAATACGGATACAACGTCGGATGTTTGCAAGGAGTTAACCCGTTTGAACTGGGTGATGTAGTGACAAATGATGGGGTCAACCACCCAGCAGACAGATAGTTTTTTGAGTCTGTCATTGTTCATTTGGTTACACAGCTATTACAGACTATTAGATAGTTATAGTTGCCTCTGCTCCAAGCCTTGTTCATAACAAATAGCACTGAAACCAACTCTGATTTTGAAGTCTCTCGTGAAATAGCCTTCTCGCCCTGAATATGATCCTGGTGAGTAATAATCTTGATAGGTTCTGAATAAGCTCAAAGGGAATAAAATATGCTAGAACGTATCGAAAAAGTGCTGGAGTTAAATGATATTTCTTATGAGAGTGGCAAAACTAGAATGTACATCAAGTTGGGCGGCTTAAGTTCACAAGTCAAAATCAGCTACGACTATGCGACTAATACTTATAAAGTGAACTGCGGGGAACTTCGTCACTATTTAATCAGTCTGGTTTTCTTTTGTCAGGCCGTTAGTATGTTTTATCAACCGAACTTGGAGATTTGGGCGGGGTACGCCGCTGGTCTTATGCTCGGACTAGCGGTTGGAAATCTATTATCAGTGATATCGGCTAATATTCAGTTGTTAGACTTACGTGCTCAATTAAGGGAGGAGGGCGTATTTCTAAAGCTTAGTTCATAGCACTACTAGTGGCCGTGTGGTTAATACCGCCTCGTCGCGTTTGTCGACCTTTTCTTATGGAATGGAGAATAATGGAAATATCAAATACTTTAAGGCCTGGTGATATTGGGCAGATTATAAAGCAGCACGGGCTATTGTATTCGAATGAATATGGATATGACGTGACATTTGAAGCTTATGTTGCTGAACCACTAGCGCAGTTTGCTAAGCGAAACAATGATCGAGAAAGAATTTGGCTTGTCAGGCTTGGTAATAAGCTTGTCGGGACAATTTGTATTTGCGAGCTTTCTGAGTTCGAAGCACAGCTCAGGTGGTTTTCTATTGACCCTGTTGCACGAGGGAAAGGAGTGGGCAAAGCGCTTATGGAGCAAGCGCTGGATTTCTGTCTTGACACTGGTTACTCCAAGGTAGTGTTATGGACGGTAGCCGGACTTGCAGTCTCAAAATCGCTTTATATTAAATATGGATTCAGTATGGTTGAGGAAATAGAACGTGAGTTATGGGGCGCAATGCAACGAGAGCAATGCTACGAAAAAGTGCTTTAGTCTATGCACTTAATGCGAGATCCAATTAGTGAGAGAACCATGAAACTTAGAGTATTCGACAACGCAGATTACGATACGCTCATCGACTGGATTGACTCAGAAAAACTGAATTATCAATGGGGAGGGCCAAATTTCGCCTTTCCATTAGACCACCATCAACTCAGCAGCCACTGCGCTAAACCCGAAGTCCTTCCTTTTATTCTTGCATCCGGTAGTCAACGTGTTGGCTACGTTGAATTGTTTAGAATCACAGAGTCAAGTTTCCGTATTTGTCGTGTGTTTGTGTCGAATAACTTTCGAGGTCAGGGGATCTCCAAAATCATGCTAACGCAGTTAATCGAATTATCTCGAACGCGCTACTTTGCGACGCAGTTGTCACTCGCGGTTTTTGAGCACAATCGAGTTGCGAGACGTTGCTATGAAGCGTTAGGCTTTGAGGTCACGTCTCGTGAAACAGGGACCAGGTCCTATGATGGGGTGGTTTGGGAGCTGCTTCGAATGGAGAAGAGACTTTGAAAATCTCTTTCTAGCAATATATGCCAAGAGTTATTTAGTGGGTCAGCAGTTTTGAGGTTAACGAATGATAAGTTGCAGTGACTACGATTATATTGAAATAGCGTGTATGTATCGTTATCCGGTTAAATTAACGATGAAAGTGGGTCAGCCACTAGAAGGTATTGCATTGGATACAGCGCGAGACGAGAGTAACAATGAATGTCTGAAGCTAAATGTTAAGGAAACAGAAATTCTTGTTATATTGGATGAAATCAATAAGTTAGAGGTATTGGTAGATAACCCACATTTTTCTGAAGTCATCTTTAAATGATGTTTGAACATCAATGGGAAAAGAATGGTGTTAGCTATTAACCGTAAGCATTCCAAGGAAAGGAATTTATGAAACTGGCACAACTAAATATCGCATTAGCAAAATATCCGCTCGATGCTCCTGAGATTAAGGAGTTCGTTGATAACTTGGACTTGGTCAATGGCATTGCTGAAGAAAGTGAAGGCTTTATTTGGCGTCTAAAAGATGACAGCGGTGATGCGACCAGTATACAACTCTTCGATGACCCCAATATGATAGTAAATATGTCTGTTTGGGAATCGGTAGATTCGCTTAAAAACTTTATGTTTAGAACACACCATAGAGATTTTATGCGCCGTAAAGGTGAATGGTTTCATCGACTTGCTGAGGATACCTACATGTTATGGTGGATTGAAGACCACCACATACCATCAACAGAAGAAGCTTTGGAACGATTAGAGTATTTAAGAGCTAATGGGGATAGTCCCTATGCGTTTACGTTCAAGACTAATTATACGCCGCTCGATATTAAGGCTAAGTAATGAAGTCGCAAGATTTATCGAAGATGGGAAACGCTCAAGTTATCCTTTGTGAAGACGAGGGAAGGTCCTATATCAATAAACGGAATGCGTCCTCCGTGGAAGTTGGCTTCTATCAATATGCTGCACCGGAACTTAAAAATGTGCAGACGCCACAACTAATTAACGTAGATGGCAACGATTTATTTATTGAGCTAGTACCAAATAAAGTAACTTTAGAGGAATTACAGCAATCTAGTGGTACTTTTGAGCAGTTGTCGCACATTCATCAATCCCCATATATTCCTACATTTGAGGTAAAACAGCATGCTTGGTCGTTACAGGATACAGAGTTTGCTTTTCGAGCTTTGTCACTTCCTAATGAAACACAAGATGTACTTTTAACTATCCAGACTTTGTCTTCAGAGTTATTTGAGTATCGTGGATTAGTATCTGGCGACACTAATGATGGCAATTGGGGGAGAAGGGATAATGGTGAGCTTGTTCTCTTCGATTGGGAGCGATTTGGTTTCGGTAGCCCTGCTATCGATCTTGCGCCACTAGTTAAAGGGTTGGGTACGCGCTCAGACTATCGTTCAGTCATAGATAAATACTTAATCTACAATCCTTCTATTTCCGCAGAAATGCTAGAAAAGCATTTAGTAATAGCGAAAGCTTGGATAGTGATTGAGGTGACTAATCTCTTGATTTGTCGTCGAAACCACGAGGCTCAGAAATACATCAACTGGTTTAATGGTAACCTTCCTGTGTGGTGCCAAAAGGTGGTGACATCGTTGTAATGGATAAGCCGATTAAGTAGGCTTGTTCTAGTACTTTTAATGTGAGTTCTACTGTCACTAAAGTAGATTACCAACACTCTACGTGAATATGCAGAAGTGATTCTAGTCGCAATAGTAGCCAGCAATCTGCCTATCAGTGGGCGATTCATAGAACATGGCAATTAGGAGGAAAGTTCTATGAAACGTACAATCAAATTTGTTGGGTTACATCGAGCGTGGAAAATAGGCCTATCTTCGTTAGTGGGAGGGCTTACGGCAGTATTAGTTGTTCACTTTGTATTCTCAAATGAACAAAGTGCTATGGCATATGCAAGTGCCTTATTTGGTGCGGTGTTTCAGGCTTTACTCACGATCAGAAACAATGAAAGTCACCTGACTGCTGATAATGAAGAGGTTTACCTTTACGATATACCTGCGGCATTAAGGTATCAAAAATCACTGTTGGGCAAACCCTACATAAGAGTGACTTCTCTAACCCAGACTGGTTACCATAGAAAGAGGGTGTTCCAGTCTTGGATATCAGAAGAAGACTGGCACTTTATGTTGAATAAATGCACATGATAGGTCCCATAAAGGGCTTTAGGACAACCTTCACAAGGATTAGAACTTGACGACATTAGTACTTTGTTTAGTTATTGCGGCACTACTACCTTATCTAGCGAAAATGCCTCTTGCAGTCGCAATGCATAGAGCAGGAGGTTACGACAATAAAAATCCCAGAGAACAGCAAGCAAAACTCAAAGGATTTGGCGAGCGTGCTTTAGCGGCACACCAAAATGCTTTCGAATCTTTGATTGTGTTTGCCATAGCGATATTGCTGGCCATTGCGACGGGAACCATTAATGAGACCGTACAGTTTTTAGCAGTAGTGCACATCGTGTTTCGCGTTATTTACAACATTCTTTACTTGCTCAACAAAGCTACGTTACGTTCTTTATCTTGGGCTGTTGCAATAGGTTGCTCTTTTGCCATTATGTTGCAGAGTATGCCTAGTTGATGGCAGGTTCTTTATAAGGCTCATTTCTTCGTTTAGTGCAACTTAAAATGGGATGCGGTTTAGTCCGATGAATTTGAAGTGTGTCGAAGTATACGAGCGGTTAGCGTAATCCTCACCAAATAGGCCTCATAATGTACTAAGCAACAAGAAGAGGCCGACATGTCAAAGTTTGAGTTCATTCAATTGCATCTTATCGAAAAAGGGGTACCGAAAGATTTAACCAAGCCAAGTCCTTTTGTTTGGGCACGCTGCCAATCTTTATCGGATACACCTCTAGTCTTTCAGTCTCCTCTCAGAATAGTATTGCGACATGGCGTGTTACTAGGGTTAGTTTGGGGAGCGCTTATGTGGTTAATGCTTTGGCATAGAGAACCTGAGCGATGGATAAGCTATCTCTTATCATCCTGTTTATTTGGTCTGTTTATGGGGATGCTTACAGCGTACAGAGCACATAAAAGCCAGGCGAATTTAGGGTGCAAAGATTGGAAGGAGTGGTGTGTGAGGAATTACGTGTAATGGAATGAAGTATAAACCCTTTCGGAGAGCAAAATGGGCTACATTCATTTTGTTTTAGGAACCTCTTAATGGTTGCAGGTATTTGATACTTTATTTCCCTAGGCTGAGTTTGACGGATTAATACTTTTAAATTATCGAGTGAATGAAATCTTTCGCTTCTTTCTCAGTTCTTTATCTATGGTGATAGAGGAGGGTGCGTTATGAAATACTCAGCAAGATTGTTTTCGATAATACTGATGTGGCTAAGTTCGTGGACTTATGTTTATGCACTGGAACCCATCTATAGTGATTTTTTTGGTAAAGCGATAAAAGGCTATGATCCGGTTGCTTACTTTACAGTAGGTAAACCACTAAAAGGTGAGAGTGATATTACGTATGAGTGGAATGGCGCTAAATGGTACTTTTCGACACAGGAAAACCGGCAGCAGTTTGTTTCTAACCCAACAGCTTATGCGCCTCAATATGGTGGATACTGCGCGTGGGCTGTAAGTCAAGGCTATACGGCTAGCATCGATCCTAATGCTTGGTATATTTTCGAGAATAAGTTGTATTTGAACTATAGCGAGTCAGTTCAAAAAAATTGGCAAAAGGATATTAGCGGGAATGTACGAAAAGCTGATTTAAATTGGCCAGAATTACTTAAGAATTAAATTGAGGTAAAAATGGATTTTAAGTTTTATAACAAGGATGACAGTTACACTTACCTTTGCATGGAGTCAGCAACGTTCAAAGAAGAGTCTACTCAATTAATCAAGCAAGGTTTTGTAGAACAATCGTTGGTCATAACCGCAGAATCGGCAGGGGAAGCTGAGGCTATTTACAAAAGTGAGCACCAAGGTTTCTTAAAGAAACTGAACATACTGTTAGGACCATTTATAACACTAGGCTATCATCGTTCAAAGTAAGTAAATGACGGAAAATCGTTGGTCTTTTCGTCTTTCATAATGAATCGGCATGGGGTAGTGAATATCAGAACCTGCCCTTCATCGACTAAACATGCTGATATCTTGGATTGGATTGAAATCTCAAGCCTTGACTCTCACAGCCCTGCTCAAGGATTGCTACTCTTCTCTTTGAAACCATTCTGATACTTGCATCTTGTACTTGTCAGATTCTCAGTAGGTGGAAATAAATATTAACCAAATTAAACGCTGCTATATAAATAATTATTACTTGAAAGTGACGTTCTAACTGATAGACGATAAGGCTACAACGGAAAGCACTGCTAAGAACAATACTAGAAAAAGAGAACTGGCGGTTTTATTAATACCCAAGGAAAGAAGTATGCACATTATTCAACAAGCACTTGAGCCAAGAGAGAAGTTGATTTGGTCAGGACAGCCAAAGCAGGGGATCGTATTTCGGCGCACTGACCTGTTTCTGGTTCCGTTCAGTTTGTTTTGGTGTGGTTTTGCGATTTTTTGGGAGTTTACTGCGTTTAATTCGGGGGCATCAGTTTTCTTTTTACTGTTTGGTGGGGTATTTGTCGTTATTGGTTTGAACTTTGTACTTGGTCGTTTTTTCTGGGACTCCTCTCAAAGAAAGAAGACATTTTATGGAATAACCAACGAGAGAATCATCATAGTTGATGGCTTTGTACAGAGGAATATCACCTCATTGAATATCCACGCGCTTCCTGAGGTCAGTTTGTCGGAGCGTTCTGATGGATTAGGAACGATTTTACTGGGCTCGCAAAGTGCGACACAACGTGGAACGACTCTATCAGGCGCACCAAAAGGTGTACCCAAGTTAGATTTAATTAAAGACCCCAAATATGTTTTCAGTATTATACGTAGCGCTCAGAAACGCTGATGCTTATTGGTATGATAGGGGCTACAACAAGTAAGCAGTAGAACTTAACGATGGTAGATTTTACGTCAGCGAAATGGTTACATGAACCGAGGAACAGTGAGGTAACTAAAGGGATTGTATCAATAACCACAGATCCTGAGACGGATTTGTGGCAGCGGTCTTACTATGGCTTCAGAAATGATAACGCGCCAGCATTACAGCTTGAGACAAGCGAGAATTTTACCTTCACTACGAAAGTACAATTCGACTACCAAGCCCAGTTCGATCAATGCGGCTTAATCATTTATCTAGACAGCGAAAATTGGTTTAAAGCCTCGATTGAGTATGAGAATGAAGAGTATTCTAGGCTAGGCAGTGTTGTGACAAACTTAGGTTACTCTGACTGGGCAACCACCGATATTCCATTGCCAAACGAGATTTGGTATCGCCTAAGTCGTCGTGGTCCTGACTTTCTCATTGAGGCGTCGTTTGATGGACAAACCTTTAAGCAAATGCGGATTTTCCATCTTCATCAATTGGGTGAGACGACGGCTGACATGGGGAAATCAAATCCCCCATTACCTGCCCAAACCCCAGTGACATTTGGTGTTTATGCTTGTAGTCCTTTGCAGTCTTCATTTACCGCGAGATTCACTGAACTGAATTTAGAACCATGCAAGTGGTTAGCTCACGCTGTTTAAGGGAATTGGAAAAGCTAACATAAGGAGATGTTATGACAAAGACAGTTACTGGTAGCTGTTTATGTGGTTCTGTGAGATTTGAAGTTCAAGACAGCTTTGAGAACTTTTACTTTTGCCATTGCGAGCAATGCCGCAGGGTGACGGGTTCTTCGCACGCTTCAAATGCGATTACCAATAAAAACAACATAGTTTGGACTAAAGGTGAAGAACTGACTGTTCGATTTGACCATCCGGGTGGAGTGTTTACCAAAGTATTTTGTTCACGTTGCGGCTCTGGTTTACCTCATAATTCGCAGAACGGGAAGGATTTGGTTGTTCCAGTGGGCTGTTTGGATACGGCACTCTCTATGTCACCCAATGCTCAGATTTTTTGTTCGGAAAAAGCGGAATGGTTTCGTAAAGGAGTAGACGCTCCAGAATATCCTGGCTTTATGACAGAAGAACATTAGTGTATTTGAAGCGTTGACGAGGAAGATATGGGTAACACTGCGTATCAATCTGTCTTTTATTGCGATACATCACAATCATCAATATAGAAACCATTAAAGTAGAGCGATGAAACTAACTAACCTTCTGATAAAATTAAGAATTAGGTGATTTGAATATAATGAAGTTAGACGCAATACTTTGGGATTATGATGGCACGTTGGTTAACTCTGTGCCAAAGAATATTGATATTACCAAAACCATTTTATCGATAGTCGCACCACACTTATCAAACGAAAATTTACCGAAATACTTGCTTAGTGAAGACTTGTACCATGAAGCGAACCACGGTGCTAAGAATTGGCAAGAGCTATATGTTGACTACTATGGATTAACACACGAAGAAATGCTAGTAGCAGGCGGAATGTGGGCTGAGCATCAGGAGAAAAACCAAACTGAAGTTTCTCTATTTAAAGGCATTCAGGGTGTTATCGAGCAATTCTCTAATATTCCCCATGGCATCTGCTCTCAGAACTCTCAAAACAACATTCGTCGTGTGCTGGAAAATCACGGGATCAATTCGCCATTTAAGTCGGTTGTCGGTTATGACGATGTACCTGATGGAAACCAAAAGCCAAATCCTTTTGGCGGCATCAAATGTGTAGAGTCCATTTTGGGAAGCAAAAACGATCAATTGCTGATGTACATTGGCGATCATGAAGCAGATACGCAGTTTGCTCGTAACTTGCAAAGAGAACTAGGAACAGGTGCTAAGGTCATCTCAGTTGCAGCAGCTTACAGTCGTTCAGAGCCAGAGGGGTGGGTAACCAAGCCCGATTATGTTGCCCATAAAGTAGAAGATCTACTTCAAATAATTGGGAAATATGTGTAACGGTCTTAGAAAGAAACTTCGACGCACTTGGTGTAATCGGCCATAACCTTCGGTGAAATGCCCATCATTTCTAATTGGGCATTTTCTTAATGCTCCTATAGCGTTAGTTTAACTTCAGTTAATTACAACGGGCTGAATTTGAAATGATTGCACTTCGTGTCGCGGGTTGGCTAACGGCGTTAGCATCAGTTACTCATATCTTGATTATTTTCGGTGGCGCCTCTTGGTATCGTTTTTTCGGTGCTGGTGAACAGATGGCTCAGATGAGCGAACTCGGGCACTGGTATCCTGCGTTGCTAACGGGCACTATTGCGTTATTGCTTGCTGTCCTATCTGCCTATGCCTTTTCTGGTATCAAGGTTGTTTCTCCGCTTCCTTTTACTAATTTGATACTTGTACTTATCAGTTGTGTGTTTTTAGCAAGAGGTGTTTTGTTCATACCTGCAGTGCTTGTTCTGGACTCTTCATATTTGCAAGAGCTGGCGGCCAATATGGACTTTTTAGTTGTTACGTCGATAATATGTTCTGCGATAGGAATATGTTTTGGAGTAGGAGCTTATGCAAGAATATCGCGAACTCACTAGACTTGTGGAATGATAGGTTAACACTGCTACGACTCATTTGTGTTGCTGTGCTTGGTGATGTGCCCACGTACTATTTCTTTGATGTGTTAAGGTAATGGATACCAAGATACATAAAGTCGGGATTTAGTCGTATGGATAAGAATAAAGCAGTATTGATTACCGGTGCGGGCCGAGGGATTGGAGCAGCTACTGCCACACTTTTTGCAAAGAAAGGGTATGCGGTATGTATTAACTATAGGTCTGACGTAGTTTCTGCTTTGGCTTTAGCTGAAAGTATACAAGCGCAAGGAGGACGATGTATCACTGTTCAGGCCGATGTATCTGATGAGAATGATGTTCTGCGCTTATTCTCTACTGTTGATCGTGAATTAGGAATCCTATCAGTGTTGGTAAATAACGCGGGTATTTTAAAACCGCAGACTCGTCTAGAAGATATGTCGGCAGACAGAATCAACACCATACTAACAACGAATGTCATTGGTTATTTTTTGTGTGCAAGAGAAGCCGTAAAGCGGATGTCGACGCGCAATGGTGGTAGCGGTGGTTGCATTGTAAATGTCTCGTCTGGAGCTGCGCGCTCAGGCTCGCCTAATGAGTATATTGATTATGCAGCGTCTAAAGGTGCAATTGATACGCTTACTAAGGGGCTATCGTTGGAAGTGGCTTCAGAAGGCATTCGAGTGAACTGCGTTCGTCCAGGGCTGATATATACGGATATGCACAGTGATGGTGGGGAGCCAGGGAGAGTTGATAGGCTCAAATCGGTTCTACCGCTTGGTAGAGGTGGTCAGCCAGAAGAAGTGGCAGAAGCGATATATTGGCTTGCATCGGATAAATCCTCCTATTCAACGGGTAACTTTCTCGATTTAGCTGGTGGCTTATAACGGGGTTATCATGGATAAATCTGTCGAAGAAAAATTCAGCCAGTATCCGAACGAAGTGCGCTTACGGATGATAGAACTCAGGGCGCTGATCTATCACGTAGCTAAAGAGCTGCAGCTTGGTGAAGTAAAGGAATCGTTGAAATGGGGAGAACCGAGTTATTCAGTTGAGGGAGGGAGCCCAATACGCATAGATTGGAAACTTAACACTCCTACTCAATACTATTTGTACTTCAATTGCCAATCGAAGCTCGTTGACACTTTTAAAGAGCTTTACGGAGAATCGCTTCAGTTCCAAGGTAATCGCGCCATCATTCTGTTTACTTCAAAATCACTCCCTTCAATGATTAACCAATGCGTCACTTTGGCGTTTACTTACCATAACGTTAAACACTTGCCATTGTTAGGACAGTGACGTAGTAGCAAAGCGAAAAACAAGTGATTTGTAATGTGTGTCACGCATTGCTGTTGTCTAACTTGGTTATATCAGAAGTCAGCGTGTAATATTTAAGTGTTTGATAAATAAAGAGTGTCATAGAGGTGACAGATTGGTGTCGTAACGATTTTAGCTCCAAGTAAGTACAGTTGTTTTGCAACAGCAGAAAGGATAAATGATGATTATTAGAAAACTTAGATTACAACGTGGTTGGTCTCAAGAACAATTAGCTGAATTAAGCGGTTTAAGTATAAGGACGATTCAGAGAATTGAGCGAGGGCAAAAGCCGGGTTTGGAATCACTAAAATCATTAGCTGCTGTATTTGAAACAACCATCACTGAATTACAGCAGGAGCCTAAAATGAGCAGCAAAGTAGAGATCACTCAGGAAGAACAGACCGTTATCGACCAGGTAAGAGCTATCAAAGGGTTTTATTCTCACTTAATGACGTACGTGCTAATTATGGCGTTACTGTTTACCATTAACATTGTCACGGACCCTAGCTATATTTGGGCGTGGTGGCCAGCGATGGGATGGGGGATCGGCATTCTTAACCACGGAATCAATGCGTTTGAGCTGTTTAACTTCTTTGGCCCTAAGTGGGAAAAGCGACAAATTGAAAAGCGTCTCGGAAAAAAACTGTAGCAATGAAACAAGTGACAACAAAACCCTTAAATGGCTCTCCAGAGACGTTTCAAACGCTTGAAGTTATTGAACCCACGATGTTGAAAGAACTAGAGCGACTATTTCAGCTTAGTTGGAGTGACTTTAGATTTGATGTGAAATGTCAAAAGGGTGTTCCAAATCCTATTGCGGCGTTGAAGGATGGAAAGCTGATAGGTGGGCTCGCGTTTACTTTATTTTCGTCTCCGGAACACAGTGGCAGCGATAAGAATCGTCCTAATGTAATTTGGCTTAATGCATTGTATGTTGATGAAACTTGCCGAGGTCAGGGAGTTGCTCGTCACCTGATCGACTGTGCAATTCAACTAATGTCTAACACCGAACAGAGAGCTTTGTTTGCTTATACTGATGTGCCGTTGATGTATCTACATCTTGGATGGAAAACTATCGACTCCGAATGTGAAGAGGGCCATCAAGTGGTAGGAGTGGAACTCACTTAGTAACCTGAATGCTCTGTTTGCAATGCTGGTAGACGTAATAGAGGCTAACCAGCATCGTAGGTTATTTGTATCTTGCCTGTTTTAGAAGGCCAATCAGTTCATCTTCGGTGTTTGGTGTTCTTTCTAGTTTAAGTTGTGGTGAACTGCCTCCCCAAAGCATATAGGCCGTATCGGTACAGTGATCGTGATGAAACCATCTACCATCGATACAAATGTCGGTATAGCAGCGCGGGTCCTTTTTTAATTCCATAATGCTTGTCTCCTTGTGTTTAACACCTTTACAACATAAAACTAATATCAAATTAATAATTTGATTTAAGTCAATGAATGGCATCTTTTAATAATGGTCGTGGTGATATAACTCGTATGCGAAATAATCCAAATGAATATCTTGAAAAATTGACCAAGCTATTAGTACAAGATGAGAACCGAATTCAGTTGCTCAAATCCATTCAGGCACTCTCAAGACCTTCCTATCGCCTTTATGTAGCAGCGGGTTTTGTTCGAAACTTAGTTTGGGATTCACTGCATCAGTATCAATTTTCAACGCCGTTAAACGATATTGATGTGATTTACTTTGATGATCAGGAGGAGGGGCTAGAGAGACAGCGAACTATCGAAAAAGAGCTATCAAAGCAACACCCTCTCTATCATTGGCAAGTAAAGAACCAAGCTGTAATGCATAGTCGCAATGGCGACAAACCCTATGAAAGCTTGCAAGATGCGATGTCTTATTGGCCTGAAAAAGAAACAGCCATAGCTGTTAGGCTGCTTGACAATGACCAAATCGAAATTGTTCACGCTTTTCAACTAGAATCGTTGTTTGAAGGGTTAGTGAGCTACAGCAACAAGCGAGACTATCAGGTATTTTTGAATCGCGTGAATCGGAAGCATTGGTTAGAAAAATGGCCTAAATTACAACTAAGTATTGCGGATTTAGACCATTTATAGCGCTTCGTTATTTACCGATCGCCACTCCTTCGCGTCTTGGATCTGCGGCACCTTCTAAACCTGTTTCAGTAATTCGTATTGCGTGTAGACCAGAGTTAAGATCCCTCTTATTAACGCTATAGCCCATGGCTTCGAATTGTTGTGCATAGTCCGCCAGAGGCGTATTTATTTCAACATCCATGGCACCGAAACGGTTAATCATGCGCGGTTGGTCAATGGCTTGTTGAATGTCCATTCCCCAGTCCACGTGTGCAATAATGCTCTGTGCCACATAACCAATTATTCTGCTGCCGCCGGGAGAGCCGATAGCAAGGTAAGGCTTATCGTCATGCATAACGATAGTCGGTGCCATCGAAGAGCGTGGGCGTTTATTCGCTTCAACTCGGTTTGCCACAGGTTTGCCGTCTTTGCTGGCCACAAATGAAAAGTCGGTCAGCTCATTATTTAATAAGAATCCTGCCGCCATGACACGCGACCCGAATACGTTTTCAATGGAGGAGGTCATGGATATCACATTGCCTTGCGAGTCCACAATATTGAAGTGCGTTGTAGACGGAAGTTCTATGGCTTGATCTTGCGCCAGTTGAACAGTTTTTACTGCGGGTGGTGAGCCAGCGGATACTTTTTGTAGCGCTTCGTTTGGCGTGATGAGCGCGCTTCTTTCAGCGATATACTTTTGATCCAGCAATCCCTTCACTGGCACATCGAAGAAATCGCTATCGGCCATGTATAGACCGCGGTCAGCAAATGCGAGTCTTGAAGCTTCAGCTAAAATTTGCCAACTGGTTGGGTTATTACTTCCTAGCTCATTCAATTTGAAAGGTTCGGTTAACATTAGAATCTGCCCCAGTGTTAGCGCGCCACTACTTGGAGGGCCCATGCCGCAAACATCGTATTGCTTATATGGGGCGCAGACGGCTTGTCGATTCTTTACTTGATAGTTAGCAAGATCGGCCAGTGAAAGTTTGCCTGGATTACTTGCTGCTTCTTTTTGAACGGCGTTGACCATCGCTGTGGCAACGGATCCTTTATAAAAACCGTCGCTACCTTTTTCTGCAATGGTTCTTAAGGTTTGTGCGTAGTCAGGATTTTTTAGCAAGGTTCCTTGTGTCTTTGGGGTGCCGTCCTTGTTGAGGAAATAAGCGGCTGTTGTTGGGTGTCTAGCAAGAAAATCGACATCATTCTCAATGAGCATTGACAGTCTTTCGCTGATAGTAAAACCTTGCTCGGCTTTCTGAGCGATAGGCAACACCACTTCATCCCAATCAAGAGCACCGTATTTCTGATGAACGTCCCAAAGCAGTTTGACCGTGCCAGGTGTGCCCACCGAACGACCACCTACTACGGCATCATAGAACTTAAGAGGTTTTCCCTTCTCATCAAGAAATAGATCACCATTGGCTGCTGATGGTGCTGTTTCTCTGCCATCATAGGTGGTTAGCTGTTGTTTGTTCGCGTCCCAGTAGACAAGAAATGAGCCTCCGCCAATGCCACTTGATTGTGGCTCGACTAAACCCAACATCAGCTGCACGGCAACCATGGCATCAACGGCGTTGCCACCGCGAGCTAGAACCTCAGCGCCAACTTGTGTCGCTTCGGGGTTCGCTGCGGTTACCATCCAGTCCTTTGCTTTGACGAGTTGTTTGTCACTCGTTCCTGTTGCCATTTCTGGTGCAAAGGCATCCGCCGCTTGTTGCGAAGCGTATGCACTGGATGACGTGAGTATGGCACTAATTGTAATTGCAATTAGTCGAGAAGTGGGCGCTTTAACTGACATCTGACTTCCTTATAATAGTGGGTTTAATTACCTGTTAATACAGTCTTTTTTACGTTCCTGAAAAAGATAATTCCTAATTCTAGTCTATTTATGTGCACTTGCTTCCGAAACTTACGCTGCAGAATTGAAGCCAAATAACACTGCTGTCATTTTCAATGATTATTGTTTTTATGTATGGGTCTACGTAACAAAGAGAGGTAAGAAATGCTCTATACAATGAATCGACAACTAAGTGATACGACAAAACGGGCTTGTTACTACTTGACGATCGCGGTACTTATTGTCGTTTACATTAGCTTGATTTGTTTTGCTGACTTAGACCAACTTGTTATGAAACTCTTGTTTTGATTCCATATAGAAAAATAAGCAAAACAGATAAGAATAATTAGCAAAATCTTCATCCATATCCTTAACTTTATGAAAGAGTTAGAAGTTAGGAATGGACGAATGACGGATAAAAAGAGTGATAAAGCGAAGACCAAAAGCGGCCAGAGTATAAAGGAAACTCTACCTCAAAAGACTGTTAGCCGTAAGAACCCAAGAAAAAACGAAAAAAAACGTCGCCTTTTTAGTACGTTGCGATACCAAGTCGGTTTGCCACCGGCACTAACTTTTATCTTGCCTTCTCTTGCAACTAGACATGCAAGTGCTCAAGGTAGTGAAAACTCGTCAAGTCCAACTAATCATCCAACTACAGAAGCTATGCGCCGAGATGAGTCTTCTGGAACCAATACTCAACACATAGGTACAAGTTCACAAGAGTCAGTGCTTGTAAACGCTGACACAAACGAAGCTAGAAGCTCTCACATAGCACCAAGTGCGAGACTGGAATTGCACCATTATAAAGTTCACGCATACACAAACCCTCATTTATTGGCAACCAACAAAATTAGTTTATCCTCAGAGCCGACTCCTTCCCCACGTAGTTCTTCAACTGGCTTTCAAGATCATCTAGACCAATCTTCTTCACAACCGAATGCACCTCAATTTATCAAGCCTGAAATTACCAACCAACTATTGCAGGTCAAAGAAGATGGGCAACTGGTACATGGTCAGTTAATCGCGACAGATAAAAACACAAATGAAACCATAAGTTTTGCTACCAATACTCAGGTCGATGGTTTAACTCTGAATCCAGATGGCACTTACACTTTTGATCCGACGGATACCGTTTATCAAAGCTTGAAAGAGGGCGAGATTAAAGAACTCACTGTCCCCGTAACTGTGACCGATTCAGTGGGACTGACATCTCATGCAAACTTTGTTATTCAAGTCACGGGTACTAATGACATCCCTAGCGTTAAAGGCCAAGTTTCTGGTCATATTCAAGAAGACATCAATGTTGACTCCTCAGGCTTACTTACAGTTGCTGGACAAGTTCACGTACATGATATTGATCATGGTGAATCGCACACCTTGGCTGAAGTTATAAAAGGGCAGTTTGGGACATTAACTATTGATGACCAAGGGCATTGGCGATATCAAGTCGATAACAGCCTCAATGCCATACAGCAGCTCACTTCTAAACAACAGATTACTGAAACCATATCAATCCATACTGCTGACCACACGAGTCAGAATATCCAAGTAGTTATCGGTGGAAGTGATGATAATGCTGTGATTTCTGGGATCGACTCTGGTGCAGTCGTAGAAGATTTGCATGTCAAAAATGGCAGTATAAAGACGCAGGGCGACCTAACGATTGTTGATACTGACTTAGGCGAAGCACACTTTGTGTCACAAGTACTTGTTGGTCAATTTGGTAGTTTGAATATTGATGCTAATGGTCATTGGAGCTACGAAGCTAATAATTTACAAGCCGCAATTCAACAATTAGGTAAAGGTGATGAGCTACATGAAACGTTTACTGTAGCATCGGTCGATGGAACGACTCATGAAATAAAGATAGAAATTGATGGTGTTAATGATTTGCCGGTAATGGCGGGGCAGTCACAGTCGGTTAAAGAAGACGGCGCGGTATTCCATGGTCAAATAGTGGCAACGGATGTTGACCATGATTTGCTGACGTATTCTATTTCGAATCCTATTGATGGTTTGTCGTTTAGTCCTGATGGCAGTTACGCCTTCGACCCTAGTCACGCGTCTTATCAGCATCTAGCGGTAGGAGATACGTATACAGTCAAAACCACTGTTATTGTCACTGATACAGCTGGTGGGCAAGACCACAAAGAGTTGTCTTTTGTTATTGAAGGAACTAACGATAAGCCGACAGTAAGCCCTATAACCGCTCAGTTCCATGAAGACCAGTCTCAACATCTTGATATCAACTTATTATCCCATGCTCAAGATGCGGATGGTGACGCGTTAAGCGTCGGTAATCTTTTTCAAGTTAAGATGAATGGCCATATAGGCAGGCTTCCTGATGGCTTTGGCATAGTTAATGGCCATTTGCAGGTTGACCCGTCCAGTTCTACATTCCAGCATCTTGCGCAAGGCGAGATAGCGACATTTGAGTTGAGTTACAAGGTAACGGATAGTCACGGAGCTTCGACGCCGCAAAGTGTCACTGTAAAAATTGTCGGTACCGATGATAAAGCCCAGCTAGCGTCGAGCTCGATAAATATCGGTGAAGCCGCTGCCGAGCATACTTATCATGGCACATCTATCAAAGGGTCACTTCAACTGACGGATATCGACACTCACGACAACCCGCAGTTCGTCGATATGATCTATCAATCAAGCTCGAGACTGGGTACCCTCGCACTCCGTGCAGATGGGCATTACGAGTACTTCCTTTATGGTAACTATATTGGAACTACCAATGCTCAAAAAACAGTTGCTGCATTAAAACCGGGTGAGAGTATCACCGAGACCTTCAATGTAGAGACCGCCGATGGACAGACAAAACCGGTGACTGTGACGATTCATGGTGAAGAAGATAGCGCTCAGATTGTTGTTAATTACGGTACGACAGATAATCACTTACACGAAGACTCGATGACGTCTCCGGCATACCCTACAGAGCTGTTTTCGACCGGTATCGTTAGGGTTATTGACCCTGATCATGATGATGATCAATTGAAGCCTCAAACGTTGGTGTCGACTCACGGCGGTCACTTCACGGTGACAGAAACGGGTATGTGGCAATACCATATCGACAACAGCTTGCCTGTGATTCAGCAGCTAGGTAAGGGAGAAAGTTTCCAAGAGCAATTCACGGTTGAATCGAAAGATGGTTCTGCTCAAAAAGTGATTACCGTTACGGTGCACGGTACCAATGATAATCCGGAAGTCTCTTCGACAGTGACTTTACCGTCTGGAAATGAGGATAAGCCTTATATCATCAGCAGTGCCGCCTTGCTTGCCAATGCATCGGATGTCGATGCTAACGATGCAGGGCATCTATCAGTGGCCAGCCTTGTCGCGCTCAAGGCCGATGGTTCTTCCGCAGGCACCATTACAGATAACCACAATGGCTCGTTTACATTTACACCAGAACAAAACTATAACGGACAAGTTCACTTTAATTATGAAGTACATGATGGGCATGGTGGAAGCATTGCTACCTCAGCGAGCTCAGTGCTCAAACCTGTGTCAGATAATGCGCAAATAAGCTACGCATCAACCGACCATCATTTGGCAGGTGTTACAGAAGATAGGGGTTATATCGATACCCATGACGAGCTTCAATTTGAAGGCAAACTCGACATCGTCGATCCCGATCAGGGGGAAGCGGAGTTTGATATTAACTATGGTCCGCAAACCTATTACGGCATAGGCTATGATACCAAGCTTGGCGGTCATATTTTATTGATGCGTGATGGCCACTATACCTACACGATCCGAGACCATCAGCCCCAAGTTCAATCCTTAAACCAAGGTGAAGTGCTTACCGATCAATGCGTTGTTCGAGCGAAAGATGGGACGACGTTTACGATTGAAGTGTCGATTCATGGTACAAATGACGCGCCCGTGATTAGCCAAGCTGTGATACTTGCACCTGGCGTTGAAGACACGCGAATGACGATTACGACCGCACAGTTGCTGGCAAATGCAACGGATGTGGATACCAACGATAGCGGACAATTGAGTGTTGCAAACTTGTCGGTTGATCATGGAGCAGTTCATATTAACCCGGATGGCACCTTTTCTTTTACACCAGAAAAAGACTACAACGGGAAAGTTCATTTTAACTATGACGTCACAGATGCGCATGGCGGGACCACACATACCGGGGCTTCTACCACTCTCTCTGCTACCCCAGACGGTGCCATTATTTCAGAAGTGACAACTGATCACGTCACTGAAGATGGGTCACATAGCAGACACAATGCAGGGGTAACAACTGAGCTCGCAAATGGAAGACTACAAGTTGTGGACCCAGATAGCGGGGAGAATAAATTCCAATACAGCCAGTTTGGTGAATCAGCAGTGCACGATCCGTTTGGTGGTATGTTACGAATTGATAGCATGGGTAATTGGGGCTACAGCGTTAATAACGCCAATTTGCAACACCTTGCCGAGGGGCAAACTGAAACCGTTGTCTATCGTGTTCATAGCTACGATGGAACGGCATACGAGTTACACATTCACGTTATCGGCACTAACGATGCGCCAACCATTACTCAAGTCGCGCTGAGCAACGGTACTGAAGATACCCATTACCAAATGCAAGCCAGTCAATTTGGATTCCATGATATCGATACTGGCGACACGCTCCATTTCATAGCCATCACAGACCTACCACCAGCAACACAAGGGAAGTTTGTCCTCGATGGGCACGATATTACCGCCGGGCAACCGATCCCTACAGCAGACATCAGTAAACTTCAATTCATTCCGGCGCAAGATTTCAATGGTGATGTTCAATTTAAGTTTACTGTGAATGACGGACATACCGACTCTGCAGAGGCTACCAACACACTTCATATTGATGCGGTTGGAGATAAAGCCGTTATATCAGGTGTTGATACTGGCGATGTTTATGAAAACAAAAACCCTGATATGTCGCCAGACTTTGCCCAGCCAGGTATGGCGCATTTAACTAATAGTATGATTCATGTTGAGGGGCAACTAACAATCATCGATCCAGATACCGGCGAGAATAGTTTTGATTCTAAAGGTATTGGTTATACCTATCATGGAAAATATGGCCATTTGATTCTTAATACAGATGGTAAATGGTTTTATGGTGTTGCGACCGGCACTGCTGATGTAAATGGAGGATTAACAACAAATGTAGGATCGACGATTGATCAACTTGGTGCAAATGAGACTCTTACTGATACGATAACGATACAAAGTAAAGACGGTACTACTCATGACATTGTTATCACCATTCATGGCGATAACGACCGTCCGTATTGTTCTGGTGAGGTGCAACTCAACAGCGGTAAAGAAGATCTTGTTCAAACCATCACTGCATCTGAGCTATTGGCAAACACCGTAGATGTAGATACGAACGACACAGGCAAACTGACGATTACCAATCTTCATGCCGATCATGGTTCTATTTTAGATAATCAAGATGGTACCTTCACTTTTACCCCAACCAAAGACTATAACGGTCAGGTTCATTTCACTTATGACGTGCAAGATGCTCATGGTGGGGTTACTGCTACGGGCGCAACTTTGCAACTTGCTGCGGTATCAGATGCGGCGCAAATTATTGCGGCCGGTGTGACTTTAAAAGAAGATCATGTTCTCAGTGGCACTACTTCTCTGCATTCAGAAGGGCAGTTTCATGTTATCGACCCTGATGGCCCTTCCGAGTCTCAATTTGCCATGGCACCGGGACAGATAACATCTTTCTATAAAGGCTCATTCGGTGGTGACTTACAAATAAACTCCAACGGGAATTATTTCTATAACATTGATAATAGTACCGTTGATCAACTAAGAGATGGTGAGCATGTAACAGACCGCTTTACGATAAAAAGTGCAGACGGTACGACGAAAGAAATTGAATTTTTGATTCAAGGTACGAGTGATACACCGACGATTACTCGTTCTAGTTTGCACGAGTATTCCTTTGAAGATGGAAGCGTTCTACATGGCAGACTCTATGGACTGGATCCAGATAAAGGTGATAAGCAAACTTTAACGTATGAAGCGCTAGGGAGTGCCGCTGGGTTTCATTTAGATCCAGATGGTAGTTATACCTTCGATCCATCAAACTCGGCATACCAACACGGTTCATTAACCTATGGGAGTGATTTACAAATCTATGTCCCAGTCAAAGTTACGGATAGTGAGGGCTTGTCGAGTGTCCACAATATGCGCTTTACTATTATGCCCACCAACGATGCGCCTATTGTCACCAGTTCTGTTTCCATAAGTTCAGGGACGGAAGATCATTCCGTTGTATTTCATAACAGTGATTTGTTGGCTCATGCCAGTGATGTCGATGATTATGACCGATTGCATGTATCCAACCTTCATGCGGATCATGGTTCGATTACCGATAACCATGATGGGACATTTACCTTCACTCCTGATAGCAACTATAACGGCACTGTTAAATTTAGCTATGATGTGACGGATAACCATGGCGCATCGACGCATACCAGTGCCTCTATGACGCTGGCTGCTGTGGAAGACAAAACAGAGTTTATTGGTGCTAACCACGGGGTTGCTACAGAAGATACCGGCACAGTTGTTTATCCCCATATTATGGACGCCACTGATTGGCAAGCATTGCAGATTACCGATGTTGACAGTGCCAATACTCAGGTAACGGTGGAATTTTCTGGTCATCAGTATACTTGGGACCTTGGAACCGATCTCGATGTCACAACGCCTTATGGTAAATTCCAATTCCACACCATTACCAGTGGACCGCATCAAGGCGAACATTCTTGGAACTACATAGGCGATAACAAAAATAGCGATGTTCAGGGGCTCAAAGCAGGCGAGTCCATACAAGAAACCATCAAGCTTATAGCAAAAGATGGTACAGAATTTCCTATTCATGTTGAGGTTAAAGGCACCGAAGATGGCGTGGTGATTGATTCAACGAGCGAACTGGGGCATGTGATTGAAAATGCTCAGACGGGCGCCTCTGTCAGTGGTCAACTAAATGCTCATGATACCGACATTCACGATCAGGTGCATTGGACGGCAACACCGTCATCTGGAGTCTCGGGCAGTTATGGTACGTTCCATGTCGATACGGCAGGACAATGGCATTATGATGTTGATCAGGGCAAAGCGACCCAGTTGGGAACTGGTGACGAGAAGTGGGAATATTTTAATGTCGAGGCAGTGTCCAGCGATGGAAGCCAGATGACGAAAAGAGTCGCGGTGGTGGTTCATGGGCACAATGACAACCCTACAGTGACGAGCGATGTGTCATTAGCTGCTAGTAAAGAAGATAAAGTAATAAACCTGACACAAGCAGACTTGCTCGCCCATGCTTCTAATGTCGATACGAATGATCGCGGTTGGTTGCGCGTTGCAAATCTCACGGCAGACCATGGTCATATAACGACTAACCAAGATGGGTCTTTCACTTTTACACCAGATACAAACTACAACGGAATCGTTCGCTTTAATTACGATGTGACCGATCGTCATGGCGGCAGTACTCCAGCTCAAGCCTCTATATCATTACAGGCCGTTAATGACTTACCTTCTGTTCATGGTGATTCTTCAGGCATGGTAACGGAAGCTGGTATCGACGCTCATGGCGCTGCAGTAGGCAGTGCGTCAGTACAAGGAACGTTGACTGCGACTGACCCAGACTCAGGAGATACGGTAGCGTGGCATGTCACTCAGCAAAGTGGTACATACGGTCGTCTAACTGTGGATCAACATGGTCAATGGAATTACCAACTTAATGACGCGAGTGCTCCGGTACAGCAGTTAGTGCAGGGAGCGACGGCTCAAGATACATTTGTCGTGACAGCAACGGATAAATCGGGTACGCCAGTATCACAAACAGTAACCATTGATGTACACGGCAGTAATGATGGCGCAAGTATAGATGGCCACACAATGTCTTCGTTAAGCTTGGATTTAACTGAAGACTCCACGACATCGACGTTGAATGGGCATTTACAACTGACAGATGTTGATAGTGGTGAGAACCAGTTTGCTCCGTTAACAAAGGCGGCGGGTACATACGGTCACTTAGACCTTGATGCCAATGGTGATTGGACTTATACCTTGGATAATCAGTTAGCAGCAACGAATGGACTGCATACCGGACAAGTGGTTACCGATCATTTCGTTATTCAGTCTCCCGATGGGACGGCTTCTAAATCTATTACTGTGAATGTACATGGTCATGATGATTTGCCGACGTTAACGGTCAATGAAGGTGAGGCTGTAAATAGTTTAGATTTGTTTGCCGGTATTCAGGGACAAGGTGTGAGTGGCCTTCAGTACTCTACGGATGGCATTCACTACAGCAGTACCCTACCAGAAGGGTTTGTTTTAGATGCAGATGGACATACATTACATGTTGATGTTTCTGGTACAGGTTACGACCATCTAGCAACAGGGGTGAAGCAATCTATTTATATCAATTATCAGCTTCAAGAAGGAACTGGCGTGAATCAGCAATCCGTTTTACAACACGGATTAGTTGAAGTCATCGGGACGAGTGATGCTCCGGTTTTACACCAATTTTCGCCACGGGCTAATCAGTTCTCTGGTCCAGTCAGAGGCAACTTGCTAACGGGTACAACGGATGTAGACGATGGTGCCCATCTTGTATTAACGGACATTCAATACAAAGAAGGGGGTGGGTATCATACCTTACTTCCAGGGCAATCACACGATATAGCGGGTGTCGGTACGATTCATATAGAAGCAAATGGTGATTACGTATTTACTCCTGACTCAACATTTACTGGAAACGTTCCGAGTATGTGGTATCGAGTGACCGATACCACCGATAGCCAAAGCGTAGAGAAACAGAGTACGCTTAATATATCGATTGATCCAAATCATCAACCGACAGTCTCCGTGTTGTCTGCTAGTTTCAATGAAGATGCTGATCTTGCGATTTCAACGCGCGATTTTGGTTATGCTGACAGTGACTCTGACCCGCTTCACTGGATAACGATTACACAGGTTCCAGATGCCAGTCATGGTCATTTAATTGTTGATGGACGAGTGGTTGTCAACGGGAATCTAATACCTGCTAATATGTTGGATAGATTAATCTTCAGGCCCGTTACTAATTACAATGGCTCGGCCACATTTAGCTATAAAGCACATGATGGACATTCGTACTCGACAGAGCAGCATGCGCAACTGTCGATAACGCCTGTTAATGATGTTCCTACTATCCATTTGACGCCTGTGACACCGGTTAAAGGAACCGTGACCCAAACGGATGTTGATATTGGTGATACTCATCAATTTGGAGTAGCGTCGCCTGCGGGTCAATTTGGCACCTTGTCAGTAGACCAAGCAACAGGCGCATACCAATATGTCCCTAACGGCCATATAACGGGAATGAACTACAATCAGCAAACTGGGCATTATTTAGGCCATGATACTTTTGAAGTATCGGTGACTGATAAAGCGGGGGCAACATCATCATTGTTTGTCACATTTAGAGTCGAGGGGATAGTGACTGCCCCTGCGATATCGGGCCTAGCGCCAACAGTTTCGACTCAAGTAACGGCGAATCCTACGGTGGCTAATACGGCCCCACAAGTTGCTCTAGCGCTACATCAGGGCGCGAGTCGAGTTTCGATTGATTTAACCTCTACAAGTGATAGTGGAAGTTCTAATAGTGATGACTTAACCAATATTCAAGCACCCGAAATAGGTGGTCATACTGACATTCCTTTCTCTTTAGTGAAGCTGTATGACGGAAACAAGGTGATTGGTTCTGGTTACTCAGATGGTCAAGGAGACTACCAGATCGTAGTCACCACATTAGCTAATGGTGCTCATAATCTTCGTGCTTTAGCGTTAGGGCCTGCAAGTGCTTTACCAGCAACGTCTTCTATGTTGCCAATTACCATCGATACGCAGGCTCCGACACCGGTCGTAACAGTAGATACTATTACTCGCGATAATGTCCTCAACGCAACGGAATCTCAGTCGATGATTACCATCTCGGGCGATGCATCTGGTGGGGCACACCCAGGAGACATTGTCACCATTGAAGTCGGTGGGCACTCGTACTCTGGGAAGTTAGATGCAGCAGGCCACTACAATATCGATGTACCAGGATCAGAGCTAGAGCAAGTATCAAAAGTAAAAGTTTCTGTTACAGCGATCGATGATGCAGGTAATAGCACAACGACATCGATCGACCACCACTATGATGTCGATAAAAGTGTGGGGAGTCCGACTATTAGCTTTGAAAGCCCTGGTTCGGACAACTTGTATAGTAAAGCGGAAATAGCGCAAGGAGCGGCAGGAACCATCACGGCCACAGTTCATGCCGCTGCGGATGCTAAGGTTGGTGAGCACCTAAATATCAATGGTGTGGACCATGTCTTAGATGCCTATTCCTTGAAGCATGGTATCAACTTAGAAGTTACGCCAAGCACTCCAGTTCGAGCTGTTATGACTGATGAGCATGGTAACGTAAACTCAGCGCTCAATGTGGCTGCTGGGACAAAACCAGAGCCAATAGTAGTAACAGCTCCCTCTGGCAGTCACCAGATAAGTACCTCACTGGGAACGCCAACACTCATGCCTACGGGACAGTCAGTTGCCCCCGCACAACAAGGATGGAGGATATTAGTAAATGGGCATTATCAGACTTCGTTTAACGGTAAATGGGGCACGTTGACCATTGACCCTCAAACAGGGCACTTGAGTTACCATGACCATGGTACAATTCACACAGGACCTCATGGTTCACCTACTGATTTGGGGGTTCATCAGGAGCATTTTGAAATCGCGTTACAGGGCTCGCTCCAAGACGATATTACGCTTCATGTTAAAGTCAGTATTCTGAACCATGGCCCAGGGCATAGTGGCAAGTTAACTGAGGGGGCAGAAGTGTTGGACATGACAGTCACCCCTTTATTACATCATAATCCACCGCCGCCACCTCCACCGCCGCT
>NZ_LQXO02000063.1 GCF_001639065.2 Vibrio barjaei
GTTCCAGTTCACGCAATAGCACCAGTACGAAGAATACCAGTAGTCAAAATGCTATTAGCGGCGACAACCTTGGGGTTGCGTTAAGTGGTATTGAAGGCTCAACGATTAATGCCACCGTGACCGACCACGGGAGCGTAGGGAAGTCGTTTGATTTTGCGGGTGATGCGCTTGATGAATCGTATGAGTTTGCCAAAGGCGCAATGAGTGAATCGCTCAATCTGGTAGACCAAAACACAGAAAACAGTATGAAGTTTGCCTCTGGTGCGCTGGATAAATTCAGCTCTAGCAACAGTGAAAACCTTCAAATGATAGCGGGGCTTGCGGGTAATCAAGCAGCCCAAAACACGAAGAATTTAGACAAGCTGACCGAGCTTGCCAAGTTCAAACAAGACAACGGACAAAGCGCACTGAACAAACAGCAATTGATTCTCATGGCAATCATTGTACTGGTACTTGGCTTTGTGCTGTTTAAGGCGGTGAACCAATGAACTTCAACCTGATTCAAGGGCAAGTGATGCCGTTAACTGTTGAGTCTAGCTGGCTATTCATCGAGTCCTATCACGGCAAGTTGTCGGTGCGTATTGATTCAACGGGTG
>NZ_LQXO02000064.1 GCF_001639065.2 Vibrio barjaei
ATAGGTTTATATTGTTAAAGAGCTTGTTTCGAGCTTTGCTCAAAACGGACGGCCATTTTAGCGAGATAAGTTGTCGTGTCAACCACTTTTTTCAACTTATTTTACTAAGCTTCTTAGAAGCTTGAGACCTTCTGACTGGATGCGAACTTTCGTCTGCGTTCCCGTGTCAGCGAGGGGGCATTATAGAGATCGAAATCTTCTTGGCAACCCTTTTTTCGAAGTTTTTCGTGTTTTTTTATCGTTCGATTAAAAACAGCTCAAAACGACGCAAAAATCGACATTTTCTTGTTATAGCTGAGCAAATTTATCCGCAAACAAGCTGACTTTGTCCCAGTTAGTGTATTCCACTTCCTTTGAAGTATCTGTTTCTCCGCCGGTCATCGTCATAATCAGTTTAATCATAAAGCGGTCAAAAGGATTATAACGTGGGTAATACAACGCGCCGGCAAACACACCTATTAACTCCGGTTGCCAAGGTGACTTTTTCAAGAACGTCTTTATATAAGCACTGCCTTCCGGCGTGTCTTTTCCTTGTTCTTCTTTTCTTGCGGTCAGATTGACGCAGAAGAATGCGGCTTTCATTGACGCCAACTTAGTACTGTTGGCATTTAAAAACTGATAGAGCTTTTTATTTAAATGACCATATCGGATTGATGCCCCGATAAGCACTTTATCGAACTCATCAAGATTAATGTTCATCTCTTGGTGTAAATTGACGATAGTGGCGGCATTATCACCTAATTGCTCAGCAATACGCGTAATGATTTTTGTCGTTTGTCCTTCACGAGAAGAATAGAGATAGAGAACTTTTTCCACGATGTTTCCTTTACCTTAATAAGCAGGCTGGTTAACTACGCCAAAATGCAGGAGTTAATAGAATAAGAAGGGTGAACACTTCAAGTCGGCCAAATAGCATCGAAACGATGAGCACCCACTTAGCGCTATCATTGACCTCACCAAAGTGGACGGCGACTTCTCCAAGACCCGGGCCGAGATTGTTCAACGTGGCCGCAACTGCCGAGAACGCACTAAGCTCATCCATACCAGTAGCAATTAACGCTAACATACAGACCACAAACACCAGTGCGTAAGCCGAGAAAAATCCCCAAACGGCGTCCACGACACGCTGAGACAGTGCTGTCCCACCCACTTTGATGGTATATACCGCTCTCGGGTGTACAAGGCGTTTCATCTCACGAGCACCTTGCAGAGTAAGTAATAGAATACGAATTACCTTCATACCACCGCCCGTCGAGCCCGCACATCCACCAATAAAAGAAGAGAACAGTAGCAACACTGGTAAAAACAGTGGCCATTCCGAGAATCCAGTAGTGGTAAAGCCCGCCGTCGTCGAAATAGATACCGACTGGAACAGTGCCTGATCAAACGCATCGTATACAGAGTTATAGGAGTGATGCTTCAATAAAATAAGGAAGCAGATCAGAAATAACACCGCCTGTATAAAGATGAAAGCTCTAAACTCGGGATCTTTCCAATAATACTTAGGATGTACACCACCTGAAGCAAATGCAGCAAAGTGCAGAGAGTAGTTACAGGCCGATATAAGCAGGAATACCACGGTAATCATATTGATAGCATGGCTATCAAAGTAGCCCATGCTCGCATCGTGAGTAGAAAACCCACCAATCGCAATGGTTGAGAAACTATGGGCTATCGCATCAAACGGTGTCATACCAGCTACCCAGAATGCAGCTGCACAAGCGATGGTTAAGCTTAAGTAAATGTACCAAAGCGCCTTTGCTGTCTCAGCAATTCGAGGTGTCATTTTGCTGTCTTTTACTGGACCAGGAATTTCTGCTCGATATAACTGCATACCACCAATACCTAATACTGGTAAAATAGCAACCGCGAGTACAATGATCCCCATGCCCCCAAACCACTGTAGCAATTGACGGTAAAACAATATCGCTTTAGGTAACTCATCCAAACCAACAATAACCGTCGCACCAGTTGTAGTTAAGGCAGAGAAAGATTCAAAGAATGCATCGGTTATCGACACATTAGGGAAATCGGAGATAAGGAACGGTAAGGCACCGGCGCTGCCGATTACTGTCCAAAACAAAACCACAATAAGGAAGCCATCACGAGCTTTGAGCTCGTGTTTGTGGCGTCGGTTGGGAAACCAGAAAAAGCCTCCACAAACTAGTAAGACAAAAAAGGTCGTAACAAAAGGCACACCCGCACCATCACGATAGATGAGCGCGACAAGAGCTGGCGCAAGCATTGACACACTGAACAGCGCTAAAAGAAGCCCGACAATGCGGATTATGGATCGAAATTGCATATATGTTGAATGAAGCTTCGCTTCGTTACGTCCTAGTTGTGTTCTACTGGAGAAACCATTGCCTTGGCTCCACTTTTATTAATTATGCTTTGCGTGAGTGCATCAACCTTGTTCACCTCAACTTCTACAATAAGAATAACCTTATCGCTATAGTGAGATTCCACTTCTACTGCAGAACACTTACTAAGTTCAGACTGAGCTGTGGTTACAAATGCATAGTCTAACTCTAGTCGTAATTGTGTGGTGATTTTTTTTTCTATTGTTTGAATTAGCTTAAGTGCTTGTTGAACTCCACCACCATAAGCTTTCACTAATCCGCCAGTTCCGAGCTTAATTCCACCAGAATAGCGAGTAACAACGGCCGCCAATTCTCCAATCCCGGAACCACTCAACTGCGCCAAAATAGGCTTTCCTGCGGTGCCGGATGGCTCACCATCATCACTAAAGCCCCACATCATGGAATTTTCTGGACGACCAGCAACAAAGCCCCAGCAGTTATGTCTGGCACTACTGTGTTCTTTCTTCACATCATCGATAAACGCTTTAGCACTTTCAATACTGGGTGTATGGGCAATTTGTGTGATGAAGACACTCTTTTTGATTTCTTCTTCAAAAATCACAGAGTGCTCTGGTATCAAGTATGCAGTTGAGTTCATTAGGATTTATGAGATCTGTAGCCTAAAAAGGGTATTCTATCATGGGTGAATAGGATTGACTCCAAGATTGGACCACGGTCATAATGTTAAACAGTTGTTTAAAAAATGTATTGAAATTAAATTCAATGCGGTTCAATATTAGACAACTGGTCTAACCAGAAGCAAAAACAATAACTACCGCTTTCGCACAATCACGGATTGTCTGTCACGGAGAATGACAATGATTTACCAATCTGAAACCCTACAGGTAAAGGAAGTACACAACGGCATCGCCGAACTGTGTTTTAGCTCTCCCCAGTCGGTCAATAAACTTGATCTGGCTACTCTTGAAGCCCTAGACAAAGCACTTGATGCTCTTGCAGCATGGAATGATTTAAAGGGTCTAATCCTCACTACAGATAAAAGCGCATTTATCGTTGGCGCCGATATCACGGAATTCTTGGGATTGTTTGCCAAGCCAAAAGCAGAGCTCAAAGAGTGGCTTGGTTTTGCAAATAGCATCTTCAACAAGTTAGAAGACCTGCCCGTTCCAACACTTTCAGCCCTAAAAGGTCATACGCTTGGTGGCGGTTGTGAGTGTGTATTAGCAACAGATTTTAGAATTGGTGATAAAACCACCAGCATCGGCCTTCCAGAGACTAAACTTGGCATTATGCCTGGCTTTGGCGGCACCGTGCGTCTGCCACGCCTCATTGGTGCTGATAGCGCGATGGAAATCATCACACAAGGTAAAGCATGTCGCTCAGGTGAAGCGCTAAAGCTTGGTTTACTCGACGCAATCGTCGAAACCGATGCTCTATATGAATCTGCACTTAACACGATTCAATTAGCCATCAATGAGAAAATTGATTGGAAAGCACGCCGCCAAGCGAAATTGTCTCCACTGACACTGAGTAAACTTGAAGCGATGATGAGCTTCACCATGGCTAAAGGTCTTGTTGCACAGAAGGCTGGACCACATTATCCAGCGCCAATGGCAGCAGTAAAAGCCATTGAAGAAGCAGCTCGCTCTGGCCGAGATCAGGCTCTTGATATTGAAGCAAACTACTTTATTCAACTAGCTGGCTCTGATGTAGCCAACGCGCTAGTTGGTATCTTCCTTAACGACCAATACATTAAGGGTCTTGCTAAGAAAGCCGCGAAGTCAGGTAAAGACACCGAGCGTGCTGCCGTGCTAGGTGCTGGCATCATGGGTGGCGGTATTGCTTATCAGTCTGCGCTTAAAGGCGTACCCGTAATCATGAAAGATATTGCTCAGGCTTCTTTAGAGCTTGGCATGACTGAAGCATCCAAACTGCTGAACAAACGCTTGCAACGCGGTCGCATTGATGGCTTTAAGATGGCTGGCGTATTGGCATCTATCACTCCAAGCCTTCATTACGCAGGCATCGAACAGAGCGATGTGATTGTCGAAGCGGTCGTTGAAAATCCAAAGATCAAAGCGTCAGTATTGAGCGAAGTCGAAGGATTGATCGGTGAGAATACTGTCATTGCATCGAATACGTCGACGATTCCTATTAATGTGCTTGCGAAGTCACTCAAACGCCCAGAAAACTTCTGTGGTATGCACTTCTTTAATCCAGTACACCGTATGCCTCTGGTCGAAATCATTCGCGGTGAGCACACATCAGAAGAAACCATTAATCGTGTTGTGGCTTATGCAGCAAAAATGGGTAAATCACCAATCGTCGTTAATGATTGCCCAGGGTTCTTTGTTAACCGCGTACTCTTCCCATACTTTGGTGGCTTTAGTCAGCTATTAAGTGATGGTGCTGACTTTATTCAGATTGATAAAGTCATGGAGCGCAAGTTTGGCTGGCCTATGGGTCCTGCTTATCTTCTCGATGTTGTTGGTATCGATACCGCTCACCACGCTCAAGCTGTAATGGCGGAAGGTTTCCCTGAACGTATGGCTAAAGAAGAACGCGATGCTATCGATGTTCTCTTTAGTAACACTCGCTACGGTCAAAAGAATGGCTCTGGCTTCTACGCGTATACTACAGACAAGCGTGGTCGACCAAAGAAAGCACCAAGTGAAGACATCACTAGCTTGCTAGAACCGGTTTGCAAACCAAGCCAAGCGTTCGACGACGATACCATCATTCAACGTATGATGATTCCAATGATCAACGAAGTAGCACTTTGTCTTGAAGAAGGCATCATTGCAACACCACAAGAAGCCGACATGGCTCTAGTATATGGATTGGGCTTCCCTCCATTCCGCGGTGGTGTATTCCGTTACCTAGATAGTATTGGTATCGATAACTACGTAGCAATGGCGAAACAATACGAGTCATTGGGTGCAATGTACAAAGTCCCTCAGTCGCTAGTAGACATGGCAAGCTCTGGTAAGCGCTTCTATGAACTGCAGCAAACTGGCTCACTGTAATTACCCATTGGAAGAGGAATATCAAAATGAAAAATGTTGTCGTTGTTGATTGTCTTCGCACACCGATGGGTCGTTCCAAAGGTGGTGCATTTAGGCATCAACGTGCTGAAGATCTATCAGCGCATCTTATGAAAGGGATCTTGGCTCGCAACCCACAAGTCAAACCTGAAGAAATTGAAGATATCTATTGGGGCTGTGTGCAGCAAACATTAGAGCAAGGCTTTAACGTGGCACGTAATGCTGCACTGCTCGCGGGTTTACCTATTGAAATTGGCGCGGTTACCGTTAACCGTTTGTGTGGTTCATCAATGCAAGCTCTGCATGACGCGGCACGCTCTATCATGGTAGGCGACGCAGAAATCTGTCTTATCGGTGGTGTAGAACACATGGGTCATGTCCCAATGACTCATGGCGTTGACTTTCATCCGCAACTGTCAAAGAACGTTGCAAAAGCAGCAGGCATGATGGGTTTAACGGCTGAGATGCTAGGTAAACTCCATGGAATTAGCCGCGAACAACAAGATGAGTTCGCTGCCCGCAGTCACCAACGTGCACAAGCTGCAACCGTAGAAGGACGCTTCAAAAACGAAATTCTACCAACAGAAGGTCACGCAGAAGACGGCTCTCTCTTCACTTTAGATTACGATGAAGTTATTCGTCCGGAAACTAACGTGGAAGGTCTATCTAAGCTACGTCCTGTATTTGACCCTGCAAACGGCACGGTCACAGCAGGGACTTCATCTGCGTTATCTGATGGTGCTTCTGCCATGCTGATCATGAGTGAAGATAAAGCTAACGAGCTAGGTTTACCTATTCGTGCAAAAATCCGCTCAATGGCCATTGCTGGTTGTGATCCTTCTATTATGGGTTATGGTCCAGTACCTGCGACTCAAAAAGCACTGAAGCGTGCAGGTTTGACAATGGATGATATTGACATTGTTGAACTTAATGAAGCATTTGCTGCTCAGTCACTGCCATGTGCTAAGGATCTGGGTCTATTGGATGTGGTTGATGAGAAAGTAAACCTTAACGGTGGTGCTATCGCACTTGGACACCCATTGGGCTGCTCAGGCTCTCGCATTTCCACCACGCTTATCAATATTATGGAAAGCAAAGATGCGAAGATCGGTCTAGCGACCATGTGTATTGGTTTGGGTCAGGGCATTGCGACCATATTCGAACGTCCATAACCCCATCTGAACGTAAAAACAGCTCCGCTTGCGGAGCTGTTTTTATTTATGCATAAAATGCATACATCAAATGTTCAAGTTTCATTTTTTTTTTACCTATTTGTCGCCTACACTCTGCTGCAGATAACACGTCAACTCATTGGAGACAACCATGTTCAAAGCACTGTTACTTAACCAAGAAGATAAAAAAACAATCGCTACTATTTCACAAGTAGATGAGTCTCAGCTTCCAGAAGGTAATGTAAAAATAGATGTAAAATATTCATCTTTGAACTACAAAGATGGGTTGGCGATTACGGGTAAAGGCAAAATTATTCGCAATTTCCCAATGGTACCGGGTATCGATCTTTCTGGCGTAGTGTCTCAATCTGATGACCCTCGTTATAAGGAAGGCGACGAAGTGGTTCTCACTGGCTGGGGGGTCGGTGAGAATCACTGGGGTGGCATGGCAGAGAAAGCAAGCCTAAACGGTGATTGGTTAGTACCAATGCCTGCTGGTCTAGATGCAGAAAAGGTCATGGCTATCGGTACTGCTGGCTTCACGGCTATGCTTTGCGTACAAGCGATTGTTGATGCTGGCATCAAACCAGAAGATGGTGAAGTATTGGTAACTGGCGCAAGTGGTGGTGTAGGCAGTGTATCAGTAACGCTACTAAACCAACTCGGCTACAAAGTCGCAGCAGTCACAGGTCGTGCTTCAGAAAATGGTGAATTACTCACTTCTCTTGGCGCTTCTCGTATTGTTGAACGTAGTGAGCTTGAAGAACCAGCTAAGCCACTTGAGCGTCAAGTTTGGGCTGCAGCGGTTGACACTGTAGGTAGCAAACTTCTCGCGAAAGTATTGGCTCAAATGAACTATAACGGTGT
Source organism: Vibrio barjaei (assembly GCF_001639065.2). Lineage (GTDB taxonomy): Bacteria > Pseudomonadota > Gammaproteobacteria > Enterobacterales > Vibrionaceae > Vibrio > Vibrio barjaei. The sequence continues at coordinate 7,408 of NZ_LQXO02000064.1, forward strand.
GGTCGCAGCATGTGGTCTGGCAGGTGGTTTTGATTTGCCAACAACCGTTATGCCATTCATTCTACGTAATGTCCGCCTACAGGGTATTGACTCAGTAATGTGCCCTCGCGAGAAACGTATCAAAGCATGGGAACAATTGGCAACTTTACTTCCTGAGTCCTACTACGCTCAAGCAAGCAAAACAGTGGCATTGGAAGAAGCTATTCAAGCTGCAGAAGATATCACTAATGGTGCTATCACTGGTCGTGTGACAATTAAGATCTAATCTTAGATAACATATACTATTGAAAAGGCTCTCATCATGAGAGCCTTTTGTATTTAGTACGCCTTAGTACCGAGTATTTGCTTATTATTAGCAGGGCTTGGTTTACCGTACTCTCCATTATGATTATGAAAAGCTTCTTTCGTCGACTTAATGTCACCATCAAAGCGTGGATCCTGTGGTCGTTCATGGCTATCCATAAACAACGCGATATCCCAAGCTTGCTGATCTGTTAATGTTCCACCTTGCCCTAAAGGCATATTGTGTTTTATGAACGTAGCAGCAGTATTTACTCGATGCATTCCTGCTCCCCAGTTAAAACTATCCGGTCCCCAAAGTGCAGGAAAGACATAACGTCCACCCACCTGTCGTCCTTGTCCATTTTCGCCATGGCATACAGAACATTCTTCTTGATAAGCCTTTTCGCCACGCTTGTAACTAGGTGCCTTCACAGGTTTATCTAGTTTTCCAAATCCTCTTCCAGGCAACTTATTATCAACAGACACTCCAAACGACAACCAATAAGAGTAAGCATTAAGGTCCAATATTTCTTGGCTTAATACCTCTGGGGGCTGGCCATCTTTTGCATTCATAGAATAAAGAAAACAACCTTGCAATCGATCTTCAAACGTATTTACTCGTTTATTTTTAGAACGATAGGCAGGGTAAGATACAAAAGCAGCCCACATAGGTGCCGCATTGGCTACACTCCCCCCTCCGAGATGGCAATTGGTGCAGTTCATACCATTATTCACTCTTCCCGTCGGTTTCAATTGCTGGGTATTCATAAACAATGAATACCCACGCTTTATCGACTCCCCCATTTCACCCTTTGGTAAGTTATCCCAATGAGATACTTGATGAAGGGTTTCACCTTCGTTCAACGCCCTACCAGGCTCTATGGGGTGAAGCTCTTTATATTGATCAGCAAAGGCAACGAAAGGAGAACCAGCAAGCAAAGCGATTAGATAATGAGTTTTCATAAAGAACCTCCTTGCGATGAGAAATATTCCGCAACAGCTTCGATCTCTTCTTCACTGAGTGCTTTAGAAATAGTGACCATCGTCCCTAGCAAACCCGGAGGACGTTGGTCATTTTTCCAAGCGTTGAGTTGATTGATTAAGTAGTCTTTATTTTGCCCCATAAGCATAGGAAAACTTGGTGCAACACCCACCCCATTGGGCCCGTGGCAACTAACACAAGCTGGTACATTGCTATTCCATTTACCACTGTATGCTATTCGTTCACCCAATGGCATATCAGCAGGCCACTTATCACCTCGCCATTGCAAGGTTTCAGGAGTATCAACGGGAATGGAGGCATAGAAATCAGCAGCGAGTACCAGCTGATCATCTGCAACGTCGTGAACGATAGGCTCCATAAAGCTGCTAGTTCGATGGCCAGATTTAAACGCAAGGACTTGAGCCTCTAAGTAGGCTTTAGGCTGCCCTCGAAGGTTAGGGATAGTGTTTTCTCTACCAACACCATCAGAACCATGGCAGTCGATACACGCCTCCATGATGTTATTGGCGAGAGCAGTATGAGTAAGGCTTATAGCAGCTAGCCCAACGATAATCCTTTTGATATTCATTGCTCATTCCTTTGTTGTTTTTAAGTAAAACTAGGATAAAGATTAGTGAATACAAGGAAATGAAGGTCTCAATTCGACCGACTGCTAGCCTAACCCTACATCTTCAATTCTTTTAGTAATCAATTTGCCACATTCTTGTTTCAACACTTTGCGCAACCATTGCTGGGACTCAGAAGTATCGCAGCGTGAATGCCAAATCAACGAATAATCAAATGGTGTGAACGCAAATGGCAATGGCTTAATCACTAAGTCATATCGCTCTGCCACCAAATACGCTAGATCGGCAGGAACGGTAATAATAAGAGGCATGGAATCAACAATCGCCAATGCGGCTTCAAGGTGATAAGCCCGTAACACCATTCTTCTTGGGTTCTGATTAACCAATGCAGCATCAAGTAATGATTTTACACCATCACTTATCGCAATCATGGCGTGCGGCGCATTAATATAGTCTTCGAGTAATAGTGGCTTTTCCGCAAGTGGGTGCTGTTTAGACACTAAACATGAAACCCCTACAGGACCTAATATATCTTGATGCAAAGGTGAGACAGAACCTGATGGTCTGCAGATAGCCATATCTACCTTATCGGTACTCAATTGCTTAAAGAGGCTTTCGTGTTGCAGTGGAGCAAACTCTAGCGAAATGTTAGGCGCCTGCTGATACACCATAGGTAAGGCATAAGGAAGTATGGTCTGCATAGCGTAGTCAGTGGTGGCGATAAGAAAACGCTCATTGCAGTAATATGGATTGAACTCACTCGGTGTTAGAAGTTGGCGGAATGATTCTAACGGCGCATCAATTTGTTTGCAGATTTCCAATGCTTTACTGGTAGGAATGATTCGTTGCCCTTGACGGGTAAACAGTGGATCGCCCAATAAGTCTCTAAGCCGACCTAAAACACGACTGGTTGCCGACTGACTAAGGTTCAAGCGCACAGCAGTTTGACTAACACTACCTTCCTCGACCAACACTTTTAACGCAACCAACAGATTCAAGTCACGACGATAGATTTCTTCCAGTTCCATAAACACTTCCTAACGGGTTCTTTTATAGTGTACACCGAGCCTGAATATCTTTACCTAGCGCCAGATAAAAAAAATCCCGCCTTTGACAGCGGGGAAGCCCAAGAAAATGGGGATAGTGTCGGAATGTCGTATAGTGTTAGAAATCTAAATTAGCCAGATGTTTATAAAATGTTAACTTTCTTGTTCTTCTGAAACATCTTGCCAGCGTCTCATCTCAATCCAAATCCCTAGGATTGAAGCACTTAATCCAATTAAAGGAACAAAGCTTGGCTCTGCTGAAGTCTTTAATACCAAGGCACAGAACGCAATAAAGCAAAGCACTGAATAAATCGTCAATCTATCTAAAGCGGTTAACATAGCTACTCCCCTGCTTCTTTGTTACCAACTTGTTAAATAAAGTTAAAACAAAAAAATCCATTTGCCAAGAGTTATTGCATATTTTTTCTTCATAAGTAGAATTTGAGCTGTTTTTTATAGATTAGAGCACACCATGACAATCAATACAGACCTAGCAACGCAAACATTAGAAGCAGAAGGCTTGCGCTGCCCAGAGCCAGTGATGATGGTCAGGAAGACAATTCGTAAAATGGAACAAGGGGAAGTGTTGTTAGTGAAAGCAGACGATCCTTCTACTACGAGAGACATCCCAAGCTTCTGTCGTTTTATGGATCACCAATTACTTGGATCACAAACGGAATCCATACCTTACCTTTACTTAATCAAGAAAGGTCTGGCGTAAAGAATCAAAAAAGGCTGCATCATGCAGCCTTTTTACTATTCATCATATTCAAGCGTTCGGACTTCCGATTGCAACTGCTTAATCTGCTTTTGCATCGCACGTATTTCCTTGTGCATGGGAATAAGATGTTGCACCCTAATCCACGACTCTACAGAGAGCCCAGCCATCACAATGGCACCGACTACCATAGGTGTCCACATGTCGGTGAGCACCATTCCAAGAACCGTTAAAACAAAACCGAACGTAAATAAAGAACTCTGACTTTTTGCGGTCATTCCTGTGTAACGTGTAAGCATAGTATTGCCCTCTCGCTAGGATCCACATAATTAAAGTAGCATGACAATTGTGACACTAATATGTCACACATCACGAAACTCACTAGATTCGAGCCAGAGTTTGATCTTAAATAAATTACCGTTAGCTAGTTGATATTGTTATTAAAAAACTGCCGCACCAATTGCTAATAATACAAACAGAATAGCGGTCACTCGGCGAATCCAATCTAATGGCAATTTATCCGCCGACAACTTACCTATCAGTACCACCGGAACATTCGCCAACAACATACCAATGGTAGTTCCTAGGACCACCAGCATTAAGGCATCGGCATACTGCGCCCCTAATATCGATGTCGCAATTTGAGTTTTGTCACCAATCTCTGCGATAAAAAACGCTATGAAACTGGCCACAAACGGGCCTTTGTTGGAAATGCTTTCCTCTTCATCCAGTTTATCGGGAATCAGTACCCACCCAGCCATGGCTACGAAACTTACGACAACAACCCACTTCAGAACTTGAGGCGAAAGGTAATCGGCGACGACAACTCCTAACCAAGCAGCAAGTGCATGGTTGGCTATCGTTGCCAGAAAAATGGCTGCAATAATGGGAATAGGTTTACGGTAACGACTGGCTAACAACAATGAGAGAAGTTGGGTTTTATCCCCAATCTCAGCTAAGGCGACAGTAGTAATTGAAATAGCTAAAACGCTCACGACATGCTCTAAGGGGCAGGGATTATAGTTTTAAACCTATAGATAAACCTCGCGCCCCACCCCGGTTCACGATGTTTATCTAAGGTCTTGCTAAACTTGTTGGCACAAGTCTCGAACGCCATGGTGATTTTGCACCAATTATGTTGACGAACGAATTCTGACTCTTGTTAGAGCCCGAATAAGCTACTCCCCAAAGATGGCGGTATTGTAATCACACTAACCATCAAATTCAACAATAACACTTTCCCATAAGCCGCAGTTAAGCGAGAAAAGCAAAAAACTGACCTTTTTTCGCATAATGACGATTAATTAACCACTTTTACCCCTACTCCCCCAAGGAATTACTGGGTATACTTGATCGTTATTTTTACCTTTTTCAGATAAAGAATCGCGCGAATTGACTATGCAAAAATACGATATCAAAACCTTCCAGGGAATGATCCTCGCGCTGCAGGATTATTGGGCACAAAATGGCTGTACCATTGTACAACCTCTAGATATGGAAGTAGGTGCGGGCACCTCTCACCCAATGACATGTTTGCGCGCACTTGGCCCTGAGCCAATGTCGACAGCTTATGTCCAACCATCTCGTCGTCCGACTGACGGCCGCTATGGTGAAAACCCGAACCGACTACAGCACTACTATCAATTTCAGGTAGCGCTAAAGCCATCTCCAGACAACATTCAGGAGTTATATCTAGGCTCACTAGAAGTACTTGGTATCGACCCATTAGTGCATGACATTCGCTTCGTAGAAGACAACTGGGAAAACCCAACACTTGGTGCTTGGGGTCTTGGTTGGGAAGTATGGCTAAACGGTATGGAAGTCACTCAGTTTACTTACTTCCAGCAAGTGGGTGGTCTTGAGTGTAAGCCAGTAACCGGCGAGATCACTTATGGTATCGAGCGTCTTGCTATGTATATCCAAGAAGTTGACTCTGTTTACGATCTAGTTTGGAACACAGCGCCAGACGGAAGCAAAGTGACTTATGGTGATATCTTCCACCAAAACGAAGTTGAGCAATCCACATACAACTTTGAGCATGCTGACGTTGACTTCCTATTTTCATATTTCGATCAATGTGAGAAAGAAACTAAAGAGCTACTCGAACTAGAGAAACCTCTTCCTCTTCCGGCTTACGAGCGCATTCTGAAAGCCGCCCACGCGTTCAACTTGCTTGATGCTCGCAAAGCTATCTCTGTAACAGAGCGCCAACGTTACATTCTTCGCATCCGCAACCTGACTAAGTCAGTAGCAGAAGCATACTACGCATCACGTGAAGCACTTGGCTTCCCTATGTGTAAGAAATAAGGCGAGGAGACAGTAATCATGGCAAAAGAATTTCTAATTGAACTAGGTACTGAAGAGCTACCACCAACACAACTTCGCACTCTTGCTGAAGCATTTGCAGCAAACTTCGAGTCTGAACTTAAAGATGCAGACCTAGCACACGAAGGTGTGAAGTGGTATGCCGCACCTCGTCGCTTAGCACTTAAGGTTTCAGCGCTGGCTGAAGGTCAAGCTGACAAAGTGGTTGAAAAGCGCGGGCCAGCAGTATCGGTAGCATTTGATGCTGATGGCAATGCAACTAAAGCAGCACAAGGCTGGGCTCGTGGTAACGGTATTACTGTTGACCAAGCAGAGCGTCTAGTGACTGACAAAGGTGAATGGCTGCTATTCAAACAAGAGGTGAAAGGTCAGGCAACGTCTGAGATCATCGTTGAAATTGCAGCGAAAGCACTCGCTAATCTACCTATCGCTAAGCCAATGCGTTGGGGTGATAAAACCACTCAATTTATCCGCCCAGTTAAAACACTGACGATGCTAATGGGTTCTGACCTTATTGAAGGCGAAATCCTAGGCGTAGCGTCTGATCGTACTATCCGTGGTCACCGCTTTATGGGTGAGCAAGAATTCACTATCGAATCAGCAGAGCAATACCCAGCGATCCTCGAAGAACGCGGCAAAGTGATGGCTGACTATGACGCACGTAAAGCCATCATTCTAGCGGACTCTCAAAAAGCAGCGGCAGCGGTTGGCGGTGTAGCGGATCTCGAAGATGACTTAGTCGAAGAAGTGACGTCTCTGGTTGAATGGCCAGTAGTACTCACTGCGAAGTTTGAAGAAGAATTCCTAAAAGTACCTTCTGAAGCGTTGGTTTACACCATGAAGGGTGACCAAAAATACTTCCCGGTTTATGACGAGAACAAGAAGCTACTACCAAACTTCATTTTCGTTTCTAACATCGAATCGAAAGAGCCTCGCTACGTTATCGAAGGTAACGAGAAGGTTGTACGTCCTCGTCTAGCCGATGCCGAGTTCTTCTTTAATACAGATCGCAAGCGCCCGCTTATCGACCGTCTACCTGAACTAGAGCAAGCTATCTTCCAGAAGCAGCTTGGCACTATCAAAGACAAGACGGATCGCATCACTGAGCTTGCTGGCTACATCGCTGAGCAAATCGATGCTGATGTTGAAAAGTCTAAGCGTGCAGGTCTACTGGCTAAATGTGACCTAATGACATCTATGGTATTCGAGTTTACCGATACTCAAGGTGTGATGGGTATGCATTATGCCACGCACGACGGTGAAGATGAGCAAGTAGCACTAGCACTATACGAGCAATACATGCCTCGTTTTGCAGGCGATAACCTACCAAGCACTGGTATCTCATCCGCTGTCGCGATGGCAGACAAGCTAGATACTATTGTTGGTATCTTCGGTATTGGTCAAGCACCTAAGGGCTCTGACCCATTTGCACTTCGTCGTGCATCGCTAGGTGTGTTGCGTATCATCGTAGAAAACGGCTACAGCTTAGACCTTACAGACCTTATAGCAAAAGCGAAGTCACTATTTGGCGACAAGCTAACCAATGCAAATGTTGAAGAAGACGTACTTGAGTTTATGCTTGGTCGTTTCAATGCATGGTACAAAGACGAAGGCTTCAGCGTAGACATCATCCAGGCGGTGTTAGCACGTCGTCCAACTAAACCTGCAGACTTTGACCAGCGTGTGAAAGCAGTATCTCACTTCCGCGAACTGGAAGCGGCGGAATCACTTGCTGCAGCAAACAAGCGTGTCGGCAATATCCTAGCGAAGTTTGATGGCGAACTCGCAGCCGATATCGACCTTGCACTTCTACAAGAAGATGCAGAAAAAGTACTGGCAGAAAACGTAGAAGTCATGACAGAAGCACTAGAGCCTGCTTTCGCTACAGGTAACTACCAAGAAGCGCTAAGCAAACTGGCAGATCTTCGTGAACCGGTTGATGCTTTCTTCGACAACGTAATGGTGATGGCAGACGATGAGGCGCTAAAGAAAAACCGCCTAACACTACTGAACAACCTACGTAACCTATTCTTGCAAATTGCCGATATCTCACTGATTCAAAAGTAATTTTCTAGAAAAACAGCAAAAGCCCAGTTACCTAACTGGGCTTTTTTTTATTCCCACCACAAATAGTGCTTTGCCTCACAGTTTCATTAATGTATGTTCAAACATTAATCTTGCCACCAGCAGGATAAAAAACCGAAAAAATATAACAAGTGAACACAATGAACTAGGTACAGCAATGCAATTTTCTAAGTTTGGTGAAAAATTTAATCGTTACTCAGGTATTACCCAATTAATGGATGATCTTAATGATGGCCTCCGCACTCCAGGTGCCATTATGCTCGGAGGTGGCAACCCAGCCGCTATCCCAGCAATGCTCGAGTACTTTCACCAAGCCAGTGCCGATATGCTCGCCAATGGCGACCTCGTCGCAGCTATGGCTAACTACGATGGTCCACAAGGTAAAGATGCCTTTGTTAAAGCGCTTGCTAAGCTGCTTCGTGAAACCTATGGCTGGGCAATAACAGAAAAGAACATCAGCCTAACCAATGGTAGTCAAAGCGGCTTTTTCTATTTGTTCAACTTGCTTGCAGGTAAACAATCCGATGGCTCGCACAAGAAAATTCTATTGCCTATTGCTCCAGAGTATATTGGCTATGGTGACGCGGGCATTGACGAAGATATCTTCGTCTCTTATCACCCAGAGATTGAATTACTCGACGGTGGCTTATTCAAATACCATGTGGATTTTGAACACCTGAAAATCGATGATTCGGTTGCAGCTATCTGTGCCTCGCGTCCAACCAACCCGACGGGTAACGTGCTGACTGACGAAGAGATCCACAAGCTCGATAAACTGGCTCGTGCTAACAATATCCCACTGATTATTGATAATGCTTATGGTCTGCCATTCCCAAACATCATTTTTGAAGATGTAGAACCATTTTGGAATGAAAACACCATCCTATGTATGAGCTTATCCAAACTTGGGTTACCTGGCTTGCGCTGCGGCATTGTTATTGCGAGTGAAGAAGTCACGCAAGCGATGACCAATATGAATGGCATCATTAGTCTTGCTCCTGGGAGCTTTGGTCCTGCGCTTGCCAATCATATGATTGAAAAAGGAGATCTGCTGGATTTAAGTTCGAATGTCATTAAGCCCTTCTATCAACAGAAATCACTGCGTGCGGTAGAGCTACTGCAATCAGCCATAACCGACCCACGTTTTAGAATTCACAAACCAGAGGGTGCAATTTTCTTATGGCTTTGGTTTGATGAATTACCGATTACTACCATGGAGCTGTACCAACGACTGAAAGACCGTGGTGTATTAATTGTTCCTGGTGAATACTTCTTTATTGGCCAAGAAGACGAATGGGATCACGCTCATCAGTGCTTACGCATGAACTACGTACAAGACGATGACAAGATGCAGCAAGGCATCGCTATCATTGCGGAAGAGGTAGCAAGAGCCTACTCAGAAGCCTAACACTAAAAAGAGCGCCTTATGGCGCTCTTTCACTCTTTATTTCCGAGAATTATTTCAAGGCTGATGATTAGCCTTCGATCAGTTTATTACCACCGATCTCAATTTTACGCGGTTTCATCGCTTCTGGTATTTCACGTTCTAGGTCAACGTGAAGCAAGCCATTCTCCATGCTTGCACCAACCACCTTCACATAGTCAGCTAGTTGGAACTTACGCTCAAAATCGCGCTCTGCTATGCCTTGGTAAACATAGTTTTTACCTTCTTCAGCTTTACGCTCACCCTTAACAATCAATAGATTCTCTTTTTGAGTAAGATCGAGCTGCTCTTCAGCAAAGCCAGCCACAGCCATAGTGATACGGAAGTGGTTCTCGTCTTGTTGTTCGATGTTATACGGAGGGTAACCGCCTGAAGCGTTTTTCGCGGTGTTCGCTTCCATCATATTAAATAGACGATCGAAGCCGATTGCGTTGCGGTATAAAGGAGTGAAATCTACAGTTCTCATAATACTATCCTCAGTTAAGCAATAGTCTTAGCTCTATTATTCATAAGAACTAAGGGGATTCATGGCTTATTCCCTGATGTTTGTTGATAAACGGGACATAAGTTGGAATCAATCTAAATAGTGTGCTGCCACCGTTATCCTCTCTTGAGCAATAAGGGATCAGCTATTTCCGAGGCCCATAAGTTGGCATCCTCTTCATTACCTTATATAGGGATGATGCACTCCATATTCAAGAGAGCCCTACTCTTTTTTCTATAAACGGACACTCACTATCAACAATAAGAATACGCGAGTAATAAAAAACGCCACCCTAAGGCAGCGTTTTTTTGTTTAGCAGAACAACCCGTCTATACGTCTAGGTTGGCCACTTTCAGTGCGTTTTCTTCGATGAAGTTACGACGAGGTTCTACTTGGTCACCCATCAACGTGGTAAACAGTTGATCAGCGCCAACCGCGTCTTCAATCGTCACCTGCATCATACGACGAGTCTCTGGATCCATGGTTGTTTCCCACAGCTGATCAGGGTTCATCTCACCCAGACCTTTATAGCGTTGTAGGCTTAAACCACGACGTGACTCTTTGATTAACCACTCAAGAGCATCAACGAAGTTAGTAATTTCTTGAGTACGCTCACCACGTTTGATGTAAGCACCCTCTTCAATCAGACCGTCTAACGCTTCTGACGTATCTGCCAATTGGCGATACTCTTTCGAGTTAAGTAGATCAACACTGATAACGTGCTCATGAGTCACGCCATGGGTACGAACCACAACTTTAGGTAGGTTTACACCCAGTTCAGCGTGCTGTTCTACTTCAAAGCTGTATTGACTTGCGCCCACTTCTTTGTTGTTTAGCTGCTCAACAAGCTGTTTAGACCATGCTTCCACCGCCGCAGCGTCATGACATTGCTCAGCAGTTAGACGCGGTACATACATGAATTCGCCAACCATAGCATGTGGATAACGACGACTCATGCGGTCAACAGTTTTAACTGCAGCATTGTATTGCTGAACTAGCTTCTCAAGAGCTTCACCAGCCAGTGCAGGTGCTTCAGAATTAACATGCAGTGCAGCGTTATCTAGAGCCAGAGATACTTGATACTGGTTCATGGCATCTTCATCTTTAATATACTGCTCTTGTTTGCCTTTCTTCACTTTGTAAAGTGGTGGCTGAGCAATATATACGTAGCCACGCTCAATAAGCTCTGGCATTTGACGATAGAAGAACGTTAATAGCAGCGTACGAATGTGAGAACCATCCACGTCCGCATCGGTCATGATAATGATGTTGTGATAACGCAGTTTGTCTGGGTTATATTCATCACGACCAATACCACAGCCAAGTGCCGTGATCAGCGTTGCCACTTCTTGAGAAGACAGCATTTTGTCGAAGCGCGCTTTTTCTACGTTAAGGATTTTACCTTTAAGTGGAAGAATCGCTTGGTTCTTACGGTTACGACCCTGCTTAGCACTACCGCCCGCAGAGTCACCCTCCACTATGTATAGTTCAGAAAGCGCTGGGTCTTTCTCCTGGCAGTCAGCCAGTTTACCTGGTAGACCGGCTAAATCTAATGCACCTTTACGACGAGTCATCTCACGAGCTTTACGTGCTGCATCACGAGCACGAGCAGCGTCGATGATCTTGGTACAAACAATCTTCGCTTCACCAGGGTTCTCAACAAGGAACTCAGACAGTTTCTCACCCATCGCAGACTCAACCGCTGATTTCACTTCCGATGAAACCAACTTGTCTTTGGTTTGGCTTGAGAACTTAGGATCTGGCACTTTCACCGAAACGATAGCAGTTAGACCTTCACGCGCATCATCGCCTGATGTCGCAGTTTTCGCTTTCTTAGAAAAGCCTTCTTTATCCATAAACGTGTTCAGCGTACGCGTTAACGCCGCACGGAAGCCAGCAAGGTGAGTACCACCATCACGTTGAGGGATATTGTTAGTAAAGCAATAGATGTTTTCTTGGTAACCATCGTTCCACTGCATCGCCACTTCGACAGTAATACCGTCATCACGCTCGTTATCGAAGTGGAAGATTTTTTGGATGATTGGTGTTTTATTGGTGTTTAAGTGCTCAACAAACGCTTGGATACCACCTTCAAACATGAAGTGGTCCATTTTGTCTTCTTCGCGCTTATCAATCAGCTTGATAGACACACCAGAGTTTAGGAACGATAGCTCACGAAGACGCTTTGCTAAGATATCGTAATGGAACTCAATGTTAGTGAAGGTTTCTTCACTTGGCCAGAAGCGGATTTCCGTACCCGTTTTATCCGTATCACCAACCACAGCGAGTGGCGCTTCTGGCTCACCGTGGTGATAGGTTTGAGTATGAATTTGACCGCCACGATGAATGGTTAGCGTCACTTTTTTCGACAAGGCGTTTACTACCGAAACACCTACACCGTGCAGACCACCCGATACTTTGTATGAGTTGTCATCAAACTTACCACCCGCGTGAAGTACCGTCATGATAACTTCCGCAGCAGAAACCTGCTCTTCTGGGTGCATTTCAGTCGGGATACCACGACCATCATCGCTAACAGAAACAGAGTTGTCCTCATGGATTGTCACAATAATGTCGTTACAGTGACCAGCCAACGCTTCATCAATTGAGTTATCAACCACCTCAAAAACCATGTGGTGCAGACCGGTTCCATCGTCCGTGTCACCAATGTACATTCCCGGACGCTTACGTACTGCATCCAGACCCTTTAGTACCTTAATACTCGATGAATCGTAATTTTCTGACATGAGTTTCTCTCACTATTTACCTGGTTCTATTGTGCCATGTTCCACATGAAACATCTTGCCATTTTCGTCAATCATATCGGCGACTTGGCTTTGGGTAATAGAACTTACAAAAACTTGAGCGTTCGTCTGTTTTAGGTAATCCGCTAAGCGTTTACGACGAAGGCTATCTAATTCGGAAGCAAAGTCATCTATTAAATAAATGCACTGCTTACCAGTCAACTCGGCGAGATGCTGTCCCTGCGCTAAACGCAGTGCACACATCATCAGTTTTAGCTGACCTCGAGACAACACATCCTCAACTGGCGTGTTGTTCACTTTAATTCTTAAGTCGGCTTTATTAGGACCACTAAAGGTGTACCCTAAGCTCTGGTCTCGTTCAAAGTTGCGCTCTAATAGCTCAGCATAGGGCGTGTCTTTTTCCCAACCACGGTAGTAGCCAAGTTTGATTTCAAACTCGGGCAAAAACGACTGACACATTTCCTCGGCAAGAGTTTGCATCTGTTCGACATAACACCGACGCCAATCATCAATTTGTTCCGCCAACTGGGCCAAATCACGATCCCAATAGCTCAATTCTCGATAACTGGTCGCGCTCTTAAGTAGAGCATTACGTTGCTTACTTAAACGCTTAAATCGTCCCCAAGCTTCATGAAAGCCCGGTTCAGAGTGAAACACACCCCAGTCGATAAAAGCACGGCGAAATTTTGGTCCATCCGTCAGTAATTCAAACCCTTCTGGATGAATTAATTGCAGCGGTAACACCTTGGCAAGCTGAGCCAACTTTTGCCCAGATTGACCGCCTATTTTAACCTCAGTTGAGCCATCACGCTGCTTATTAATGCCAACGGGTATCTCAAATTGATCCGAGTTCAAAAAACGGCCATGAACAAACAGCTCTTGGCAGTCATTTTGAATCACTCGACCTGTTAGCGAGCTCTTAAAAGAGCGTCCATGACCGAGTAGATAAATGGCTTCTAAGACACTGGTTTTGCCACTGCCGTTAGGGCCAATAATAAAGTTAAAGCCTGTAGATAGTTCTATATCACAGGCTTTAATATTACGAAATTGCTGTACCATTAAGCGCGTAAGCGGCATAACATCATGCCTAGCTTAGAGACGAATCGGCATCACCACATACATGGCACTGTCATCTTCGCTATTTTCAATCAACGCACTCGCATTGGCATTCGACATAGAAATACGGACCTGATCGCAACGCAGCGTGTTCAGTACATCTAAAACGTATGACACATTGAAACCAATTTCTAATGCATCGCCTTGGAACTCGACGTCTAACATTTCTTCCGCTTCTTCCTGTTCAGGGTTATTCGCGGTAATGCGCATTTCGTTCTGGTCTAGATTGACTCGCACACCACGGAACTTCTCATTAGAAAGAATAGCGGCGCGTGAGAATGCTTGTCGTAGTTCGTCGCAGTTGGCTTCCAGTGTTTTATCGGTATTTTGCGGCAAAACGCGGCGATAATCAGGGAAACGACCATCAACAAGCTTAGAAGTAAAGATAAAGTTATTCACTTCTGCGCGGATATTAGAGCTGCCAATTTGCAGCGTCACTGGTTGCTCTGGAGCATCTAATAACTTAGACAGCTCCTGCACGCCTTTGCGCGGAACAATAATTTGTTTGTTGTCAAAACTGCCTTCAAGTGACACCAAAGCAACTGCCATACGGTGGCCATCAGTGGCAACAGAACGAAGCGTGTTTTGGTCTAACTCAAACAGCATACCGTTGAGATAATAACGAACGTCTTGGTTCGCCATTGAAAATTGTGTTTTTTCTATCAGTGATTTAAGTTCGGCTTGAGTAACGGTCACTGCCACTTCTTGTTGCCAATCTTCAATATTTGGGAAGTCGCTGGCTGGTAAAGTCGATAGCGAGAAACGACTGCGTCCAGAACGCACTTGTACACGATCGCCTTCTAATACAATAGTGATAGTAGAGTCATCCGGCAATCCACGACAAATATCTAGGAACTTGCGTGAAGGTACCGTCACACTACCCGCTTCAAACTCACTCTCTAGCGTCACTTTACTTACTAGCTCAACTTCTAAGTCGGTTGCAGTAAGAGAAAGCACCCCTTCTTCAACCTTCAACAGCAAATTGCCCAAAATAGGTAATGTTGGTCGCCCACCTAGCGCGCCAGAGACTTGTTGTAACGGCTTTAATAAGTGATGACGTTCGATAGTAAATTTCATAGATAACTCTTCGTAAAGCTGGCAATCCATGCCACTTATATGCGAAATACAATAACTTGAATGCTAATTATAGCGATTATGCCACTATTATGAAGAAAGCGTACGAATTAAGTTCGAATAGTCTTCTTTAATATCGTGACTTTCTTCGCGTAGCTGAGCAATCTTACGACAAGCATGAAGCACTGTGGTGTGGTCACGACCACCAAATGCATCGCCAATTTCCGGAAGACTGTGGTTGGTAAGCTCTTTTGCCAAAGCCATCGCCAACTGGCGAGGACGCGCAACCGAACGAGAGCGACGTTTTGACAATAAGTCGGCCACTTTAATCTTGTAGTACTCAGCAACGGTCTTTTGAATGTTGTCTATGGTGACTAGCTTCTCTTGTAGTGCTAATAGATCGCGCAGCGCCTCTCGAACAAAGTCGATAGTGATAGGACGGCCAGTAAAGTT
The DNA here is from genome assembly GCF_001639065.2 of Vibrio barjaei. GTDB lineage: Bacteria > Pseudomonadota > Gammaproteobacteria > Enterobacterales > Vibrionaceae > Vibrio > Vibrio barjaei. Next base: position 22,769 of record NZ_LQXO02000064.1, read on the forward strand.
CGCGTTGGCGATAACACGGTTAAGTGCCCCTTCCAACTCACGAACATTAGAACGTAAGCGCTTAGCAATAAAGAACGCCACCTCATCAGCAAGGTGAATTTGATGATCTTCTGCTTTCTTCATCAAAATTGCCACGCGAGTTTCAAGCTCTGGTGGCTCGATCGCAACCGTCAAACCCCAACCGAAACGGGATTTTAGACGATCCTCTACCCCATTTATCTCTTTAGGGTAGCGATCAGAGGTAAGAATGATCTGTTGGTTACCTTCTAATAGAGCATTGAAGGTATGGAAGAACTCTTCTTGAGAACGTTCTTTATTAGCAAAGAACTGAATATCATCGATAAGCAATGCGTCAACGCTACGATAGTAACGTTTAAATTCTTCAATCGCGTTGTTTTGTAGTGCTTTTACCATGTCTTGAACAAAACGTTCAGAGTGCATGTACACAACTTTCGCGTTCGGCTTGTTATCAACAATCGCATTGCCTACCGCATGCAGCAAGTGGGTTTTACCTAGACCAGTACCGCCGTATAAAAACAGCGGGTTGTATGCTGCACCAGGATTATCCGCAACTTGACGCGCAGCAGCTAAGCCGAGTTGGTTCGACTTACCTTCAACGAAATTATTGAATTTATGCTTGATATTAACGTTCGAGCGATGATTGATATCTGAGACTTCAGCCTCATCGTCCCACGTTTTATGCACAGGCTGACGTGCTTGCAACTGTGCTGGCGCTGAAGATTCTGCCGCTACATCAGCGGCCGTCTTAACAGGCTTAGGCGCTGGTGGCGCAGAAACTGGCTTACTGCCGACTTCAAAACGTAAGTTAGGTACGTCATTACCGCAATACTCTTTAAGTAAACGGTTGATGCTGTTTAAGTATCTGTCACGTACCCAATCTAATACAAAGCGATTAGGCGCAAATAGAGTTAGGGTGTTGTCATTAAGTTCAGCTTGTAATGGTCTGACCCACATGCTGAATTCGGTAGCGGGTAGCTCTTCTTGTAGTCGTTGCGAACATTGCAACCAAAGCGAAGATGACACGGTGCTCTCACTCTATTTATTTGAATTGGAAAAGATTGGTAATTTTACCTGTTGATAACCAAGATCGCCAGTAAATGATCAGTGATCCAGTGAATAAGATCTAAGTTATTCACAATTTTTTCGGTTGAATTCGCTTGATCCACACAATTTGCCCTAATTTTACTCACAAATGAATGCACAAAACACAGATCTACCCACAAAAGCAGTCTGTTGATCTAACTTGTGTATAGATCAACGTTAAAGCTGTCATTATCTTTTTGTTTACTATTGATAGAGTGATGAAAAAGTCAGCGTTCACCCCCGAGTTTGTTATGGTTAATAACAACTAGTTATTTAACTTATCGACATGTTTACCAGTAACATCCTCTCCATAAATATCAGGAGTAGTAAAATGAAAAACTGGATTAAAGGCCTTCTAACCGCTTTAGCGCTTTCTGCAACCGTATCTCAAGCAGCATATGCTGCGACACAACAAGAAGTGAAAGTCGGCATGTCTGGTCGCTACTTCCCATTTACGTTTGTTAAACAAGACAAGTTACAAGGGTTTGAAGTCGACCTTTGGGATGAAATTGGTCGTCGCAATGACTATAACGTAGAGTACGTGACGGCAAACTTTTCAGGTTTGTTTGGTTTGCTTGAGACCGGTCGTATCGACACGATTTCTAACCAAATCACTATGACAGACGCTCGTAAAGCGAAATATCTGTTCGCAGACCCATATGTAGTTGATGGTGCTCAAATTACCGTTCGAAAAGGTAATGACAGCATTCAAGGTATCGATGATTTAGCAGGTAAAACAGTCGCAGTGAACCTTGGGTCAAACTTCGAACAACTGCTACGTAGTTACGATAAAGACGGCAAAATCACCATCAAAACTTACGATACAGGTATTGAACATGACGTCGCGCTAGGCCGTGCTGATGCTTTTGTTATGGATCGCCTTTCTGCACTTGAACTGATCAAGAAAACAGGCCTGCCACTGCAACTTGCAGGTCAACCTTTTGAAACCATCGAGAATGCTTGGCCATTCGTAAACAACGAAAAAGGTCAAAAGCTGCAACAAGAAGTAAATAGCGCACTGGCAGACATGCGAGCTGATGGTACGCTAGCAAAAATCTCTGAGAAGTGGTTTGGTGCTGATATCACTAAAAAGTAAGTGATTACTATTGATACGCCCACTACTCTTGGTAGTGGGCGTTTGTTTTTCTAAGAGTTTGGTGCTGTTATGGGATTTGATTTTCAATACATGCTTGAGTTGATGCCGATACTGTTGAAGTATCTTGGTACAACCATGGAAATGGCGGTATGGGGACTGCTGTTCTCATTGATTCTATCGGTTATTTTAGCCAACATTCGCGTGTTTAAGATCCCGGTATTGGATCAGCTCAGTCAGCTCTATATAAGCTTTTTCCGTGGTACTCCATTATTGGTTCAGCTGTTTCTGCTTTATTATGGCTTACCACAAATTTTTCCTTGGATGGTTGGACTCAACGCCTTCAGCGCCGCTGTAATAGGTCTGACCCTGCACTTTGCCGCTTATATGGCAGAGAGTATTCGCGCCGCCATTATCGGCATCGACCGTAGTCAGATGGAAGCAAGTCTTTCTGTAGGTATGACGACTAGCCAAGCCATGCGTCGTATCATTTTGCCGCAAGCAACTCGCGTAGCTCTACCATCATTGATGAACTACTTCATTGATATGATTAAGTCGACATCGTTAGCGTTCACACTTGGTGTGGCAGAGATTATGGCGAAAGCACAAATGGAAGCGTCATCCAGCTTCCGATTTTTTGAAGCATTTCTTGCCGTCGCGCTCATATACTGGGGTGTCGTGTTAGTACTTACTCGCGTTCAAATTGTGGCAGAGCAAAAACTGAATAAGGCTTATCAACGATGATTACACTAAAAAATATCCACAAGCGATTCGGTGACACCGAAGTGCTCAAAGGCATCGATATTGATATCAAACAAGGCGAAATTATCGTCATTATTGGTTCAAGTGGTACCGGTAAGTCTACCTTATTACGTTGCGTCAATTTCCTGGAGCAAGCCGATGAAGGTCATATCACTATTGACGATGTGTCGGTAAACTGCCAAAGCCATACTAAAGCAGAAGTATTAGCACTAAGACGCAAGACCGGCTTTGTGTTTCAGAACTACGCACTGTTTGCGCATATGACTGCGCGTCAAAATATTGCGGAAGGTTTGATCACGGTAAAAGGCTGGAAAAAAGAGCAAGCTCTTGAGAAAGCACAACAAATTCTCGATGACATCGGTTTAGGAGACAAAGGGGATCAATACCCTGCCTCCCTTTCCGGTGGTCAACAGCAGCGGGTCGGTATTGGCCGAGCGATGGCATTACAACCTGAGCTTCTGTTATTCGATGAACCAACTTCTGCACTCGATCCTGAGTGGGTGGGTGAAGTACTTAACCTTATGAAAAAGCTCGCAACGCAGCATCAAACCATGCTCGTTGTGACACACGAAATGCAATTTGCCAAAGAAGTCGCCGACAGAGTGATCTTCATGGCTGATGGCCATATAGTGGAACAAGGAACACCAGAGCAAATTTTTAACGATCCACAAGATATCCAACTGAAGAAATTTTTAAATCAAGTTGGGATCGAATAGGATCCTTGCGCTCTGGCTCACAAAAAGTATAATTCGCCAACCGGAATTGAAGTTGAACTGATTATTGACTCTTGACGAGTCAGTGATTACAATTCCGCCTCTTTGTTGAGAGGCGTCGGATTTCCTCTCTCTATATAGAGTAGGGAAATATGTCCCACGCCGGGTTCAACGAGAACCTAAAACTACTGATCAGTAAAGGTAATAACCATGTCTAAACGCACTTTTCAACCTTCAGTTCTAAAGCGCAAGCGTACTCACGGTTTCCGTGCTCGCATGGCGACTAAGAACGGTCGTAAAGTAATCAATGCACGTCGTGCTAAAGGCCGTGCACGCCTATCAAAATAATTTTCTATTTTGAATAAGCACGCCTTTATTCGGGAGTTACGTTTGTTAACTCCCGAGCATTATCAAAACGTATTTAAGCAAGCTCATCGAGCTGGCTCCCCTCATTTCACCATCATTGCTCGTAAAAACTCTCTCTCTCACCCTCGTCTTGGTCTTGCGGTTCCTAAAAAACAGATAAAAACAGCTGTGGCTAGAAATCACTTCAAGCGTCTGGTACGTGAAAGTTTTCGTAACAAACAACATGAACTTCCAAGCAAAGATTTTGTTGTAATTGCAAAGAAGAGTGCGCAAACTCTGAGCAATGAAGAAATGTTCAAACTTCTAGATAAATTATGGCATCGCCTGTCTCGCCCTTCGCGTGGTTAGCTATCGGACTCGTCTACCTATATAGGTGGATTATCAGTCCTCTTATCGGACCTCGTTGTCGGTTCACCCCAACCTGTTCTCTTTACGCTATAGAAGCCTTGAAAGCTCACGGTTTTGTAAAAGGATGTTGGTTATCAGGCAAACGTCTATTAAAATGCCATCCTTTGAATGAAGGGGGATTTGACCCCGTTCCACCAGTCCAAAAACAAGACAGAGATAAATAACGATGGATTCTCAACGTAATATTCTGTTAATCGGTTTGGCTTTAGTTTCTTTTTTGCTGTTCCAACAATGGCAATCATATAAGAATCCAGCGCCAGTTCCGACCCAACAGACGCAAAGCAGTACTCTACCTGCGCCATCTTTCGCTGATGAGCATGATCCTGCACCTGGTCAAAGCCAAACTGCTGCAGAAAAAATCATCACAGTGAAAACTGACGTATTAACGCTAGGTATTAATACCGTTGGCGGTGATGTAGTAACAGCAAAATTAAACGAGTACGCAACTGAGTTAGAATCTAGCGAACCGTTTGAACTTCTAAAAGACGATCAAGGTCACCAGTTTATCGCTCAAAGTGGTCTGGTAGGTCCTCAGGGTATTGACCTAAGCAGCACAAGCCGTCCAGCTTATACCGTGTCTGCTGACAGCTTTACCATTGCTGACGGTCAAGATGAACTGCGTGTTCCAATGACATTCGAAGCGAATGGCATCTCTTACACCAAAACCTTCATTCTAAAACGTGGCAACTACGCGATTGATGTTGAATACGATGTAGACAACAACTCTGGCCAAAATGCAACATTCGGCATGTACGCTCACCTTCGTCAAAACTTACAAGACAAAGGCGGCAGCATCACAATGCCAACATACAATGGCGGCGCATACTCAACTCAAGACGTTCGCTATAAAAAATACAGCTTCGAAGATATGCAAGATCGCAACCTGTCTCTTAACCTGACAGACGGTCAAGGTTGGGCAGCGATGATCCAACACTACTTCGCAGCAGCATGGATCCCTCGTGAAGCACCAGGTACTAACCTTTACACTCGTGTAATCGGTAACCTCGGTGATATTGGTGTTCGTATGCCTAACGCAACAATTGCAGATGGCCAATCAGCAACACTAAAAGCAACACTCTGGGCAGGTCCTAAACTACAAGACCAAATGGCAGCAACAGCGCCAAACCTTGATCTGGTAGTAGACTATGGTTGGTTATGGTTCATTGCGAAACCACTTCACACGCTACTATCGTTCATTCAAGGTATCGTTGTTAACTGGGGTCTAGCTATCATCTGTTTGACCTTCATTGTTCGTGGTGCCATGTACCCTCTAACAAAAGCGCAATACACCTCTATGGCGAAAATGCGTATGCTTCAGCCTAAGCTGCAAGCTATGCGTGAGCGTATCGGCGATGACCGTCAACGCATGAGCCAAGAAATGATGGAGCTGTACAAGAAAGAGAAAGTAAACCCTCTAGGTGGCTGTCTACCAATCTTGCTACAGATGCCAATCTTCATTGCACTTTACTGGGCACTAATGGAGTCGGTTGAACTACGTCATTCACCGTTCTTTGGTTGGATTCATGACCTTTCAGCTCAAGACCCATACTACATTCTGCCTCTACTAATGGGTGCAAGTATGTTCTTGATCCAGAAGATGAGCCCGACAACAGTAACAGATCCAATGCAGCAGAAGATCATGACCTTTATGCCGGTTATGTTTACCTTCTTCTTCCTATGGTTCCCATCAGGTCTGGTTCTATACTGGTTGGTATCGAACATCGTTACTCTGATTCAGCAAACCTTGATTTATCGAGCGCTGGAGAAGAAAGGATTACACTCTAAGTAGTCCTGCTGATTGGTTAACAATACGCGAATAGAATAAAAGGCGGCCTAAATGGTCGCCTTTTTCATTTACCATGATTACAATTTGGCTAAAGTACTGCGATTAGGCAACACAATGACAACAGACACTATTGTGGCACAAGCCACAGCCCCAGGCCGCGGTGGCGTGGGCATTATACGAGTATCAGGCCCTCTCGCTGCTGAGGTTGCCTTACAAGTGACAGGGAAAACGCCTAAACCGCGCTACGCCGACTATCTGTCATTTAAAGCACAAGATGGCAGCGAGCTTGATCAAGGGATCGCTCTATACTTCCCTAACCCACACTCGTTTACTGGTGAGGACGTTCTTGAACTACAAGGACACGGCGGTCCTGTTGTTATGGACATGCTGATTAAGCGTATCTTGCTAATTCCGGGCGTTCGTCCAGCAAGACCTGGCGAATTTAGTGAGCGCGCATTCCTCAACGATAAAATGGACTTAACACAAGCAGAAGCCATTGCCGATTTAATTGATGCCAGTTCAGAAGAGGCCGCGAAATCGGCACTGCAATCTCTTCAAGGACAATTCTCTAAACGCATTCAGGTGCTGGTGGAATCGCTAATCCATTTACGTATTTATGTCGAAGCGGCTATCGACTTCCCAGAAGAAGAAATAGACTTTCTAGCGGATGGCAAAGTCGCTGGTGACCTGCAACATATCATTGATAACTTAGAGTCCGTTCGTAAGGAAGCCAATCAAGGTGCCATTATGCGCGAAGGGATGAAAGTGGTTATTGCAGGTCGCCCTAATGCAGGTAAATCTAGCCTGCTCAATGCCCTATCTGGGAAAGAGTCTGCTATCGTTACCGATATCGCAGGCACGACTCGAGATGTACTGAGAGAGCATATCCATATAGACGGAATGCCACTGCATATCATTGATACCGCAGGTCTACGTGACGCTTCCGATGAGGTAGAACGTATTGGTATCGAGCGAGCTTGGGAAGAGATTGAGCAGGCCGATCGCGTTCTCTTCATGGTAGATGGCACCACAACAGATGCTACGGATCCAAAAGAAATCTGGCCCGACTTTATCGATCGCCTACCAAGTTCGATCGGCATTACCGTGATCCGCAATAAAGTTGACGAAACAGGCGAAACGCTAGGGATCTGCCATGTTAATGATCCAACCCTAATTCGACTTTCTGCACGCACTGGTGAGGGTGTGCCAGCTTTACGAGAACACCTAAAAGCCATCATGGGCTTCTCTGGTGCCAATGAAGGTGGCTTTATGGCAAGACGTCGACACCTTGATGCGTTAGAGCGAGCTGCCGAGCATCTCGATATTGGACAGCAGCAACTAGAAGGTTATATGGCGGGCGAAATTCTGGCTGAAGAACTTCGTATTGCCCAGCAACATCTGAATGAGATTACTGGAGAGTTTAGCTCCGACGATCTGCTTGGTCGTATCTTCTCTTCATTCTGTATTGGTAAATAAGGAACATTAATGATTCATATCATCACAGGTAGCACTCTTGGCGGTGCGGAATATGTCGGTGACCACTTGAGTGACCTACTAATAGAACAAGGGCTAGAAACTACAATCCACAATCAACCTGAGTTGAGTGATATCAAGGCCGAAGGGATTTGGCTTTTAATCACGTCAACGCATGGAGCTGGAGATTACCCAGATAATATCCAGCCTTTCATCGCTGCTCTACAAGATACACCACCTCGCATGTCGAACGTGAAATACGCTGTCGTTGGCATCGGTGACTCTAGTTATGATACGTTTTGTGCAGCCGGTAAACACGCTTACGAGTTACTTGAAGACATCGGCGCAACACCACTGACAGAGTGCCTGAAAATCGATGTTCTCAACGATCCTGTGCCTGAAGACGCAGCGGAAGTTTGGCTCAATGAACACATGAGCAAGTTTAGCTAGCGTCAAACACCTAATAATAAGCGGCTTTGGCCGCTTTTTTTATACCTGTGAGTAACTCATCAACTTCAACTCACTCATAGTGAGCAATTTTCAACCAATCTTTCTGTGGATAAAACATGATCTATTCGGTTAAAAACCTATATTTATCCAAAGAATAACTTTTACAGTCTGACTCCTCTGTGTATAACTACCCTTTTTGATCCCAGCTAATACAGCGCCAGATCAATGCTAGATCACAACAAGCGATCACGGAAAGATCCATGGAATTGTTGATCATTTTCGACTTATCCACAGAGATCGAGGATCCTAATAATAGATCTAATAAAAGATCATATATATAGATCTTATCTTTATATTACTTATTTCTTGGATCCAAAAAATGTGAAAACCGTTTTTCTCACTTCAAGAAAAGCGGTAGAATACTGCTCCTTTTGGTTTGTCTAAATTTCTCGATTGAATACTGAGGTCGGTTCATGCTTTATCACGAAACATTTGATGTCATCGTAGTTGGTGGCGGACATGCAGGAACGGAAGCCGCACTCGCATCTGCTCGTACAGGGCAAAAGACACTACTGCTAACTCACAATATTGATACGTTAGGTCAAATGTCATGTAACCCTGCCATTGGTGGTATTGGTAAAGGACATTTGGTTAAAGAAGTGGATGCTATGGGTGGTTTGATGGCAGAGGCCATTGATCATGCAGGTATTCAATTTCGTACGCTGAATGCGTCAAAGGGTCCAGCTGTTCGTGCCACTCGCGCTCAAGCAGATCGAGCGTTATACAAAGCTTATGTACGTAAGGCGCTAGAAAACACACCAAACTTAACCCTATTCCAACAGTCGGTGGATGACTTGATCGTGGAACAAGATCAAGTACGCGGTGTCGTAACTGAGATGGGATTGAAATTCCATTCGAGATCCGTTGTATTGACAGTCGGTACCTTCTTAGGTGGTAAGATCCATATTGGTATGGAGAGCTCCTCCGGCGGTCGTATGGGAGATCAGCCGTCCATTGCACTAGCTGCTCGTTTGCGAGAGTTACCATTTCGCGTAGATCGTTTAAAAACAGGTACACCACCACGTATTGATGCACGAAGCGTCGACTTTTCTGCACTGGAAGTGCAGCATGGTGATAACCCTACGCCTGTTTTTTCTTTCATGGGTAACCGCAACCAACATCCAACGCAGATTCCGTGCTTCATTACGCACACTAATGAGTCCACGCATGAGGTGATTCGCAATAACCTCGATCGAAGCCCAATGTATGCCGGCGTGATTGAAGGCATTGGACCGCGTTATTGCCCCTCTATTGAAGATAAGGTCATGCGTTTTGCGGACAAAAATAGCCATCAGATCTTTGTAGAACCTGAAGGTTTGACTACACATGAGCTGTATCCTAACGGTATTTCAACTAGTTTACCGTTTGATGTACAGGTACAAATTGTTCGTTCAATGAAGGGCTTTGAGAACGCACATATTGTTCGCCCTGGTTATGCTATCGAATACGATTTCTTTGACCCTCGTGATCTAAAACAGACTTACGAAACCAAGTTTATTTCTGGTTTGTTCTTTGCTGGCCAGATTAATGGCACCACCGGTTACGAAGAAGCGGCGGCACAAGGTCTAATGGCAGGTCTAAACGCTAGCCTCTACTCGCAAGGCAAAGAAGGCTGGAGCCCACGTCGTGATCAGGCTTATATGGGTGTACTGATTGACGATTTATCAACCATGGGTACCAAAGAGCCGTATCGCATGTTTACATCTCGCGCGGAATATCGTTTATTGCTGCGTGAAGACAATGCCGATATTCGTTTGACGGAGCATGCGCATAATCTCGGTTTAATTGACGAGAAACGTTGGTCTCGATTCAACGAAAAACTGAATAACATGGCGACTGAGCGTCAGCGACTAAGAGAAACATGGGTTAATCCAAAATCTGAAGGTATCGAAGCACTTAATGTGCTACTGAAGACACCTATTTCTCGCGAGGCAAGCGGTGAAGATCTACTACGTCGTCCTGAATTGAACTATTCACAATTGACGTCATTAGATGCGTTCGCACCCGCTATGGAAGATCAACAAGCCAGTGAGCAAGTTGAAATTCAGGTGAAATATGAAGGTTATATTCAGCGTCAACAAGATGAGATCGCTAAGTCTCTTCGCCATGAAAACACCAAGATCCCAGCCGATCTTGATTACAGCGATGTGAAAGGGCTGTCTAACGAGGTCGTTGCCAAGCTGACAGAAGCAAAACCTGAAACGGTTGGAATCGCTTCCCGTATTTCTGGCATTACACCCGCAGCGATTTCTATCCTTCTGGTTTACTTGAAAAAACAAGGAATGCTTAAAAAAGGTGAAGCCGCGTGAGCAACAACTTAACCGCAAAACTTGAACAATTATTATCAGAGACCTCATTAGAGGTCTCTGAACTTCAAAAGCAGCAACTTGTAGGCTATGTCCAATTACTTGATAAATGGAATAAGGCTTACAACTTGACTTCGGTGCGCCGACCTGAAGATATGTTAGTGAAACATATCCTTGATAGCATCATTGTTGGTGAGCACCTTGAAGGTGCACGTTTTATTGATGTTGGAACGGGACCGGGACTGCCTGGGGTTCCTTTGGCGATCATGCACCCAAACCGTTCGTTCACTTTGCTTGATAGCTTAGGTAAGCGTATTCGTTTTATCAAACAGGTGGTTCACGAGCTTAAACTGGCCAATGTTACTGCGGTTCAATCTCGAGTTGAAGAGTTTGATCCTGAAGGTGGCTTTGATGGTGTTTTGAGCCGAGCCTTTGCCTCTATGACCGATATGGTGAATTGGTGTGAACATTTACCAAAATCACAGAGTGGTCGCTTCTATGCATTAAAAGGTCAACTTCATGAACAGGAAGTCTCAGAGCTACCGGAGTGGTGTTCTGTGATCGATATCAAACCTTTGCAAGTTCCTGAGTTGGAAGGTGACCGTCATCTTGTAATCTTATCCAAGAAGGGATAATGGAGAAGTTGTCGTGGGAAAAATTGTCGCTATTGCGAACCAAAAAGGTGGCGTTGGTAAAACTACCACGTGTGTAAATTTAGCGGCATCAATGGCTGCCACTAAACGTAAGGTATTAGTGATAGATCTTGATCCGCAGGGAAATGCGACGATGGCCAGTGGCGTCGATAAGTATCAAGTTGAAACAACTGCTTACGATTTGCTGGTTGATGAGCTTCCTTTTGAACAGGTAGTTTGTCAGGACACTTCTGGTCAGTTTGACCTCATCGCTGCCAATGGAGACGTTACGGCTGCTGAAATAAAACTCATGGAAGTGTTTGCTAGAGAAGTGCGTTTAAAACATGCACTTGCGCCAATCCGCGATAACTATGATTTCATCTTTATCGATTGTCCTCCCTCTTTGAACCTACTTACAATAAACGCAATGGCTGCTGCTGACTCTGTGTTAGTGCCAATGCAATGTGAATACTTTGCTTTAGAGGGACTGACAGCATTGATGGATACCATCAGTAAGTTGGCAGCGGTAGTCAATGAAAACCTGAAGATTGAAGGGCTACTTCGTACCATGTACGACCCTCGAAATCGTCTTGCTAATGAAGTGTCTGAACAATTGAAAAAACACTTCGGAGACAAGGTTTATCGAACCGTTATCCCTAGGAATGTACGCCTCGCAGAAGCGCCAAGTCATGGTAAACCAGCGATGTACTACGACAAGTATTCCGCCGGTGCCAAAGCTTATCTTGCCCTTGCCGGTGAGATGCTACGACGCGAAGAAGTATTGGCTTAACGCTCTTAAGGAAAATAGATTCAATGTCTAAACGTGGTTTAGGCAAAGGGCTCGACGCGCTTTTATCGACGAGCTCTATTGCCAGAGAAAAACAACAAGTCGCAACGCAAAGCCAAAGCCTATCTACCGATGGTAACCTGGCTGAACTTTCAATCAATAGTCTGCGCCCTGGTATTTACCAGCCGCGCAAAGACATGGCTCCTGAAGCACTCGAAGAGCTCGCAGCATCCATTCAGTCGCAAGGTATTATTCAACCGATTGTGGTCAGAAGTGTTGGTCATGAGCAGTTTGAAATTATTGCTGGTGAAAGACGCTGGCGAGCAGCAAGACAAGCAGGCCTGAAAATGGTGCCTTGTCTGGTGAAGAACGTTCAGGATCGTGCTGCGGTTGCGATGGCGCTGATTGAAAACATTCAACGTGAAGACCTAAACGCCATTGAAGAAGCTCAGGCTTTGGAAAGGCTACAGGACGAATTTGAATTGACCCACCAGCAAGTGGCCGATGTGATTGGTAAATCACGTACTGCGGTTAGTAACTTGCTGCGTTTGAATCAATTAGAGTCATCTGTGAAGAAGCTAGTTGAAGCGAAACAGATAGATATGGGTCACGCTCGCGCACTATTAGCATTGGAAGGTGAAGTTCAATGTGAGGTTGCAGACACCGTTGCTAAGAAACAGCTGACGGTTCGTCAAACCGAAGATTTAGTGAAAAAGTGCTTAAAACCGAACTCTTCAGAGAAAAAACAGTCAGAAGACCGTGATGCTAAAGAAATTTCACATCGTTTAAGTGAAATTCTAGGTGCAAAAGTGTCTCTTGTACGAAATGCAAGCGGAAAAGCAAAAGTAACGATAAGTCTTGATGAACCTCACAAATTGGAGCAACTTATTGCCAAGCTTGAGAGCTAAATGAGATAATTGATGTAGGTCAATTATTTATAAATTGAAATTTTGTGCGAAAGTTATGGTTTTGTGAACGAAATAGCACCTTTTTGGTGCTGTTTGATTGCAATAACTTTGTCGGAAAGTATAATTTTCGCGAATCTCCCAGCACAGTAGTAATTTAGGTGCATTGTGGAAAAAACTATAGGTAAGAATACATGGTAGCTGTGCTAGCTAGACCAGGACGAGAGCTTGCAAAGCGATTGTTACTGATTCAAGCCAGCGCGGTTACATTGGTAGCTGTTGGAATGGCAGTAGCTGTAAATGCTGAGTGGGGAATTTCAGCGCTCATTGGTGGTGGCAGTTTTGTTATTGCTAATGCGGTTTTTGCATTGTGTGCATTTTTGTTTAGTGGGGCTCGAGCTGCGAAAAAGGTTGCCGCGTCTTTCTACGCAGGAGTGACTCTGAAAATCCTCATTACGGTTGCTCTGTTCTCGATAGCTTACATGTATATTCAGGTGGAAGTGATTCCCTTGAATCTCACTTTTTTACTGGCCGTCTTAATTAACCTTATGGCACCAGTAATATTCGTCAACAACAAAAAATAGGATGAGTTATGGCTGCGCCAGGTGAAGCGCTAACATCGGCCGGATATATCACTCACCACTTGACCAACTTGTCTCTGGCAAGCTATGGAATTGTGGAGGAGACGAGTTTCTGGAACGTACATATCGATAGCCTGTTTTTTTCTGTGTTTACTGGTCTGATATTCCTAGGAGTATTTCGTTCAGTAGCTAAGAAAGCAACAGCTGGTGTGCCGGGCAAGCTGCAGTGTTTTGTTGAAATGATCGTGGAATTCGTTGACGACAACGTCAAAGAAACGTTTCATGGACGCAACGCGCTAATCGCGCCTTTAGCACTAACTATCTTCTGTTGGGTATTTTTAATGAACGTCATGGACCTTGTTCCTATTGACTTCTTACCTTACCCTGCAGAGCAGATGGGCATCCCTTATCTCAAAGTGGTTCCTTCTGCTGATGTCAATATCACCATGGCTTTGGCGCTAGGTGTTTTTGCTCTGATGATTTACTACAGCATCAAAGTAAAAGGTCTAGTTGGCTTTACAAAAGAATTGACGCTACACCCATTTAACAATCCAATCATGATTCCTTTCAACATGCTGATCGAAGTCGTGTCTTTGCTTTCAAAGCCACTTTCTCTCGGTATGCGTCTGTTTGGTAACATGTTTGCGGGTGAGGTGGTCTTCATTCTTTGTGCTGCAATGCTACCATGGTATTTACAATGGATGGGCTCACTACCATGGGCGATATTCCATATTCTGGTTATTACGATTCAAGCCTTCGTGTTTATGATGCTAACAATTGTTTATCTATCAATGGCACACGAAGACAGCGATCACTAACTTTATTAACGCTTTTTATTTGGGCAAATTTAAGCCAACAACTATAAATTGGAGATAGTAATGGAAACTTTACTGAGCTTTTCTGCAATCGCCGTAGGTATCATTATCGGTATGGCAGCATTTGGTACGGCGATCGGTTTTGGTCTTCTAGGTGGTAAATTCCTTGAAGGCGCGGCTCGTCAACCTGAAATGGCTCCGATGCTTCAAGTTAAGATGTTCATCATCGCAGGTCTACTTGATGCGGTTCCTATGATCGGTGTTGTTATCGCACTGCTATTCACATTCGCGAACCCATTCGTTGGTCAGCTAGGTTAATCAGCTTTTTCTCAGACAAGTTTCGGACTTGTCACCTGATTAAACTTTAGCTCGTCAATGAACCATTAGAGGGGTAGCTGTTGTGAATATGAACGCAACTCTGCTAGGTCAAGCAATCTCATTCGCACTATTTGTGTGGTTCTGCATGAAGTATGTATGGCCACCAATCATGAATGCGATTGAAGAACGTCAGAAAAAAATTGCTGACGGTCTAGTAGCCGCTGAGCGCGCTGCTAAAGACTTGGATCTAGCACAAGCCAACGCTTCTGACCAAATGAAGGAAGCGAAGCGCACTGCAACAGAGGTCATTGAACAGGCAAACAAGCGTAAAGCACAAATTGTTGATGAAGCTCGTGAAGAAGCTTTGGCAGAACGCCAAAAGATTCTTGCTCAAGCTGAAGCAGAAATTGAAGCTGAACGTAACCGTGCCCGTGATGAGCTGCGCAAACAAGTTGCAACTCTGGCTGTAGCTGGTGCTGAGAAGATTCTTGAGCGTAGTATCGATAAGGATGCGCAAAAAGATATTCTCGACAATATTACTGCGAAACTTTAAGGCGAGGGGCGCATATGTCTGAATTGACTACAATCGCACGCCCCTATGCTAAAGCAGCATTTGACTTTGCGGTAGAAAAGCAAGCATTAGACCAATGGGTTGAAATGCTAACTTTTGCCGCTGAAATTACCAAGAATGAAGATATTGCAGACCTGTTATCTGGTTCTGTAACAGCGAAAAAAGTCGCTGATATCTTTATTGCCGTTGGTGGTGAACAGTTTGATGAATTCGGTCAAAACTTGATTAAAGTTATGGCTGAAAATGGTCGACTAGCAGCCTTGCCGTATGTGTTAGAAGAGTTTGTAGCTTTCAAAAAAGAGCTAGAAAAACAAATTGATGTTGAAGTGATTTCAGCGTCATCTCTAAACGACGAGCAACTTGCAGCGATCAGCGACAAACTTGAGAAGCGTCTAGAACGCAAAGTTAAGCTGAATTGCAGTGTAGATGAGACCCTACTAGGTGGGGTTATTATTCGAGCCGGAGATCTTGTAATTGATAACTCAGCACGTGGTCGTTTGAACCGCCTGAGTGAAGCAATGCAGTCTTGATGGGGATTGGAGCATGCAACTTAATTCCACAGAAATTAGCGACCTAATCAAGCAGCGTATCGAATCTTTCGATGTTGTGAGTGAAGCTCGTAATGAAGGTACTATCGTATCGGTAAGCGATGGTATCATTCGCATTCACGGCCTAGCGGACGTGATGCAAGGTGAAATGATTGAATTACCGGGTGGCCGTTATGCACTAGCACTTAACCTTGAGCGTGACTCGGTTGGTGCAGTAGTAATGGGCCCATATGCTGACCTTAAGGAAGGCATGAAAGTAACAGGTACTGGTCGTATTCTTGAAGTACCAGTTGGTCCGGAACTGCTTGGTCGTGTTGTAAACACGCTAGGTGAGCCAATTGATGGCAAAGGTCCAATTGAAGCTAAGCTTACGTCACCAGTAGAAGTGATTGCACCTGGTGTAATCGACCGTAAATCGGTTGATCAGCCAGTACAAACTGGTTATAAGTCAGTTGACTCAATGATCCCAATCGGTCGTGGTCAGCGTGAGCTTATCATCGGTGACCGTCAGATCGGTAAAACCGCGATGGCGATCGATGCAATCATCAACCAGAAAGACTCTGGTATCTTCTCTATCTACGTAGCGATTGGCCAAAAGGCATCTACAATCGCAAACGTTGTGCGTAAACTGGAAGAGCACGGTGCACTACAAAACACTATCGTTGTTGTAGCATCTGCATCTGAATCTGCTGCACTGCAATATCTTGCGCCATACTCTGGTTGTGCAATGGGTGAGTACTTCCGTGACCGCGGTGAAGACGCTCTGATTGTTTATGATGATCTATCTAAGCAAGCGGTAGCTTACCGTCAGATCTCTCTACTACTTAAACGTCCACCAGGCCGTGAGGCATTCCCAGGTGACGTATTCTACCTCCACTCACGTCTACTAGAGCGTGCAGCTCGTGTAAACGAAGAGTACGTAGAGCGTTTCACTAATGGTGAAGTGAAAGGCAAGACCGGTTCTTTGACTGCTCTTCCTATCATTGAAACTCAAGCGGGTGACGTATCTGCATTCGTACCTACGAACGTAATCTCGATTACCGATGGTCAGATCTTCCTACAAACTGAAGCCTTCAACGCGGGTGTACGCCCAGCGGTTGACCCAGGTATCTCAGTATCTCGTGTAGGTGGTTCAGCACAGACGAAGATCATTAAGAAGCTATCTGGCGGTATCCGTACTGCACTAGCGGCTTATCGTGAACTAGCGGCATTCGCACAGTTCTCATCTGACCTAGATGATGCAACTAAGCGTCAGCTAAGCCACGGTCAAAAAGTTACAGAGCTAATGAAGCAGAAGCAATACGCTCCTATGTCTGTATTTGACCAAGCGCTAGTTATCTTTGCTGTTGAGCGCGGCTACCTAGATGATGTTGAAATCAACAAGATTCTAGACTTCGAAGCAGCGCTTCTATCGTATGCTCACAGTCAATATGCTGATCTTGCTAAAGAGATCAACACTACGGGTGCTTACAACGACGATATCGAAGCTCAGCTTAAGAAACTGACTGACGATTTCAAAGCAACTCAGACTTGGTAATTGGTGGGTGACCTTCTGGTCACCACTTATGGAGAGTAACGATGGCCGGCGCAAAAGAGATACGTAATAAAATCGGTAGTGTGAAAAGCACTCAGAAAATTACGAAAGCGATGGAAATGGTAGCAGCTTCAAAAATGCGTCGTTCGCAAGACGCGCGTGAAGCTTCTCGTCCATACGCTGAAACTATGCGTAAAGTGATCGGTCATTTGGCTAACGCAAACCTAGAGTACCAACATCCGTACTTAGAAGAGCGTGAAGCCAAGCGTGTTGGTTATGTCATTATTTCTACCGACCGTGGTCTTTGTGGTGGCTTGAACATTAACTTGTTCAAAAAAGCTGTCCTAGAGATGCAGGATTGGAAAGATAAGGGTGCTGAAGTTGAGCTGGCTGTAATCGGCTCTAAAGCAACAGCATTCTTTAATAACAGCGGCGCAAAAGTAGCGGCACAGGTATCTGGTCTGGGTGATGAGCCTAGTCTGGAAGACCTAATCGGTACGGTTGGTGTGATGCTGAAGAAATATGACGAAGGCGAATTGGATCGCCTGTACGTAGTGTATAACCACTTTGTGAACACTATGATTCAGGAACCAACGATCGATCAATTGCTACCTCTGCCTAAATCTGACAGTGATGAGATGCAGCGCGAACATTCATGGGGCTACATTTATGAGCCTGAGCCAAAACCACTACTAGACGCACTATTGCTTCGTTATATCGAATCTCAAGTGTATCAAGGTGTGGTAGAGAACCTTGCTTGTGAGCAAGCGGCTCGAATGATTGCAATGAAAGCTGCAACGGACAATGCGACCAACTTGATTGATGATCTAGAGCTTGTGTACAACAAGGCGCGTCAAGCGGCTATCACACAAGAACTATCAGAAATCGTTGGCGGCGCAGCTGCGGTTTAAGCTTAGGTAAAACGAAATAGATTAGAGGATTAACGATGGCTACAGGTAAGATCGTACAGATCATCGGTGCGGTAGTCGACGTAGAGTTCCCACAGAGCGACGTACCAAGTGTATACGATGCTCTAAACGTAACGGACTCTAAAGAGCGTCTTGTTCTTGAAGTTCAACAACAGCTAGGCGGTGGCGTAGTTCGTTGTATCGTAATGGGTAGCTCTGATGGTTTACGTCGTGGCGTAACAGTAGAGAACACAGGCGCGCCAATCTCAGTACCAGTAGGTACTAAGACTCTTGGTCGTATCATGAACGTACTTGGTGATGCGATTGACGAGTGTGGTGAGATCGGTGCAGAAGAAAGCTATGCGATTCACCGTGAAGCGCCAAGCTACGAAGAGCAATCTAACGAAGTCGCTCTTCTAGAAACGGGTGTTAAAGTAATCGACTTGGTTTGTCCATTCGCTAAGGGTGGTAAAATCGGTCTATTCGGTGGTGCAGGTGTAGGTAAGACCGTTAACATGATGGAGCTTATCAACAACATCGCACTACAACACTCTGGCCTATCCGTATTTGCGGGTGTAGGTGAGCGTACTCGTGAAGGTAACGACTTCTACTTTGAGATGCAGGAAGCAGGCGTTGTAAACGTTGAAAACCCTGAAGAATCAAAAGTAGCAATGGTTTACGGTCAGATGAACGAGCCACCAGGTAACCGTCTACGTGTTGCTCTGACTGGTCTAACAATGGCAGAACGTTTCCGTGACGAAGGTCGTGACGTACTACTGTTCGTTGATAACATCTACCGTTACACACTGGCAGGTACAGAGGTATCGGCACTTCTAGGTCGTATGCCATCTGCGGTAGGTTACCAGCCAACTCTTGCAGAAGAGATGGGTGTACTACAGGAGCGTATCACGTCAACTAAGACTGGTTCTATCACGTCCGTACAGGCGGTATATGTACCTGCGGATGACTTGACTGACCCGTCTCCAGCAACAACGTTCGCGCACTTGGATGCAACGGTTGTACTTAACCGTAACATCGCTGCTATGGGTCTATACCCAGCGATTGACCCACTAGATTCAACATCTCGTATGCTTGATCCTCTAGTGGTTGGTCAAGAGCACTACGAGGTTGCTCGTGGTGTGCAGCAAACACTGCAACGTTATAAAGAGCTGAAAGACATCATCGCGATTCTAGGTATGGACGAGCTATCTGAAGAAGATAAGCAAGTTGTATCTCGTGCTCGTAAGATTGAACGTTTTCTAACTCAGCCTTACCACGTAGCGGAAGTATTTACTGGCGACCCAGGCATCTACGTACCTCTTAAAGAGACTCTACGTGGCTTCAAAGGTCTACTAGCTGGTGACTACGATGACATTCCAGAGCAAGCGTTCATGTACTGCGGTACTATCGACGATGCTATCGAGAATGCTAAGAAGCTATAAGGCTAAATAGGAGGCGATATGGCAGCAATAACCTTTCACCTAGACGTAGTAAGCGCTGAGAAAAAGCTTTTCTCTGGTCGCGTAGAAACGTTCCAGGTGTCCGGTAGCGAAGGTGAACTTGGTATTTTCCATGGTCACACACCGCTGCTGACCGCTATTCAGCCTGGTATGGTGCGTATCGTTAAACAGCACGGCCACGAAGAGTTCATTTATGTCTCTGGTGGTATTGTAGAAGTTCAGCCTGGTACAGCTACTGTACTGGCTGATACAGCTATCCGTGGTGAGGAACTAGACGCAGCAAAGGCAGAAGAAGCCAAGCGCAAAGCTGAGGAATCGATTTCTAATCAGCATGGCGACATGGACTTCGCGCAAGCGGCCAGTGAACTGGCTAAAGCCATTGCTCAGCTTCGAGTAATCGAACTGACAAAAAAACGTCGTTAATTCAGGTAAACTGACTAACCGCGATGAAAAAGGCGACCTAAGGGTCGCCTTTTTGCTTAATTTTTATCAGAAATTTACCCAATCTATTTAACACTATTGTTATTCATAGCTAGAATGACGTTAGCTTAGTTAACGTCAATGGTTTGATAATAATGAAATTCAGTGCAGTTGTTCTTGCAGCGGGGAAAGGAACCCGCATGTATTCCAATAAGCCAAAAGTGTTGCATACACTTGCTGGCAAGCCGATGGTAAAGCATGTCATCGATACTTGTGAAAGCTTAGGTTCTAAGAATATCCACCTTGTTTATGGTCATGGTGGTGAAATGATGCAATCAGCTTTGCAGCAAGAAAAGGTTAACTGGGTTCTACAAGCCGATCAGTTAGGCACAGGTCATGCTGTTGATCAGGCATCTTCCTATTTGGCGGAAGATGAAAAAGTCCTAGTTCTCTACGGTGATGTGCCTCTTATCTCTGAAGAGACCATTGAAAATCTATTAGATGCTCAACCTACAGGTGGTATCGCTTTACTCACTGTCGTTCTTGATAACCCAATAGGTTATGGTCGTATCGTGCGTAAGAATGGCCCTGTTGTTGCGATTGTTGAGCAAAAAGACGCCACGGAAGAGCAAAAGCTGATTAAAGAGATTAATACGGGTGTGATGGTCGCAACCGGTGGTGATCTTAAGCGTTGGTTGTCCGGCCTAAGCAATGATAATGCGCAAGGTGAGTACTACCTGACAGACGTGATTGCTGCCGCTCACAATGAAGGTCGTGCAGTAGAAGCCGTGCACCCAATAAACCCTATTGAAGTTGAAGGGGTGAACGACCGTGCTCAGCTGGCTCGTCTAGAGCGTGCATTCCAATCTATGCAAGCACAGAAGCTACTAGAGCAGGGGGTTATGCTCCGCGACCCTGCACGTTTTGACCTTCGTGGTCAGCTACAGTGTGGTATGGATGTAGAAATCGATACCAATGTCATCATCGAGGGAAGTGTAACTCTTGGTGATAACGTAGTTATTGGTGCAGGTTGTGTACTGAAAGACTGTGAAATCGACGATAACACCCTGGTGCGTCCCTACAGCGTAATCGAAGGTGCGACAGTTGGTGAGGAGTGTACTGTTGGACCATTTACACGTTTACGCCCTGGAGCGGATTTACGTAATGACTCTCACGTTGGCAATTTTGTTGAAGTGAAAAATGCGCGTCTAGGTGAAGGTTCGAAAGCTAATCACTTAACTTACCTAGGTGATGCCGACATTGGCCAGCGTACTAACGTTGGTGCCGGTGTTATTACTTGCAACTACGACGGTGCAAATAAGTTTAAGACGGTTATCGGCAATGACGTGTTTGTCGGCTCTGACAGTCAACTGATTGCTCCTATTACTATCGCTGATGGGGCGACGATTGGTGCGGGCACCACGTTAACCAAAGACGTAGCAGAAGGTGAGTTAGTGATTACTCGCGCAAAGGAGCGCAAAATCACAGGATGGCAGCGTCCAACCAAACAGAAGTAAACTCTTCCATTAGAAAGGGCCTCGTTGAGGCCCTTTTTTTGTCTCTTCATACTTATTGTTAGTGGCTTGGAATAGCAATACGCTTTTCTAGCCAGCGTACAGCTTGTGATACAAATAGGATTAACACTAAGTACTCGAGTACCAAAAACGTATAGATTTCTAAAGGTAAGTACTCATTTACAACAAGCTCATTGGCGCGTCTAGTTAGGTCACTTAGTCCGATAACGCTCACTAATGATGACATTTTGAGGATATAGACAAACTGGTTGCCTAGTGGTGGCAGTATCTGACGAAAGGCTTGCGGTAAGATAACCAGTCGCATCTTCTGCCAATAATTGAGGCCGAGTGACTCAGCAGCTTCATGCTGACCACGAGTCACTGCCTGAATACCGCCACGGAACACTTCTGCCATAAAGGCACTTTCCGCGATAGTAAGTGCTATCACTCCTGCCCAAAAATGGTTGAGAGAAATGTCTAATAACGTGGGCATGCCGTAGTACACCCAAAGTAACAAAACTAGAACCGGTATGGAGCGAATTACTTCGACATAGACTCGATTAATAGCGCGCAGCCAAGGCTTCTGTGACAAGGCTGGAAAGGCAACAAGCAGGCCTATGAGCATGGCAAACACCATACTTAGCAAGGACACATAGATAGTGTCCTTGAAGCCCGCTAGTAGGAAAGCGAGGTTAGTTTTTCCTTGTTCAGTAGAGGGATCAAGCACATACCAACCCCATTCATACTCAGAACAGCCACTTAATAGTGGTAGGCACAAAACAACAGCAAGTAATCGATAGCTCACAATCGTCCCTAATTATTCCTGAAAAATCCATCTGTTACTGCTATGTTATCAAGGATGTACCACTAATGTTTAATAATTTTAGGGACTATTCAATGAAGAAGTGGATTCTGGGTTTTATTATTACTTTTCTTTCTATCGGTCAGGTAGCGGCTGAAACCAGTCGTCTGCAGAAGATCTTAGATTCAGGTGTATTGCGTGTGGGTACAACGGGTGACTGGAACCCGATGACCATGAAAGATCCTGCGACCAATTCGTATCGTGGTTTCGATATTGATGTGACGACAGAACTTGCAAAAGATCTTGGTGTTAAAGTGGAGTATGTGGCAACGGATTGGAAAACGTTAGTAAACGGCATTACTGCCAACAAATACGATATGACGGGCAGTGCGTCGCTTAACATGTCGCGTGCTAAAGTGGCCGGATATAGCCAGCCCTATTTCTATCTGGCATTTGTCCCCGTGGTTCAAAAGAAAGACCTAGAGAAATTTTCTGATTGGGCGGATTTTAACAAACCTGATGTAAAGGTGGCTGCCACGCTCGGTACCGTGCAAGAGAAAATGGTGAAAGACTTTTTCCCAGATGCTGAGCACATTGTGATTGAAGCTCCTGCTCGAGATTTCCAAGAACTACTCGCGCGTCGTGCCGATGTGTCTGTGACGTCAAATGTGGAAGCGGCAACGTTAGTAACCAAGTTCAAGCAACTTGCCATTGTACCTGTTAAGGAACCTCGCAAGCCGACACCGATTTCGATGCTGTTACCACAAAGTGACCAAGTTTGGATTAACTATGTGAATCATTGGGTAGAGCTGAAAAAAACGCAGGGTTTCTTTGAAGAAACTGCGAAAAAGTGGGGGCTGAAAAGTCTTTAATATTTAGAAAAATGGGTGACTTAGTCACCCATTTTTGATTACTCGTCGCTCACAACTCGCGAGTTGTCCGGTATGGTCAGTTCTTCCGTTAGTGCTGGTGTTGCGATCAGATAACCTACCCACATTAATGCTAAACAGCCAAGAATCACGTAACCAACCGCTGATTGAGCGACAACGGCAAATGCAGCGACTAGCGCACTGGCTAAACTACTAATACCAATCTGTAAGCTATTTTGTAGACCTGCCGCAGTTGCTGAACAATGTGGTGCGCTTGATAGAGCTCGGTTTACAACAATTGGATACAGTGCTCCATTAGCCACTGCAAGTAAGCAGAATGGCGCTAGAATTGGCCATACGCTGGTTAGTTCCCACTGACACGCAGCAAATACCAACAGTATAGCGACTGTCTCCAGCCCTAGTAGCTGTTTCAATACCGCGTCATCACCTAACTTAGCCACTAACTTCTTGCCCATAAAGCCACCGAGCATAAATGCGATGGTTTGTGGAATAAAGCTCAAACCAATGTCTTTTGCCGAATAGCCCAGCTGGCTCATAATCTCCGGCATACCGGTTAGATAGGCGAAGAACGCTGCAGAAGCGACTGAGAACAACATCACGTTGCCCACGTATTCACGTGATCCCAATAGACTCTTAAGATCAGCACCAACAGATGATTGTTTACGCTCTGCTTTTTTATGATCTTTCATCGATAAGGTGATCATGGCTAGTAGAGCGCCAGTGATTGCCAGTACAACAAAGATGCTATGCCATCCCCATAATTCAGTTAATAACACGCCAAGCTGAGGTGCTAGTGCCGGAGACAGGGCGACGAGAGGCATAATAGTGGCAAATATCTGTTGGCTGGCTCTTTTATCGAACTTGTCGATCACCATAGATTGCCAAATTACAGCCGGCGCACAGACTCCAATAGCTTGCAGCATACGCAGAGCTAGCAGTTGCCATACTTCTTGGCTCCACGCTAAGCCTACCGAGGCAATCGTAAAGACAACGAGTCCTGCAAATAGGGTTTTACGGTGCCCGAAACGGTCACTGGCTAGTCCCCATAGGAATTGACCCAGCCCCATGCCGACTAAAAAGACCGTCAATGACAGAGCAATCTGTTCTGGTCCTGTCGCAAAATCTTGCTCAATGAGTTTAAACGCAGGCAAATACATATCGGTAGCTATGAAGCCCAACATGGATAAGGTCGCAAGATAGATGAGTTGTAGTTTGGTTATTTTCATTGTTATTCCTTGAAATATTTTCACAGGAATGAATTGGCGCCAGCCCATACTGCTGATGGTGTTTATTCTATTTTTGGATCTTTGAAAAATAAAACGCTATATTTTGTAGTTATCTATCAAAAATTTTGAAAGCTAATATGTATTCTCGTTCATCATTAGAAATGTTAGATGTGGTCGCTCGATTAGGAAGCTTTAGCGCTGCCGCTGAGGTATTGCATAAAGTGCCCTCAGCGATTAGCTACAGTGTGCGACAAATTGAGCAAGAACTCGGAGTAAAACTGTTTACTCGGCTACCAAGAAAGGTTGAGTTAACCTCGGCCGGCGAAGTCTTCATAGTGGAAGCTCGGCAAATGCTGCGCAAAATGGATGAACTTACTCACCAGACAAGACGTACAGCTCTCGGATGGCAAAGTAGCTTGAAGCTGACCTTAGATAATGTGGTTAGAGTAGATAAGCTGTCTGACCTGATAGAAGATTTTTATCAAGAGTTTGAGTTCGCAGAGCTGCAGATCAATATGGAGGTCTATAATGGCTCTTGGGAGGCTATTTCCCAGCAACGAGCGGATATTGTGATTGGCGCGACCAGTGCGATTCCTGTCAGTGGTGAATACGGCGTTAAGAAGATAGGCAGCCTAGATTGGGCTCTGGTAATGTCGCCCTCGCATCCATGTGCTCATCAGGCGCAACTGGATGAAGATTTCGTCAGTCAATTTACCGCTATTTGCATTGATGACACGTCGCGAGTGTTACCTAAGCGTCACAATGAGCACTACCCGCAACAGCGACGGTTATTGTTGCCCAATTGGTTTACCGCCATCGAGTGTTTGAAAAAGAACGTAGGCATTGGTTATATGCCAAGGCACATTGCCCAGCCACTCATCGACTATGGCATGCTGGTGGAGCGGACTCTCGAAGACGCCCAAGCGCCAAGTGAATGCTGCTTGGTGTGGAGAAAGCACGATAATCATAATCTATTGGATTGGATGGTGGAGTACTTAGGGGATGAAGCTCAGCTGTATCGAGATTGGTTGAAATAAAAATGGGAAGCAGCCGCTTCCCATTTTCTGATTAAGATAAAAAGAACTTATAAGATGGATTATCGGTCTCGTCTTTGCACTGGTAGCCCAGTTCTCTCAAATGAGCCGAGAACTCATTCAAATCACTGTCTTCCAATTCAAAACCACACAAAACTCGCCCGTAATCTGCGCCTTGGTTACGATAATTGAATAAGCTAATATTCCAATGCGTCCCTAATGTGCTTAAGAACTTAAGTAGCGCTCCGGGATACTCTGGGAATTCAAAACTATATAGGCGTTCTTTAAGCTGTTTTGACGGTCTGCCACCAATCATATAGCGAATGTGCAGTTTTGCCATTTCATCATCAGAGAGATCAACCACAGGGTATCCACTCGCTCTGAGATCACTAATGATGCCATCCAATTCTTCTTGACCACCTACGAGACGCACGCCGACGAAAATGTTGGCCAATTTGTCATCGTTATATCGGTAGTTAAACTCAGTAACCGCTCGACCACCAATAATATTGCAGAACTCGAAGAAGGCGCCTTGGCGCTCTGGAATAGTCACCGCTAGTATACCCTCACGTTTTTCACCGAGTTCACAACGTTCAGAGACATAACGCAAGCCGTGGAAATTGGTATTAGCACCCGAAAGCACAGTCCCTAGCTGCTTACCTTGCAGTTGATTTTGCTCAGCAAATTTTTTCAGACCCGCGAGTGCTAGTGCACCTGATGGCTCGGCAATAGCGCGAGTATCTTCAAAGATGTCTTTCACTGCGGCACAGATTTCATCGCTAGAAACCGTAATGTGGCCATCAATATATTTCTGGCACAGTCGGAAGGTTTCATTACCAATGATTTTTACCGCAACACCATCTGCAAACATACTGACCTGATCGAGTACCACAGGCTCTCCGGCATCCATCGCAGCTTTAAGACAGGCTGAGTCTTCCGGTTCAACAGCAATGACTTTTATCTCAGGCATCAGTTGTTTGACCAAGACCGCAACGCCAGCAGCTAGACCACCACCGCCAACAGGGACGAAAATATAATCGAGGTGACCATTTTGCTGCAGCATTTCCATACCAATGGTACCTTGCCCCGCAATCACCAATGGGTGATCGAAAGGAGGCACAAAGGTGTAGCCATTTTCTTCTGACAGACGCTGTGCTTCGGCTTTGGCTTCATCAAAATTGCTGCCATGCAGAACGACGTTACCACCAAAGCCACGAACCGCTTCAACCTTGATATCTGGGGTGGTTTTAGGCATCACAATGGTGGTATTGATGCCCAGTTTCGTGCCAGATAGTGCCATGCCTTGAGCATGGTTACCCGCTGAGGCGGCAATTACACCTGCACGTTTTTGCTCATCAGTTAGATTGGCCACCATGTTGTAAGCACCGCGCAATTTAAACGAGTGCACAGGCTGGCGATCTTCACGCTTGATTTGAACTTGGTTGCCGATGCGTGCTGCCAATCTTGGCATTTCTTGAAGTGGCGTTACGGTCGCCACTTCATAAACTGGTGCTCTGAGTATCTGGCGCAGATAATCTGCGCCAGACTCAGGATGATTATCTGCTGCACTCATCGCTGTTAGCCCTCGAGTTTCGACTTATCGCGCACTGCACCTTTGTCTGCACTGGTTGCAAGGTTAGCGTAAGCTTTAAGTGCTAAAGAGACCGTACGTTCGCGATCTGCCGGTTTCCAACCCAACTTGTCTTGCTCTGCGCGTCGAGCAGCAAGCTCAGATTCAGCGACATCCAACGTGATGCTGCGTGATGGGATATCAATGCTAATAGTGTCACCGTCTTTGACAAGGCCAATAGTACCGCCATTTGCCGCTTCCGGAGAGGCGTGACCGATAGATAGGCCAGAAGTACCGCCAGAGAATCGACCATCAGTGAGAAGTGCACACTCTTTACCAAGGCCCATCGATTTTAGGTATGTGGTTGGGTACAACATTTCTTGCATTCCCGGACCGCCTTTTGGTCCTTCGTAGCGAATAACCACAACATCGCCTGCTTTTACTTTACCACCCAAAATGCCATCAACCGCATCTTCTTGGCTTTCAAAAACAACAGCAGGGCCTTGGAATACCAGGCTGCCTTCATCTACACCTGCTGTTTTAACAATACAGCCATCTAGAGCAATATTACCTTTCAGCACTGCGAGACCACCATCTTGGCTATAGGCGTTGTCTTTTGTGCGAATACAGCCATTCTCACGATCATCATCTAAGGTATCCCAGCGACAATCTTGAGAGAACGCTTGAGTGGTGCGAATACCAGCAGGACCTGCGCGATAGAACGACTTAATTTCCTCGGAATCCGTCAACATAATGTCGTATTGATTGAGTTGTTCTTCCATCGTAAGGCCAAGAACAGTCTTAGTTTGGCTATTAAGCAAGCCTGCACGATTAAGTTCACCCAGAATGCCGATAACCCCACCAGCACGGTGTACATCTTCCATGTGATACTTAGGTGTGGAAGGTGCCACTTTACACAGGTTAGGGACGCGGCGAGACATTTGGTCGATATCTTCCATATCGAAATCCACTTCACCTTCTTGGGCGGCTGCTAATAGGTGAAGCACCGTATTGGTTGAGCCCCCCATAGCGATATCAAGCGCCATCGCGTTCTCAAAAGCATCTTTGGTGGCGATGTTGCGTGGGAGGGCAGTCGCGTCATCTTGCTCGTAGTAGCGCTTAGTTAGGTCAACGATACGCTTACCAGCATTTTTGAACAGCACTTCACGGTCTGCGTGAGTCGCAAGTAGTGAGCCATTACCTGGTTGCGAAAGACCTAATGCTTCTGTTAGACAGTTCATCGAGTTGGCGGTGAACATGCCTGAGCAAGAACCACAAGTTGGACATGCTGAGCGTTCAACTTGCTCACTTTGCTCGTCAGAAACCGTAGGATCGGCACCTTGGATCATGGCATCAACCAGATCGAGTTTGATGATCTGATCAGAAAGCTTAGTTTTACCAGCCTCCATTGGACCGCCAGAAACGAAGATCACTGGAATGTTCAGGCGCATTGAAGCCATCAACATTCCCGGAGTGATCTTATCGCAGTTGGAGATACACACCATGGCGTCTGCACAGTGAGCGTTGACCATATACTCTACAGAGTCGGCAATGAGCTCACGTGAAGGCAGTGAGTACAACATACCGCCGTGACCCATAGCGATGCCATCATCAACAGCAATGGTATTGAATTCTTTGGCAATACCGCCCGCTTCTTCAATTTCTCTGGCGACGAGTTGGCCAAGGTCTTTAAGGTGAACGTGTCCCGGTACAAATTGGGTAAACGAGTTTACAACAGCAATAATTGGCTTACCGAAATCTTCTTCTTTGACACCAGTTGCACGCCAAAGTGCACGAGCACCAGCCATGTTGCGACCATGAGTTGTGGTGGCTGATCTGTATTTAGGCATTGTACTTCTTCCTTATTTTGCTGATGCTGGTTTCTGTTCTGGGTATACGTAATCTAGCCAGCCCCACTTATCTTCAGTGGTGCCATTGAATAGGCCAAAATACGCATCTTGCATAACTTTGGTAATTGGACCGCGTTTACCTGTACCAACATCGATTTTATCAATGCTGCGTACCGGAACGATTTCAGCAGCGGTACCGGTCATAAATACTTCGTCTGCGAGGTAAAGTGCTTCACGAGCAATGTTAGCTTCACGAACGTCGTAGCCCATATCTTTCGCAATAGTCATGATCGAGTCGCGAGTGATGCCTGGTAGGATCGCGCTGGTTGCTGGTGGTGTTGTGATGACGCCATCTTTCACTACAAAAATGTTCTCACCAGCGCCTTCTGATAGATAACCATCGACACTGAGAGCAATACCTTCGTCATAACCGTGACGACGTGCTTCACCGCCAACAAGCAATGAAGAAAGATAGTTACCACCAGCTTTTGCTGCAGTTGGAATGGTATTTGGCGCGGCGCGGTTCCAGCTTGAGATCATTGCGTCTACACCGTTTGCCAGTGCTTCTTCACCTAGGTAAGAGCCCCAAGGGAAAGCGGCAATGATGAGCTCCATTTGCGTTCCTTCTGGAGGGCAAACACCTAGACCAACGTTACCGACAAAACCTAATGGACGAATATAAGCGGATTCAAGCTTATTTTGGCGCAGTGTCTCACGGGTTGCTTCCATGATTTCTTCCTCAGTGTAAGGAATTGGGAAGCGATAAATCTTAGCGGAATCTTTAAGGCGCTTGGCGTGCTCAGGGTGACGGAAAACCACAGGACCGTTAGGTGTGTTATAACAACGAACCCCTTCAAAAACAGAAGTACCATAATGCATTGCGTGAGTTAAGACGTGAACGTTCGCCTCTGCCCATGGAACCATCTCACCATTAAACCAAATAAAATCTGCTGTACTTTTAGCCATTTAGCATTCCTTCCTTATGCACTTTGTTCTTGTAGGTTGTGATTGGTCAGTTCGTTGTGTTTAAGCTCTGTCACCTCGATGGTGCGAATATCCCAAAGCTTCTCAATCTGATTGATCAAGGTCGTGATAGGGCGATCGCTATCAACAATGATCTCAACACTGGCAATCTTACTTTCATGGTTTTGTGTTGCAGCCACTTGTTTAATGATAAAGCCACGGTGGCGAATAACGCGTAATACGCGCTCTAGCAAGACAGGCTTGTCATCGGCTTTGATGTCTAATAAGTATCTGTCCATTAGGTATTCTCCAACATGTCACTATTTGAGGCACCTGGCGGAACCAAAGGCCATACGTTTTCTTCTTCATCTATCAACACGTGAAGCATGTATGAGGTCTTGCTCTCTAGCATTTCTTTGAGTGCAGGCTCGACTTCTTCTTTGCGAGTGATGGTTTTTCCTGGGATATCGAATGCCTTAGCGAGCATGACAAAGTCAGGGTTATCATCCAAAATTGTTTCGCTGTGTCGACCATCAAAAAACAGTGACTGCCACTGTCTAACCATACCAAGACGTTGGTTATTTAACAGCACAATTTTAACGGGTATTTGACGGCGCTTCAGTGTGCCTAGCTCTTGAACATTCATCATGAATGAACCGTCACCAGTAATTAGGATCGATTGGTCGTCAGGGCGACCAACTGCTGCTCCCATTGCTGCTGGAAGACCAAAGCCCATAGTGCCGAGACCAGCCGAAGTAATGAAATTCTCAGGCAATCTAGGCTGGATATGTTGTGCTGCCCACATTTGGTGTTGGCCAACGTCAGTCGAGATAATCGAAGACTCAGGCATCATGTCTGATAGCTGTTTAAGGAGCAGTGGAGCAAAAATCAAATCTCCTGGATGGTCATAGCGCCATTTAAAACCACTGCGTAAGCTTTCGCTGTGATGTACCCAAGGAGCAATATCTTTTGACAGTTCAAGTTGTGGCAAGATGATGTTGATGTCACCACGTAATGCGGCATGAGCTTGTCTTAGCTTGTTAAATTCTGCAGCATCAATATCGATATGAATCACTTTTGCATGAGGAGCAAAGGTATCCAGTTTTCCGGTCACGCGGTCATCAAAACGAGCACCAACCACGATTAAAAGGTCACATTCTTGAACGACTAAGTTTGCGGCCTTGGTACCGTGCATGCCCAACATTCCCAAGTAGTGTGGGTCGTGTCTCTCTATGGTGCCTAAGCCTTTTAGTGTGCTGACACTTGGCATAGGGTTGAGGCGTAAAAACTCACGTACAGACTCTGTGGCATCGGCAAGTTGCACACCACCACCTACATACAGAACAGGGCGAGAGCTTTGATCAAGCAGTTGCTGTGCTAACTGGACTTGCTCTGACAAAGCAACAGGGATCGCTGGTGGCGTAAACGGGGGAAGGACATCAACCGGAGCATTAGCAAGTTGGACATCTTTAGCAATATCGACAATAACAGGGCCAGGTCTGCCTGTTTTAGCAACTTCAAATGCTTCGGCAAGAGTTGGAGCTAGCTCTTCAATGTCAGTGACCAGATAGCTATGTTTGGTACACGAGAGAGACATACCAATCACATCCATTTCTTGGAATGCATCAGTACCGATATAGGAGCTGGCAACTTGACCAGTGATAGCTACGAGAGGGATCGAATCGAGAAAAGCATCGGCGAGGCCGGTTACGAGATTGGTGGCACCGGGGCCGGAGGTGGCCATACAAACAGCAACGTCTTTGGTGGCTCTTGCCAGACCGATGGCAGCCATTGCAGCGCCTTGTTCGTGTCGGCAGAGGATATGTTCTACACCACCATCATACAGAGCATCGTAGATTGGCATGATGGCTCCACCAGGATAGCCAAATACCGTTTCAATGCCTTGCTGTCTCAATGCGGCTACAACTAATTCAGCACCTGTCATTATAGCCTCCTTGGGTGTCACGCTTGCTGTCGTGACTGTTTGTCGTTCGATTGCACATTGTGTGCTCCATTTCTTCCTGTCATATCCACCGAGAGGGCTTCTATGAGTGATCACTATCAAATTTATATTTTGAGTTTGTAAAAAAACCCCCGGACTTCTCAGTGCGGGGGTTTTTTGAATCTCGTGGTTATTTTCCGCCCACATGCCCCCGTGCGGTACCAATCAGGACCACAATAATCAGGCTAATCAGAGTGTGAGAGTGAGCGTTAAAAGTCATTATCTTGTTTCTAAATCGTTGTGTTGTTTCTAACGAAAATGTTTGCGTCACTAGTGGTATCACAAATTTCTGTTACCTGACAAGCAAAAAATCATACTTTTTTCACATTTACTCAGCATTAAATATGGCTGTATAACATGGGGTATATATAAAACTCTGACTTTTAACCATCTAAGTGAGAGAAATTGGAAGGAAAAAGGGATTTCATGGGATTATCGATTATTTATAGTCGAGCGAGCGTTGGTGTTGAAGCACCTTTGGTTACGGTTGAAGTCCACATCAGTAACGGTATGCCCGGCTTTACACTGGTAGGACTTCCAGAGACGACAGTTAAGGAATCTAAAGACCGAGTACGCAGTGCCATTATCAATTCACGGTTTGAGTTTCCGGCGAAAAGAATCACGGTGAATCTTGCTCCAGCGGATCTGCCCAAAGAGGGAGGGCGATTTGATCTTCCTATTGCATTAGGCATTTTGGCGGCGTCTGATCAGTTACCTCACGATAAGCTACTCGCGCATGAGTTTGTTGGTGAGCTAGCGCTTTCTGGAGAGCTTAGGGTCGTCAAGGGTGTTTTACCTGCGGCACTAGCCGCTAACAAAAGCCGTCGATGTTTAGTGGTGCCAGAGGGCAATGGTAATCAGGCGGCTTTGGTTGGCCGAGAGCACCATAAATCGGCATCAGGTCTACTCGATGTTAGTGCGTATTTGATGGGCCAACAAGCTTTATCCCTATATACCGACGCTAAGCAGATAAAAATGGTGCCTAAAACACGCGATCTACAAGATATCATCGGCCAACAGCAAGGAAAGCGAGCTTTAGAGATTGCCGCTGCAGGAAATCATAACTTACTCTTTCTCGGTCCTCCTGGAACCGGAAAAACCATGTTGGCCTCACGGCTTTGTGACTTATTACCTGAAATGAGCGAACAAGAAGCGATGGAAACGGCCTCGGTCGCGTCGTTGACGCAACAGGAAATTAATGAAGACAATTGGAAAACTCGGCCTTTTCGTGCCCCTCATCATTCGAGTTCTATGGCGGCATTAGTTGGTGGAGGTTCGATACCAAGACCAGGAGAAATTTCTCTGGCACATAATGGGTTACTATTCCTCGATGAAATGCCCGAATTTGAAAGAAAAGTATTGGATTCACTTCGAGAGCCGCTTGAATCCGGCGAAATTATTATCTCACGAGCCCAAGGGAAAACCCGTTTTCCAGCTCGATTCCAACTTGTTGGGGCATTGAACCCGAGCCCTACTGGTTACTATGAAGGTAATCAATCACGCACCAACCCTCAGCTGATTCTACGCTACCTCAGTCGATTATCGGGACCTTTGCTCGACCGATTTGATATGTCGATTGAAATACCGTCATTGCCCAAAGGCACATTGTCTGAAGGGGGAGAGCGAGGAGAGTCAACTCAAGTCGTGCGTCAGCGTGTTCATCGAGCGCGTGATGTGATGTTGAGTCGCAATGGCAAGGTGAATGCACTCCTTCACAGCGGTGAAATCGAGGATTGTTGTCGCTTAAAGAAAGCGGATGCTGAGTTTCTTGAGAATGCTCTACACCGTTTGGGGCTGTCTGTTCGTGCCTATCATCGAATTATCAAAGTAGCACGTACTATTGCTGATCTTGGCGGTGAGGAGGCTATTCAAAGAGCACATTTAGCTGAAGCGTTAGGGTATCGCGCTATGGATAGGTTGCTAAAACAATTGACTGCGCAAGCCGTTTAGAAGGCGAAGTTCATGCCTACAGAGGTTATCCAATCGGCGGACTCATAAAAGGCGATGGAGGAATCTGTCGCGTTGTATCCTGATAGGGATATCAAAGATAATGCATCAATGTTCCATAAAGAGAGGTATTCGTAAGCCAAAAACGCACTGTATTTTTCATCGATACGATGATTCTGATCGAAAATGACATTCTCGCCACGATATTCATGATTCATATAGCTCATGGTCGTGGCAACGCTGTGTCGCTGATAGGTGAATAGAGCAGTAAGCTCGGCGCCAGACCCTTGGTTTCTGACGGCTTGACCCTTAGCATCATCAACCACATAAATCACTGATGGAAACAACAGCCAGTGATTATTAACCGCTAACGTGTAAGAGCCTTTCGCATAGTAGAGATGGCTATTCCTATCATAATCAGAGTGAAGATTAAGGTTTGTTGCCGAAAGCTCTTCATCAACTACTCGGGTTCCGTATGCCAAATCTAGGGTAAACAGTGAGCCTGCGATGTTCTCCATCTGAAAACGATACGCATCGCCTGTTGCTTCTGCTGCTTGCAGCTGTTCGGCACTGACGTATGGATTGTTCCAAATCGGTTCTCCAAGGACGGTCGGCAAATAAGACACACTCCAAATAGAACCATCGTTTTGTTGTTGCCGATAACCGCCTTCTAATACAAAGGTACCGACGGCAATATCGTTACGGGAAGTACCAATGAACCATTGTTTATTGCTTTGCGAACCAAAAGTGTAATTGAGCATACCTAATGGCATCCAGAACTCATCGTATGCTTCTTGAGAGGCGCTGATTTTGGGATCGATGCTGGCCACTAAATTGGATTTTTCTCCTACTTGTGTATTGCTGACCGATATTTCACCGCTAAAGCCTTTACTCTGGGCTAGTGACGCGACAGATAGAGAGCTGTAGGTCGCAGTAAATGCTATAAGCGCGATAAGCGAAAGAAAGGAGTATCGAATGGCCATGACATATCCATAAATCAGTAGGTTGTGGGTAAAGAAGTTATTTCCTTATAAACTTGGCGGGTACTGTAGCGATAAAAAATGGCTTAGCAAAATGCTTCGCTAAGCCACGTATAACGGAAGGCAATGGATATGTGTATGACCTATTAGAATTTCCAGTTTAGGCCAACTGCGGTAATCCAGTCTTTCTCATCGTAGAAATCGATGTTGGAATCACTATTGGTCGCACCTGCAAAGGCAACAAGCGATACGTTATCGGAATAGAAAATTCCCGGATACTCATATGCTAGGAAAGCCTTCCATTCGTCATCACCACGAGTTTTGTCATAGATTGGATTTACCGCATCGTAATCCCGTTTTAAATAGCCTAACGTCAGTGCCAGTTTGTGATTTCCAAACGACATGAAAGAGGATAACTCTGCACCATAAGTATTGTGTTTCATCGCATTGCCATCCGCATCCTGCTGGGTGTAAATCAGAGCGGGATAGAGCAACACTTGTTGACTCACAGGTAACATCATTTTGAATTTACCATAGAGGATATCAGCGTTACGGCTCAGGAGCTGTGCTTCCTGTGGAGATAAGGCAGGCACGCCTGTACCAGAGCGCTCCTCATCCAATTCACGTTTGCCGTAGGCAAGGTCCAAGCTGAATAACGATCCGGCAATATTGTCTAGTTGCAGACGATAAGCGTTGCCTTTTTCTTTGGTAGTATTGCGAGTATCTGTCGTGTAGGGGTCTTGCCAGACTTCACCCTCTAGAATGGTTGGCAAGAAAGAAACACTCACTTTGGTTTTATCGCGAAATAGATATTTGTAGCCTGCCTCAAGTGCTACCGTACCAACGGCGATATCGGCTCGTGATGTACCTAAAAACAATTGATGGTTTGATTGCGATCCAAACGTATATTGAAGACTACCAAGGGGAAGTACTAATGCGCCGCTGTCTTCTTGTTGACTACCAGTGTAGTTGCGAAATTCATCGTCGGTATTAGTAAGATTCGATGTTTTGCTTGCGTAAGCCGCGTTTAACGCAATTTCACCGCTAAAACCATTGCTTTCTCCCAGCTTAGCCACTGCTACCTGTGAGACAAGACCAAGGGACACTGCCAAGACACTCCATGCCTGTTTCATAACTGATCCTTATCATGTTCTGATTATTTTGGTAACGATTGTAATTATATGTTTATGCTATGTTATTAGTTCAGAATAAGCGCGTTTTTTTTGAGTTACAACACAAATCAGACCAATGATAAAACCATTGCACAAGGCAGTACGCCTTGTACAATTAACCGCCATAAAATTGTCACAAACGAATCATAGATAGTTGGTTATGCTTGGATACCTACTTTTTATTATTAGTGCCTCTCTGGTCATCATTAATACAGCATTTTGTTCGATTCCTATTCTTGGGTTTGGATTGATCAAATTTCTACTTCCGATCAAACCTCTACAGCGATTGTGTACGTCTTTAGCAAATCGATTTATGTGGTTATGGGCGACGGTGAATCACGGTATTCTTCATTTGGTCAATCCCAAGGTGGAATGGGACATTGAAGGACTAGAATCACTGCGAAAAGATGGTTGGTATTTGATGATCAGTAACCACCTGAGTTGGACTGACATTGTTGTGCTCTGTAGCATATTTAAAGATCGCATTCCGATGCCTAAGTTTTTTCTGAAACAACAACTTTTGTACGTCCCTTTTGTCGGCATGGCTTGTTGGGCGCTAGATATGCCGTTTATGAAGCGTTATTCACGTGAGTATTTGCTTCGTCATCCAGAAAAGCGTGGACAAGATCTCGCCACCACGCGTCGCTCATGTGCAAAGTTTAAAGATACCCCGACGACAGTGGTTAATTATGTAGAAGGAACGCGCTTTACTGCCGATAAGCAGAAGAAAAGTGCCGCGGGTTACAACTATTTATTACAACCTAAGTCCGGTGGCATTGCTTATACATTGGCAGCGATGGGTGACCAGTTTGAAAATATTATTGATGTCACTCTGGCGTATCCGAAAAATACGGATGAGCCGTTTAAAGCGGCATTAATGGGCGATATGAAAAAAATAGTCGTAAAGGTTCGTATTCTGCCGGTAGATAACAAAATCTTGGGTGATTACTTTAACGATAAGCCTTACAAGCGAGAGTTCCAAAAATGGTTAGGTGACGTTTGGAAGGACAAGGACCAAGTACTCGATGATATCCACACCAAATAAAAAAAACCGAGCTCATTTGGGCTCGGTTTTTACATTTTAGAGCGGCTTATTTCTTCAATAGGAAGTTTACCAGCTCAAAGTACTCATCCAATGACTGAATGCCACCAGCTTCGACTAGGTACTTGTTATTGACGATGACAGCAGGGACACCAGAAAGTCCGCTGTCTTTAAACTGCTTATCAAAACGGCGCACCATAGAGTCAACAGCAAAGCCGTTAAATGCGGCATCAAATTTCTTCGCGTCCACACCTTCATCTAAGAAGATTTGACGCAGTTCTTCGTCATTGCGAGGCGGTTTGTTCATGTTATGAATACGGTTAAACATCACAGGAACCATCTTGTCTTCAATCTTTAACGCCACCATAGTCGCGTAGGCTTTGCTCATTGAAAGGCCCATGTTGCCACCCATAAAAGAAACGTGGTTCTTCTGGAACTTAGCATCTGCTGGAATCTTTTTCTTAAGCTGCGCAATGATAGGCTCGAAACTGTTGCAGTGAGGGCAGTAGAAAGAGAAGTATTCAGTCACTACTGGCTTAGACGATTTTTCTAAATCTAAAACCTTGTAATGAGTACCTTCTTGAAATTGTGCTGCACTGACTCCCAGGCTGACTAGAAGCGTCGCAAATAATGCGATGATTTTTTTCATTATTTTCTCCATGTGTAAAACCAAATCCTTATCAGGAATGGGGATAGTTTGTCACCACTGCGGTTGTAATGAAAGTGGCTTTTCATTCAGCGCGGCTATCTGTTCTTTAAAACCTAACACTTGTCCTTCCCAGTATTTGGCATCATTGAACCAAGGAAAGGCCTGTGGAAAGGCAGGATCATGCCAGCGTTTCGCTAACCAAGCCATGTAGTGCACCATACGTAGACCGCGTAAAGGCTCAATTAGTTTCAATTGATCGTTGGCGAGGTCACCAAATTCTTGATATCCCTCCAATAGAACATCAAGTTGCATCATTTTGTCTTGTCGATCGCCATTGAGCAACATCCATAAATCCTGAATAGCAGGCCCATTTCGTGCATCGTCTAGATCCACAAACATCGGACCGTCACGCCAAAGAATGTTGCCCGGGTGGCAGTCGCCATGTAGACGAATGGTTTCACTAGGTTGCCAATGCGCTTCAATTTGCGAGATCAGTAAATCTAAATCGCTAAAAAACGCATTTTCTAAATGTGCAGGGATGAATGTTGACGACTGCAGCAGTTTTCTTGGCTGATACACGTACTCTTCCAGACCAATTGTCGGGCGATGGATAAAGTTCCTTTGGGCTCCTACCTGATGGATACGGCCCATAAATCGTCCCACCCATTCTAGTTGATCTAGGTTATCAACCTCGAACTGGCGGCCACCTTCACTATTAAACAGAGTGAACAGATAACCTTGATACTCGTGAATAGTCTCTCCGTTAATCGATAGAGGCGCGGCAATAGGTACTTCGTTTTCCACCAGTTCATTGGAAAAGTCGTGCTCTTCTTGGATTTGATCACGGCTCCAGCGTTGTGGTCTATAAAACTTGACCACAAAGCGCTTTCTATCTTCATCAGTAAATTGATAGACGCGGTTTTCGTAGCTGTTAAGAGCAAGCAAGCCGGATTCTGCGCGAACACCGATGCTTTCTAAGGCATACCACATGAAATCGGGAGTGAGGGCATCAAAGTTAAAGGCTTTATCTGTCATGTATAAAATAAAAGGGCTCATTGCTGAGCCCTTTTCCTATAATAGGTAGCTAACACGTCGGTTAGAGCTTCTTAATAAATCGACTTTCTACTTCTGTCGAGAAGTCATTACTGTCGCTCAGTATAAACTGAATTGTCGACACAGGTGAACTGAGTTGCTCTGGATCTGCACCTAAACTGATCGGCAGGTTAAAGACTTCACCTGGTTCAACGGAAATGGTTTGTCTGCCATACCACGTTGCGTTCTCTAGTCCAGAAACACTAAGCGTATATTGTTGCTCTTGTTGTGTTTTATTGATGACCTTCAGGGTGTAGGTATTTTCAACCAGACCATCACTGTTAACTCGGAACAGTTGGTTGCGATCCCTAAGCACACTCAGCCCCGCTGGGTCGACGGCCGAAATCTGCACAAAGAACAGGGCAATCATCACCAGTAATACCGAGCCATAACCTAGTAGCTTTGGTCGCATGACTTTGGTGTGTTTACCTGAGAGACGGTGCTCCGTGGTGTAGCTTATTAGACCTTTCTCATAGCCCATTCTGTCCATGGTCTTGTCACACGCGTCAATACAGGCGCCGCAGTTGATGCATTCGTACTGCAAACCATCTCGGATATCAATGCCCGTTGGGCACACTTGTACACAAAGGTCACAGTCAATACAGTCACCCAAGCCCAGCTTTTTCGGGTCCGCTTTACGAGAGCGAGGACCACGAGTTTCACCTCGTTGGCTGTTGTAGCCAACAATAAAGGTGTCCTTATCAAACATGGCAGACTGGAAGCGAGCGTAAGGGCACATATGGATGCACATGATGGAGCGCATCCAGCCTGCGTTCGCGTATGTACAACCGGCAAAAAACAGTACCCAGAATACGGGCCAGAAGCTGGCATTAAAGGTGAAAAAATCACTAACGAGCGCGCCAATTGGCACAAAATAGCCGGTAAAGGTAAAGCCAGTCGCTAACGCAATAGCTAACCAAGCGACATGTTTGAGACCTTTACGCATAATGAGGTTTGGACTGAGTTTACCGCTGTCTTGCTTGCGTCTTTTGTTGGCGCTACCTTCTAGCTTTTCTTCAAACCAAATGTACATAAAGGTCCAGACGGTCTGTGGGCATAAGTAGCCACACCAAACTCGACCTAAAAATGTGGTGATGAAAAACAGGCCAAATGCCGCCACCATAAATAGTAACGCGAGTAGGGTGAGATCTTGCGGATAAAGTGTGGTGCCAAAAAAGTTAAATTGCTGATTACCAATATCAAGCAATACCGCTTGTCTCTCGCCGTAAGGTATCCAAGGTACCAGTGCGAACAATAGGAGTAAAAACCAGCCGCCGTAGCGTCTAAGCTTTTGAAAGGTTCCTTTACTTTCACGAACGTAGATGCGATTACTTGGGTTAAATCGATCTCCGTTGCCTTTGTGGGTTTTGGGGTTGAACGTTTTGGGTGTTACATCCTTTACGTCAATTTTATCCTGACTCATGCTGAGGCTGTCCTTCTTGGGCTGACGGTGCGTTTTGACGCACTCTATCTATTCCGACATTGCTGCGACTGGTAAGTCACTTACTAATCAGTACGCAGTATTAAAACCCAGCGATTATAACCTTGATAACAATTTCATTTCTTTAAGGCTATCAACCTTTAACAACAAAATTAGCGTCGGCTCATATAAAAAACGACCCTTAGAGGGTCGTTTTTATAACGTTTGGTTATTTGATGATGCCGCGAGCCTTTAATAGTGCGGTTTTGAAGTCATCCTCTTGGTCTTTCGCCAATCCAGGAATCATCTCGTCTTTCTGGCTATTGCGCATTTTTAGGTGGTAGATCAGAACATCATCAGTGAGATCTTCAAGCTTACCTTCGTATCCAGCTTCATTGGACAGTTTTATAATAAATTCCAGTAAGTTAAGGTCAGGTTCTTTCTGCCATTCTGGATGTATTAACTCAATGAGTTCGTTGACGCGGTGACACTTCATAACTTTCTCCACAATTTTTATAAGTATTTTTGAGTAAAAGTACCAAAAATCGGGGCTAATACCAATAAATGAAGGAATTGGACACAAAAAAAAGCGCAGGATAACTGCGCTTTTTATTATGCCGCTTTAACAACTCTGGTTGGAGCTGGTGCCATACGAACACTTTGTTCAACGAGCGTCATTGAAGGAGCGACTTTTTTTGCGACAGGCGCAGAAACGAAACCACTGCGACGACGCGACGCACCACGATTTGAGTACGAAAACCTGACGGGTGTTGGGCGCATTGTTTTACCTAACAAGTCAGGCAATTCCATTGCCAATCTAATGGCCTGATTACTTATGAGAACATCGAAATAACTCTCAATGTTACTCTTTTTTGACTTATGCCACTCCAAATAAGTAATCAGGAATAATGATATGCATGCATATCACGCATAGAATACCACCAAGTTTGTGTGGATACGATAGTTTGCAGTGAATTATTGGTCATTTTTTCCACAATGGATTTGTGCGTTGGATATTTGTTTTCTCTATCATTTTGCGATAAAACGGTAGCACTATCTTGGGATATAAATGGATGTGCGTATGTCTTTTTTTAAGAAAACCTTAGCAAGTTTTGGTATCGGCGCCGCGCGAGTGGATTCTGTTCTTCACCAAGAATACCTCTACCCCGGTGAGACAGTAAAAGTCACAATTCACGTTTATGGTGGTAACACTGCCCAGACGGTGGATAACATCAATATGAGACTCTGTTGTCGCTATATTGATGAGGTAGCACGTAGTAATCACGACAATAGCAATCAACCGGGCGCACCGAAAAAAAGAGTATCGAAAACTTTTGAGTTGCAAACATGGAAACTGCCTTACGCATTCACCATTGAGCCAGGAGAAACACGAGACTTTGAAGTTGAGCTTGACGTACCTTGGAATACTCCGGTGACGATTGGTGACTCTAAAGTGTGGTTGGAAACGGGATTGGATATCGCGCTAGCAGCTGATCCGACGGACAAAGATATGCTGACAGTGAGGCCAGATCCATTAGTGGACGGCATATTCTCTGCTTTGGAAGAGCAAGGGTTGCGTATTCGTCAGGTTGAGTGCGAAGCGGCAAAGGGCTTTACTATGCCGTTTGTTCAAGAGTTTGAGTTTGTTCCAACCACTGGGCCTTACCATGGTCGCTGGCGTGAGCTTGAAATCATTGCTTACCGTAGTGAAGATGAACTCAAGTTGTGGTTTGAAGTCGATAGAAATAAAGAGGGAGTAAAAGGCATGCTCTCAAGTCTCATTGGTTTAGGGCAACTGAAACGAGAAATGCAGATCCCAAGTTCACTGTCTGGTGAAGAAGCGGGTCAGCAGGTTCTGGCTTACTTAGAGCAAACAACCTAACTTCGGCTTACGCATGTTAGCTGAATGTGGCATACTCTTTAATCACTGTCCTTTTAGAGTATGCCTTAATGTCCTCAGCAATTACTTCCAATTACAGCGCTCGTGAAGAGTGGGCGAACAGCATCTCTCATGGTATTGGAGTGCTGCTGTCCATTGTAGGCTTGATACTACTGCTGCAGAAAGCGCTTGGTGCGCACGCCGACGTTCTCACGATTACTAGTATGAGCCTTTATGGCGCTAGCATGATCACGCTATTTCTGGCATCAACCTTGTATCACTCTATTGCTAACCCTAACAGTAAACGCTGGCTGAAAACTTTCGACCATTGCGCTATTTTTTTGTTGATAGCGGGTAGCTATACACCGTTTATGCTGGTGAGTCTGAGAACACCACTAGCAATTGGCTTAATGGTTGTTATTTGGGCGCTGGCTGTCATTGGTATCATTATGAAGTTGTTCTTCGTTTATCGCTTTAAACGTGCTTCATTGATTACCTATCTTGTCATGGGGTGGTTATCGGTGATAGTCATCTATCAATTGGCTAAGCATTTAGAGCCCTCGGGCTTAATACTATTGGCATTGGGCGGCGCGATTTACACCTTGGGTGTCGTGTTCTATGCCAATAAGCGGATACCCTATAACCATGCTATTTGGCATCTTTTTGTGCTTGCAGGAGCAGCTTGTCACTTTTTTGCAGTGTACTGGTATGTAGCGCCGGTTTAGCGGCGCCAAAACGCAGGGAAGAAAAGTACTAACAGGGTCAGGATTTCCAAACGGCCCATTAACATACCAAAGCTAAGCAGCCACTTAGCGGCATCGGGAAGTGGCGCAAAGTTACCTGTTGGGCCAATAATATCGCCCATCCCTGGTCCTACGTTCGCGACTGCGGTGATCGAGCCGGAGATACTGGTGACTGGATCCAGCCCCATTGCACTCAATCCTGCGGCAATAACGATAATAGTCACAAAGAACATCAACACAAATGCGACAACTGAGCGCACGATATCATCATTGACGGGACGGTTATTGTAGCGTTGGACAAAGACGCCTGACGGATGAATGAGCTTCATCATTTGCTTATTAAGCAAGGTAACAGCTATCTGAAAACGGAATATTTTGATGCCGCCCGAGGTTGAACCTGAACATGCTCCTACCATCATCATAAACGCAAAAATAACCGAAGGTAGCGGTCCCCAAGCCGTAAAGTCTTCCAGTCCAAAGCCTGTTGTTGTTACAACAGATACGATGTTGAACATGGAGACTCGGAATGCATCATTTAGCGCATAACCATCTTCCCAAAATAGCCACAACGCCACAACGGTGCTCGATACTAAAAACAGATACCCAAAGCCTCGAACCTGAGCATCCCTAAGCAATATTCTCGGATCGCGTTTTGTTAACGCAGCAACAAACAGTAGGAAAGGTAGCCCGCCTAAGAACATAAAGATGGTACCGACCCAGTGTGCGCCTTCCGAGAAATGGTTCATAGAGCCATCGGAAGTGGAATAGCCGCCCGTTGAAAGTGTAGTGAACGAGTGATTAATTGCATCGAACAGATCCATTCCTGTCACTATATAGCCCAGTAGACAAAGCCCAGTTAATACTAGATAAACCAGTACAATGTTTTTGGCGACCGTTTTGGCTCTCGGGCTGCTTTTATCTGACCAATCTGAAGATTCTGTTTGGAATAGACGCATACCACCTACGTTAAGCATTGGCAGAACGGCA
Organism: Vibrio barjaei; assembly: GCF_001639065.2. Taxonomy (GTDB): domain Bacteria; phylum Pseudomonadota; class Gammaproteobacteria; order Enterobacterales; family Vibrionaceae; genus Vibrio; species Vibrio barjaei. The sequence continues at coordinate 66,531 of NZ_LQXO02000064.1, forward strand.
ACCGCCATAACAATAAATCCGATACCGCCTAACCATTGCAAAATAGAACGCCACAGTAAAATACTGGGAGCCATGTTGTCTAATCCGCTAAGTACCGTTGATCCTGTTGTCGTAATGCCAGACATGGTCTCGAAGTAAGCATCGGTGAAGCTGATATGGTTGATAAAAACAAAAGGGAGCGCGGCAAAGGCACTGGCAATAGTCCAAACCAAGCTAGTGATTAGGAACATATCACGCACACTGAGTTTGAAGTTTTTTGTGCGTCCAAGTGAGAGGCAAACAAAGGCGGCAAAATGGGTAATGACAACCGCTAAGCCAAAATCAAGGAAACCATCGGTACCAGTAAAGAAAGCAACCAATGTTGGGACGTACATAAATAGGGCTAGCTTAGAGAGCACTAACCCTATAACAAAGGAAACAGGACGGGCGTTAACCATTGGAGTGCCTTACAGGAAGAATGCACTTGGTTGGAACAATGCCTCAACGTCAGGCACGTATTTTTTGTCCACGAGGAACATCACTACGTGATCATCTTGCTCAATCACGGTGCGATCATGGGCAATAAGTACTTCTTCGCCACGTACAATAGCGCCAATTGTGGTACCTGGTGGTAGTTTTATGTCACCAATGGCTTTGCCAACCACTTTAGATGTGGTTTCGTCACCATGAGCAACTGCTTCGATCGCCTCTGCGGCTCCGCGGCGCAGTGATGATACGTTTACTATATCGGCACGACGAACGTGGGTAAGTAGAGCGGAAATAGTCGCTTGCTGAGGTGAAATCGCCACGTCTATGGTGCCACCCTGCACAAGATCAACATAAGCCCCACGCTGAATCAGTACCATGACCTTTTTTGCGCCCATTTTCTTCGCCAGCATCGCTGACATGATGTTGGTTTCATCTTCATTGGTGAGTGCAATAAATACGTCTACTTGGTCGATGTTTTCTTCAGTTAACAGCTCTTGATCCGCGGCATCTCCACAAAAAACGATGGTATTCTCTAGCTCTTCAGAAAGCTTTTCGGCGCGCTTATAACTGCGCTCGATAAGCTTCACGCTGTAAGTTTGCTCTAGACGCTTAGCAAGACTAGCACCGATGTTACCACCACCAACAATCATGATGCGGCGGTATGGTTTTTCGAGTCGTTGCAATTCACTCATTACTGAGCGAATGTGATTACTTGCTGCTACGAAGAAGACTTCGTCGTCCGCTTCGATAATAGTCGTGCCTTGTGGGCGAATCGGACGCCCTTGACGGAAAATAGCCGCTACTCGGGTATCAATGTGAGGCATATGCTCACGCAGAGTCGACAGTGCATTGCCTACGAGTGGACCACCATAATAGGCTTTGACTGCGACTAAGCTTACGCGTTCATCCGCGAAGCTGACGACTTGCAATGCCCCAGGGTATTGGATCAATCGTTCGATATAGCTGGTCACCAACTCTTCTGGAGCTATCAGGTGGTCAACGGGGATTGCTCCTGAGTTGAACAGACTTTCTTTTTCAATCAGGTATTCACGAGAACGAATTCGAGCGACACGGTTTGGCGTATTGAATAAAGAGAACGCAACTTGGCACGCAGCCATGTTGGTTTCGTCCATATTGGTCACCGCCACTAGCATGTCAGCATCTTGCGCGCCAGCTTCACGCAATACATCAGGATGGCTAGCGTAGCCATTGACGACTCGCAAATCGTATTTATCTTGCAGCTCCCTTAGACGGTCACCGTTGCGATCGACGATGGTGATATCGTTGTTTTCACCCACAAGGTTCTCTGCGAGTGTGCCACCAACTTGACCTGCTCCAAGAATGATGATTTTCATAACATTGCGCTCTTTTGATAAATTCGACTTAACGAGTCACTAGCATAGCTATCAATAAGTTAGCATTCTACGCCTTTTTTAGCACAGCGTAATAGAAACCATCCATATCTTCTTCTCCAGGAAGAATCTGACGTCCTGGGTTATCGATGTCTGAATCAATAAGCTGTGCGTTGTCTGTGCGAGCAAGGAATGCTTTTACCTGCTCTTTGTTTTCTTGTGGTGTGATTGAACAAGTGGCGTACACCAGTGTTCCACCTGATTTTAATTGCTGCCACATAGCGTCGAAGATCTCACGCTGTAGCTCTGCGAGTGCTTCAATGTCATCGGAGCGGCGCAACCATTTGATATCAGGGTGTCTACGAATCACCCCGGTTGCAGAACACGGCGCATCTAATAGAATGCGGTCAAATTGTTCACCTTGCCACCATTCACTTGGTGTTCTCGCATCACCACATACCACCTTAGCCTGTAGCTGTAGGCGCTTAAGATTGTCATGAACACGCTTCAATCTGGTTTCATCACAATCAATAGCTACCACTTGGCTGTCTTTAGTACGCTCCAGGATATGTGCAGTCTTGCCTCCAGGCGCGGCACAACAATCCAAAATCAACTCACCATCTTTAGGTTCTAGGTAGTTGATAGAAAGTTGCGCGGCGGCATCTTGTACCGATACCCAACCTTTATCGAAACCGGGAAGGTTGTTGACATCGCAAGGGGCGGCCAATTTTAGAGCATCCAAGGCTTCAGAGTGAGCGGTGGAATCTATGCCTTCATTTTTGAGTAGTGCTTGATAATCGTCACGATTGAGGTGCTGGTGGTTCACGCGCAGCCACATAGGTGCTTTGGTGTTATTGGCCTCTACAATCGCTTCCCATTGTTGTGGGTAGCTTTCTTGCAGTAGCTTCAGTAACCAACTAGGGTGGCCGTATTTTCCAGCATTGTGGCTGACGGAAATCTCATCTAGCTGCTCTTGGTTGCGTTGGTAGTTGCGTAGTACTGCATTGATAAGGCCACGTAATCTCGGGCCCTTCAGCGTTTTGGTTGCTTCTACGGTCTCTCCCACCGCTGCATGAGCAGGAATTCGCATGTGGCCAATTTGATAGATGCCGACCAAAATCAGGTGATGAAATACACGTTGTTTGCCTTTCAATGGCTTATCCATTAGCTCGGATGCAACGGATTCCAAACGAGGTAATATGCGCAGCGCACCAAAGCAAATCTCTTGCAATAAGGCTTGATCTCTAGGTTTTACTTGTTGCTGGCCTAATGGAAGGGCGCTCGATAGAGATTGACCTTTATCAACCACTTGGAAAAGGATATTGGCCGCAGCAGCGCGAACATTCATGTTGGTTACCTAAATTTTTATCGACATTAAAAATAAAATAAGGCCGCACTCAACGTGCTGGCCCTAACTATCAATGAGCATCTGCATTCTTAGCTCAGAATGCTACCCACTTCAAACCAGCTGGCTTTAGAATTTAATACATCACTCACTTGCATGGCTTTTTTGCCCGGTATTTGAATATGTTCTAACACCAAGGTGCCTTGACCGGTCGCGACGTAAATTCCTGTTTTATCAGCCTTAAGAATAGTCCCAGCCACTGATTCTGTCGCATTGTCCTCTACCCGAGATTGCCAAACTTTGATGTTGTTTTCTTCTACAGAGAAGAAGCTCATAGGCCATGGGTTGAAAGCACGAACACAGCGTTCAATGAACTCTGCTGGCTGACTCCAATCGATCTTCGCTTCATCTTTGCTTAGCTTGCTGGCGTAGTTCGCTTCATCGTCATTTTGCTTTTCTGGCGCAGCATTGCCTGAGGCTATATCAGCAAGACATTCGACTAAGGCCTGTGGGCCAAGCTCTGCCAGCTTATCGTACATGGTCGCACTGGTATCTGTGGCTTCAATAGGTAGTGTGGCAATTTTCAGCATATCACCGGTATCTAGGCCAATATCCATCTGCATAATCGTCACACCGGTTTGTGCATCCCCAGCCCAAATAGAGCGTTGAATAGGTGCAGCACCACGCCAGCGAGGCAGGATTGAGCCATGAACATTGATACAACCTAGTTTTGGAGTATCAAGAACTGCTTGTGGCAGCAACAGACCATAAGCGACAACCACCATGATATCGGCATTGAGGTCTTTGAGCTCTTGCTTAGCTTCGTCAGACTTGAAATTGACGGGTTGATAAACTGGAATATCATGCTCAAGGGCAATGTTTTTGACCGGACTTGCCGTTAGCTTTTTGCCTCGGCCTGCTGGTCTGTCAGGCTGGGTGTAAACAGCGATAACCTCGTGCTCCGAAGACAATAACGCCGCCAAGTGACGGGCGGCGAAGTCTGGAGTACCGGCAAACACAATACGTAATGATTGGCTCACGGAAACCTCACTTAATATTATTGTTTAGCGTTGAAGCGCTTAATTTTCTCGAGTTTGTCTTTGATGCGTTTACGCTTTAGAGGAGAAAGGTAATCAACAAACAGTTTACCCTCTAAGTGGTCAAGCTCATGCTGTACACAGATTGCCAGTAGGTCATCTGCCTCAAACGTAAACTCTTCCCCATCGCGGTTCAGCGCTTTGACACTCACTTCAGCGGCGCGTGGTACAAGTGCGCGAGCACCTGGGACCGAAAGGCAGCCTTCTTCAATACCATCTTCACCGCGCTTTTCGGTAATTTCTGGGTTGATAAGCACCATCGGTTGGTCGCGAGTATCTGAAATATCAATCACAACAATTCGCTGATGAAAGTCAACTTGCGTTGCTGCAAGGCCAATTCCTTCTTCGTCGTACATGGTTTCAATCATGTCATCGACGACTTTTTGGATTTCCGGCGTTACGGCTTCAACGGGCTTAGCTACCGTTCTTAGGCGATCATCCGGGAAAGTTAATACTTGTAATACAGACATATACACTCAAAATGTTGAACTGTGCCGAATAGGCATGGACTTCGTTGGTTCAATTCTAGACATTTTCGCACCTAAATGACAGCATCCCTTGAAACAAAGCGAAGGATTGCGGTGTATGAAGCAGGGAATATGTCTGTTATTGACTCTTTCATCTCTTTTTTCTGTCACCTTATGGGCGTTTCAATCTCACGCTAGCGTAAGCGACTTCCTCAAACCAGATGCGCCTCGACATTATGTTGTTAAGTCTGGAGATACTTTATGGGCAGTTTCAGGACGATACTTATCCTCTCCTTGGCGCTGGCCAGAGCTTTGGCGGCATAATTATCATATAGCCAATCCCGATAAAATTTATCCGGGAGATACGCTGTTATTAGTCTGGGTAGCAGGGCAACCGCAATTGATTAAGAAAACGCTAAGGCGCCTTTCTCCGGTGACGGACGTTACGCTAAAACAGCCGTCGAGCTCGTTAAATCCTCGTGCTATTGCTCGTTATAGAGAACAAGAGAGATTGATGCTAGCGAGTGAGTTAGCTACGTATCCTAAGATAGTAGGCTCTAGTCGTGGCTTGGATTACATTTCCAATCAAGATGAGGTTTACATTGATTATCAAGGCCGTGAGCAAAACTGGGTCATTTACCGAGTAGGGAAGCCTTATCGCAATGATGATGAGCACTTTACTATGAGAGAAATTAAACGACTGGCGACAGCCCGTTTGATGAAACAGGTAAATGATATTGCTGTTTTGCAGTTGACGGATTTTAATCATGAGCTCAAGCGAGGAGACATTGCTATTCCTATCTCCGAGCTAGCTCGGGATGAATCATCAACGCTTATTGAGCCAAAAGCAGGACCTAATGTAGAAGATCTTCGTATCGTAGGAATGCTCAATTCTCTGCATTTTGCGGTTCAAGGACATACGGTAGTGTTGAATGCAGGGCAAGACGCTTCTGTTGTTGAAGGCAGTAGCTACATACTAAAAAGGCCCAGTGAAACATTTGTTTATTCCGATGGTCAGCATGGTTTAAGTGGTCGTGACGAGTCTCATGTAGCTATGTCTCAGTTTCCATTAATAGACATAGGGCGATTGATGGTGATTCACAGTTATCAACGTTTTAGTGTCGCACTGGTTACCGAGTCTCCAGAGCCAATCACCAAGCAAACCATTATTGTGCCACCAAGCAGCGATAGGGCGCATCGTGAGTGACGCTCGCACTCTAGCTTGGCTGCGGCTTTCTCTCTGCCCCGGCATCGGTGCTGTCACGTTCGAAAAGTTACGAGCGATAGATAGTCCGCTCAACATTGTTAGCTATTCACCACAGGAACTGGCTTCTATTGGTTTGAAGTCGCATCAAGTGGCGTTTATCCATCATCAATCGATAGCGCTTGCTGAACAGGCTCTCGCTTGGGCGTCGGTAGAGCGTCGCTACATTGTGGCCAGTGGCGATAAGGCGTATCCGCCGCTATTGAGTGAAACCAAGGGAGCGCCGCCGGTTTTATTTGTTGAGGGGCAGTTATCCTTACTTGCGGCACCTCAAATTGCCATGGTGGGAAGTCGCAATGCTACTTTGGAAGGGCTAGAGATTGCTCGCAGCTATGCCAGTACATTTGCAAAGCATGATTACTGCGTGACGAGTGGCTTAGCTTTGGGCATTGACGGTCACGCTCATCAAGGAGCGCTGGATGCACAAGGTCCTACTATTGCCGTATTGGGTTCTGGTTTATCGCAAATCTATCCGGCACGTCATAAGTCATTGGCCTCTCGCATTGCAGAGCATGGTGCGTTAGTCAGTGAACATTTACCTTCGGTAAAACCTAGGGCTGAGCACTTCCCCCGTCGTAACCGAATCGTAAGTGGGTTGTCTTTAGCTGTATTAGTGGTGGAAGCGACAGAGAAAAGCGGCTCGTTGATTACTGCCAAATACGCGGCTGAGCAAGGACGAGATGTTTTTGCTATTCCTGGCTCAATTCGCCATCCTTTTCATAGTGGTTGTCACTCGCTGATCAAATCGGGGGCTTGTTTGGTGCAGTCTCCTAATGATCTTCTTAGTGAAATAGAATCTCTCACCAACTGGTCTAAAAAAGTACAACCGACACTTTTTGACCAAGTTATTGATAAAGAAGAATTGCCATTTCCCGATCTGTTGGCTAACGTAGGAATAGAGGCAACACCAGTTGATATTTTAGCGCAAAAGACCCATATTCCTGTGCAAGAGGTCATGCAACAGCTACTAGAGCTTGAGTTATTAGGGCATGTTGTTGCAGTTAACGGTGGTTATATTCTTAAGGGGAGAGGCTAGCTATGATGATGGACATACTGATGTACCTGTTCGAAACCTACGTGCATAGTGATGCAGATCTGCAGGTAGACCAAGACGAACTTGAGGATGAACTGCTGCGAGCAGGCTTTAAGCAAAAAGATATTTATAAAGCGTTAGAGTGGCTAGAGGATTTAGCCGAACTGCAAAATGCGGATAATCAATCGGCCATTGCAACCAGCGCTGCGACATCGACACGTATTTATACGGCGCAAGAAATGTCACGTATGGATGTGAAAAGCCGTGGCTTGCTGTTGTTCTTGGAGCAGATTGGTGTGTTGACAGCTGAAACTCGTGAAATGGTTATTGATCGTGTTATGGGGCTGGAAACCAATGATTTTGAGTTGGACGACCTAAAATGGATCATTTTGATGGTTTTGTTCAATGTTCCTGGCAACGAAAACGCGTACACTCTCATGGAAGAACTGATCTACACCGCAGAGAGGGGTGTAGTCCACTAAGCTAAACCAAATTTGGCGATAAGTTAAGAGACACCCATGAGTGGTAAAATCGATAACCAACTTTTCTCGGCTCATGAACATGCGTTGGATCATGAGCCCTGTCCACAGTGTCATTCAGGCAAGTTGCTACTTAAGAATGGCAAACATGGTCCGTTTCTAGGCTGCGACCAATATCCAAGCTGTGATTATATTAAACCTCTGCATCAAAATGATGGGCATATTATCAAAGAGCTTGGTGTCGCTTGTCCCGATTGCGGTTCAGAATTGCTGTTACGTCAAGGACGCTTTGGTATGTTTATTGGGTGTAGCAATTACCCAGACTGCCATTTCATTCAGTCGCCAAATAAACAAGATGAGCCAGAGCAAGAAGCAAAAGACTCCGTTAGCTGTCCAGAGTGCAGCAAAGGGGCGCTAAAAGAGCGTAAATCACGTTTTGGAAAAGTGTTTTTTGCGTGCGACAGTTATCCAAAGTGCAAGTTTGCCGTGAATCATGTTCCGGTTCCCGGAGTGTGTCAGTATTGTGGCTACACGTTGCTGGTTGAGAAAAAACGCGCAGCAGGAACGGTGTTGGAATGTGCATCGAGACGGTGCCAGAAAGTACAGGAATAAAAAACGGCTCCTAATTGGAGCCGTTTTTTTGTATTTAGGCTAGCTAATGCTTACAGCGCAAGTGCTGCGGGTTTTAGAGCAGGGTAGGCTGACTCATCCAGTAAGTCTGCAAGCTGAACGAGTGTTGCTTTTAACTCGTGTTGACTTGCTGCCGACACATTAATATGCCCCATTTTGCGTCCAGCACGTTTTTCTTTGCCATACCAATGAACATGACATCCAGCTAGAGCATAAACAGCATCAGGAACGGAGTCTTCACCAAGGATATTAACCATAGAGGTGGCTCTAACGGCTTCCGTGGAACCAAGAGGCATGTCGCAAACTGCACGTAGGTGGTTTTCGAACTGACACGTATCGGCACCTTGCTGAGTCCAGTGTCCTGAGTTGTGCACGCGCGGCGCAATTTCATTGACGAGAAGTTGGCCGTTTACATCGAAAAACTCCAGTGCCAATACACCGACATATTCGAGAGACTCGGCGACAGCGGTAAACATTTGCGCAGCTTGTGCTTGTAGCTCAGGCTCATCGATAGCAGTAGACAGAGTAAGTACTCCGTCAGTGTGTACATTTTCTGCCAGTGGATAAATCGCAATATCACCGTGTTGGTTGCGAGCACCCACAAGTGATACTTCACGTTGGAACGGCACAAATTCTTCAGCCACGATGGCTTGATTATCTGAATCCGCAATGCACTGAGCCATTTCAGTCCAGATTTGCTCTATATTTTCTAATGTTTTGAGTCGCCATTGTCCTTTGCCATCATAGCCGCCTAACGCACTCTTAAGTACCATAGGCAAACCTACGGTGGCGACAGCTGTATCAAGATCGCTACGTTCAGTAATAACCGCATAGGTTGCGTTCTTAACTCCAGCGTTATCAAGCAGTGCTTTTTCAATACGTCTATCACCACCGGCTTTAATCGCTTCTGTCGATGGCAAAAACTTCCCACTTGCTTCACAGGTAGCTAGGACATCGAGGGGAATATGTTCAAATTCAGCGGTAATAACGTCAGCTTGCGATATGGCTTGCTGTAGACCTTGCCCAAGCACTTCCAGAGTTAGGGGGTGCACAATGTTTTCGCTGCGCACATCAAAGGCAGATATCTTGATGTTGAGAGGCGCGCCAGCCAGCGACATCATTCGCGCTAACTGACCTGCTCCAAGTACCAATACGTGTTTCATTATTAGTCCTCAGACGGATCTGGGTTAGCAAGAACGGTTTCGGTCTGTTGGCTACGGAAGGCTTCGACTTTTTCCATCACGGCGTCATCATGAACACCAATGATTTGTGCCGCTAAGATTCCCGCATTTGCTGCACCGGCTTCACCAATAGCGAGTGTGCCAACTGCAATGCCTTTTGGCATTTGCACAATAGACAGCAAAGAATCCATGCCTTTTAGTGCTCGGCTCTGTACAGGAACTCCGAGGACAGGAACACTAGTGAACGCTGCCGCCATGCCTGGAAGGTGCGCCGCACCGCCTGCTCCAGCAATGATAACTTTGATGCCACGTTCTTTTGCGGTCGTTGCATAGTCTGCTAGTAGTTGAGGTGTACGGTGTGCAGAGACAACCTTGGTTTCATAATCTACTCCAAACTGATCAAGCATCTCTGCTGCTAGTTTCATGGTTGGCCAATCTGATTTTGAACCCATAATAATGCCGACTTTCATCCGAAGCTCCTTCAAGGCTTGTGCAAATGGACTAATTTGCGCGCATTATACGAGGATTTTTTTCTAAGGAGAACGTTTGCGTGAGTGATTTTTGTGTTTTTTTCTGGATTCTCATGTCGCTTTTCCGCATAGTGCCGTTGAAATGTAAATTAATTGTTTAGGTTTTAATAAAAGGAAGGCTCGGTGGATAATTTTCAAAGTACAGTTGCCGCACTTAAATCTGGTGAAGTGATTGCTTATCCGACTGAAGGAGTATTTGGTGTCGGTTGTGATCCTGATGATATCAGTGCCATTGAAAAACTACTGGCAGTAAAACAACGTCCGGTAGAGAAAGGACTGATCCTAATCGCTGCCAACTATGAACAGCTTCGACCTTATGTTGACGAGAGTAAATTGACCGCGACGCAGCTCGAAAGTGTACAAAATACTTGGCCAGGACCTTATACCTGGATTATGCCAGCGAGTGACAGAGTCTCATCATGGCTTAGTGGGGCATTCGATACGATTGCGGTTCGAGTTACCGATCACGAGTTAGTACAGCATCTTTGCCTTTCTTATGGTAAGCCGATTACCTCGACCAGTGCCAACTTGTCAGGAATGCCTTCTTGCATGACAACCGAAGAAGTCAAATTGCAATTAGGTGATCGATTGGCGGAAATTCTTGATGGTGAAACTGGCGGTCGTAATAAACCGAGTGAAATTCGAGATGCAAGAACGTTAAAAGTATTGAGACAAGGCTGAGGATATTAGATGCAACAAGTGGATAAACATCAGGTCAAAGCTTTTTTATTACAGCTCCAGGATGATATTTGCCAAAAGCTTGAACATGAAGATGGTGGTGCAACATTTCAGCAGGATGAATGGCAGCGCGAGCAAGGTGGTGGTGGTCGCAGTCGAGTATTAAAAGATGGTGTGGTCTTCGAGCAAGGTGGTGTTAACTTTTCTCATGTCTATGGAGACAAAATGCCAGCTTCCGCGACAGCTCACCGACCTGAACTAGCTGGTCGAAAATTTGAGGCAATGGGCGTGTCTTTAGTTATTCATCCTAAAAACCCTTACATTCCAACATCCCATGCCAATGTGCGTTTCTTTATTGCTGAAAAAGAGGGTGAAGCGCCTATCTGGTGGTTTGGTGGTGGTTTTGATCTTACGCCGTTTTATCCATTTGAAGAAGATTGTCAGCACTGGCACCAAATTGCCAAGGATATTTGTGCGCCATTTGGAGAGCAGGTCTATAGCGAACATAAGAAATGGTGTGACGAGTACTTCTTCCTTCCTCATCGTAACGAAACTCGTGGTGTAGGTGGTTTGTTTTTTGACGACCTCAATCAATGGGGGTTCGAGCGAAGCTTTGCTTATATGAAAGCCGTTGGTTCTAGTTATACCGATGCGTATTTACCGATAGTACAGAAACGCAAGCATACAGAGTTTGGAGAGAGAGAGCGTCAGTTCCAACTCTATCGACGTGGCCGCTATGTAGAATTTAACTTGGTCTACGACCGAGGCACGTTGTTTGGCTTGCAAAGTGGTGGCCGTACGGAGTCTATTTTAATGTCGATGCCACCGCTAGCTCGGTGGGAATATAGTTATCAGCCAGAAGAAGGCTCACCAGAAAATGAGCTTTACGCGCACTTCCTCCAACCGCGAGACTGGTAAAGCGACAGGCATAGCTTGGCGAATGAGTGCCGAAGTGATAGTGTCGAACTATTCACTTTGGCACGCAACAGGCAAGGATATGAGCAAGCCCGATCAGTACGTCGTTTTTGGAAACCCCATTTCACAAAGCAAGTCTCCTTACATCCATACACTCTTCGCACGTCAAACTTCTCAAAATATTGAATATGGACGTTTGCAGCCTGAACAGGGCCAGTTCACTCAAGCAGCTAGTCAGTTTTTTGCTGATGGTGGCCGAGGCTGCAATATCACCGCGCCATTTAAAGAAGATGCTTTCCAGTTCGCCAGTCGATTAACCGAGCGCGCTGAACTAGCCGGAGCGGTCAACACACTCAAGAAACTGGATGATGGTGAAATCATTGGTGATAACACTGATGGAGAAGGGTTGGTTCAAGACTTATTGCAGCATCAAGTGCAATTAGCGGGTGCTTCAATTTTGGTTATAGGAGCAGGCGGTGCAGCTCGAGGCGTACTTAAGCCGTTGCTCGATCAACAACCAAGTTCCATAACTATTACTAATCGTACTTTTGAAAAAGCTCAACAACTGGCCGAATTGTTTTCGCCTTTTGGCACCATACAAGCGACTGAGATAAACAGTGTTGGCAGTGCCTATGATGTGGTAATCAATTCGACATCTGCTAGTTTATATAAGCAAGTACCTGATATTAGTGATGCGATCTTCGGTGCCAATACAGTCAGTTATGATATGGCTTATGGCCAGGGACTAACAACATTTAATCACTGGGCCAAAACGTCCGGTGCTCGATGTGTTTATGATGGATTAGGTATGCTGGTGGGACAGGCTGCAGAAAGCTTTTTGTTATGGCGTGGACTAAGACCAGGGACGAAACAAATTCTTAGAGAGCTAAGAAAGAACCTCGAGGCTTAAGTGATGAATCAATCTATTCTATTCTCCGATCAAGCGACGTGGGATGAAGCAACTGGAATGGTTGAATTTCATGCGCACCAATCGGGTATGCTTATTGTTTGTTTGGTGAGTTTAGAAAAGCTAGCTCAACTCGCCTATCAGAAAGAGGTCTCTAAACAAGAGGCTATATCAATGTTTGACTCTGTTCGTTTTGATATAGAAGAAATAGCAGAAGCTCTCATAGAAGATGAGAGCTTTGATGAGCAAGGTAAGATAGTCATTCGTTAACGAATGGAATGCACCTTGTGCATATAGTCGTTCTTGTTCTGAACATAGTTATCAGCTGACTTCTGCAAAAAAGCACGTTCCTTATCCGTGAGATGGCGTGCTTGTTTTACCGGGCTTCCTACATATAGATAACCACTTTCAAGTCTCTTATTCGGCGGTACCAAACTTCCGGCACCAATCATTACCTCAGACTCAACAACTGCACCATCGAGAACAATAGTCCCCATTCCCACTAAAACGCGATCTTCAATGATACAACCATGAAGCATTACTTTATGTCCAACGGTTACATCATTTCCTATAAGTAGCGGATAACCTTCAGGGTTATCGCTGTTCTTGTGAGTAACATGCAGAACACTGTTATCTTGGATATTGGTACGCTCGCCAATAACGATGTGATTCACATCGCCCCTAGCAGAAACCAAAGGCCAGATACTGGCGTCTTTTCCTAAACGTACATCTCCAACAATCACGCTGGTCCTATCTATATAGACCGAATCATCAAGTTGAGGAGAGATGCCTTTGTAGCTACGTATTGAAGTCATAGTGTTCCCTAATTCGATATTTGCTAGTTAGTTTGGCGCTAATTTAAGGCTATTTATAGGGCTAAAGAGCAAAATATAATCATCCAAACAAAAAAACAGAAAAAAATGCATTTTGGGTATTGCCAAGAAGATTTCGATCTCTATAATGCCCCCTCGCTGACAAGGGAACGCAGACGAAAGTTCGCATCCAGTCAGAAGGTCTCAAGCTTCTAAGAAGCTTAGCAAAATAAGTTGAAAAAAGTGGTTGACACGACAACTTATCTCGCTAAAATGACCGTCCGTTTTGAGCAAAGCTCGAAACAAGCTCTTTAACAATATAAACCTAT